>JBDRPT010000100.1:0-9474 GCA_043826785.1 Chloroflexota bacterium | reverse complement strand
CCCAACCACCCTTGGCGAAAAGGTTTTGCATCACCCCTGTCTAAACGAAATGCCCCTCAAGGGGACATCTCTGCTTCCCACGATTAGGGGACATTTCTACTTTGTCATCCTTGGTGACATTTTAACTTTGGGTTGACAGGGATGACATTTCAATACCTACTGGTTGGTGAAACCGCTTACATTGGAATCCTGCGCAGGCCGAAATCTTTCGCGATCGTAAGAGTAACAGTGTCCATCTGGGATTCCATGGCATTCGTCGCCTCGCTGACCGTCTGCACACCGATCAAGCGGAAGACGTAATATCGGGCTAACCCCAAGAGGCGGGGCAGGATCTCAAGCAGTTTTAGCGGAGCATAATCGCCAGAAACCCAGACCGATTCCGAGGTCATCTTGACCTCCCATCGGTTTTGGACTGCCGTATCGGATAGAAAGGTGATCAGCGCAAGACCGACAGGTTCACCGACGTGCTGGACGAGCAGGGAGTAGAGCAGGAGGATATAGGCAGAGAAATAAGCGCGCAGAATCTCTCCATATGGATAGACGGGCAAACCGCAGCGGGTGGAGATATACTTGACAGTCTCTTCTTCGTCCGGATTGAGATCCTTATACGGTATGCCACCCGGGATGCGGGTCTGGATCAACAGGTTTGCCCCCTGGTAACGTTTTTCTGTGTCGTAGATTGCGATACCTGAAAGCTTGGCGGCGTAGTCATTCCCGTGAGGATCCTTGATCTGGTACGAAACTTCCTTGATCTGACCGTTTCTCTGGATCGTAGTGAGTATATCGGTTGTCTTCTTGGTATCGAGACCCAACACAGATGAGAGGGGTAGTCCCTGGAGGAGCGATTTCCTCTCCGCGGCTTTCATGACCAGAAAATTGTTGCTCAAATCAATGACCTGGTTCTGGGTATCCGTAAAGATCAGGTAATAAGTATTGGGGATTTCCTCAGTAGGCGCTATGGCAGCGGGCGCAGTTGGCTGCGGGTCGAGGTGTTTGAAGGCCAGAAGGTAGGAAAATGCCCCAGAAGCGAGAGCCAGATACCCGAGCAAATATCCCCAGTCGATGATGCGACTCAACAAGTTGGTCTCCTCGGGAAAATAGAGACCATACCAACTGGCAGAGGTAAAGCCGAGATCAGCCAAAGAAGTTGCTCCAAGGCCGATGGCAATGAAGGTCCAGGCAACATTAAAGCGGCTTTTCCGCCCCACGATAAGCAGGTACATGGCGAGGAACAGGACGATGATATCCAGGCTGGGGTAGAGCAGGTTGAAGAAACTCTCGAACAACCGGTCCAACGAGAAATCTTGGACGATAGGGATCAAAATGTAATTCAGGAAGACAATGGTGATGACCAGGATGGTCACAGAGATTGCGATGACCTGGCGTTTTTCCAGTTGCGCTTGAAACGAGCGATAGTAAGTAACCAGGGCGAGGATCAGAGGAATATAACCAACCGCCCAGAATACATCTGCGAGCGATGGATAGGGGTCAAGGTTGATGAGAACAAAAATCATCCAGAGTGCTTCTGCGATCGCCCATAATGTGAAGGAAATCGAAAACCCCCCAAATATATTCCTGGTATGCGCTTGATCCTTGACTTTGTTCCAGGTAAAAATAGCCATCGCTGCGTTGATGATTGACAGGAGCGGGATTCCAAAGTTGCTGAAGGAACTCACAAATGCGCTTGTCCCGGCCAAGAACATACCGAGAGTGATAACGGCAACAATTGCCGAGACCACAACCAAGATTTTTAATTGCCGCAGGTATGGTGCATGCTGTATTTTGTCCACCGCTCATCCTTTTCGATGATAATAATGACCTTATATGATTATACAACTATTTGCCGGCCTGCGGTGACCCTGGTGATGCAATCTTCATTAACATTGTAGTTCCATCTTCTTCCATCAGTACACCTCGGTCCTGTCTCTCCGGCGCGCCAGTTCGCTGGCGTACTTGATCCCGAGCCGGTTCCTGTTCTCGCGCGCCCATTCTGTCAGCTTGGTGTCCCCGGTGGGAGGCGAGTCCGTGCACAGCAGGTCTGCCATCAACCCCTTGACCTCGGGCCAGGTGATCATCACATCTCCCAATAACAGGCCCAGGGTCCAGCCCGCAGCATAAGCCAAGATGGGTGGCATCCCGATTACCGGACGGTGCACGGCGATGATTCCAGCGATAGTCTCAACAAGGTCACGGTAGGTGAACGTCTCGGGACCGATGGCATCGACGATGGTGTTGCTGTGTCTCTGTCCTTGTTCCACAGCCAGGGCAGCCAGGTCATCCACATAGATTGGCTGGAGGCGGTAGCTTCCGTCCCCAAATAAGCCGAAGACTGGCAGGTGGCGGAGAGCCCAGGCAATGTTGTTGATCAGGATATCTTCCTTGCCGAAGAGCACGGTTGGGCGCAGGATGGCATACGAGAGGCCGGATTCAATCAAGACCCGCTCCAGCCGTCCTTTCCCGGAAAAATACTCCAATGGGCAGCCTTCGTCCGGGTTGGTGATACTGACATGGACGACGCGCTCCACTCCGGCCTGCTTTGCAGCGGCAAATAACACCAGGGTGTTCGTGACCGCATCTGCGTGACGGAAAAGCGAGTGGTTGAAACGGACCCAGTAGGTATTATAGAGCACCTTGGCTCCGCGCAGCGATTTGGCCAGTTCATCCGGGCGATCCCAATGGAAAGGCATAACTTCGATTTGGTCCCCGAACGGGTTGGCGCGCCGCATCGAGTTGGTCAGGGTACGGACGTTGTGGCCCTGCTCGAGTAGGCGGGTGGCGATATACTTCCCCGAGTACCCGAAGGCCCCGGTGACGACATGCAGATCCGTCATTTAGAATCCTATCAGGTGCAGGTTGGAGTCTAATCGGCCAGGCCACGGTTGCGCAAGCGCTCGATTTCCCAGGTGGCGAAATCCGCTGGGGGGTGGATAATCTCGGCTTCGGGCTTGCGCTCCAATCTGGCTGCTCCGGTGGTACACCCGGTCACGCACAGGCCACAGCCGATACATTTGACCCGTTCCACGACCGAGATGCCATCCCCTTCTGAGATGGCATTCACCTGACAGCGCTCGACACAGGTTCCGCAATTCGAGCAGATGTCACCGTCGATGACTGCGAAGTAGTTGGCATGCGCGACCGAATTCAGGATGCCGTTCTCGGTGATCGCCCGCAGGATGACGCAACAACAACTGCAGCAGTTGCAGATATAACCGACCCCGTCCTTGACATTGCTGACCGTGTGGACCAGGCCAACCTGCTCACTCTTTTCCAGCAGAGCGAGCGCTTCTGGGCGTGAGATATCCCCCGGCCTGGGTGGGCGGTCGATGTTTGAAAAATTAAGACAGATCTCGCGTGGGTATTCACATGGGTCGTCAATAAGGCCTTTCTGGGCGCGGCAAATGCAGTCGCGGACGTTATAGACCTGGGCGGAGAGCAGGATCGCACGTACATCCTCATATGGGAGGATCCATTCGTCAGCGACAGTGTTCTGCGCCGGCAGGACGCGGTGCAGGGCCGGTTGGGGTTTCATGATCCCGGTGGCAGCATCCTGCTTAAAATACTCCTCAGCGAAGCCCGCCAATTCAGCATCCAGGATTTCCAATTGGGCCTCGTAGATGCCGACAACAAAAGGAGCCAGTCTGAAGAACGCTTTACCTTCCTCCTTTGAAAACCAGACCAGGCCGCGCTTGGCCATCTGGAAGAGCTGGTGCCGGGTTTGTTCCTCCGCCAACCCGATCCGTTGGGCGATCGTTTCGACCGTCTCATACTCCCGGGAAAGCTGACAGGCCAGGATCGCCTCTTCGGGGGTAAATATTTTTTCCAGGATGCGGATCTCGACCCCGGATTCTGTCCGCGGATATCCGTTGGGTAGACTATTTAGTGCATCGGCAAGGTTCTCATAGCAAATAGATTCCGTCATGTGACACCTCCATGGATTTTTTGAGCCAGCGCGAGTGCTCCCAGCACACCGGAGGATTCGCCCAGCCCGGGCGGGACGATGTATGCTTGCATGCTTCCGGTGACCACCGGCGATGAGATATAACCATTGAGAAGCTCGCGGACACGACTTCGGACGAGGGGAAATAGCTTTCCCCTTTTCATCACCCCTCCGCCGAGGACGATGCGCTGGGGCGAGATCGTCAGGATGATGTTTGCAAGCGCCTGGGCGATGTAACCGGCTTCCAACTCCCAGGCCGGGTGGTTATCGGAAAGCGCATCGGCGGGTTGCCCCCAGCGGGAAGTGATTGCCAGGCCGCTGGCCAGTCCCTCAAAACAGTCACCGTGGAACCGGCAAATCCCATCGAATGGGTCGCTTTCCCGGTCATGAGGTAAGTGGACATGGCCTGCCTCCGGATGGGTCAACCCGTGGACGAGTTGTCCGTTGGCAATGATGCCTGCGCCGATCCCGGTCCCGATGGTGAAGTATATCAGCGAGTCCAGGCCGCGATTTTCCGGCACCCAGGTGTATTCACCGAAGGCTGCCGCGTTGACGTCTAGGTCAAGGGAAAGTGGAATCCCAAACAGGGCACGGAAAGGTGCGAGCACATCCGTCCCGGTCCAACCGGGCTTTGGCGTGGCTGTGATCTGACCATAAGTCGGTGAATCCGGATCCAGATTCAGGGGGCCGAAGGGAGCCAGTCCAATCGCAGCGAGTTGACCTGCATATGGTGTGAAGAATTCCAGAGCTTTGAGGAGAGTTTCTTCCGGTGTTGTCGTCGGGAACTGTATTTCCGCCTGGATATCTCCCGGTCCACGCCCGACCAGGCAGATGAATTTCGTCCCACCACCTTCGATACCGCCGAATAGAGCGTCAGGGTTCATCGGATTCCTGAAGGATATTGTACCCCAACCGTGGCAGGAGAAATGTGTCTCCCCAAAGAACGGTCAGGGCTGGCGGTTCTTCGGCCAGCCCTGTTGGAATTGTCAGGCGGCTTCCACCCTGACCGCGCAGACTTTGAACTCCGGGATCTTTGCAACCGGGTCGAGGGCAGGGTTGGTCAATTCGTTGATCGAGGCCTCAGGGAAATGGAAGTTGCCGTAGACCATCCCCGGGGGGACGCGGTCGGTCACTTGGGCTTCTGCCACGATGCTGCCGCGGCGGGAACTGACCCGGACACGCTTATTCCCGTTCAATCCCAGTTTCTGCGCATCCTCTTCATTGACTTCGATCAGAGGTTTTGGATAAATCTCCAGCAGCCCTTTCGACCGGCGCGACATTTGACCGCCATGCCAGTGGTAAAGGACTCGCCCGGTGCTCAGCACCATGGGATATTCCTCATCCGGCAGCTCGGCGGGTGGGACATGCTCGATGGGCGTAAATTTACCCATCCCGCGGCTAAACTGCCCGACGTGGAGAATGGGCGTCCCAGAATGGGCATCGTCCTTGACCGGCCACTGGAATGTCTCCCCAGCCTCCAGGCGGGCATGGCTGACGCCGGCATAGCTGGGGGTCAGGGCGGCGATTTCCGCCATGATCTGGGTGCTGTTCTCGTATTCCCATCCGGCATAAGGAGCAACTTTGAACTCACGCTTGCCTTCAGCCATGATCCGTTTTGACAGGCCGGAGATGATCTGCCAGTCCGGCAGCGCCTCGCCGAGCGGTTCGATTGCCTTGCGGACGCGCTGGATGCGCCTTTCAGTGTTGGTGAAGCTGCCATCCTTCTCGGCAAAAGAGACACCAGGCAGGAGCACATCCGCATACGGCGCCGTCTCGGAGGCGAACAGTTCTTGCAGGATGACGAAGTCACAGGCCGAGAGACACTCGCGTACGTGGGAGCTATCCGCGTCACTCATTACCGGGTCCTCACCGAGGATGTAAAGGGCCCGGGTCTTGCCTTCCAGGATGCCGGGGATCATTTCGGTGACCGTCATGCCAACCTTTGCTTCGCTGGTCGCACCCCAGGCATCTGCGAATTTCTTGCGGACATCTTCGTTGGTGACCGGTTGGTAGGCTGGATATACATTCGGCAGACCACCCATATCGCAGGCACCCTGAACGTTGTTCTGCCCGCGTAGAGGGTTGACGCCCCCCCCGGGGATACCCATATTCCCGAGTAACATCTGCAGGTTAGCCAGGTCCATCACATTGCGGACACCGGTGATATGTTGAGTGATCCCCATTGCCCACAGGACCGCCATTGGTTTGTTCTGGGACAACAATTCAGCAGCCTGGAGTAATTTCTCCACGGGAACCCCGGTAATCTTGGCAACGGTCTCAGGCGGGTACTGCATCACAACCGTTTCGAATTCATCAAATCCCTCTGTCCTGGAGGCAATGAATTCCTTATCCTGCCAACTGTTCGTCAGGATGATCTGCATCAATCCGTTGATCAGGGCTGCATCGGTGCCAGGCTTGTGCTGGAGATGGATCGTTGCGAAGTCCGTGAGCGGGATGCGGCGCGGGTCAGCGACGATCAGGACTGCTTCGCGTTGTCTCACCGCCTGGCGGATGCGCATCCCGATGACCGGGTGCTGCTCGGTGGTGTTCGAACCGATAACAAAGAAGGCTTTTGCCTGCCCGGTGATGTCCTCAATGGAGTTGGACATGGCGCCCGAGCCGTAGGAAGTGGCCAGACCGGCCACCGTGCTGGAGTGTCAGAGACGGGCGCAGTGGTCAATGTTGTTCGTGCCTATGACCTGCCGCGCCAGTTTGTTCATTAAATAGTTTTCTTCGTTCAGGCATTTCGCCGAAGTCAGGAAGCCCACACTGTCTGCGCCGAATTGATCGCGGGTTTTCATCAATCTATCAGCTGTAATGTCAAGGGCAGTATCCCATTTAGTTTCGACCCAATCCCAGGGAGATTCGATATTGGATAATTCGATATTCGGTTTGCGATTATCGAGTATCGTTTTCCGAATATCGTCTTTCCTCTTTCCTTCCAGCAAATATCTTCTTATTCTTGGTTTTGTTAATCTCTCAGGATGATGGATGTAATCATAGCCATAACGTCACTTTACACACAATGCCATTCCGTTTACGGCTGCATTGGGGTTGGACTGCACGCCGATGACCTTATTTTTCCTTACCAGCAGGTCAAATTGACAACCCACGCCGCAATACGGACATGTGGTGGTTATTTTCTTTACCTGGTGAGCGCGTGCCACTCCATAATTCATTTTGTTCGAGAGCGCGCCTGTTGGACAATACGCCACGCATTGACCGCAGGATTCACAACGCGCTTCGAGCATGTTTGTGCCTGCACCCGCCACGATGACCTCGTCAAAGCCGCGTTTTGCCACGCCCCACACGTCACGGACTTGAATTTCTGCGCATGCCGAAACGCAACGACGGCACAAGATACAGCGGTTCATGTCCACGCGGATGAAAGGATTCGGGTCGCTGTCCACAGGGTAGCGTGTGCCTTTACTTCCCCATTCTGGCGCCGATGCCTTGTATTCATAGGCCAGATCCTGCAATTCGCATTCGCCGCTTACGTCACAGGTAATGCAATCCTGCGGATGATTGGCGAGCATGAGTTCCAGAGTCAATTTGCGGTCTTTGACAACTTTCCCGCTGTGTGTTTGGATCTCCATGCCTTCCCAAACGGAGGCGACACATGCGGCTTGTAAAAACCTCCCGCCCTTTACTTCCACCACGCACATGCGGCAGTTGCCGGAGGGGAACAAGTCCTTGTGATAACACAACGTTGGGATCTCGATTCCGTGCGCCTGCGCAACTTGCAGGATTGTTTGGCCTTCGCGTGCGGCTATTTTCTTTTCGTTGATTGTTATATTAACCATGGTTCACCTGTGGGGCGATATTCGATAATTCGTTATTCGTTTTTGATTACCGAATATCGAGTATCGAATTATCGCATCTCTGCTTTCACAAACTCTGCACCGAAATGTGTCAAAACAGAATTCATTGGAATTGGGACAGATTGTCCAAGCCCGCAGAATGATGTGTCTTGCATGAGCTCAGCGAGAGTCTTTAATTCTTCTGTATCACCCTGCCTGCCTTCCCCGCTTGCCAAACGCTCCAAAATGTCAAGCGAGCGCCAAGTCCCGACCCGGCAGGGCATGCACTTTCCACAGGATTCTGCCGTGAAGAAGTGCAGCAACTCACGCAGGAAGGCAATGGGTGATACCGATTGATCGCAGATGAGGAATGAGCCTGCGCCAAGGGAGATTCCCTGTTGAGATGATGCGAAGTCAATCGGCACATCGAGCAGGCTTTTATCCACAATTGTCCCGGCCGCGCCGCCGCACAGAGCGAACTTGAATTTTGAGTCCGTCTGCATTCCACCGCCCATCTTGATGATCTGGCGCAGGGTCAAACCAAAGGACGCTTCAAAAAGCCCGGGATTTTTAACATGTCCCAGGACCATGTACATTTTTGTTCCGGGCGTTGAATAAGTGGAGCGCGCCTTCCACCATTCCGCGCCATTCTTTAGGATATGCGGCACGGCACAAAACGATTCTACATTATTGACTGCAGTCGGTTGTCCGCGAAAGCCGTAAGTTGGCGGAAAGGGCGGGCGCAGCCTCGGCTCGCCACGTTTGCCTTCCAGCGATTCTATCAACGCGGTCTCTTCGCCGCAGATATATGCCCCCGCGCCGCGATGGACGTGGATATCGAAAGAGAAGCCGTCCCCCATAATATTTTCACCCAGCAAATTCTTTGCTTTGGCTTGCTCGATTGCCCGTTCCAAACAGCGTGCCTGATGTTCGTATTCACCGCGGATATAGATCCATGCTTCGGATGCGCCGCAGGCGTAGCCCGCGATGGTTATGCCTTCCAGTAATTGGTGCGGATTCGTTTCCATCAATACGCGGTCTTTGAAGATCAACGGCTCAGATTCATCCGCGTTGCAGACGATGTAACGCGGAGTCCGTTTTTCGCTGGCGACAAAGCGCCACTTGCGCCCAACTGGGAAGCCTGCGCCGCCGCGTCCCTGCAGGCCAGATGACTCTACTTCCGCGAGAACAGCCATCGGTTCCGATTGAAGCGCTTTCCTGAGTCCATCATAGACACCATGCTCAAGTGCAGATTCGATTTCATCCGGATCAACTTTGCCGATCAAAGCGGCCATCACGCGCACCTCACCTTTGCGCGGTTTCGAGTAATCGGTTGCCACCCCGCGCCAGCCCTTGCAAATTTTGCCGGCCTCTTTTGCTTTGACCGGTCCGGCTTGTTCGTCTTCCACTAAAACAGCTGGCGCACGATCACATAAACCCAGGCATGAGGAGCGTTCCACAGACCATTGACCATTGACTACGGACGACCATTTTTCCAGGGCCTGTTGTCCATGGTCTGGAACTGCTCTTTTCAGCCAGCATACCGGACCATCGCACACACGCAATACCTTTTTACGTTTTTCAAGCGAGAGCATGGAATAAAACGTTGCCATGCCATACGCTTCGTGAGCGGGGATGTGCAGCGCGCGCGCCGTGTCAATCAAGGTCGTTGTATTTAGTTTATTCTCTGCATCGAGGTCTTTGAGGATCTCGAGTGTGGCTTCGCGCGTGCCGCCA
>JBDRPT010000099.1:0-2750 GCA_043826785.1 Chloroflexota bacterium | reverse complement strand
GCCGATACCGACGACAGCGGTGGTCGTGCCGCCGGTAAGCCAGGGACAAGTGGCGGTGGTGCCATCGGGGGGCCAATCCCCGGCCGCGACCCCGCCCCCGCTCGTCCAGCCAGGACAGGCCCCGGAGACCGCCTCCGCCCTCCCTGAGCCTGTCCTGCCTGCCCTGGCGGCCAGGCCAGGGAGCAGAGACGAAGGACCCTCCCGCCCGGCGGTGACCGTGCAGTTTGGAACTCATACGTCCTTGCAGACGCTTGTCTCCAGTGAAGCGGCGTCGCCCGGCCTGGATTCAGACAACCTGTTCTGGGGATCGGCTGCAGCCGGGCTGATCGGGATGTGGATGGCCTATGCCCTCGAGATGCAGCAGAAGCGTAAGAAGGAGGAGGCCGCCCAGGCGGCCGAGGCGGCCCAGATGAATGCGCAGTTGCGCGCCCAGGAGAAAGCCTATGCCGAGTACCAGGCCTGGGTCAAGGCCCAGCAGGCGAATCTGGAGGCCAATCTGCGAGCGATCGAGAGCGCTGACATGACCGAGGCCGAGAGGCTGGCTGCGCACCGGGCCACCCCGCCGTATCAAGCTTATCAGGCCCGCATGGCCGAGTGGGAAAGCCAGCAAACCGAAAACGATGATCGCGCAGTCGGCGACCATGATGGTCGCGCGGTCGGCGACCATGATGAGAACAGGTACGCCAAGAAAGCGCTTGCCAGGAGTGTCAGGCCTGACAATATCCTACCAACCAACCCAGGAGTGCGCAATATCGTGCCTGACGATCCGGACGAGATTGAGCGCCAGGATCCTGTGTTTGTAAGCCAACAACATGAGGCAAAGCTCAGAGAAATCGCTGAAGCCAAAGAAATGGAAAAACTACGCCAAACCATCCAGCAGCGCATGATAGACCAACAGCCAGATTGGGTTCCAGGTCACATATGGGCGATGATGCCGGAGGAACTCCGGGAATTCGAAAATACTACTTTCGCTGAATGGCGCACGGGGATCAATTCAGCATTGGCTGAAAGGTGGCGCAGTGAACTAGGTAACCAAACAGGGTCGGCTGGGGATCTCGGAGTATTCATGCGAGGTGGGCAGGAGATGTGGGTTACAGAACCTACTCTGAATATGCGTTCCGGTCCAGGTGCGGAGTATGGCAGAATCCAAGGTCTTTACCGTACGAATAGGTTGATGTGGACTGGCAGGACAATGACTGCTCAGGATGGAGGTGTCTGGTGTCAAGTGATATACCAGGGCCAGACGGGATGGGTTCATAGCCGTTATATCGAGACCTACGAGTACGATCCTCGTCTACAGTTTCCTGCGTACTTTCTGCCTGCTCTTCATGGAGATTGTGTTGGCAGGGGCGGGTTCGCAATTGAGGATAAACCAGCACAGTACCTAAATATACGTTCTGAGGTTATTAATTCTCAAACAGGAGAAGTTCGGATCATACAAGGCAGGCGGCACAGCAATCTGTGCGGTGAATTTGCTGTTGCTTACATTGTCGGTGAGGATATAATCCCTTTGCTGGAAACATGGGCAAACCAGCCGGCTGGATCAGGATACAATTGGCAGCAACGGGCGCGGGGTGTGATCGACCAGACAATCGTTGATGAGGAAGGGCGGATTATTAGTACAACCGGGATTGGCGATTTGGAAAATATGTTGGATTTGTATGACCGGTCGTCTCGGAGGTTCACGGAGACGAATATCACACCCCGGCAGATGGAACAGCAACTTGCCCAAGGCAATGCCTTAATCGCGGGGGTAAGCATAAATAACAATGATGGTTCTTTAGGCGGGATTATCAATCATTGGATCGTTGTCGAGGCGATTTACCCGAATGGCACTGGAGGAACTGTTGTGTACTATAATCCGTTTACAAATCAGCAGGAAGTCTGTACCTTTGACGAGTTGATTACTGCAATGGGAGAGTTTGGCGATGGACAAGGATATTCTGGCCTTTGGGCTCAAACAGGCACACAACCGTAGGACAAGGGTGCTGGTACAAATTGCAGGGGGCTTGCTGATCTGCGGTAGCATTCTGGCTGCCTGCCAGGCTGGTGAAGCAGATGGAGTGGTTGTTACACCAACTACCATACCGTATGTGGAGATATCGACGGCAACTGCGACTGTGACCATGCTTCCGACTGTGACGCCAACCGCAACACCTCCTATTAGGATCGAGAGGCGGGATGTGCCGTTGTCCGCTGTGGTCGAGTTTGATGAGAGCATGGATACGCTGCCATCCGGAACGTACCTTTTGTACCGCGGTTGGTGGTATGGGCAAATCGATTATGCTTTACTTGACGGGAGCAGGCATGGGACAGTCCTGCAATTCTTCGTGGAAGCGCCCAACATCATTCAGGTGAGCGTTGACAGCGCTGATCCGCAGGTGCTGGTCGTCGATACCGAAAACGGGGAGCTCATTCTTCATCGGATCAGCATCACAGAGCGCATGATCCAGAGCTTCGTGGTTTCCCTAGCCGATGAAAATGCTAGTTTAGAATGCACTTCAAATTATGATTGTTCCTTCTCACCGGACGGGAACTGGTTCTTGGGAACCATCAACAGGGAGAACCGGTCTACCCCCTATCTAGTCGACTTGACCAGACTGCACGGTGTTGAACTAGATACAAGTGCATTCTCCTGTAACCCGCGAGGGGGCTTTAGCGGGTGGGGTGCTTCCTGGTCTCCAGATAGTTCCTGGTTCTACGTCAGCTGCCCTAGCGATTATTCCTCTACCCAACAGAGCCTGCGTTGT
>JBDRPT010000098.1:0-24278 GCA_043826785.1 Chloroflexota bacterium | reverse complement strand
TTCTCGTTGTCCTTATGCTCTGGAGTGTGCACTACGCTTGTTCGTCTATTCTTTCAACAGCAGGCAATTGTACAAGCAGCGTTTTCCAAACTATCCGGCCAACGTAATGGACTTCGTTAGCCCATAATGTTAGCCACTCCCAAAGCAGACAACCCCGCCTCAACCAGACAACCTTGGTATAATTTCCGACCTATGAAATACCACATATGGACCGAAGGCTGCCAGATGAATGTGGCCGATTCCCGGCGGGTGGGATCAGCCCTCGAGCGTCTCGGTTACAGCTCGACCGGGAAACCCGAGCAAGCCGACATCATCATCCTCAACACCTGCGTGGTGCGCCAATCGGCTGAGGACAAGGCCTACGGCCGCCTGCATTCCCTGCGCCCGCTCAAGCAGCGGAATCCCGGCCTGATCATCAACCTGATGGGCTGCCTGGTCGGAGTCAAGGGCGATGAGGTCTTGCGCAAACGTTTCCCGTTCGTGGATGTATTCTCCCCGCCCTCCGACCCGGGTCCCCTGGTCGCTTTCCTGACCCAGGGGGAAGCCCATGCGCTCGAAACGACCGAGACCGGGAAGCGCAACGCCATGCTGGACGGCAACATCCTCCTCCCGGCTCATGAACGCGGCAAACTCGTCTCTGCCCATGTGGCGGTCGTCTATGGCTGCTCACATGCCTGCAGTTTCTGCATCATCCCCTACCGCCGGGGGAGCGAGCACTCGCGCCCGGCCGGGGAGATCCTCGCAGAAGTCCGCTCGCTCGTCTCACAGGGGGTGAAAGAAGTGACCCTGCTCGGCCAGATCGTCGACCGCTATGGCAGGGACATCCCGGATGGGCCCTCCCTGGCAGGCCTATTACGCATCCTGGACCAGGTTGAGGGCCTGGAGCGCATCCGTTTCCTGACTTCGCACCCAAACTACTTCACCGAAGAGTTGATCGCTGCGGTTGCGGAACTGCCCAAGGTGATGCCCCACATCGAGATCCCCATCCAGGCTGGAGACGATACCGTGCTTGCCAACATGCGCCGGGGGTACACCCAGGAGGATTTCCGCCGCATCGTGACAGCAATCCGTGGGAGGATCCCTGGCTGTTCGATCGCCACGGATATCATCGTCGGGTTCCCCGGTGAGACCGAAGAACAGTTCATGCAGACCTACCATCTGCTTGCCGACCTGCGCATGGATGTGGCCCACCTGGCGCGTTATTCGCCGCGCCCTGGCACCGTGGCAGAGCGGCGGATGACCGATGACGTGCCTGCTGCGGAGAAGATGAGTCGATTCCGCCTGCTTGAAGACCTGCAAGGGAAAATCGTTGGCGAGATCAACGCCCGCCTGCTCGGCGAACGAGTCGAAGTGCTATTTGAGGAAAAAGTGAAAGGCCGCTGGAAAGGGCGCACTCCAAGCAACAAGCTCGTTTTCGTAGAAAGTGATGCTGACCTGCGCGGTCGCGTGGTCCCCGTCACAGTAACCTGGACAGGGCCGTGGTCGATGCAGGCAACCGCGCCAGCACCTGAATCCATCAGCCTGCCGACAGGCTGACCATCCAACCCCGAGATAAGCCATGCAAGCAAGAACCATCCGCCCGATAGCAATCTGTATTTGCCGGCATGACAACCGGATCCTGGTCGCAGAGGCCCGGGATACCCGAAAAAATCAAGTCTTTTATCGCCCACTCGGAGGCACGATCGAGTTCGGCGAGGTCGGCGAGGAGACCGTCCGGCGCGAATTCCTTGAAGAGATCAACGCCAACCTGACCCAGGTCCGCTACCTGGGTATGCTGGAAAATATATTTGTCTATGAGGGTCAACAAGGGCACGAAATTGTGCTGGTGTACGACGGTCAACTGGCCGACAAGTCGTTATACTCCCGCGATACCATCGCCGGGTATGAGGCCGACATCCATGCTCCGTTTAGGGTGATATGGAAAAGTTTGGACGAGTTTGGGCCGGGAATGCCCCCAGTGTATCCTGACGGCCTGCTCGAACTTGTCCGCGAGATTAGGTAAAAATCCCGCCGCGTCCCATTCTGGCGGGATTTTTATCTAATAAGATGCAAGCCGGCTATTCAGATCGGTGAACACATTGCCAATCATTGGACCGAGAATGACTAAAACAACAATAACAACAAGAGCGACCATCGTGAAAAGAATAGCATACTCGGCGAGACCTTGGCCCCGTTCACCCGGGCCAAAAATCATAATTCTCACCTCCTTTATTGTAGGCTATTCTTATTATATAACATATCTCCTTAGATGTTCTTATCGAAATACTTACAGATTCCTAACAGCGGGCAAAGTTGGCACTCAGGCCTGCGCGCCTTGCAGATTTCCCGGCCGAGGTGAATGATATTTAGATGGGCGCTATAATATGTTTCAGGCGGAAACAATTTTTCCAAGAATGGGTGGGCTGCTGCAACCGTCATTTTCTCAGGCAGCAGACCGACCCGGCCTGTGACTCGGAAGATGTGGGTGTCTACCGGGAAAGCCGGCCGACCAAGAGAAAATAGCAGCACAATCGCGGCTGTCTTGGGGCCCACACCCTTGAACCCCAGCAGCCAGGTCCGGGCTTTTTCCAACGGGAGTTCCGCCAGGAAACCCAACTCCAATGAATTGCGCTCCCTGGTGATCTCAGCCAGCACGTTCTGGATGCGCGGCCCTTTCTGGTTGGCCAAACCTGCCACACGGATGGCAGCAATCAGGTCAGCCGCGGGAGCATCGCGGACCGCTTCCCAGCTCGAGAAGTGTGCTTTCAGTGCGCCAAAGGCACGATCCCGGTTGGTATCGTTGGTATTTTGGGAAAGGATGGTGGAGACCAATTCATCCAGCGCTGGGAGCGGATTTCGCCAGGTTGGCTGCCCGTAGAAATCAAGCAACCGTTCATGGACCTGGGATGCCAGTTGTCTCAGTTCTATCACGCTGAAGAATTCTCTCTCTCAAGGGTGAACGCCGGACGACCCTCACCCACAATTGTCTTCCGCCAGTTCAAGATCTTCTTGATCGGGCCGAATTCTGCCAATGCTTCCTGTTCTTTTTCAGTGATATATCCCATCTGGCGCAGGACTTCTAGCGTAACAGCCGGTCGAATGCGGAGATTGATATCCAGTCCACTATGGCTGCCGACATCCCCATCTGATACCTTCACGGCAATCCCAATTCCAGGCATGTCCACACCCAACGCCCCCGCCATGATCCCGACCACGTGGTACCCTTCCGCACCAGCTTTGGCGATCATCCTGCCACTACAAACCTCCATCAAGCGGGTATCAAAACGACCTGACCCTGCGACCATAACCGGGTTAGCCATCATTGCCTGAGTGATCCGGCGACAGGCTGCAGCCCGTTCGGTCGAAAGGCTGCGCGGGTCGCAAAGGCGGGCCATTCCCAGGGCGGCAGATTGCAAGGGGACTGCAAAATTGGGCACCGAACAATTGTCATTGCCAATTTCAACCTGATTGAGTGGCAGGCCACACATCTCAGCAAACGTCTTGGCAATCTCTTTCTGGATGGGGTGGTCAGTGTTGATGTAATCCGAGATCGGCAGACCGCGCATGCGAGCGAACGCCAGCATCCCGGTATGTTTCCCGGAACAATTATGCTGGTTGGGGGAGGGTACTTCTCCGCGAATTTTCATCGCTTCGGCAGTCGGTAAATGATACGGATAGTGGGCGCCAGACAACAAGTCGCTTTCCTGAATCCCGACCTTTGCTTGTAGTCCCTGTATGACAGCCACATGCTCAGCAGTCCCATCGTGGGAGGCACACAGAGCGGCGATCTCCTTCGACGTCAAATGGAAAGCCTGATCCCCGTTTTGTTCAATAAACGCTAATGCCTGTAATGGCTTGGCGCTCGAGCGTGTAAATGTGACCACCTTCGGATCGCCGTATGCCGCCAAGAGGCGACCGGTTGAATCGACCACGACAATCGCTCCAAAATGGACAGACTCAACCACATTACCACGGATCAGGTGATAGATCGGTTGATATGCAGCGGTCACACTGTTACTCCCCTTCCGGAGTGATATTCGCTACGTTGTAATGGCGCGAGTAATATTGGAATAACCCGTACCGCAGCCGTTGGACGAAAATATTCTCCATTTTGGTGGGTATTTTAAAACTGGAGAGCAGCCCATCCACAAGTGTTTGCGTCGCATCAGGGGGGGCCTTCTTTTTAGCTAATTTCTCAAGTTTCTTCAATATTTGGTTGAGGAGGTCAACTTGTGCCCGGATAACATCCACAGGAACCAACCCCCCTCGTCCGCTGACGATCAGCCATCCCCGGTAAGCCGGGGAAAGAAGGAGCTTGAGATTCTCCAGCCATGTCGGGATATCGGCATTTACCAGGAACGGAGGTTGATTCCGGACAACTAGATCCCCAACGAAGACGATCTTCGTCTCGGGGAGGATCACCCAGAGCGCCCCTATTCCTGGTCCTGGATGGTGCTCGATAAGAACTGGCGTCTCTGCCCAATAGATCTCCATACGCTCGCTGAAGGAAATCTCGGGAGGCAACCAGCGTACGCTGCCCAACCCCGGGATGTTCTCCCAATCTGCGCCGGTTTCATCGCCCTGGGCTTTAAATGTGGATGGCTGGTTGCGGAATGCCTGGGCAGTCTTCTCGTGGGCAAGGACTGTGCAATCCATTGCCCGGGTGCCCAGCGTCCGGTCTGGATGGGCATCCAGACTGACCAATAATCGCTCGGAACTACCCCCCAGGTTGAGCAACGCTGCCCTCCAAGCGCGCCCATCTTCGGGAGATGGCGGCGCGTCGATCTGAATCAGGCCAAGAGGTAAATTGATCGCTCCGAGTGTGACGCCCGGGTACTGGTCTTCTATATAAACATCCCTGGCGATAGATTGCATTTTAACTCCCTTAATGTGATTGAAGCGCTACTGGGCCACGGGCAAAGTGATGTAGAATTTCGCCCCTTGTCCAGGCCGGCTTTCGACCCAGACCTTACCCCCATGCCCTTCAACAGCCAAGCGACAGAACGCCAAGCCAATACCGTACCCGGTGGAGTTCCCTTCGGATTTCAGCCGGGTAAATTTATCGAATATCCTATCCTGGTCCACAAACTGGATCCCAGGTCCCTGATCCTTGACCCATACGTGAACCCATTTGTCTTCAACTTTTGCTCCGAAATCTATCTTTCCTTCGGCAGGGCTGAACTTGGAGGCATTTTCCAGGAGGTTGATCAATACCCGGCGGATCATATCCACATCCACCCAGATGGATGGAAGACCATCAACAATGTGGGTCGAGATCTTCTGGCGTCGGCTGTCAGTCATCGGACGGACAGAATCAACCGCTTCTGCAAAAAGAGTTTTTGTGCTGACAGCCTGTTGTGAAACGATCGCCTGGCCTGACTCCAGACGGTTGATATCCAGCAAGGAATTCACCAGGCGCTGGATCCTGTCGGTGGACCGCTGTGCAATTTTCAGAACCGATAGGGCAGTGTCTGATCCCGGGCTGGCACTCAACCCGGAGAGCACGTCCAGGCTGGATACAATATTGGCCAGCGGTGAACGGATGTCGTGGTAGATCATTGAGGTCAAATCCTCCCGCAAATGATCCAGATCTTTCCTCTCGCTGATATCCCGAAATGTCCATTGGAGTGAATCCATATCTTCAAAAATCACCTGGCGAACATAGACCTGGACAGGGATTTGCCGGCCGGCTTTGTCCTTCAACTCTGACTCATAGTTGACCGTCTGCCCTGGCTTAATCTTGTCAGAGGCGATCCCTTTCTCAGACCGGTTGACATCATGCAGGTCTTCGATAACCATATTATGCAATTGCCTGGATGTGTATCCACTTAATACCGCAGCCTGGCGGTTTGCCTCCAGGACCTTGCCATTCCAATTGGTGATCAGGATGGGATCGATGCTGCCATCAAAGAGTTCGCGGTAGCGTTTATGGGCAACCTGCAAGCGTTCAAAAAGCTGGGCATGCTGGATGGAGGAACCTGCCAGGTTACCAATTCCAGCCAGCACCAGCAACGCATCCGGGTCGAATACTCCAGAGCGAGGGTTAATCGCTTCAAGGATGCCGATCACGCGACCCTGTGCAAAGATCGGTGCACAGGCAATTGCCCGTGGTTCGACACCTTGAAATTGCTCCACTTTGGGCAGGAATCTCAGGTCTTCCCGTACTACCGGGATGACAACCCCCTCCCCTTCGTGGACAACCCAGCCAACAATCCCCTGACCGGCCGGGACGCGCTTCCCGACGACCCCTTCCATATTTTGGCCGGTCGCTGCCCGGAAGACCAGATCCCAATTGGATTCCACCAGGGCCAGGGCCACAGTCTCCACATCCAACGCCTGGATGGTCTCATTCAAGATGCGTTGCAGAACATCGTCCAGGCGCAGTGTGGCGTTGATCGCTGCAGCACTGGCCGCGAGGGCGGTCATGACCCTGGCCTGGCGCTGGCTCTCAGCATAGAGACGGGCGTTCAAGACGGCAATACCCGCCTGGTCAGCGATCGCCTGCATCAGGTCAAAGTGTTCTTTGGTATAGGCTGTCGGTTTTGGGTGAACAAGGGTGAGCACACCGACCAGGCGTTCCCGCGCCAGAAGGGGAACGCACAATGCAGACTTCGCACCGCTGCGATCGACGGCATCATCCGGACGCCGTAACCAGCGCTCATCCTTGCTGGTATCCGGAACCCAGGCTGGTTTGCGGTGGCGGACGACCCATCCCGCCAGGCCGCGTTCTATGGTCTCGCGCAATTGCTGGGTGGTATGATCATGGAGTTGGCGCCCATAGACAATCGCCGAGTCAACTGCTTTGCCATTCTCGTCCAGGACGACAATGCTGCCCCGCTCACCGCCAACATATTTTAGCGATTGGAACAGGACGCGCTGTAATACCGCACGAAGGTCCAAGGCCGAGGCAAGTTCGCGGCTGACATTATAGAGCAGTTCAAGGGAGGAACGCATTTCGTCAGTTGGCATAGGAAATATCCAAACCTATGATAGATATTTTAATCCACTCCCGGTATTATAGAGGACCACTTTCTCATCTGATTGGATCCAGCCAGTTGCCAGCAAGTGGCGCAGGCCGCTTAATGTCGCCGCGCCTTCCGGGGCGGCAAAGATGCCTTCCAGCCGCGCCATCGCGCCTTGATCTGCCATCAACTCCTCATCGCTAACAGCAATTGCCGTACCCTTACTTTCACGCAGGATCTGGAGGATTAACCTGTCTGCAAATACGACCGGAACCCGCAACCCCGCCGCGACTGTTTGCGCGCCGGCCCAGGGCTCGGCTTTTTCCGCACCAGTCTCAAAAGCGCGCACGATTGGCGCACAGCCTTCCGCCTGGACCGTCACCATCCGCGGGCGTTTGCTCCCGATCCAGCCCAACTCTTCGAGTTCGGCGAATGCCTTCCACATCCCGACCAGCCCGGTGCCGCCTCCGGTTGGATAGACGATCACATCCGGGAGGTCCCAGCCAAATGCCTCAGCCAGTTCCAGCCCCATGGTCTTCTTGCCTTCCACCCGGTAGGGTTCTTTGAAAGTCGAGACATCGAACCAGTCCTGTCCGGCCGCATCAGCCTTCGCCTGGCGGGCGGCATCGTTGATCAACCCCTCCACCAGACGCAAGTCCGCCCCTGACGCCTGGACTTCCTCCTGGTTGGCCCGCGGCGAATCTACCGGCATGTAGACATGCGACCTGGCCCCAGCGCGGGCAGCATAGAAAGCCAGCGCACCGCCGGCGTTTCCTGCTGTGGGAATGACAAATTCACTGACTCCCAACTCCATGGCTCTGGCAACAGCCACACACAGACCGCGCGCTTTGAAAGAGGCTGTTGGATTGGATGATTCATCCTTGATGTACAGGTGTTTTAATCCCAGGCTTCCGGCAAGGTTTTTGGCAGGCAACAACGGTGTATCCCCCTCGCCCAATGTCAAGCGGTACTGTTCCTGGCGCACCGGCAACAATTCAGCCCAACGCCAGATCCCGCGGCCTCGATTGGAGATATCATCCCGGTCCAGCCGGTGCCTAACGCTGGTCAGATCATAGCGGGCATACAAAGGGGAGGGGCATTGTTCACAATAGGTCTGTAGCCGGTCAGCATCGAACTGCTGACCACACTGTGGACACTCAAGATGGCTTAGCGCAGCTTCTGCTGACATTGAATACAGTATAGCATATTTGACCGGGTAACAGATTTGACAGCTCAATCACCCATTTAAATTCCTTGACACAGAAAAGATATTAGATTAATATCTAACGCATTAGATATTAATCTAACGACAATGACAAGTATATTCTGGGATATTGGCACGGGATACGATTTTTTCATCAGCCTGTCGGTTCTGCACCATGCAGGGGATTTTGGATTACGACCATCCTGGGCTGCCGGCGTTCGCCAACGTCTCTCCCAGCCCAAGCGTGAATTCCTCGAAAAAATCAGCTCATTTACTCTGACCCCTCTTCATTGGATTGCCAGCCTTCCAACGAATAAAAACGCGACCGATGTCTTGCAGGCGATAGCAAACGTGCCTGCTGCCGAACGTTTACCCGCTCTTACGCTGACAAATGAGGCCTCCCGCGGGACGCGTCAACTATTAGAAAGGATCGCCAGCAGGGGAAAGTGGAACCAGAGCGATCAGGATTTCCTGCGCCAGAATTATCGCCGCCGGGATGAGCTCCTAAAGCCGAAAGCTTTGAACAACCTGCTCGATTGCTGGTCAAACCCATCAACCTGCGGTGAAATGTATCTCGCTTCCCTGAAAGAATACTATCAGGTCTTCTTTGCTGAAGAAGAGACCCGGATCACCCCGGTATTGATGAACGGGCTCGAGAATGCGAAAGACATCTCCCGAAATTTATCATTAGACCGATTGATCGACCGGCTTTCGCTCGGCATCCACATCGCGGACCTCGGCCAAGTGGCCGAGATCACCCTGGTGCCATCCTACTGGAGCACCCCGCTGGTATTTATCGCCCGGCCCGAAGCGGGCAAAATGCTGCTCCTGTTCGGGGTCCGGCCCGAAGGCGAGAGCATCGTCCACGGGACGGATGTCCCGGACCTGCTCGTCAACACCCTCAAGTCCCTAGCCGACCCGACCCGTCTGCGCATCCTGCGTTACCTGGCCAGGGAGCCTCTGACCCCCTCCGGGTTGGCACAACGCCTGCGTCTGCGTCCGCCAACCGTTATTCACCACCTGCAGAGCTTACGCCTGGCTGGCCTGGTGCAGATCACGATCAGCGAAAACAACGAACGTGCCTACGCTGCACGCCTGGATGCCCTGGACGAAATCAACCTCGCATTACGAGATTTTATCCTACTGTGTGCTGCATAAAGATGTGAACCAAGATTACTGCAACTACGGGCGTTTTGTTTGTTCAAAGTTCACATACTTATGCAAGAAGCAGTAAAGGAATGAAATGACGACTCAAGAACGGCCAAGCGTTGTAAAAGTCTACCTTGCCCGGATCAGGCTGTTTTCACCGAATGCCCGTCTCCTGTTTGCTAGCACGATCATCACCGGCGGAGCCTTTGGCGTGTACCGCTTATTG
Organism: Chloroflexota bacterium; assembly: GCA_043826785.1. GTDB lineage: Bacteria > Chloroflexota > Anaerolineae > Anaerolineales > Villigracilaceae > JBDRPT01. The sequence continues at coordinate 14,758 of JBDRPT010000098.1, read as the reverse complement.
TTCAATTTCTACGCTCTGAGCCTGAACCTGGACGAGAGCATCATCGGCCATATCATCACCATTAACAGCATGACGGCATTGCTGGTTGCCCTGCCGATGGGATACCTCGCAGACTATATCGGGCGCAAACGTTCGTTCATCCTGGGCGGCGCGGCCACCAGCCTAGGGATCGCTGTCATGGTGATCTGGCCTTCACAATTGGTGTTCTACGCGATGAGCGTGCTGATGGGTGCAGCCCAAAGCCTGATGGGGGTAACCATGGCACCGTTCATGATCGAGAACAGTGGGGAGGAAGAACGAACCTATCTCTTCAGCCTGAGCCAGGGGATACAGATGACCGCCAGCTTCGTTGGCAACTCCATCGGTGGTTACCTGCCCATGTGGATCGGTCAACTAAGAGGCGTGGAAGCGACCAGCAGCGTTGCCTACGCCGGCGCACTGGGCATCATTGCCGCCATTTCCGCGCTTGGGTTGATCCCCTTCTTTGCCATGCAGACTCCGCGCCTGGAAACCGCAGAACGCTCTCTCTTCGCCCCGCTTGGATATGCGGCCAAGAATTGGAAATCCTTCAGCAAATTGATCCTGCCCATGCTGATTACATCGATCGGCGCAGGCCTGTTCATGCCTTTTCTGAACGTTTTCTTCCGCAACCAGCACAGCCAGCCGGATCCGGTCATTGGAAACGTTCTGGCCTGGGGGGCTCTGGCGATGGGGATCGGCCTGCTCATCGCCCCGCCGATCGCCGACCGGATCGGGAAGATCCAGTTGGTTGTCATCACTCAGGGGTTATCCATTCCCTTCCTGATTTTGCTCGGCTATTCTCCCTGGTTCTGGGTGAGTGCATTCGCCCATTACGTCCGGCTTGCCCTGATGAACATGGGCGGCCCGATCTACAACGCCTTTGTGATGGAACATGTCGAACCGGAGGCACGCGCCATGGTCGCCAGCCTGACGAGCATGGCCTGGAATTTCGGCTGGGCCTTCAGCCCTTCGATCAGTGGCTGGCTTCAGGTCACGTATGGGTTCGGACCAGTTTTCAGCGGTGTGATCATCCTGTACACGATCTCTGTCTTCATGTACTGGCGCTTCTTCCTGAAACCGAAAGCCACCCAGGCGATCTCCGCGATGCCAGCAGATTGACGGGCGCCGCGACAGTTCCTCCTCCACTGGTTGGGACAGCAATGCGCCTGCTGTCCCAACACCAGCATGCAACTTTTCATCGACATGCGGCATCCAATAAGCGACTAAATCAACGAACGAGGAGAAATCTCTACAATGGAAATGTTGATCGATTTTCCCGGCGGTGCGCGCGTGGATGCCCATTTTGGGTCCTATACCATCCAGACTGACCAGCCTGCGACGGGTGGCGGCGAGGGGTCTGCGCCGACGCCCTTCGCCACATTTTTGGCCTCTTTCGGCACCTGCGCCGGCATCTACGTGCTCGGTTTCTGCAAACAACGCGGCCTGTCCGCCGAGGGGATCAGCATCCTGCAGAAGATGCAATCCAACCCGATGACCGGCATGGTCGAAAAGATCGACCTGCAAATCCAGGTGCCTGCGACCTTCCCGGAGAAATATCGGGATGCTTTGATCCGCTCCGCTGAACTCTGCGCGGTGAAGAAGCATTTTGAAAACCCGCCCCAGTTTGAGATTACAACCCAGACGAACGGATAATCAACCAGCGGATTTTCAGAACTGGTTGAAATCAGCAACGATGCCCTACCTGATCGATGGCCATAATTTGATCCCCTGCCTCGGCCTGCGGCTCGACTCCAGCGATGATGAGCAGGATTTGATCGACTGCCTGCTAGCCTTCTACCGGCAGCACCCCAGCCGGATCGAGGTCTATTTCGATGGCGCGCCAGCCGGTTATGCGACCACCCGCAGGTTCGGGGAGATCAGCGCTCATTTCATCCGCCAGGGCTCAAGCGCAGACGTGGCGATCAAAAACCGTCTCAGGAGCATCGGGCGGGAAGCCCGAAACTGGACCGTTGTCAGTTCGGATCATGATATCCAACAGGCGGCCCGGGGTGTGCAAGCGAGTGTCATCTCCTCCGCTGAGTTCGCCCGGCAGGTGCTCCAAACACAAAAACCGGGTCAAGATCCCAACCAGAATGACGCTCCGCTGACCGCGGCTGAGGTCGAAGACTGGCTGGATTTGTTCAGTGGAGATCCTGGGGAAATCGGATAAGTCTAATCTTATATTAATGCAAATCCGACAAATCGGATGTATATTATTAGAGACACCTGCCCTCCCTTTTACTGGTATATCAGGTGTCAACCATCGAAGGGCTGGCATGCCCCCATGTCAGTCCAAGCAAGATCGGTGGTGTCCCCTCCCCCCAAGACCACCAGGCCTCGTGCCTGGTGGTCGCCTTTAACCGGCGGGTCTTCAATAGCAAGCAACGGTATAATAACAAAATGAAGACCGACTATGTTCTCGTCACATCACCGGGACATATCTACCCGGGCCACCCGGAAGACCCGGGACGCCTGTCTCTCCTGGGAGACTGGGAGTCAAAACCCTACGCCAACAGTTTGCAGCGCATCGAACCCGAAGCGGCGAACGTGGAGCAGATCACAGCTGTCCATGCCCCGCAAATGGTTGCTGCGCTGCGATCGGCCTGTCAGCGAGGACCGGGGATCATCGATTACGCCCCCACCTATGTGACCCAAACGTCCTTCGATGACGCCCTGCTCGCCGCGGGCAGCAGCCTGGCATGCACCCGGCGGATCCTGGAAGGGCAGGCCAGGAATGGCTTCGCGATTGTCCGTCCGCCCGGGCACCACGCCGAACCGGGTGCGCCGATGGGCTTCTGCCTGTTCAACAACATTGCCATCGCAGCCAAGGCCGCCCTTGCCCACGGTCTCGAACGGGTCTTGATCGTCGACTTCGACGCCCACCATGGGAATGGCACCGAAGCCGCTTTTTTAGTGGATGAACGTGTCGCCTACTTTTCCACCCATCAGGAATATATCTACCCTGGAACCGGTGGGCTGCAATCTGTCGCATCCGCCCGCGGCCGGATCGTCAACCTGCCCCTGCCCTCCCGCAGCGGGGATGCCGCCTTCGCGATCATCGCCGAAGAGGTCCTGCTCCCGTTTGTCAACCGCTTCCAGCCGGAGATGATTTTTGTCTCGGCCGGATTCGACTCGCACTGGGACGACCCGCTCACCAGCCTGGGGCTTTCATCTACTGGTTTCTATCAATTCTCGATGCAGCTGGTCGAACTCGCCAGACGTCATTGCGCTGGCAAGCTCCTCTTCGCCCTGGAAGGGGGCTACAACCCGGCAAATATCGCCGCGGGCATCGACGCGGTGATGTCCGCCCTGACCGGGGCAGAACACATCCCGGCTGACGATCCCAGCCCGCATGGGGAGCCTGATATCCGCTCCCGGCTGGATACCCTCCGGGATTGGCACGGCCTCTAAAACCTCCGGCACACCTGTTGCAAATGCGGCGGAGGTTTTACGCTTAGAAGAGCAGGTAACCCAGCAGGACTGCCGCCAGCGTGACGGTGATGTTATCCACATCCTTGAACGGCAGGGACTCGACCAGCGTCCCACCCAGGGCGATCAACGTCACCGGCAGCAGGTAAGCTGTGAATGGGCCGGGGAAGACGCCAGCGAGCATATACACACCCAAGATGAAGGACCGCCAGGCCCCAGCCGCCGAGGAACATCCCCAGCGACCCAAGGACTGTCTTCTGCCTGCTCCACGGCAACGGTGGGGATTTGAACCGCCTGCCAAGCACATCGGCAAGCCCATCACCGCCACACATCAGCATCAAGGCGACCATGCCGATGGGCGTATCCTTCCAGAAAAGAATGGTCAACACCACGAAGAGGATCCCGTAAAACAGCGGACCGCGCAGGATCTCGCGCCGGTCCCCGCTGCGGGACATCGCCTTGACCGAGGCCTCATCCTTGATAAACCCGAGTCCGATGCCGGCAAACTGGACTGTGAACAGGAGCGGGACGAGTGCCGCCAGGTAGCGCGCCTCCTGGGCCTCCGGCTTGAACAACAGCCAGCAGAGGACGAAAAACGGTCCGGTCAGGATGTGGATCAGTTTTCGGCTGAGGCGGCTCTCGATCCAGCCGCGCTGGGCAAAGAAATCCAGCAAGCGGAGTTCCACCAGGGCGACTACTAAGGTTATGATCAGGGCAAGGATGCTATTCATCTATTTTTCTCCTCCGGGTTGGTTTCCCCTGCGTCAATTAAAACACGGTCTTCGAAAAAAGGAAACATCTTCATGGTATCCTCGTCGGGAATCCGAATAAGATTGACATCATCATCGTTAAATCAGTGAAGACAGCAAGCAACGCAGAAAGGACGGTCGGTTGTGAATAACCCAACTGCGGACGCTGAAACCAGCCTGGTCATCCAGGCCCAGCAAGGCGACCGCAGTGCCTTCGGAGAACTCGTCTGCCACTATCACCGGGATGTCGTCAACATCGTCTATCGCATGTGCGCTGACGTCCAACTGGCAGAGGACGCCGCCCAGGATGCCTTCATCCGGGCCTGGCTGAACCTACCATCCTTCCAGGCAGGTACCTCGCTGCGCAACTGGCTCTACCGCATCGCAGTCAACGCCGCCCTGGATATGCTCCGCCACAGACAACCCCAACCGCTCGAGGAGTTCGAAACGATGATGCTTGCAGACCCGGAACCGGGTCCGGAGACCGAATTGGTCAAACGGGAACAGGCGATCCTGATCGGGCAGGCAATCAACGCCCTGACGCCCGCCGTTCGGGCGGTCCTTGTCCTGCGGGAATACGGCGAACTATCCTACAAGGAGATCGCCGCCGCCCTCGACATCCCCATCGGCACCGTCATGTCCCGCTTGAACTACGCCCGCAACCGGCTGCGCACCCTGCTTGCGCCGCACCTGTTGCACTCGGAGGTCGACCATGTCTGAACACCCATTGGAATGGCTTGGCGCATATATGGACGGCGAGCTGCGCGGCCTGCGCCTGCGCTGGGTCGAAAACCATCTTGACGAATGCGCGGCCTGCAAAACGGAACTGGAACACCTGCGCCAACTTTCAATTATGATGCGGACGGCCGAACCCATCAGGGAATTCACCGCCACCGACCGCTTCGTCGCCAACCTGACCCTGAACCTGCCGCGCCGGGACGCACCCCCTCGAACCCGCAGCGCCCAAACGCTGGCCTGGTGGTTAGCTCCCCTGGTCCTGGTCGGACTGTGGTTCTTCGTCCAGACCCTGATCATCCTCAGCAGCGCGGTCTCGCTGGCCACGGATAGCGGCTTGCTGGAAAACGGCACCGCCTGGCTTTCGAACGGTCCCCAACAAACCGAATGGTACGCAACCACCATGGACCTCTTCGGTGGACAGATGAACGCCGGCACACGTTCAACAGTTGCCGCCCTTAACCTGGCAACCCTTTTGGGCGACAATGTCCTTACCCAACTGCTCTGGCAGGCCGGCATCGCCCTGCTCTTCTGGGTCTGGATGGCGGCCTTGTGGCTGCGAACATCCAGGCCACCAGGCATCCCGGCGCCAACCCGTTCATAATTTATTCCTCTTCCGGCATATCGGCATGATCACCCCGGAAGCAATCTGATAAGGAGACATCCAATGATAGAAATCGGCAAAATCCTGAAACGTGCCTGGCACATCCTGTGGAACTACAAGGTCCTGTGGATCTTCGGCATCCTGCTGGCCATTACTGCGGGCAGTGGAGGCAGAGGCAGCAGCAATGCCCGGGCTTCCTACAATAATGGCAATTGGGATAGAACCCGGGTTCCGCAAGCCGGACCCTACCTGGATGAGGTCAACCAGTGGTTCGAGGCGAACGTCGAGCCGCTGTTCGCCACCGAAGCCCAGGTCACCACGACCGTGATCTGGATCATCGTCGGCCTGACGATGTTCTTCATCCTCGTCGGCGTGGTCATGGCTCTCATCCGTTACCCGGCCGAGACTGCCGTCATCCGCATGGTGGACGACTACGAGCAGACCGGGACCAAGGTCGGCTTCAAGCAGGGCTGGAAACTCGGCTGGACGCGGGCTGCCTTCCGGATCTGGTGGATCGACTTCCTCACCCAGATCCTGCCATCGATCCTCTTCCTGCTCCTGGTCGGCGGGATAGGCGCCCTGGTCTACTTCAGCGTGGAAGGCGGCAGTGAAGCCGCCGCCGTGACCAGCATTGTCACTGCCATCGGCTGCCTGTTCCTGTTCATCTTCATCTTCGCCCTGGGGATGACCTTCCTGGGCCTGCTGCGCCAATTCTTCTGGCGGGTGGTCGCCCTTGAAAATACCGGGACGCGCGAGGCATTCCGCCGTGGCTGGCAGATGTTCAAGGGCAACTGGCAGAGCGCCGGCCTGATGTGGTTGGTCATGCTCGGCCTGGGGATCGGCTTCGCCATCGCATCCATATTCATCGTCCTTCTACTCATCCCGGCGTTCATCATCACCGCCCTGGCGGGGCTGCTGGTCTCGGCCATCCCGGGACTGATCATCGTTGGCATCGTCAGCCTGTTCGCCAGCGGGCCCCTGCCCTGGATCATCGCCGTCATCCTGATCCTGCCGCTCTTCTTCGTGATAACCGGGTCGCCGATGTTATTGATCACCGGTTGGGCCCAGCTCTATGGCTCGATCATCTGGACATTGACCTACCGGGAGATGAAAGCCCTGGAACTGACTGCTAGCGACGAGATATCCCTTCCAGCAGAATAACCGAAGACCGTCCTCAACAGACAACCTGGATGCAGATGAACGCATCCAGGTTGATTTTTGTTCCCGGGAGCCCGGTTGGAGTCGAGGATCATTCCCCCGTCCAGGGGACCAATGACCAAGCGGTTATCAGGGACTCCTGGCGGAATTCCATGGAGTATGTTCGCCTTCAACCGTCATCCTACCCGTCTGAACCCCACGCTATTGGTCACATTGCCAGATCGAAGAAGATTGGACTGAAATAGGGAATCAACCAAATAAACCAAACAGCAACACTGAATTTGTGGAAATTGCTGATCGCTTTTTCATCTTTCTTGACCAGAACGACAAAAGCCCAGAGGGCATGGATAAACATCAGTAGAATAGCGATCAATCCTGTGATGCCATGAAGATCGAATCTCATCCCGCCAATATATTCGAACATCAATCCTGTCCCCCAAGTATCGCAGATCAATCCCAATACGAAAAAAGCCAAATGCCATGGTTTAAGCCTGCCAGCAATTCTCTCGCTCCAGACCCCAATGGAATAACAAATCAAAGCGGCCGTAATAATGATCGATGCTGTTGGATCCATGTACCTCTCCTGATTAGATTTTTGGGCATTCCCGGAATATGCACGGACAGATTTGTAGCGGCGCTTGTTTTCAGAGACAAAATCTAAAAATCCCAAGCCGCCTCTCATAAAGGATGCTCCGGAGCGTATTCTTCCGTTCACACGGTACAGACCCCGCCAAACCACGTGTACAAAACCGAAAACATCACTCCAGTGATTTCGGAATCCTTGATATTCTTGTGAGCTAACCTGATTGACATCATCTCAGAAATCAGATTCGAGGGCGATCGGTTCCAAGCTTTCATTTCGAGCCAGATGATTTGTGCTCTTGTTGCATGAGCCAAATGTATCCATCCTCCAGGCTTGGTTCCACAGGGCTGGGTTGATAGCGCTGGTCGGGGCTTCCAATCACACGGTATTGCACCCCGTTCTGGACCTGAATGGTTGAAACAACGGCCAGATTTTTGTCGGGGCGTTCCGCGGTGGTCTGGAGTGTCCACACATGTCCTCTTGCCTGAACGATCAGGTCCTGCGGACTGCCGCGGAAGAGCACCTTCCCCTTGTTAATCACCACCAGGCTGCTACAACTCTGGCTGATATCTTCGACGATATGGGTGGACAGGATCACCGTGCAGCGGGCAGCCACATCTGAGAGCAGGTTGCGTAGGCGGACGCGCTCCTCCGGGTCGAGGCCGGATGTCGGTTCGTCCACGATCAGCAACTGCGGTTCGCCAAGTAAGGCCTGGGCGATCCCGATCCGGCGCTTCATCCCGCCCGAAAAGGTCCGCAAGCGGCGTTTGGCGTCATCTGCCAGGCCGACCAGCTCGAGCAGTTCCGCCAGCTGCCGGTTGCGCTCGGCTTTATCGGTCATACCTTTAAGCAAGGCGATGTATTCCAGAAATTCGAGAGCGGAGAGGTCCGGGTAAAGGCCCAGCTCCTGGGGCAGGTAGCCGAGCACAGACTTGACTGCCAGCTTTCCCCGGGGAGTGGAAACATCCTGACCCAGGACAATCACCTTCCCGGAGGTCGGACGGAGTAACCCGGCCATGATACGCATCAGGGTGGTCTTGCCTGCGCCGTTGGGGCCGACCAGCCCGAACATGCCGGTGCCGATCTCCAGGTCCACCCCGCGCAGGGCATGGACTTTTTTTCCGTAGGTCTTGGTCAATTGAGAGACGGTGATTATCAGAAGTTCTCCTGCCAATGTAGCCAAAGACGCGCCAGCATGAAAATGGTAGTGAGGACAAGGAAAACGCAAGTATACATTATTACAATCGCTCCGACCTCCACACCGGGTAAATTTTGCCCCATTGAATTGAGATAAGGTCGAAAAACCGAATAGGATGCGATATCTTGCAGAAGCACTTTCTGCGGTCCCTGGAATGCATTGAGCCAGCCAAGAAAGCTGAGCACTCCTACAAATGTCCCAATGATCGTTGCTTCCTTGCGGTTTCGCAAAGGCACCCCCACCAACACACCAAGCGCCGAAGCGAACACAAGAAGCGGCAGACCATCTAGTAATGTTAATTTAAATACTAAATCCAGGTCAACAAATCCATACACAATGATATTAAAACAATATACAATAACAGCATGATGAATGCAGGTATGAGAACAGTGATGATCACACCCAATAATTTTCCCATTAAGTATATGATGCCTGAAATGGGGGTGCTCCTTATCAGCTCCGCGACGCCAAACAACCGGTCAGCCGGGATGGTAAACGAAGTCGATGCTGTCAGAACGATCAGGGATAAAAACGAAAAGGATTGCCAGGCGTTCATCAAGCCTATAGCAATCCAATATTAGGCATCATGGTAGGGGCAGCGTTCCCTTCGAGGCGGTGGGCGATCTTGTTAGCTGGCCTCCTGGGAGCAAGCGGCTTTGCCCTACAAACTTTCTTATCAACTCCGCCTATGAGCAACCCTATCGATATCCCCTCCAGTTTTGTCTTCCGCCGATATGGCTTGGATTATATTCCAACAACTACGATCTGGCAGATCATGGCTGCTTATTCCGCCATTCTATTCTCCTTGCTCGCAATGGGCACACTCGCTCGCGCCTGGCTCAAATGGAAAGAAAATTTCTGATGAGCACCAGCGCTCATCTTACCAAGACCTGCGGTGGAAGAGTTCAGGCACTATATGATCTAAGCCTGGAAAAAGTGAAAGTACGCTCCCGAGGACTACAATCCTCGGGAGCGTATTCTTCCGTTCACGGCGTACAGACCCCACCCGGCCAGGCCCCGGCCGGACAGGGCGCACAGACCTGTATTAATCTGGCGCCCTCGCCAGAGGTTGAGGGTGTCAGCGGGAAATACTTTGTGAACCTAAAAGCCATTCGGTCGTCCAAAGCCTCTTATGACCAGTCCGCCGCCGACCGTCCGTGGCAGGTGAGCGCGGAGATGTGCGGGTTTTCGCTGGATCGCAAATCAGGCGGGTGAGACTTCCGAAATCAGCCTCCATTCGGTATACTTCCAATAAGTCGGGTAGGTTGACGTGAATTTAGCCATGCTCAAATCTTCCCCGGCCATCTAAGAAACCCGCTCTCACGTTATACCCCCGAAATGCCGGGCAACTGGTAGAAAAGAGCGCTTGCAACCAATGCTAGACAACCGACGGGATCGAGAGGAGCACTTACATGGCAACAATAAAAAAGCTGAACATCCCAGGATTCGAAGAGGTGGTCTTTTGCCAGGATGATAGCGCGGGACTTAAGGCCATCATCGCGATCCATGATACAACGCTTGGCCCCGCGGTCGGCGGCACGCGTATGTTGCCCTATGAGACTGACCTGGAGGCATTGGCCGATGTTCTGCGCCTCTCCCGCGCGATGACCTATAAAGCGGCCGCCTCCAGCATGGATTTTGGCGGCGGCAAAGCCGTCATTGTGGGCAATGCCAAGAAGGCCAAATCGGAAATGCTATTTCGCGCCTTCGGGAAGTTCATCCAGAGTCTCGATGGACGATTTCTGACCGGGGAAGATGTGGGCACATCTTCCGATGACTTCCAGATCGTCGGTCGAGAGACAAAGTACGTCATCTACCCGCCCGAAAACCTGGAACCGAAATGGGAGCCCTCTTTTCTGACGGCCTTCGGCGTGCTGCGCGGAATTCAGGCATCAGTGATGGATGTATACGGGAGCGATTCGCTCGCTGGGAAAAAAGTCGCCATTCAGGGTGTTGGTAAAGTGGGCGACCAGTTGGTACGATTACTTCACGCGGAAGGCGCAAAGCTGACCATCGCGGATCTCGACCACAGCCGATTATCAGAAATCGGCGCCGAGCTGGGCGCAACGGTGGTCGCGCCACGTGAAATCTACCAGGTAGAGGCGGACGTATTCTCGCCCTGCGCCCTGGGTGGGATTCTCGATGACGAGGTGATCCCTCGTCTCCGCTGCAAGATCGTGGCAGGCGGGGCGAACAATCAACTCGTTGACGAACGTCATGCGGAGGAACTGTGGAAGAGGGGGATTCTTTACGCTCCCGACTACGTCATCAACGCCGGTGGATTAATCTCCGCACTTTACGAGATGGGGATCTGTGATCGCGAAACCGTGATTCGCAAAACAGCAGAAATCTATGATCGCCTGGGAGTAATTTTCGACACATCCAGATCGGCGATGATTTCAACGCAGGCGGCAGCGGATCGCATGGCCGAAGAAAGAATCCGGCAGGCGAAAAGAGACAGGACTACCAACAAGTGACACTTCGGAAGTGTTTTACGATTCCTATTTCGGGAACGCGAGAGGTAAAGTGAAATAAAACGTGGTTCCCCTTTGTTGATCCATCATCGAAGGGCTGCTCACGCCAAGCTTAACCAACGTTGTGATCCTGCGGGCGGACATCCGGTCCCAGGTTTACGGTGTACAAGGTGCCGGAAACCGAGACCGCGGCCGGCTGACGCCAGGTCTGCCCCTCGACACGTCTCAGGACAGGCAGGTCAGCTTCTTTGATCTGTTTCAGCGTGGTGAGCACCATTTCGCCCCTCCTTCCGTTTGTATAGGTCCTCCATAGGGTGAAATTACATCTGGCGGATCGAACCAGCGCATGGCTGGACTGACGTTTTTCATCGCCCGGAAATGCACCAGGCGAGAATCACATGGGAGGCGAGAAGCACGACAGGCATTCGAATCTGAATGCGAAGCGCTTGGTCTACTACCAAGCTTGAAGGGGAAAGTACGCTCCCGAGGATTGTAGTCCTCGGGAGCGTATTCTTCCGTTCACGGCGTACAGACCCCACCCGGCCAGGCCCCGGCCGGACAGGGCACCACGCAGTTCTGGAAGCCTGTGGTCGGCGAGCCAACCCAACAGCCCTGCTGCGGGACGGGTTCTTCGGTCACATCCGGCGGCAGGTACGGCTCGGGAGGATCTTCCACGACCGGCACCCGGACCAGGTCGCCAAGCGGGGTGACCGCTTCGCCCCACACCCAGCAGTCAAGCCCCGGGTCCGGCGGGTGGACCAGGTACCAGCTCCCGGACGGGTTGACGCCCACCAGCGGGACTTCCTGTCCCGGGGATAGGATCACCATAGATGAGAAGCGCGGAGACGATCCCTCCCGGCAATGGGCGGGCATATCCACCCGCAGGAGCGGGATGTCGACAAGCGGGGGAGGCAGTGGCGCCTGGAGGTCCAGCTCGAAGGCGCCCAGGTCGCACTGCCCACCGACCGGCTGCGGACGCGTCCCCCCGCGCTGGTCGGAGAGCAGTGGGTCGCCCCAGTTGTCGTTGCAGTCCAGGGCTGCGTCGAGCGCCGGGCTGCCTGCAGCCGGGGCGTGGGTCATGGTCAGGCCGCCGTTGTTCGTCAAGGGTGCGAGCAACGGATCAGCAACAATCGAGAACCCCGGACAGGTGTTGTCGCTGGACAGGTTGGCGTCCTGGGCCGTGATCGTCCCCAGGTTGACCATGCAGTTGTAAGCCGTGTTCGGACCGATAAGCGAGTGTTCGACGGTTACATCACCGGTGTTGCCGTAGATACCCGATCCATGGTAGGCATCATTGTAGGCGATCGTGCTGAACACAATCAGCGCATCGCCGTCATTCAGGAGGCCGGCGCCATAGTCTGCCATGTTCCCCGAGATCGTCGAATTCAAGGTCATCAGCGAGCCATCGTTTGCCAGCGCTGCCCCACCGGATGCCGTGTTCTCCGCAAGGGTGCTGCCGACCACCAGCAGGCTGCCATAGTTGCCGTCGTAGTAGGCATTGTTGATCGCCCCGCCATGTTCGTCGGCCGCGTTGCCGGAAAGGGTGGTGTTGATCACGGTCATCAGGCCGGCGTTGAAGATGCCGCCACCGACCGGGGCCTGGTTGTCTTTCACCAGGCTGGCGGCCAGGGTCAGCGACCCATCGACAGTCCCATGAGCGGCGTTGAAGACAGCACCTCCCCAGAGACCAGCCGTATTATTGCGCAGCGCACCGCCCGTGATGGCGACCGTACCGCCGACGTTATCGACTGCCCCGCCGCGAATACCCGCATTGCCGGAGAAGATACAGTCCGTAGCAGTCACCTCGGCCGGGAAGTTGGTGGGGTTATTGGTGAAGTTCGCCACCGCCCCCCCGCCCCCGGATCCCGTCTGACTGTTATTCTCGAAAATGACCTGCTCGAGCACCAGGATGCCGCGGTTGAAGATCGCCCCACCTGACTGGGTAGCTGTATTGTCGCTGACATGGCTTCCGGTGATGGTCACCGTCCCGCCGATATTGAGGACCGCGCCGCCGTTCTGGGCTGAATTGTTGTTCAACAGGCTGAAGTTATCGACCGTGATTGTGCCTCCAGCACGGTTGTCGATCGCGCCGCCCCCCAGGGCGCTATTGCCAGAGAAACTGTTGTTGTGGATAACGATCGTCCCACCCCAATTCTCGATCGCGCCCCCACCCCCGCCACCGGTCGTATTTGCGACCGGAGCGCCGCCCGGGGAGGCGTTATCGAAGAATTGGACATAATCCGTGGTCAGCAAGCCGCCCTCGACCGCGATCGCGCCGCCTGCATAGGCGTTGAGACCGTTCTCAAGCACAATCGCTTCGAGGGTTAAATTCCCCTGGGCGGTGATGAAGAAGAAACGGAATTCCGGAGTCCCTTGTGCATTGGAACGGCGGATGATCGGCGGATCATCGTGATCACCGCTGATGACGACCCGGGTGGTGATCGCCGGCAACCCGTTCGCCTGGCTTTCACCTGGCGAGAGAAAACCGAACCCGATATCATTATCCACCGCGGTCAACGTGTAGATGCACCCCTCATCCAGGGCGATCGTGGTGAGGTTGGCATTGGCATTCGCCTGGTTGATCGCCGCGATCAGGTCGGCCACATTACAGGCCACCGAGATGTTGCTGGGCATATTGCAGCCCAGGAGCATCGCCAGCAGCAGCACGATGACGAAAAAGGACACAAGCCGGTACCTGGACATGAGACCCTCCCTTTCTGGAAAGAAGACCGAAACCACACCCTAAGATTAGTTTACAATCTTTCAAATCCAGAGTCAAACCAACCATATGTACCATGGGTGGTTGGCGAACTTGGGAAATTGTTGGGAAAAGAGTCCATCTTACAGTTTTTCAATCTTAGCCGGATTTCGTGCCCCCAGCAGGAGGTCAGCCCGCATACCTGGCCAGGTTTTGTAGCCGCACACGATTCGAGCACGCATCTTCATACACCACGCACCTGCGCGGTGACTAAGGGGAAATGGGCCCGGTTGGGATCGAATAACACCCCCTTCCGGGGGCCACGACAAAGTTATCTAGAGGGGGGAAGTGGGCCCGGTTGGGATCGAACCAACGACCAAGCGATTATGAGTCCGGGCGTCGCAATTCCATAGCTTCCACTCTTGGATGTTACCCCCCATATTCGGGGGTACTCTTGTACGCTACCGTACCAAACATGGGGGATCACCTTTTTGGGGCAAAAACCGACAGCAACCCTACCGCAACTCATTTGTGAGCGGTGTCACAATCTCCTCGATCATCCTGGCTGCCGCTTCCTGGGAACGGGCCATTGCGTACCCGTAGATGTCGGTGGTGACGCTCGCCTTGGAGTGACCTGCCCTACTCTGGACCGTATTGACCGGTGTGCCATTGTCAAGCAGGATCGAGATCGAGGTGTGCCGCAGGTCGTGGAAGCGGATATTCGGCAGACCGGCTTCTCGAAGGATACGCTTGAACGCGCGCGAGACCTTGGTCTGGTCGATGTAAGTGCCGATGCTGGTCGTGAAGATCATGCCGTGTTCCTGCCAGCGGTTGCCTACAAAGGCTTTCTGCATCTCCTGCCTCTGGCAGTGCTCTTTCAGCAGGGCGATGGCCACTTTGCCCACCATGATGTGCCGTCGACCGGATTTGGTCAAGGAATCATGGTTCTAATGTTAATAACGCAAGCTGTTATTAACTGATGTTACGCAGCCTTGAGAGCTTGCAACTCGGCAAACGCCACGCGAATAGCCTTGAGATACAAGTGTGCCCGCAAGGCAAAATGACCAAGATGCCGTTTCATTTTCAAGCACTCCAACTTGAACGTGGCA
>JBDRPT010000097.1:0-7761 GCA_043826785.1 Chloroflexota bacterium | reverse complement strand
TCTGGCGAATCTCAACGAAGGTTGCGTTCTTCTGACCTCAATTCGGCCAGTTGATTTATAATTAACATACCAGTCCTTCTTCACCCCGCACTGGCCGCAATCAACCGGAATCGGTGGACGAATTCACCGGAATGCGCAACTCTACCGTACATCCGGGAAAATAGAACGCGGATCAGCGCGGATGATGCGGATGAGCACAGATTTTTTTGAGTTTTATCCGCGGAAATCGGCTGAATCAGCGTCATCCGCGTTCTATTTTGAGCCCTCGCGCGTAATTGTACGGTAGAAAAATTGATTATTCAACTATCCTTTCCAGGAGGTTCAGCAACGATGTCAGAGCAGAAATTCGAGAACGTGACCATCGTCAAGAAAGCCAATATCTACTTCGACGGCAAAGTCACCAGCCGCAACGTGTTCTTCGCGGACGGCACACGCAAGACCCTCGGCTTCATGCTGCCCGGGGAATATGAATTCGGCACCGAGGCAGCGGAGCTGATGGAGCTGCTCGCCGGAGAAATGGATGTGCTCCTGCCCGGCAGCGAATCCTGGCAGACTTTCAAGACCGGCGAGGCCTTCCACGTCCCGGCCAATGCTTCGTTCAAACTGGTGCTCAAAGTGCCGGTGGATTACTGCTGCTCCTACGGTTAAACCAATCTCCCCGCCAAAACGGGAGAAGCGGCATAGGAGCGCAAGATTCGGGTGGATTGGGACCAGACTGCTTGTTAGAATATTGGCATGAACCTAGATAAATACGAACGCAATTGCGAAGATTACGCCCGCATCGAGCAGGCCATCATCTATCTCGAAGCGCATGCAGCAGACCAACCGGATTTGAAAGAGATCGCCGCCAGCGCCGGCTTGAGCGAATATCACTTCCAGCGCCTGTTCACCCGCTGGGCCGGGATCAGCCCGAAACGACTGCTCCAGTTTTTGACCAAGGAAAACGTTAAATCGCTGCTGGCTGCCTCCTCGGACGTGCTTTACGCCAGCTACCAGGCCGGACTATCCAGCCCGAGCCGCCTGCACGACCTGTTCGTCCAGTGCGAAGCGGTCACTCCCGGGGAATACAAGCGCAGAGGGCAGGGCGTGGACATCTATTACGGGTTCCACCCATCACCTTTCGGGGAGTGCCTGCTGGCTGTCACCGGCCGGGGGATCTGCTTCCTGGGATTTGTCCTGGCAGGAGACCGCCCGGGCGCCCTGGTTGAACTGCAATCCCATTGGCCGAAAGCCACCTTTACCAACGACCCCGACCGGACCGGGGAGACCGTCCGCCAGATATTCACCCCGGCCCCGGCCGGAACCCTGACCCTGCACCTGCGGGGGACAAATTTCCAGCTCAAAGTCTGGGAGGCGCTGCTGCGCATCCCAGCCGGGCGGGCGCTCAGTTACCAGAGCCTGGCGGCCGGCGTGTGCGGAAAAGACACCGCCCGGGCGGTCGGCAATGCTGTCGGACGCAACCCGGTGGCTTACCTGATCCCCTGTCACCGCGTATTGCGCAAGCTGGGAGCCTTCGGCGGATATCGCTATGGCAGCGCCCGGAAAAAGGCGATCCTGCTCCGTGAGAGCGTCCACGAGTAGGGTCGCGACTGTCGCAGCGCACCTATTCCCTTTCATATTCCATTAATGAATACCTGATAAAATTTACCCGCAATATTAGATTGGAGGGTATTCGATGGAAAAGAAGCTGAAGCATATTGGGGTGCCATCATCCGAGATCACACCCCAGCGCGAGTACATCTCCCGGCGGGACTTTCTCAAGGCGATGGGCATCCTCACGGCCGCCTCGCTGCTGGCCGCCTGCGCGCCCCAGAATGCGACGACCAATCCGGCGGTGACCGGAGCCCCGGATCGTCCCCTCGGGTTGCCACCCCAGATGGACGAGCTCGGCACCCAGGCGAACACTTTCGAGGAGATCACCAATTACAATAATTACTACGAATTCTCCACCGATAAGGGCGCCGTGGCTTCGCTCTCCCAGGGCTTCCGCACCCGGCCATGGACGGTCGAGGTCGGTGGATTGGTGCACAAACCGAAGGTTTTCGACATCGAGGAGCTGCTCCAGTTCGAACAAGTCGAGCGGGTCTACCGGCTGCGCTGTGTCGAGGCCTGGTCGATGGTCATCCCCTGGACCGGGTTCGAACTGAACCGCCTGCTCCGGGAGGTCGAGCCGATGAGCAGCGCAAAATACGTCCGTTTCGTCACCATCCAGGACGAGGAGCAAATGCCCGGATTAAGCAGCCGGTTCTACCCCTGGCCATACACTGAGGGGTTGCGGCTGGACGAAGCCATGCACCGCCTGACGCTGATGGCCACCGGCCTGTACGGGCAGCCACTGCCCAACCCGAACGGGTCCCCGCTGCGCCTGGTGGTGCCGTGGAAGTACGGGTTCAAGAGCATCAAAGCCATCGTGCGCATCGAACTGACCGAGGAGCTGCCGGAAACGTTCTGGAACGACATCGCCCCGCAGGAATACGGCTTTTATTCCAATGTCAATCCACAGGTCGATCATCCGCGCTGGACGCAGAGCTCCGAACGCAGGATCGGGGAGCTCAGCCGCCGCGAGACCCTGATGTTCAACGGGTATGGCGAGGAAGTCGCCAGCCTGTACGCGGATATGAACTTGAGCGTGAATTATTAAGCCCATAAAAAAGAAGCGCTTCACCTGGTTGCAGGTCAGCATCCATCTGCTCGGCTGGCTGCTGCTGGCCAGGATCGTCCTGGATTATTACAGCAACGCCCTGACCATCAACCCGATCCAGGAGGTCACCCAGCGGCTGGGCCGCCTGGCGGCGTATTTCCTGATCGCCTCGCTCGCCGCGACCCCACTGCATACCCTCTTCGGCTGGCGGGAGATGCTCAAGCGCCGCCGCGCCCTGGGTCTTTACGCCTTCATGTACGCTTCCCTGCATGCCCTCATGTTCATCGGGGTGGATTATGGCTTCAACCTGGGAGAACTCAACACCATCTTATTGAAGAAGCCTTACGCCTTGATGGGCATGACCACGTTCTTTATCCTGCTCCCGCTGGCAATCACATCATTCAAATGGTTCATGAAAAAAATGGGCCGCGGCTGGATCAACCTGCACCGGCTGGTCTATCTGGCTGCGCTGGTCGATATCATCCATTTTGCCTGGGCGAAGAAGGGCAACCTGCTCGCCCTGAGCGGTGACATCCTGCAACCTTTGCTCCTGGGAATTCTGGTCGTCCTCCTTCTGGTTTTGCGCATCCCCCCGGTGCGCAGGTGGGCCAGTGGGTTCCGACAGAAATTCTCCCGCCAGCGCCGGATCCTCAAGAAAACCTGACGAGCCCGGGCCAAAACCCTTTGACGCCGCCTCGATTCTGCTATAAGATGTTAGCAGAGTGAACGCGGCGGTTTTTGTATTCCACGCCTCCTTGAACGACCTGCTGGCCACGAGGCAGCGCGGCCAGGCCATCCCGCTGCGCTTCGCCGAGCACCAGACCGTCAAGCATTTGATCGAGTCGCTTGGCGTACCGCATGTCGAAGTGGGTGAGATCCTCGTCGCTGGGGCGCCTGTCGGGATGGAGTACCGCCCCCAGGATGGCGACCGGGTCGAGGTCCGCCCGCATCCACCCGCCTGCCCGGATGACGCCCGCTTCCTGGTCGACATCCACCTCGGCCGGCTGGCGGCCTACCTGCGCATGCTCGGTTTCGACAGCCTGTACCCGGGCGGAGCCGACGACGCAGCCCTGGCAGCCATGCTCAACGAAGATGCGCGCATTCTGCTGACCCGCGACCGGCGCCTGCTGATGCGCAAGGCCATCCAACGGGGTTACTGCCTGCGCTCGCTCATCCCGGAGGAACAACTTCACGAAGTGGTTGCCCGATACCAGCTCAAGGAACTGGCCCGCCCTTTCGGCCGTTGCATGGACTGCAACGGCCTGCTCGAACCGGTCAGCAAGGCGCAGATCCTCGACCGGCTCGAAGCGCTGACGAAAGAATATTTCGAGGACTTCTCCCGCTGTCCGGACTGCGATAAGGTCTACTGGAAGGGGTCCCACCACCAGCGGATGGAGAAACTCATAACCCGTGTAATGTGAGGAGCAAATCAGATGCCGAAGAAGAAAGACGCACCGATTTATGAACGCCCAGTGGAACTTCTGCAGAATTTGATCCGCTTCGATACCACCAATCCCCCGGGGGACGAGCGCGATTGCATCCTGTATATCGACGGGTTGCTGAAAGAGGCCGGGATCCAGTCGAAGCTGGTCGGCCGCACCCGCCAGCGCCCGAACCTGGTCGCCAGGATCAAAGGGATGGGCAAAGCGCCGCCCCTGCTGCTCTACGGGCATGTCGATGTGGTCACGACGGAGAACCAACAATGGACCCAGCCCCCGTTCGAAGGCAGGGTCATGGATGGCTTCATCTGGGGTCGCGGCGCCCTGGATATGAAAGGCGGAGTGGCGATGATGCTGGCCGCCTTCCTGAAGGCCAAGGCGGAGGCTGCCGCTCTGCCAGGGGATGTCATCTTCGCCGCGGTCGCAGACGAGGAGGCGGGCGGCGATTTCGGCGTCCGTTTCCTGGTCGAGCAGCACCCAGGCTTGTTCGCGGGGGTGCGCTATGCGCTGGGCGAGTTCGGTGGGGTCAATATCAGCATGGGCGGAAAACGGGTTTATCCGATCATGGTCGGCGAAAAACAGATCTGCTGGATGAAAGCGACCTTCCGTGGGTTGGGCGGACACGGATCGATGCCAGTCCACGGTCAGGCGATGGCCAGGCTGGGCCGCGCCCTGCGCCAACTCGACGAACGCAAGCTGCCGATCCACATCACGCCGGCCGTGCAGGCGATGATCGAGAGTATCGCCAGCGTCCTGCCCGGTTCGAGTGGTTTCGTCCTGCGCCAACTGCTCAACCCGGCTTTGACCGACACGGTCTTGAAATTGCTCGGCAAGAACAGCGTGCTGTTCGCCCCGCTGGTGCGCAACACCGTCAGCCCGACCATCCTGCGGGCGAGCACCAAGATCAATGTCATCCCCGCTGAAGTCGAGCTGGAAATGGATGGCCGCCTGCTGCCCGGGTTGAAGCCGGAACAGATGCTGGCCGAGGTGCGCGCCTTGCTGGGTGCGGATGTTGAGCTAGAACTCGTCCGCGCCGACGAAGGACCCACCGCCCCGGACATGGGCCTGTTCGACACCTTGAGCGGGATCCTGCGCGAAGTCGACCCCGCTGGCGCCTCGGTTCCTTTCGTGATGATGGGCGTGACCGACGCCCGCTGGCTTTCCAAGCTGGGCATCCAGACCTATGGTTTCACCCCGCTCTTGTTGCCGGATGATTTCAACTTCCTGCGCATGGCGCATGGCGCCGATGAGCGTGTCCCGGTTGCGGCGATCGATTTTGGCGTTCAGGCATTGTATCGGGCCCTGCAGCAATTTCATTAACAGGCGGGCAGAATGATCCCGGAGCTGCAACTGGCAGTCAATATCCTCTCGATTCTGGTCCTCATTGCCGGCGTGTCATGGATCCTGATCCCGATCCTGGCCGGCATCCCCTGGGTGCCCACCCACGCCAAGCGCATCCGCCGGGCGCTGGAGCTGGCAGAGCTTAAGACTGGCGAGATATTCTACGACCTGGGCTGCGGCGACGGGCGGGTGCTGCTCGCCGCCGCGCGCCTCGGGGCGCGGGCCATCGGGATCGAGATCTCCCCGGTGCACTGCCTGATCGCAAGGCTGAGAGCCCTCCTGGCCGGTACCTGGCCGCAGGTCTCCGTCCGGTGGGGGAATATCTACCGCGCGGACCTGACCGATGCCGATGTGATCTTCTGGTACGGCTACAGCCGCTACGACGGGAGGCTGAAAGCCCACCTGGAACGGCAGTTGCGGGACGGGGCTCGCATCGTCAGCATCAACGTGGACCTTCCCGGCTGGCAGCCCGAGTGTGTGGACAAGCATGACCTGATCTTCCTGTACCGCATGCCGCCCCCGGCAGGCGACTTGACCAGTTACTTGATGCAACAAGCGCCATAAGGATTTGACAAATTCATCCTCCAGAATACCGGCAGGAAAACACGAAACCCAAGGAGACACTGATGACTGATAACGCCCTGCAAGCCCTATCGATCCTGCGTGATGGCAGCCAGTTCCAGTGGTATGTCATCCCGCTGCTGGCCTTCGTCTTCTACGTCTACACCGTGGAGGCGGAGAAACGCAATTGGAACCTGATCCTGGCCGGCCTTGCGTTCTGGGGCATGGACTGGATCAACGAGATCGTCAACAGCCTGGTCCTGCACTTCAGCGGTTACGCCCCGGTCTGGGGCGCACCCGGCGACACCGCCTACCTCATCCTGGCCGGCTTGAACATCGAGATCATGTTCATGTTCGCTGTCTCGGGGGTCATCTGGGGTAAGATGCTGCTGCCCCGCAAGGAAGACCGCATCCTCGGCATTCCCAACCGCTGGTTCATCGCCGTCGCCGGGTCGGCCTTCTGCGTTTTCGTCGAGTACCTGCTCAACAGCGTCAATGCCCTGACCTGGGAATACGCCTGGTGGAACCGCGAGGCCCCCTGGCTGATCTTCCTCTTCGGTTACCTGACCTTCTTCGTCGTCGCCTTCTGGGTCTTCGATATGAAGTCGATGAAGAACAAGCTGGTTACGGTCGGGACGATCTGGGCAGTTTCACTGGCCGCCCTGGTCATCTTCATCCCGCTGGGCTGGATCTAGCATCGACGCCGGCTTGCTCATCAAGGGCCTGGTGATCGGATTCTCGATCGCCGCGCCGGTCGGTCCGATCGGAGTGCTGTGCATCCGCCGGACGCTCTCCGATGGCCGCCTGGCCGGTTTCATCTCAGGCCTGGGCGCAGCCAGCGCGGATGCGGTCTACGGTTGCATCGCCGCCTTCGGCTTGACCTTCATTTCGTCCTTCCTGGTCGAACAGCAGGACTGGCTCCGCCTGGCCAGCGGTGGTTTCCTGTGCTGGCTGGGGATCAAGACATTGCTTGCCAGGCCGTCGGCGGAACCTGCCCCAACCCGGCCGGTTGGGGTGCTGGGCGCCTTCGGCTCGACATTTCTCCTGACCCTGACCAACCCGATGACGATCATCGCCTTCACCGCCATCTTCGCCGGCCTCGACCTGGCCAGCGCTGGCGGGGATTACACCTCGGCGGGTACGCTCGTGCTGGGCGTATTCTCCGGTTCGGCCGCCTGGTGGCTGCTCCTGAGCGCCGGGGTGGGTCTTTTGCGGGGAAAATTCAACCTGACCGGGATGCGCTGGGTCAACCGCATCTCCGGGGTCGTTATCCTGGCCTTCGGGGTCCTGGCCCTGGTGCGGGCGATCTGAGGCGGCGTGGGCGGGCCTCCCGGGGAGGCAGGACTGGACAGGTTCTCGAAAGCCGGGACGAGTGACAGATTCAGGCCGCCAGGCTAATATGCATTTCTGCTCAAGGAGTTTTTTTCGCTGGGGGACGGGGGTGCATTTTGCATATTGACTTTGAGAGGAGCGCAGGCCTATAATTAATTGATTCCAGCCTTAATCCGTTGCCGCCTATCCAGCCAAATGGTATCGGAGATTAGACGGCAGGGCAATCCGACCATAAGCAATTATACGGAGCTTTCCGTCTAATACCATCAGATTGGATATATATACAGATTGTTCCGCAGAAACAGTGTTGAACTAAGCGCTTCGCGCAGGTAAGTTAAGACTCTCGCTCTTCCCACCAGATTTTCTAGAATCTCATATTTTGTCCCGATCGGGGCTATATTTCCTGTGAACGCCCATTCCACTCACAGGAGGTTTAGCTATGACCAC
>JBDRPT010000096.1:0-7344 GCA_043826785.1 Chloroflexota bacterium | reverse complement strand
TCTGGCGAATCTCAACGAAGGTTGCGTTCTTCTGACCTCAATTCGGCCAGTTGATTTATAATTAACATACCAGTCCTTCTTCACCCCGCACTGGCCGCAATCAACCGGAATCGGTGGACGAATTCACCGGAATGCGCAATTCGGTCTATTTCAGTATTTTAGATACAGACTGGCGAGGTGTGAAGGCAAAGCTTGAGCAGATGCTCAAGCTAGATGGACAGAGTGGAGCATGAGCCAGGGTATTCTCGCTTATATGCTTTGAATAAAACTCTCAAGGCGTATATTTGAGGTCGCTCAGGTATGTGGGTCGGGTTACCTCTCCTGTATGTAGAGTAGAATTTCCGGGACGAATCCATTCACCAACACAAGCTCGATTATCGTGCGGGTTGATGACACCCATGCCATACAATCCTAAAGAATCATCCTGGCATCCAAGGCGGAGCAGCCATCGTTGGCGGGGAAGACTCGCAGCGGGTTGATATCGATCTCTTTGATCTCGGGGAAATCAACAAGCAGTTGCGATAGCCGCAATAGTGCGTCGACCAGCGCATCAATATCTGCAGGTTTATGGCCGCGCGCCCCCTTCAGGATCTGAACCCCGCGCAGGTTATCCACCATCTCCAATGCCACACGCCGTGAGATAGGCGCCACGCGCACAACCACTTCCTCGAAGATCTCGACAAAGATTCCGCCCAATCCGATCAACACCACCGGTCCAAATTGCGGGTCTTGCCTGCCACCCAGGATCAACTCGCGGCCTCCAGTGATCATCGGTTGCACCAGCACGCCATCTATCTTGGCTTTCGGATAGGCCTCGTGAATTCGCGCCATCATGTCTTCGTACGCAGTGGCGACTGCCGGACCGTTGCGCAGGTTCAGTTGGACTCCCCCAACGTCGGATTTGTGTGAGATTTGTTCTGCTATGATCTTGACAGCCACCGGGTAACCAAGTGCCTCCGCAGCTTGCCTTGCTTCTTCGACGGTCCCGGCTACCACGCTGCGCACGGTAGGAATGCCGTAACATTCCAGCGCCGCCAATGCCTCGGATAGGAGCAGGTCGCGTTTTTCGGCCATCGCCTGTTCAACCAGGGAACGCACATCCTCGGTGTTTGCAGGGAATACCGGAATTTCCTCCTTCCGGCGGGCCAACTCTGCTTGGGAATAGTAATACCGGCTCATTTCCAGGGCTCGCACGGTCTCGACCACCTGGGTAAAGATTGGAAAAGTATAGGTCTGTTTCAGGTAAGCGATTTCCTGGGCTGCCGTAGAAATATAGTAAGCCACAGGCTTGTCATATTTTTCGACCAGCTTCATCAAACGTTCGAGCAGTTGCCGGCTCTTCTGGTTTTCCGCGTGAAGGATGGACGTGTGCAGAAAGACTACCCCATCCACGCTCTCGACTTGCAGGGTCTGCTCAACGATCTGGGCGTATACATCCAGGTCGAACAAGTCTCCAAGGTCAAGTGGATTGGTCAGGCGGATAACCGACGCGCGGAAATGTTTCTCGATCTCCCGCAAGAAGCTATCGGGAAAGGGAGCCAGGTTGAAGCCCGAGAGTTCGCATGCATCCGCAGCAATGACCGCATGGCCACCCGAGCGGGAAATCACAGCTAGATTTTTTCCTCTCATCGGCGGCATCTCCAGTACCTTCAGGCTGTTCCCCAACGATGTGGCATCACGGACACGTAGAATGCCGGCTTGATGAAAAGCCGCATCGACCACTTTGTCATTGCTGGTTAACGATGCGGTATGCGACATGGCAATGTTCTGCCCGAATTGGCCGATGTTGGACTTGAATGCCAGGACCGGTTTGTTGGATTTGCGGGCGATATCCATCAGCCTCCGCCCGTCACGTATGGACTCGAGGTACAAGAAGATCCTGTCCGTTCCCGGATCGGTGATCAGATATTCGAGCATAGTCTCGGCATCGATGTTCTGCATATTCCCCATCGAGAGGAATTTGTTCAACCCCAGTCCCTCGTTCGCCATCAGGTTGAGAACGCTCATACCAACACCACCAGATTGGACGAGCAGCGAGACTTCACCCGGTTTCACAAACTTATGCAAACGTGGGAATGGTACACACAAACCGTTTTCCATATTAATTGCGCCGACGCAATTGGGTCCCACAAAGCGGATGCCATATTTGTCTGCAATCCGATCGATCGCGTCCTCGATCTCGCGTCCGCCCTCGTTGTATTCCCCAAATCCAGCCGTCTCAATGATTCCCCAGCGTATGCCTTTTTGCCCGCACTCTTCGAGTATACCAGGGACAGTCGCTGCGGGTGTAAGGATGACTGCCAGGTCGATCTGGTCGGGAATCTCACCGACAGTTTTGTAGATGCGGTGGGTCTCGATCACACCACCGTTCGGTCCTACAGCGTACACAATGCCATCAAAGCCATACTCGACCAGATTTCCGATGATATTGCGTCCGAGGTTGGTTGCTTTCTCGGAAACTCCAATTACGGCAATGCTTTTCGGGTAGAAGATCTCGCGCATTTGTTTTCTCCTGCGGCAGTTTTTCCTGATTATACCTTCATGGGGATGATTAATGATCAGAATCCCCTACCGGCCGACACGGTCCGCGATCAGTCCGGCGAAGAATGCGGAAATCGAGGAAGTGACCGCGTTGATGCTGGTCAGGGTTGCGATAGCAGTCCGCGGCAGATCGAGCTTGCTACCGATATATATAAGCAGGAAAGGTCAAACCATGCTCGCACCGCTTGTGCTGAGTAATAATCCCCAGAACATCAACCAAAATGGACGGGAAAATCCGCTTTTTCCTTTCGAATTCGGCTGAGCATCGTCTTTGAATAGATAACGGGGCGGGTAACCTACCCGCCCCGCAATAGGAGCTTTGATTAGCGCCGGTCACCCCGACTGGTGCGGTCACCACCGCGGCTCCCCCCTGATCTGCCCCCACCGGGGTTGCGATCACGCGAGTTCCGACCGGAGTTACGCGGCCTGTCGCTTTCCTGCGCCTGTTCCAGGGTCCAACCCTCGAGTACGGCCTGGCGCGAGAGGCGGATCTTGCCCATGTCATCTATCCCGGTGACCATGACGGTCAGTTCATCACCGAGTTTGGCGACATCTTCGACTTTGTTGACCCGTTCGCTATCCAGCTGGGAGATATGCACCATCCCATCCGTTCCGGGAATGATCTCGACGAAGGCGCCGAAATCGGTCACGCGCACAACCTTGCCTGTGTAGATGCGGCCCAGTTGTGCTGATTCGGTCAACGCCTGGATGCGTTCGCAGGCGATCTCGGCCCCAACACCATCGACAGACGCAACGTAGACAGTACCATCTTCTTCGACATCGATCTTTGTTCCGGTCTCTTCCTGCAGGGCGCGGATATTCTTCCCACCCGGGCCGATCAGGGCGCCGATCTTGTCCACGGGGATCTTTATCGTAGTGATGCGTGGGACGTGTGGCTTGAGTTCCGGACGGGGTTCAGAAATGACAGCTAACATTTCCTTGATGATTTCCAATCGGGCTCGGTGCGCCTGTTCTAAAGCCTGGCGCATGATATCAGTGCTGATGCCGGATATTTTTATGTCCATTTGCAGGGCAGTAATGCCTTTGTCGGTCCCAGCCACTTTGAAATCCATATCGCCTAGATGATCTTCAGTCCCCTGGATATCCGTAAGGACAGCGTATTTATCGCCTTCCATGATCAAACCCATAGCAATACCGGCTACAGCTGCTTTGATCGGCACACCAGTATCCATCAGTGCCAGGGTGGATCCGCAAACGGATGCCATGGAGGTCGACCCATTTGACGAGAGCACCTCAGAAACCAGGCGCAGTGCGTATGGGAATTCGCTCTCCGGCGGGATCACAGGCTCAAGGGCCCGTTCCGCTAACGTGCCGTGCCCGATCTCGCGACGGCTCGATCCACGCATTGGGCGGACCTCGCCAACGGAGAAGGGCGGGAAGTTGTAATGGTGCATATACCGTTTGGTATCCACGGGAGTAAGGGTGTCGAGAGTCTGGGACTCCGAGAGGGTTCCGAGAGTGGCAAGCGTGAGGACCTGTGTCTCGCCGCGGGTGAACAGGCCCGAACCATGGGCGCGTGGGGAGATGTCGACTTCGCACCAGATCGGACGGATGTCAGCCAGCCCACGGCCATCCGGGCGTTTGCCCAGGTTCAAGATCCGCTCTCTAACGATGCTTTTTTCCGCCTCTGAAAAGGCGCTCCGCACAGCGTCGCTGCTCGGTTGTCCTTCTACATCGTCCTGGTCGACCGGGATGAGTTCGGAAGTCAGATCGGCCAGGAGGGCGTCCATGCCATCATAGAAAGCACTCTTGTCAAGCGGCCGGTCAAGTAATTGATTCATCTTGTCGCCGACATGCGCGAACACCTTCTGTTGAAGTTCCTCGTCGGGTAATCTGAAGATTGCTTCACGCTTCGGCTTGCCTATCTCAGCAGCCATCTGGAGCTGGAGATCGATCATGGGCTGGATTTCGCGATGCCCTAATTCTAATGCTGAGACCATGACATCTTCTGGTACCTCGTTCGCACCACATTCGACCATCAGGATGGCATCCCGTGTCCCTGCGAGGCGCAAATCGAGATCTGAATGGGCTATCCCATCAAAGGTCGGATTGACAACTAATTGTCCATCCACTCGACCAATACGAACCGCTCCGACGGGGCCATCCCAGGGGATGTCCGAAATAACTAATGCCGCGGAGGCAGCGTTGATTGCTAGAATATCAATTGGGGTCTCATCATCTGCAGAGAACGAATACATAATGATTTGGACATCGTTGCGCATGCCATTGGGGAAGAGGGGTCGCAAGGGGCGGTCTGTCAACCGGGCGGTCAGGATGGCATCAGAGGAAGGACGTCCTTCGCGGCGGAAGAATGATCCGGGGATACGCCCTCGGGCATATAGGCGTTCTTCGTAGTCAACACTCAAAGGGAAGAAATCAATACCTTCCCTAGCCTTTGAAGACATCGTTGCGGTGGCAAAGATGACCGCATTGCCCAGTTGCAGTGTGACAGCGCCGCCGGCCTGGCTGGCGAGCTTGCCGGTCTCAAAGGTGAGAGACCGGTTACCCACCGTTGTGGTGTAACGTTTAACGTCGGGTTTCATATTTTTCTCCTTATATTTCCCACCAGGTCAGGGACTGAGAGATGACGGCAACCGGGATTGCCAGCATATTTCAATTCCTGACGGGTGGATGCTAGTGTAGGGTAATGGTTACCCTTTCGAATAAAAAGAGTAGAAGGGCATTTGCCCATCTACTCGGGCGTACCAGTTGTTGTTATTTCCGACGAAGTTTCAATTGGTCTGTCAAGGCAAGGTAGCGGGAGTAGCTGGTCTGGCGCATGTAAGCCAGCAACCTCCGCCGCTGTCCGACAAGTTTAAGCAAGCCCCGTCGGCAGGATTCATCGTGTTTATGTGACCGAAGATGGTCAGTGAGGTGGAGAATCCTGGTGGTCAGGATGGCCACCTGGACTTCTGGTGAACCAGTGTCCGTTTCGTGGCGATGGTACTCCGAGATCAGTTTGTTTTTTACTTCTTTATCGAGCGGCATGACGTATGCTTCTCCTTACAAATGATATTGTTGAGCAGGTCTCCATACCAGCAGGGTCAGCCACAGGTAGGACCAGTCACAGCGGGTGGATTATACCAGAAAAAGGAAGCGAAATAATGTTGAAAGAGGTAGTTATTATTCATCATATTGACGCAAAGTCTCGCGCAGTCCCTCGCGTAATGCCAAGGATAGGTTCAGTAAGATCCGTCTTAAAGTCCGTAATAACTCGGGGTTGGGATTTTCCCTGACAACCTCACGCAGGAAGTGAGCGGTTTCTACAATAAACCGTTTTTCCATAACAGCAAGACAATGTTGTAGCTCGAGCTGGGTCATCGGTGACACATCGAGTACAGCCGGCCGGATTATCTTGAATAAGGATGGTAGGTCTTCAAAATGCGGGTCTTCCAGTAGGGGAATGATAGCACTTAATGCCCATCCCTGTTGTTTGGAGTCGTGCGTGTTGATCCATCCATCCAAGATAAGCAGGAACGCACCAGGGTTCTCCCTGCGGATCCGGGAGAATGAGTCGGTTAATAGTGAGCGCTGGATAAGACTATCCTTGTTTTGGGATAACCAGTCGGGGAGGCGCGCGAACGTGGAGATGGCGTTCACTGATGGGATCATCCCAAGAG
Organism: Chloroflexota bacterium; assembly: GCA_043826785.1. Classification (GTDB taxonomy): domain Bacteria; phylum Chloroflexota; class Anaerolineae; order Anaerolineales; family Villigracilaceae; genus JBDRPT01. The sequence continues at coordinate 1,162 of JBDRPT010000096.1, read as the reverse complement.
CCCGGGCTGCGATCAGGCGGGTCTCAAGATAGCCTGCATCCCAGAGAGCGCTTGTGAGCACGACCGCATCTGCGGGGTGTTGGTCCAATAATGGGGCAAGAATAGACTCTATCTTCCGGAGGACTGGGCGAGGGGTCCGGTAACTTGGGATCGAAGCCCGGTAGGTAAACCGGGGCGACCTTACCGTCCGGTTGGTGTAAGAATCTAGCAACTCATGCAGACTGCGCACGAAGGCTTCCGGCTGCGAGAATAGCCCGGCGAGAATGGCAGTTCTTGCTGCCAGTTCGGCAATGTCAATCGCAGGCATCAAGACATCCTATCAGACTAACCGCTGTATTCCTGATAGCTGTTGGTGGTTTTAATCTCATCTTCCAATATACGCATCTCTGCCAATATCCCGGTCTCTAGATCCGGTATCTGGATGATTTTCCGCTCCTGTTGATGGCGAAGCTTTATTTCCACCCTGCCCTGCGAGAGCGCCTTCTCGCTGACGGTGATCCGGATCGGTATGCCGATTAAATCCGCGTCGTTGAACTTTACACCAGGCGATTGCTCGCGATCATCATATAAGACCTCGACGGCTTTTTGGTTCAATTGCGTGAAGATTTGATCAGCCACTTGATTTTGACCCAGGGAGACAAGGTGAACATGATAGGGGGCAACGCTGATCGGCCAGATTATCCCATTTTCGTCATGATGTTCTTCCACGATACAGGCCAGCAATCGACCAATGCCAATCCCATAAGAGCCCATCTGGATGGGTTGCGTTTTTCCATTTCTGTTGAGGTAGGTACAATTGAATGCCTCGGAATAACGCGTACCGAGCTTGAAAATATTCCCGACTTCAACCCCTCGCATTTCTTGCAGAGCTGAACCGCACTCAACACAAGGATGACCTTCTCTCGCTGAGATGATATCCCCGATTACGTGGGCGCTGAAATCGCGTCCATAGTTGATGTTTATGTAATGAAAATCGCGCTCATTGGCACCTCCAACCAGATTCGCCGAGAGGGGGATTAATTCACTGATGTTACGCAGCCTTGAGAGCTTGCAACTCGGCAAACGCCACGCGAATAGCCTTGAGATACAAGTGTGCCCGCAAGGCAAAATGACCAAGATGCCGTTTCATTTTCAAGCACTCCAACTTGAACGTGGCATACAG
>JBDRPT010000095.1:0-60151 GCA_043826785.1 Chloroflexota bacterium | reverse complement strand
ACGGATCGCCTCAAACAATTCTCGCTTGCTTCGTTGACTCATCATGTTCTCCTCCGGCGCCTTTCGGCTCCGTCATAAGGTAACATTCTTTCTGAGGCAACGATATTACCAATAGTAAGATTCTATTTGAGGCAATGCGCCACCTTTTTCTCCTGGCCTGCGCTGATGTATAATAAGAACAATGATCGAGCTCGATATCCCCGGCCGCGGCACGATGCAACTGCAGCACCTTGTCATGGATGTCAACGGTACGCTGGCCGTCGATGGTCAATTGCTCCCTGGCCTGGCAAAGCGGATCTCGGCGTTGCGGGACCGGCTCGAGGTCCATTTATTGACCGCAGACACCCATGGCCGGCAAGCGGAGATAGACCACCAACTCAACTTGACCGCGGTGCGAATCACTCCAGGAAGCGAAACCGCCCAGAAAGCCCACTATGTGCAGATGCTTGCCGCTGAGCACGTGGCGGCAATTGGCCAGGGTGCCAATGATGCTGGCATGCTCAAAACTGCTGCCCTTGGCATCTGTATCCTTTCTCCCGAGGGGACGGCGCTGGAGACATTAACTTCCGCAGACCTGGCAGTGGCCGATATCAGCGCTGCCTTCGATCTGCTCGAAAAACCGATGAGAATTGTAGCCTCCTTGAGAAAATGAAAAATCACGAAGAAGATTTCCTGCCCGGCGGTTTTTCGCCGCAGGATGAACCTGCTTTCCCGACCGAACCCATCCGTCTGCCACCTGCAAGACGAAGGCGGGCTCGACGCAGATTGGTCGCGCCCGGCGATGACGACCGCGGCCTCCTCTTGACCCATCTGGCCCAGCGGGCGTTCCCTTCGATCGAATTCTTCCTGTTCTCCCTGCTCTGCGGGGCAATCCTGGGGGCAGGGTTCCTGCTGGACTCCCAAAGTTTGCTCCTGCTCGGCATCCTGCTGGCGCCCTTGATGACTCCCTGGGTGGGTTTATCGCTTGCCTCGGCCACCGGGGGGTGGCGTTTTTTCTTTACAACGCTGGCCGGTCTATTGATCAGCAGCGGGTTGATCTTCATTACCGGTCTGCTGGCCGGCCTGGCAGCGCGCCTCTGGCTGCCCCTCCCGCTGTTGCAAGCGCACATCCACTCCCACCTGTGGTGGCCCAACCTGCTTGTCCTGTCACTTGGCTCGATCCTGCTTGTCGTATCTTTCGTCCGTTCGGAGGAAAAGCCGCTGCTGCCCAGTGTGATGCTGACTTATGAATTGTACCTGCCGCTCAGTGCGGGTGCATTCGGCCTGGGCGTGGGCGCGGAACGGATCTGGCCAGATGGTGCCCTGGTCTTCCTTGTGCATATCTCCCTGGCAATTTTGCTCGGGGTCATCACGCTGGCATTTCTGCGCTTCCGGCCTGCAAACATATTCGGCTACCTGTTGCCAATCGTGATGTTGGTCTTGAGCCTGGCCGCAGTGCTTCTGTTCACCGGCCTTGGCACCTATTTCATCCCCGGCCTGGTGCAAGCATCGGCAACACCCACAATCACATCCAGCCCACTACCGACCAGCACAACTCGGACAACAACAGACGTGCCTGCAGCGACAACAAATCCATCACCCACCGGCCCAACGCGCACACCAACAATGGAAATCCCGGCGACCATCACCCCCTCGAAGACGTCAACGCCGCAGGCAACCCCGGTCTACGCCCGGATCAACTCCACCGTCGGGGGCGGGGCGCTGGTCCGCTCGGAACCAGGTGGCGGGTACATTATCAGGTCATTGCTGAACGACACCCTGATCCAGGTATTGCCGGACGTCGAGCAGGTAAGTGGCGCGATCTGGGTCCTCATCCGCACCACGGACGGTGTCGAAGGTTGGGTCCTGCAAAGCGTCCTGGTAACTGCAACGCCAGCGCCGAACTGGTAAGTTCCATGAAATCTGCTTAATCTACTGCTTCTTGCATAACTCCCTGAACCTACCAGGGTAAAATCCCTTGTGTTTGGCAGGATCCTGGTGCGAATATTTTCGCAGTACCTTGTAAAACCCTCCCAAGCCACTCCCGGAGTCTTAGCATGACAATCCACTTTGGAACAGACGGCTGGCGTGCCGTTATCTCAGACACCTTCACGTTTGGCAACCTGCGCATGGTCGCCCAGGCCATCGCGGATGCTGTCGCCTCGGAGCATTGGGATAAATCCGGCAACGGCGGGCCGGCTCCGGACCCCAGGAAGATCGTGGTCGGTTTCGACACCCGCTTCCTCTCGGACCGTTACGCAAGTGAGGTGGCCCGGGTTCTGGCAGCCAATGGGTTCAATGTCCTGCTCGCCCAGGCAGATGCGCCCACTCCGGCCATCTCCTATGCCGTAAAGAACCAGGGTGCAATCGCCGGGGTTGTCATCACGGCCTCCCATAACGCGCCGCGCTACAATGGGGTAAAGTTGAAAGGCTCCTACGGCGGGTCTGCCCTGCCCGAGCAGTGCCGCCGGGTGGAAGTATATATCAATGACAACGAAATCCGCGCTAGGGGTCCGAACTTGATGGATTTTGAAAAAGCCCGCGAGATGGGTTTGATTCAAAGGTTCAACCCCCTCCCGGCGTATTTCGAACACCTGAGAACGCTCATCAACGTGGATGTCATCGCGGAAAACCCCCAGCGCTTTGTGGTCGATTCGATGTACGGTTCTGGACGGGGTGCGATCAAGTCATTCCTGCAAGGGACCGGTTGTGAGGTTACCGAAATCCGGGCCGAAATGAATCCCGGTTTTGGGGGGATCCACCCAGAGCCGATCGGAAGGTACCTGGGAGCGATGGCAAGCGCGGTCAGTACCGGTATGGGCGATTTCGGCCTGGCGACCGATGGCGACGCAGACCGGATCGGCGCCATGGATGAGCGCGGAAATTTTGTCGACCCGCATAAGATCATGGCCCTGGCATTACGCTACCTGGTGGAGAAGCGGAGCATGAGCGGTGCAGTCATCCGCACAGTGTCGACCACACGCATGATCGACCGCCTGGCGAAACGTTATGGATTGAAGCTCTATGAGACCCCGGTTGGATTCAACCATATCGCGGATTACATGATGAGCGAAGATGTGCTCATCGGTGGCGAGGAATCCGGCGGGATATCCTTCAAAGGGCATATCCCGGAAGGCGATGGACCCATCATGGGACTTCTGCTGGTCGAACTCATCGCCGCTTCGGGAAAATCACTCTCTGCATTGGTCGACGAACTTCTAATGGAAGTCGGCCCGGCTTTTTACGAACGGAACGACCTGCGCCTGAGCCGCCCGGTGGCGAAAGCGGAGATGGTCCAGTATCTGAACGAGCAAGCCCCGGCGGAGATTGGCAATGTCCAACTAGTCGAGATCAGCAACGTGGATGGAGTCAAATATATCATGCAGGATGACTCTTGGCTGCTGATCCGCCCCTCCGGCACAGAACCGGTTCTGCGGGTCTATGCGGAAGGACGTAGCCCGGAAATGGTCAAAGCGCTTTTAGATTATGGCCAGAAGGTTGCCAGAAGCGTCACCTGATCTCCCGTCACTGGGGCGCTACCTCTCCCTGCAAGCAGTTCTTCGGGCGTTCTGCCCGGCCACGGTAAACTCATGTCAAAACAACCATCCTATCCGCTTGCCATCTTTGAAGCCATTGTTGTCAACATCGTCTGGGCGTCCTCCTTTGTCTTCGTAAAAATGGCCCTGCCCGAACTCGGTCCGTTGACCATCGGTGGCCTGCGCTATTTCCTCGGGTTCTTGATCTTGTTCCCTTTCCTGCTCCGCCGGAAGAATCCAACCGTTCCCTCCCGTCAGATGTGGTGGCGGTACTTCCTGATCGGGATTAGCGCCTATACCATCGGAAATGGAGCCACTTTCTGGTCGCTGAAATATCTGCCCGCCACGACGGTCTCGTTCTTGATGGGCACTATCACTCTCATGATCCTATTTGGCGGGATCCTCTGGCTGCGGGAATTACCGAATCGGGTCCAGGCTGGCGGGATCTTCATCACACTCGCAGGTACTGGGATGTTTTTTGCAAACGGTCTTCGTGGGGGAGAACCTCGCGGGTTGGGCATCCTCGCGGTCGGGTTGCTGGCATTCACGCTCTTTGGCTTGCTTGGGCGTGGCGCTGCCAGGGACGGCAGTTCGGATACCTTGAGCCTGACCGCCTGGCCCCTTGCCCTCGGCGGGGGGATCATGCTCCTGCTTGCTCTGCTGGTCGAAGGCCTGCCCCAGGCATCCTTGAGAACTTGGGGCTTGATCTTCTGGCTGGCAGTGGTCAACACCTCCCTTGCATACATCTTGTACAACCATGCCTTGAGGGTGCTCACTGCCTTCCAAATGAATATCTTGCTCAACCTGTCACCGATTTGGACAGCGCTGATGAGCGCAACCTTGCTCGACGAATTCCTGACTCCCTGGCAATGGATCGGCATGCTCACCGTCATCGTCGGTGTCGGCCTGGCCCAATACAGGTCGAAGAAGCCATCCCCGACTCTGCCTATCCCTGTTTCTGATTAATCAAAAAAAAACGAGGACCTGATGACCAGGTCCTCGTGACCAAAACCAGGAGCTTCTGTTAAAGAAGCTTGGCAGCGCACTATTCTGCTGGTTTAGCCCGCAAACGGCGAGCTAGAAGGATAACGACGACCAGCGCACCCGTGATCCCGATCAAAGCCGGCAAGCCCACTTCATCCGCGAAACCGCTATCCGGCATTTCCGTGGTCAGCGTGGAGGTCGGAGTCTCAAGGGAAGTAGTCTGGGTCAGGGCAAACTGGGTCTGAAGCGCGTCATAGGTTGCAGTAAGGTTGACAGCGGCAACCGGCGTATTGGTCAACAGCACCACGACAGGGGTTGGGCTTGGCGTATTGGTTGCAGTCGGCTCGGGGCTGGGCAGCGGGGTCTCCGTCCATAACGCAGCATCTGCTGTGGCTGTCATCGCCTGCTGCATCCCCAGGTTTTGCGTTGCAATCGCGGCCTGGGTTGCATCGCGGTTCTCCTGCAACTGTGGTCCCAGTACAAGCGCATAAATAGCCATGCAGACGAGGGTCAGGAAGACCAGACCAGCAAGTACCCCCGCCACGATCAAGAATGTTCGGTTGTTTGATTCCTCGGCAGGCGGAGGCGCAACACCATCCAAGTTGAAATCATTGCCATCGTCTATCATTGCTTCCTCCTTAGTATATTATATCATCCAACAAGTTCGAGATTAACCAACGGTATGACAACTTGGTCGCCGTTGTGAAGCTGCACTTCAGCGGCTTCCAGGCGCAGCCCGTTTGGAAATGCAGTCAATCCTGGCAACAGGTTCACCAGCGTGCCAATCGCCCCTGGGCAAGGAGCACGACAAATGCGCACTTGCTGATTGGGAGCGAAAATATCCACATCGCGAGGTGTCGGTGGTTCCTGCGAGACGGGCAATGGGATGATCAACTCTGGACGGGTACCGGAATACCGGTCATAGGACTGGGCGTTTATCGCCGCCTCCCGTTTTGCATTGGTGGTGAGGAGTTTAAAGGCCGCCATGTTCATCGGCGAGTGGACAAACCCGTCGATGACGATGACCGGGTAGCGCACCTGCAAGGCAGCCGGGATAAGAGCCGGTGATATATTTGCAAGGATCAACCCGCGCAATGGTAATTCACTCCCCGCTTGCAAAACGCTCGTATCGTTGAGGTATCCGGCCAGGACCACAGATCCCCGCAAGCTGACGTCGATCTGGCGGACCTGGAGCACATCCTCAGGTTGGGAGAGCAGGGGCAACATAAGCCCGCTGTCTATCCGACCGTTGCCCCAGACACCTTGCACCAATGCGCCCGTCACCGAAATCTCCACCCCGCGCTCGGGGAAGACACGCGTCACCGCCCCAGGATAGCCTGCGCGTAATTCAAATGTCCCTTCCCCGACATCAAGCATTACCAGCCCTGCTCCAACGGTGACCACCCGGCCGCCCATAGGAGCACGGATTGTCTGTGGGATTATGCCCGTCCTCTGGGCAATCACCTGGTTCTCTTCGATGCGTTCACCGACATTAAAGTGGATCAGGCTTTCCGCCGCAGCGATGGAGATATTGAGTTGCTGGGCCACATCAATGAACAGATGATTCTGCCCGATCTCAGCTTCAGCAACCACATCCATTGGGTTTACTTTCTGAGATAGGTGGGCAGTAACCCGGCCAGGACTCGGCAAATGCCTCTCACGGCGGACTGTGGTCAGGGGGATGATATGAGTAACGGGTGCCAGCATGATGAGGTCAGCCTCCGAAAGTCCACAGCCATTTCTTCAATAGTTCACGCCGCCGGTCGGGATCTGCGGGTAAGCGCAACGGCCGACCGCGGGCGTCGATGACAACACCAATGATGGTGCCATTGACCGGCACCTCACCCCCGCGGCCCGGGCCAAAGCCGATATCCGCCTGGTGCGTAGGTTGGAGATACAGGCGGCCGACATGTCCCTCCGGTAGTGGAAAGATTTCCAGAGCGCCTTGCTTGATTTCCGCATTCATCTCGTTCCCATCGCGATAGATCAGGCGGGCCCGCAAGATCGGTGTCCCTGGTCTTGCCGAGGCGACTGGCGCGACAACTGTCGCAAGCCCGAGAAAGGCGCCCGACTCGAGCACCTGGATGGGCAGCAACTGGTTACGGCTGGCTGCTGCGCCCAGCGCCGGCAGAAGATAGTTTTGGTCCAGGATGATGGTTGTGATCCCGACAGGCTGGATGGCATCCAGGAGGATGAGCAAGCTCTGGCCCAGTGTTGGGGCACGGACGATCGTGCTCCCTGCAGCAATGAGCGGTTCAAAATACGGCATCAGCCCAAGGGATGGCCTCTGGACGCCGCGGGGAAAATCTTTTCCGGCGGCATTGACCGCCAGATAGAGTACCTGGCGTGCCACGGCATGTTCAATGGCAAGGTCTTCCACAGTTGCAGGAATACTGGAAGGGTAGATGGCTTTCTGGTGCAGGTACTCTTGAACCGCATCAGCCGGAATATCCAGCGCCAACCAGCGGACGATATCATCCACGGAAGTATGCTTCAGCAAGCCGGCAAGGTTCTCGCCCAAACCAAGTTGGGGATAGACATTCAAGGTAAGACGTCCGCCGAAACCACCAATGACTGTAACGGCTGACGCGCCCAGGTCAACACCCAGGATTCCTTTTCGAGAGCTGTACACATCACTGAGAAAGCGGACAATGCGCCCTTCAGCAAAAGCCGTTGAAAACTGCGCACCACTCGACCAGTCATTCAATTCGCTCACACCGGCAAGCTGGTTGCTCCGGATGCGGTTGTAGAGCTGGTCCAGGATTTGCTGTGCCGGCTGCAGGTCTTCATGTTCCAGTGTCGGACGGATGTTCGGGCTGATTTGCAACATGGGGGTCAATGTTTGCAACGACAAACTCACTTCGGCCGCAAGCTTCTGATTGCCCGCATACAAGATCACCGGGCGTTTCTCGGCTGGCATCAGGTGACACGTCAGGCCAATCGTCTCGATCAGCTTCTGGACCGACCGGGTGGCTCCACTCTCCGTACCACCCGAAATCAGGATGATGTCCGGACGCAAGCGGATCAAGCTATCGATCTGCTCCTCAGGCTTCCGCCGGTCGTTCAACCCGATAGTCTCAACCACTCGGGCATACGTCGAACGGGCCAGGCGGAGCACGCTATCCAGGGACACATCCCTCAATAACCCAACAACAGCCACCCTCAGTGCCGGACCGGCAGACACAGTAGAAACGAAGCTATCCACCCCGACACCCTCTTGCATGGGATGCAACAGCTTATGGTCCGAGCTGAGGAAAGTCCGCCCGGTGATCTCCTGCAAATTTTCAATCGCCCAGCGGACACCTTCGCTCACATCCTTGAAGGGAGCGGCGGCAGTGCTCGGCGCTTGCCCTGAAGCTATGAAACGATAGCGCCCTTCCACCACGTCAAAAAGGATGGCACGGGTAGTTACCGTTCCAACATCAACGGCCAGCAGGGAATCAGCATCAACGAGAGAAGAAGGCATAAGGCCTGTCTAGAAGAAAGAGAAAAGATAATTCCAAAGGAAGTAGATCCGCTCGATCAATGCTGTCATCGCAGCTGCATAGGCGCCTGCAAATAAAACGCCCAGGGTTACGCCCACGAAGACTTTGCCTACGGTGGCAAAGGCGGCAATCCATTTATTTCGTACCGGTCCACTCGGAGTAGCCTTTGCCCCAAAGTGGAAATAGATCAGTGTGGTTGCGGTACCCACAAGGACTATACTGCCTTCAAACAATCTCTCGATGAGACTCCCGGAGCGTTCCAGGTCAAAGAGGTTCACCGTTGCTCCAACCTGAGGAAGAATCGTGCCGATGACCGCGCCGCCGATTGCCACCGCCGCGCCGACACCGACCAGAAACGCAACCGCTGGATTGCCCAGACGAGCTGCCCGGGGAGAGAGTTTGGCCAGCAACATGATGCACAGGAAAAATGGGACGGTTCCCAATAAAATTGTAACAAAATTCCCACTGACCAGCGGCAGAAACATCCTTGGCCAGATGACTTGGTACCATGCAACCACAGCTGCATATCCAGCCGAGACTCCAACAAAGATATAGATCGCCAAGCGGAACAGCGGGTTGTCCCCGATCAGGTAACTCAAGACCATGAGAGTGAACACAAAACCAAAAAAGCCGGTGATCAAATCGACAGGAGCAGCGCTCATAATACGTCTTTTTCCTCCCTTAATTTCCGACGGTTAATCAGAACACCGACTAGGCTCCAGGCGCTCCCCAGGGTGATAATGACTACTGCGACAAACAAGCCGATACTGAAAGCATTCCAGTACCTCTCGCTCAGACCGGGCATCTGCACCGCCTGCTCGTAAGACTTGCCGCCGGCCAGGCCTATCACCAACCCGTCAAGCTGTCCCGAGTCATAATAAGGCCGGATCATCGGCTCTGCTTGTGCCGAAATGACCATCAACAGCGGCGTTTCCCCCAGGTACGGCGCGGTCTGTTCAATCCAGGTACGGCCCGTATCCGCATTGTCAGTCAAAATAATCACAGCCGCAAAGTCGCTGACGGTGCGGATATTTTGCAAAGCCGGCAACTCCCAGGCCGAATCCCCTCCCACTGTCAGGGGTGCCGTGCTAACCGGGTCAACAGCAAAATACAAGACTCCGGCAGGACCCCCGGCGAGATACCCAAGGTTGATGTATTCTCCACTGGTCTGGTGCCCATAAGCTGGCCGGGTGATTTGCATGAAATGTTCGGCCAGGATCGGGCCGGTCGGCGAGGTTGAGATAAATGTCAACTTTGTGTCCAAGAACCGCAATTGGTCGAACACGGGTGCAGCCGCTGCTTCCAGTTCTCCACTGAGCGCTGGTTCATAATCGAATGCCAGTAAGACGGTACCGTTCGCCGGTAATGCCCCGATGGTATTGAATGCAGCGATCAACTCTGGGGGATAGAGGGTGCTGGGGGGGGCAAGTTGCACACCGGTCAGGAACGGAACGCTGACTGCCAGGAACAGCACCGCGGCAATCATCCAACGGATTATCCGGACACTCAGGTCACGCTTCTTTTTCTTCGCCGGCTGGGATGTTGCCTCCTCAGAGATCATTTGCTCCAACAGGCTGGCATAGCGTTGTTGCTCTTCGGTCGTCTGCAGGGTTATCGAATATGCTGGCGGCTTTCGCAATGGACCCAGACCAGGACTCGGTGGTAAAACACCGCTAAGACCCGCCAACGGGCCCTGCTGTTCCACCATTCCTTCTTCAGCAGGTTGGGCGACCCTGGCTTCGGCCACTACGGACTCAACCGGTCGCATCGCCTTTACCCAAGAGGGGAGTTCAGCTGGGGCCAAGTCTTCAGGTTCATCGTCAGCAGTCTGGTCGGCAAAAAACGCCAGCGGGGCCTTGCTGGCATCCGGTTTGAGTTTGTTGATCCAATCCGGCATTTCCATGGAGTAGGCTGTCTCAGAAGCAGATCCCGGCAATGTCCCCTCATGATCACCAATCAGGGCAGGAGTGCTTTCTGACGGTCCCACCGAGCGTTCAATATCTGCCAGCCATCCAGGCATCGGCTCAGTGGGTTTCTCGGTCTTCGGGGGAAAATCTGCGGCGGCAACCGGCTGGTGACCGGTTTCAAGATTGTCTGCCAGATCTGATTCTTCTGAGGATGGTTCTACGCGGAAATCCTGCAACCAATCGGGCGTTTCCGTTTTGTTGGAGACAGGCGCAACTGTCACCTCATCCACCACTGGTTCCCTGATCGCGCTGGCAAGCCAGTCTGGCAGCGCATCGCTGGGCACTGCCGGCGTCTCAGCCGGCGATGCTGCTTCAGGGGTACCCTGCGGCTGCAGGCCAGCCATCCAGTCCGGCATGCTTTCAGCGGGGGCTGCTTCGTCCGGCCGCTGGACATGGGCTTCCTGCGGGGCTTCCGCCTGTGGTTGCAGACCAGCCATCCAATCCGGCATGCTTTCGGCGGGAACCGCTTCGCCCGGTTGCTGGACTTGAGTTTCCTGCGGGGTTTCCGCCTGTGGCTGCAGACCAGCCATCCAATCAGGCATACTTTCGGCGGGGACTGCTTCGCCCGGTTGCTGGACTTGGGCTTCCTGCGGGGTTTCCACCCCCGCCTGCAGACCAGCCAACCAGTCCGGGAAGACCACTTTGGGTGAGGGTTCGGTAGCCGGTGTCGCTTCAGGCAGCTGCGATGTTGGCGTCTCGGAGCCGAATTCATCCGCCAGCATATCTGCCCCGGCAGACATGGCAGGAGTAATCTCAGATGTGCCACCGAGACGTGCGAGCCAATCCTCTCCACCACTCTGATCCATCTCATCCGGCTCAGGCGACGACAAAGTATCTTCGGTCGCCTCCGCCCGGATCCCGCTCAACCAATCCGCTGCCTGTTCAACTTCGTCCGCAGGTTTCTCTATCATGCCAGCCAGCCAGTCGCGCAGGCCATCGCCAGTCTCCCCGGTTTCGCCGGTTGACCGGTCGTCGCTGGCTTCTACTGGACCAGCCGGTGTCTCAGCAGGGGTTTCATCCTGAGTATCCTCCTGGCCGCGCAATGAACGCAACCAGGCAGGCAGTGCCTGTTCCAACTCACCGGTGTCCTTTTTGGTCGGTGCTTCCCCGGGACGGATCGGGCTTTGGGGCGGGAGGGTTACCTTCTCGAATTCAGCTGTGGCTTTCTTGACCGGGGCTTCGCCGGGGCGGACCGTTTGACCCTTCTCATCCCCTGAGACAATCAATGGTTTGAGACGCGCCTGACAGTGCCGGCATGATTCCAGGTTATCTGGATTGAGCTTGCTGCACATGGGACAACGGGTCTCAGCCATCACTTACCACCATAAGGCCGGTCGACACCGAATAAGATGCGCAGGCCAGTAGTCAGGATTCCCAGGGCAACTCCGATCAATATACCCCTCGCGCCAGCTGCAGCCAATACCTGGGCAATAAATGGGCGGATGAGATCGCTCAACAACGGGATCTCCCCGATAAAAGGAAGGGGGGCTGTGCCGAGTAGCACCAGCACTGCTGTTCCCAAGAAGAGGATCGAGAGCATATCCACCCGGCGCAGCAACCGGGCGCTCGCATATGTCAGAGATACCGCCAGGACCGCCATCAGGCTGGCTTCAATCGGTAGTTGGACCATGTTAAACACGCCGGTCATCAATTTCGATTGCGGACCGGTGACCAAACCGATGATCAAAGTCACAAGCATGGTGACGACCAGAACCAGGCTGTAGAACCGACCTGCTTTTTTCTGGCGGAATTTCTGGGCGTGGACAGCAAAAAGGTTGACAACGCCTATCCAGACTGCGAACGCTGCCAGGATGACCGCCCAGTTGAGGATGACAACGCGAAGGTTGATGAGCAACGGCAGAGCCAAGAAATACCCCGCCAGGATTATCAGGCCGGTAGCAATCGCAATGGATGTAGAGAAAATCCCTTTCAATCTCACGGCAGGCCTACCAGTTTGAGCAGTGCACCGAAGACCATCAGACCGATGATGATCCAGCGGAGGATATCCTGGGCAGTCAGGCTGGCAGCATGGAATGGCCCGGCATCCACATAAGCCCCGGCCGCGAAAACTTCCTCCCCGATCAACGTGTCTTGCGAACTGGCGTACATCACCGCCTGGGCCGCCAGGTTGTCGCTGGCAGCCAGGGCAAAAGCGTTCTCCCGGTCTGCTGCATCTGTCAGCAATGCGGCTTCAAGACCGAAGTGCCCGATCAGCACATTGGTCGAGACGTTCTCATCACGGATGACGGGCAGTGCCCCGGCAGCATAAGAGAAAGGCGACAGGCCGGTCAGGCGGCTATTCGTCGCTTCATAAACGCCCCGGCTGGCAATCTGTCCGGCGGCCTGAAGGGTATCTTGCGAAAGCAGGGATAACGCCGCATCCCCCGAAGTAGCAATCGGCGGCTGGTCACTGGCGGAGGTCAATTCCGCCAGACGGGAAAGCATACTCAAACCGGCAAAACCCGCCCCGCTCTGCGGCGTGGTCAGGTTGCCATGGCCCAGAGCTACATGCAGCCGGCGCCCGTCCTCTACAGCCCGCCCTACCCCGCGGCGCAGACGGGCAAAGCTCGAGATTTCACGAAAGGTAGGCGGGGATTTGCGGCGAACATACGCCACTGCAAGGATGATACAAGCAGCAATGAAGACGATTCCAAAACCGCCCAAACCAAGCCACATCAGGATTTTTCTCCCGCGCGCAAGAAGGTTACAAAAGCGCGCAATTCATTATCATCCGCGAGGAGATCTGCAAGCCGATCCACCTGGGTATGCGAAAACGACGGGCGCAGGAGCGGTTCCCCAAAATACAACAACTGCGCACCGATCGTAGTTAATGGGCCAGCGGCTTCTAGAATCCAGGCGGCAAGATGAGCTAAGCCGCGGCGCTGAAGGAAATCAGCCCAGGACGGCCACGAAGCGCGCGACTCGGGAAGAGGATTCATGTGCATGTAACTTGTTTGTCATCAGTATAGCACAACTTACCTGATAAAGTAGAACAGATGAACGCCTGTAACGATTTTATATCTTTGCGTGTGCCCGGTCAAGCGCATAAATATGGTATGGAATGGTAATTAAGTAGACAATTGGTGTTTTTCTGTTGAAATACACCCGGCATCCCCGTTTTCGGGAGAGCGTCTTCTTCCCGGAGCGGCTCATCCACGGCAGCCCTGCCAGCAACCAAGCGCTGGTTAACTTTCATCTCCCCGCATCAGGCATAGTATAATGGATTTGAAAATTCCACAGATTGAGGTGCCAATGATCGAACAAAAAATCCGCATCCTCGTTGCCAAGCCCGGGTTGGACGGTCACGACCGCGGTGCGAAAGTGGTCGCCCGTGCTTTGCGCGACGCCGGGATGGAAGTGATCTACACCGGCCTGAGGCAAACGCCAGAGATGATTGCGGAAGCCGCATTGCAGGAAGATGTAGATGCCATTGGGATATCGATCCTTTCCGGCGCCCACATGGCGCTGGTCCCGCGCATCATGGAACTGCTCAAATCGAACGGGCAGGGGCATGTCAGGGTCTACATCGGCGGGATCATCCCGGATGAAGATGTGCCCAAGCTGGAAGAACTGGGTGTCGCGGGGATTTATGGTCCAGGCACATCGACAGAGGCGATCGTTAGGGATATCCGCAGCATGGCAACCAGGTAGTCTGGGGAACCAGGATGACATTGGCCGACTCTGTCCTGTCAGGAAGCCGACTGGCGCTTTCCCGCCTGCTGACGCAGGTGGAGAATGGCACAGTTGAGGGATATACTACCCTGAACCTGCTTTTCCCAAACACCGGCCAGGCCCACTTAATTGGCGTCACCGGTGCGCCAGGGACCGGGAAATCCTCCCTCGTCAATCAGTTAGCCCTCCAATACCGCAAGCGGACGAAAAAGCGTGTGGCAGTGATTGCCGTTGACCCCACCAGTCCCTTCACCGGGGGGGCCTTTCTGGGAGATCGTGTTCGCATGCGCGACCTCTCAGGCGACCCGGACGTATTCATCCGTTCGATGGCCTCGCGCGGCTCCCTGGGCGGCCTCTCGCACGCCACGGCTGCCGCGGCCCAGGTCTTCGACGCAGCCGGCTTCGAGATCATCTTGATCGAAACTGTCGGCGCCGGCCAGGCCGAAGTGGATATTGCCCGGCTGGCGCATACCACACTGGTCGTTGAAGCTCCAGGGCTGGGCGATGACATCCAGGCCATCAAAGCGGGCATCCTAGAGATCGCCGATCTCCTGGTCATCAACAAGGCCGACCATGACGGGGTGGAGAACACAGAGCGCGCCCTGCGCGGCATGCTCGAGTTGGCCCATCCGGTCAAGCGAGTCTTTTCCCACCACGGCAAGCTGGAAATCCAGGAAGGCGCCTCTGAACCGGACCTGGAATCCTGGATACCGCCGATCCTCAGAACAATCGCCACCGAAGGGACAGGGGTCATAGAGTTAATCGAGCATATCGAACAACACGCGCATCATTTGCGGCAAACCGGGGACTGGCAGCGGCGCGAACGCTCCCGCCTCGAAAACGATTTGAACATGCTGATCCAGGACGCCCTGACCGAGCGGTTCCGGTCTGGAATCTCGGCGGAATGCTATCAGCAGGTCCTAGCCGAAGTAGTGGACCGGAAAGTCTCGCCCTGGCAGGCGATGAAAGTCTTGCTCAACGGAGGTTGCACATGATCTACGGAAACCGGATCCGGTTGCGCGCCAATGAGCGCACAGACCTTTCGCTTTTCACCCGCTGGCTGAATGACCCCGAGGTGCGTGAGCACATCAGCCACACCCTGCCTTTCTCACTCGCTTTGGAGGAACAATGGTTTGAGAACATGCTCAAACGACCGCGGGAAGAGCATCCGCTAGGAATCGAGATCCAGAGTGGTGAAGATTGGAAACTGATCGGTAACACCGGACTCTTTGATTTCGACTGGCATGTCCGCAGTGCTGAGCTGGGCATCCTCATCGGTGAGAAAACTTGCTGGGACAAAGGCTACGGCACCGAAACGATGCGCCTGGTGCTGAAGCACGGTTTCGAGACCCTGAACCTCAACCGGATTTACCTGCGCGTCCATGCCAACAACGGGCGCGGCATTCGTGTCTACGAGAAAGTCGCTTTCGTCCACGAGGGTAGCCTCCGCCAGGCGGTCTACCGGGAAGGTCAATATCAAGACATGCTTCTGATGAGCATCCTCCGTGAGGAGTGGGATGCTACCAAGGTATAGGTGGTGACATGCTCTCTCATTCAGCCGAGATAAAAATGTATGGCGGGATCAAACTTTATGCTGGAACAGGCTCGCCGGACCTGGCCCAGAAGGTAGCCGATTACCTGAGCGAATCCCTTTGTGGGGTGGATATTGTCGAGTTCCCCAACCAAAACCTTTTCGTCAAATTGCACAGCAGCGTGCGCGGGCAGGATGTGTACGTCATCCAGTCGACAGGCATCCCCGTGCACCGGAATTTGATGGAACTACTGATCCTCCTCCAGACCTTGAAATTGGATTCCGCCGCCCGTATCACGGCTGTCGTTCCCTACCTCTGTTATGGGCGGTCGGACAAAAAAGATCAACCCCGGGTTCCCATCACTGCCCGGTTGATCGCGGACATGATCGAGATCGCCGGAGCAAACCGTTACATGACCCTCGACCCGCACGCCGGCCAGGTGCAGGGATTCTTCTCCATCCCCGGGGATGTGCTCACAGCTTTCCACAGCATTACCGAGTACATCAACATCAACCTGCGTTCCACCATGAAAGAACCGGTCGTTGTCTCTGTCGACCTGGGGTTTGCCAAAAAAGGCCGCAACTTTGCCGCCAGCATCGAGGCTCCAATCGCCTTTATCGAAAAACGAAGGCCGGCCAATGATGCCAGCGCCGAAGCACTGACCCTGATCGGCAACGTCGAAGGCCGAGATGTCATCCTGGTGGATGATGAGATCGATACCGGCGGGACCATCGTCCAGGCCATCAACCTGGCCAAGGAGAATGGCGCCCAACGGGTATATGTAGTATGCGTCCATCCCATCTTGTCGGCAAATGCAGCCCAGCGGCTTGCAGACTTGCCCATCACCGAGATTATCACCACCGATTCCGTCCCCATCCCGGAGGAAAAGCTGGCATTGATCGGCGGCCGCCTGACCATTCTATCGGTGGCACCATTGCTGGGTGAAGTCATCCGCCGCGCCCACGAAGGGCGGAGCGTTGGCGAGATGTTCAACGAATGACCGCAGTGACATCATTTTCAAAATATCGAAGGAGGAACACCTATGAAAGGACATGAAAAAGTAATCGAGACTCTGAATGACCTTCTGGCCGATGAGCTTACCGCCATCAACCAGTACATGGTCCAATCGGAAATGTGCGCCGATTGGGGCTATGATAAGTTGCACGAAGCCGCGGAAAAGCGCGCCATCGAAGAGATGAAGCATGCCGAGAAGATCATCGGTCGGATCCTCTTCCTGGAGGGGCGTCCGGTCGTCAGTGTGCTCAATAAAATCCACATCGGGGATACCGTCGAAACACAACACAAGAACGATATTGCTGCTGAAACCAGCGCGATCAAGGCCTATAACGAAGCTATCAAACTTTGCGTTGATCTGGGCGATAATGGCACCCGCGAGCTGCTGGAATCAATCCTTAAAGACGAGGAAGAACACCTGGATTGGCTCGAAGCTCAGCTTGGCCAGATCACCCAACTCGGTGCGCCGGCTTATATTGCCGAACAGCTTCATTAGGAACAGCGACTTGCGGGCTGGAAGAATCTCTCTGCTTCCAGCCTGTCTCCTTTCAAACAAGGATGGATGTCCTGATCCGAAGAGCCGTCCCGGAGGATGCGCCGGGGATCGCCAGGGTGCATGTCGATTCGTGGCGTACGAGCTACGCAGGCTTGATCGCGGCGGAATTCCTGGATCAGCTCTCCTACGCCAAACGGGTAGAACTTTGGGCGCAGATATTGGCAAAGCCGGAGGATCCGGGGATCATATTCGTCGCAGAATCAAGCGCCGGCGAGATCATCGGATTCGTATCGGCCGGACCAGGGCGGGAGAACGACCCGCTCCATACGGGGGAAATCTATGCCATCTACCTGCTCCAGGAAGCCCAGGGGCAGGGGATCGGTACACAGTTATGGGATGCTGCAGTCCATTTTTTGCTAGAGCAGGGCTATCCATCCCTGCTGGTCTGGGTCCTGCGCGATAACCTGCCGGCGCGCAGGTTCTATGCGGCCGCCGGAGGACAGATATTGCGTGAGAAACCGATCCAGATCGGACAGCAGAAATTGAGCGAAGTTGCTTATGGTTGGAATGCTCTCGATACACCTAAGGAGGAAGCACATGACTCTACCACAACTGCGCAACATGAACGACCTGACCAGTTATCTCAAGGCGATGGAAGACCGCATCCGGACGGTTGAAGCCGAGAATGACAGCCTGCAGAGATACATCCAGGAGATGGGCGGGGATGCATCGAAAATGCTTCCAAAATCCGCGATCTACAGCCCGAACTTCCTGCGGAGAGCGTTTGCCATCTGGGGACACTATTTCGTCGCCCAATTGATCATCAGCATCCCGATCACCTGCATCTATTTTGTGGTTGTCTACCTGGTCATCTCGCAAGGGAATTTACCGACGTTTTAGCAGTCAAACATGCCTGAACTACCCGAAGTCGAGACGATCACCCGCAGGCTCCGGCCGGAAATCACCGGTAAGACGATCCGGAATGTTGAGTTGCGTTGGGAGCGGACGCTGGCATCCCCTGCCCCCGGGGAGTTTGTCGCCCGCATCCAGGGCCAGAAAATCCGCGCAATCTCCCGGCGGGCCAAGTACCTGCAAATGCAGCTCTCGCGGGACTTCCTGCTGGTCCACCTGCGGATGAGCGGCGACCTGACCGTCTCCACCGGCCCTGTACCCGCTGCGAAACACGACCGGCTTATCCTGCGCCTCTCCGGCAACACCACCCTGGCCTTTAATGACCCGCGTAAGTTCGGGAGGATCTGGCTGACGCCCGATGCAGAGACGGTCTTATCGGGCCTCGGCCCCGAGCCGCTTGCAGAGAACTTCACCCCTGAATGGCTCTACCGTGCCCTGCAGGGACGCCGCCGCCAGCTCAAGCCGCTGCTCCTCGACCAGAGCTTCCTGGCTGGTCTGGGAAACATCTATACCGATGAAGCGCTCTTCCTGGCAAAACTGCACCCGCTGACCCGGTCCCACACGCTCACAGAGCGACAGGCCCGGGACCTCTGGGCAGCAATCCGGACAGTGCTCGAGGAGGGCATCCGCCGCAACGGGGCGAGCATCGACTGGGTCTACCGGGGCGGGGACTTCCAGAACCATTTTCAGGTGTACGCGCAGAACGGGCAAAATTGCCAAAAATGCTATACAATAATAGAGAGAATTGTCATCGGCCAACGCAGTACGCACATCTGCCCAAATTGCCAACAACCAGGAGAATTGTGAACATGGAACTTAATCTAATCACTATCGTTATCCTGTTACTTGTCTTATTTGCCGGTTACGGCATTGGTCTTCTGGAGATGTACCTGCGGCCTTCCCGGCGCGAGAGCAAGGAGGATGTAAATGAAGTCGAGCCTGCATCCGCTGAGGCGAAGAGCAATCTGTCGCCGCCAGCAGGAGACGAAATCCTGCACCTTTGGATGAATCCTGCTGGCAAAATGAAGATGCTGTTGGATGGCAAGGCGATTGAATTGCCCGAATCATCCACCCCCGAACAGCGCCGCCGGTTGATCGCCATCATCTCACAAATCCGTCCCTGGCTGGAGAGCGCCCCGGTTGTAGCGGAACCCGTGGCAGCTGCACCACAGGCTGCCAGCGTCCAGACGCCGCAAATCGTACCAGTCCCCACCCCCGCGCCTCAGGCGGTAAAACGCGCTGTGCCGGTCAAAGGGATTGCGGAAATGTCCATCGTCGAACAGATCGACGAGATCCTGCAGGCCCGCCTGGAGGGCACACCGCTGGCCGAGAGAGGCATCCAGCTGAAGCAATCGCCGAGCGGGGGGGTGATCGTCTGGGTTGGCAAGGCGCATTATGACACCATTGATGCTGTCCCCGATGCGGATGTGGTTGCAGTGATCCGCGCAGCCATCTCGAAATGGGAAGACCAGGCCAAATAATTGGGTTACAGACGCCTGAATAGATACAACTTCCCCCGTTCAAAACCACGCTCACAATAATACTGGCGAGTCCCTACCGCTGCAATGACTGCAAGGCGGTGGTATTCGCCTGCCCGCGCGATGGCAGCAGCCTGCTCCAGCAGGCGGGTTCCCAGGCCAACATGCTGGGCGGCGCCCGATTGCTCCGCTCCCACCGGCAGTGATTGGCCGTAGATGTGCAATTCCCGGATGATGGCAGCCCCCTCCAGGTCGGGGAGACCTGCGATCGGCACAGTGTCCTTATCCGGCAAGGATAGCCGCAGGAAGCCGGCGATTCTCCTCTCTGGAGTGAGATACGCCAGGAAGTGTTCCTCGGCGCCGTCCGGGTGATAGGTAAGATCCTCCAGGTTCAGGCTCTGCACATCCACCTCGCGGCCGCGGACTTCCCGGCAGCGGATGCAATTACAGGCTGTCCCCCGCCGGCCCAGTTCCGCCTGGACGTCCTGGCGCAGGCTGGTGCGCCGGTTGCCCTCAATAACATGCGTCGAGGGGATGTCCCGGATCACCCGGTTGACCCGGCAATACGGCGGGATCGTCGGTTTGATGTCTGCGATCAGGTCGATCAACGTCTCCGTTGTGTACGGATGATATTCCCCGCGCTGCCAGGTTGCGAACAAGGGCGCGTTTTCGAGCAATTGGGTGGGATAGATCTTGATCTCGTCAGGGCAGACCCCCTGCCACAGGCGGCCAAAATCCTCCCGGTCGGATGCAGGGGTCGCCCCGAGCAGGTTGGGCATCCAGTGCAGGACGGTCTTGAAGCCAGCCCGGCGCAAGAGGGAGACGGCAGAATGCGTCTCGGCAACCGTGTGGCCGCGCTTGTTGAGTTCCAGCAGCCGGTCATCCAGGCTCTGGGCGCCCATCTGGACCTTGGTCACTCCTAGTTTGCGGAACCAGGCCAACTCGTCCGCAGTGATCTCGTCTGGCCGGGTCTCGACGGCCAGGCCCACGTTGCGGTGTGCAGCGGATTCGTTCTCTGCCTGGGCTGAGGCCAGGTCCTCTGACTCGATCCCGTTCATGGCCTCGAAACAACGTCTGACGAACCATTCCTGATAATCACGCCGGTAGGACGAGAACGTGCCCCCCAGGATGAGCAGTTCGATCTTGTCCGTCGGGTGGCCGACCGCCTCGAGCGCTTCGATCCGCACCCTGACCTGGTTATACGGGTCGAACTCCTGCTCCACTGCCCGCATCGCCCCCGGCTCATCGGAGAGATAGCTCTTCGGCATGCGCGCCTCATCCGGGCAGAAGATGCACTCCCCGGGGCAGGGATAAGGCTTGGTCAGCACCGTGACCGTGGTCACGCCGGAAAGCGTCCGTACCGGCTTCAAGCGGATGCGCTGCAAAACATCCGGGTCCGGGTCCCACTCGCCGCTCTCGACCAGTTGGTTATAGGCCGCGACCAGTGCTGGCTTGCTCAGGTGCCCGTCCTTATGCGGGAATTTCCGCACCGCGTCTGTCACCGAGACGCCAAGGCGCACGACTTCCAGCGCCTGGACAGCCAGGGCCAGCATTTCGGGGGTCAGGGTTCGGCTTTCGAGCCAGTTTTTCTTCTTTACCATAGGAGCACAGCAAAAGGCAGATATAATCACCGCATGAACGCGCAGACAGCCGCGCTGCTGGTTGATCTCAACCGTCAATTCTACCAGACCTTCGCTGGGGCGTTCTCGTCGACGCGGCGCAGACTCCAGCCTGGGGTCCGCAAGGTGCTGGAGACACTGATTGGGGATGAGTCCATCCTCGACCTGGGCTGCGGCAACGGCGAACTGGCCCGGGCTCTTTCCCGGCGCGGTCATCGCGGCGCATACACCGGCCTGGACTTCAGCCTGTCGCTGCTCGAGGACGCCCAGGCCCAACCGGGGGACTTCCCTGCCACCTTCATCGCGTCTGACCTGACATCTCCAGAATGGGATCGGGCGCTGGTTGGCAGTCTATTTACGCTTGTGACCGCCTTTGCCTTCTTGCACCACATCCCCGGGATGGAAACCCGGCGCAGGATCCTGCTGCAAGTCCACGCCTTGCTCCTTCCCGGCGGCAGGTTCATCCACTCGGAGTGGCAGTTCCTCAACAGCGATAAGCTCAAGGACCGCATCCAGCCCTGGGGCGAGGTCGGCCTCGGACCGGACGACGTGGACCCCGGCGATGCCCTGCTCGATTGGCGCCATGGCGGGCGCGGCCTGCGCTATGTCCACCAGTTCGATCAGGCCGAGTTGGAGGCGCTGGCCGCGGCAAGTGGGTTCAAGATCCAAACCACATTCCTCTCCGACGGAGAGAACAAGCGGCTGGGGCTGTACCAGCTCTGGTCCAAGGAGTAGACCATGCCAATTGCCATTACCCGGGCGGTCAGCCCGGCCATGAACCAGTGTGAGTTGACCAATATCGAGCGCGTCGCGATCGACCTGGAGTTGGCCGGGGAACAGCACCGCCAGTATGAACAGGCCCTCGCGAGCCTGGGTTGCATGGTCATCTCGCTCCCCGCCGAGCCAGACCTGCCCGATTCGGTCTTCGTCGAGGACACCGCCCTCGTGCTGGACGAGTGCGTGGTCATCACCAGGCCCGGGGCAGAATCGCGCCGTCCGGAGAGCGAGTCGATCGCCCGCGCCCTGGCGCCCTACCGCCAAGTGTTCCATGTTCAGGCCCCCGGCGTGGTCGACGGCGGCGACATCCTGCGCCTGGGTAAAGCCATCTACGTCGGCCTGACCACCCGCAGCAATGAGTCCGCCATCCGCCAGATGCAGGAGTTCCTCGCCCCGCTGGGCTACACTGTCAAGGGTGTCGAAGTATCCGGCTGCCTGCACCTCAAGAGCGCGGTCACCCAGGTGGCGGCAGACATCCTGCTGATTAACCCGCAATGGGTAGACAAAAGCGATTTCCCCGGGATGAGATTCATCGACGTCCACCCGGAGGAGCCCCACGCCGCCAACGCCGTATGGTTGGACAAGGGCGTTATCTACCCGTCGGCCTTCCCGAAGACCCGCCAGCGGTTGGAGGCTGCCGGGATTGCCCTGGTCAGCGTGGACGCCAGCGAGGTGGCCAAGGCGGAGGGCGCGGTGACGTGCTGCTCGCTGATCTTTGCTGGTTGATTGTCCATTTGCCCCGGGATGGATGCTATAATCCTTTTTACACTAAGGAGGCAAGATGTTGACAACCCCTCGCTTTGAATCAGACTTTATCCCCACATCAGCCGGGGAGCTGGTGATTACCTTCATCGGCCATGGCAGCCTGATGCTGCATTACCAGGGTAAGACCATCCACGTCGACCCGTTCAGCCGGGTGGCGACTTACGCAGACCTGCCAAAAGCGGATTTGATCCTGATCACCCACGAGCATAGCGACCATCTCGACCCGGAAGCCCTGGCGCACATCCGCACCGCGGAGACGACCGTGGTCCTGACCGAACTCTGCGCCAGGCAACTTGAAGGGGGGATCGTAATGTGTAACGGCGACAAGCGCGATATCGACGGGATTCCGGTCGAGGCCGTCCCGGCCTACAACCTCGTCCACAAGCGCGAGAACGGCGAGCCCTTCCATCCCAGGGGGGACGGTAATGGCTACGTCCTGACCTTCGGCGATACGCGCCTCTACATCGCCGGGGATAGCGAGAACATCCCCGAGATGAAGGGATTGAAAGATATCACCGTCGCCTTCCTGCCGATGAACCTGCCCTACACGATGACCCCCGAGATGGTTGCCGACGCCGCCCGCGCCTTCAAGCCCAAAATCCTCTATCCCTATCATTTTGGCAGCACGGAAACCACTGCCCTGGCAGGGTTGCTGGAAGGTGAGGATATCGAAGTCAGGGTCCGCAAGCTGGCTTAGGCGACGATGATCGTTGTCTCAGATTTAATGGGCACCCTGACCACCGGCTCCCCCGTGCTGGGACTGGTGGACTGGGTGCGCCACAACCAGAGCAAGTGGCAGGCGGCCCTGTACATGGCGGGGATGATGCCAGCGTATGTTTTGGCGAAGACCAGGCTGATCGACTGGCAGAAGTGGGGGCAAAACTTGATGATAGACAGCCTGTCCTTGGTCAAGGACGTAACCCCGGAAAAATTCGCGCAAGTTGCAGAGTGGACGGTGGAACATAACCTGTGGGTAAAACGCCGCGAAGATGTGATCGCACTTCTCGTGGGGCATGCCAAAAGAGGTGCACAGGTTACTATCGCCAGCAGTATTGTGGAACCGATGGCGATCGCCTTCGCAGCCCGTTTTGGCGCACAGGCGATAGCGACGCCGGTTGAATTTAAGAATGGACAGGTACAGCTTGCCACGGACCTGGTCGCCAGCGAGCGCAAGATCGAACAGGTGCTCTCCCGCCTGGGTGTGGAAAGGGTCGATTTCGCCTACGGCGACACCGTGCTGGATATTCCCCTGATGGAACACGCCGACCATCCGGTGGCGGTCTATCCTGACGACAAACTGCGAGCTGTGGCAGAGGAGCGCGGTTGGGAGATCATCGGCGAGACGGCCAGTTATCCGTAACCCCTGGCCCGGCACATGCGCAGGCCAGGATACCCAAGATCTGCTCAATGCTATAATTTACCCAGCAGGCACATAATCGTCAGTCTTTTATGGAGGAGATAGCATGTCATTTTCAGAGTATGGGAATTATGATGGGCTGGGGCTGGCCGAACTGGTCCGTAAAAAGAAAGTGACCCCTGCCGAACTGGTGGAAGAAGCCATTCAGCGCATCGAAGCGCACAACCCGAAACTGAATGCCGTGATCAACAAGCTCTACGACCGGGCGCGGCAAACTGCCAAAGCTGACCTGCCCGCCGGCCCGTTCGAGGGTGTGCCTTTCCTGATGAAAGATCTGCTCGCCAGCCTGGAAGGAATCCCGACCAGCAGCGGCAACAGGCTGTGGAAGGACATCCCGGCCAAAGCCGACAGCGAGCTGGCCCGGCGTTGGCTGCAGAGCGGGGTCATTGTCATTGGCAAGACCAATACCCCGGAGTTTGGTCTGACCCCATACACGGAACCCGAGACTTTCGGTCCGGCGCGCAACCCCTGGGACACTTCCCGTACCCCGGGCGGTTCCTCAGGCGGATCAGCGGCAGCCGTCGCAGCGCGGATCGTCCCGATGGCATCCGGCGGGGATGGCGGCGGATCGATCCGCATCCCGTCTTCGGCCTGCGGGCTGTTCGGGATGAAACCCACCCGCGGACGCACGCCCACCGGACCGGAAAAAGGCGAATCGTGGCAAGGCTTTGCCATCGAGCATGTGCTGACCCGTTCGGTACGCGACTCGGCTGCCATGCTGGATGCAACTGCGGGCGCGGACGTCGGTGCGCCGTATGTCATCCCGGAGGCTGGCCCGTTCCTGAAGGAGGTCAGCAAGAAGCCGGGCAGGTTGAAAGTCGCTTTCAGCACCAAACCGATGCTCGGCAAGACTGTCCACCTGGATTGCGTGCAGGGTGTGGAAGAGACGGTGGCGCTGCTCAAAGGTCTCGGCCATGAGGTCGTGGAGGCCGCGCCGGAGATCGATGGCGAGGCTTATTCGCTGGCTTTTCTGACCATCCTTGCCGGGCAGGTGCGCGCCGATATTGAAGAGGCCGCCGAAGCTGCAGGAAAAAAAGTCTCGGTCGCTGATTTCGATGTGTCCAGTTTTGGGCTTGGAATCTTCGGCACGATTTTGAAGGCGTCCGATTACGCGCGTGCCATGCGTTATTTGCAAAAAGTCTCCCGCCAGATCGGGCGATTCTTCGAAGACTACGACGTGCTGCTCACGCCGGTGCTTAACCAGCCGCCGGTGAAGATCGGGGAACTGGCGCCTTCGACCAGCGAACAGGCCATGATCAAGACCATCGCCCGCCTGGGAGCCAACTGGGTGCTGGACGTGCTGGGGGTGATCAAACCGCTCGCCGCCCAGACCTACGAGTTCGTCCCCTGGACACCCGTCTTTAACGTGACCGGCCAACCAGCCATGTCGGTACCACTGCACTGGAACGAAGCTGGGCTGCCGATCGGGATGCACTTCGTCGGCCGCTGGGGCGATGAAGCTACGCTCTACCGCCTGGCCGGGCAGTTGGAGCAAGCCAAACCCTGGGCAGCCAAGGTCCCACCGGGGTATTAGGGGCGGAGGGGGTCAAACCCTCTCCCCCTTAAACTGCGTTTCATAAAGTTGCGCATACAGCCCGCCCTCGCCCAGCAATGCCTCGTGCGTACCCCTTTCCACGATCTGCCCCCGATCCATCACCAATATTAAATCTGCCGCCAAAATGGTGCTCAGGCGGTGGGCGATGACGATGCTCGTCCTGCCCGCCATGACCCGTTTCAGCGCCTCCTGGATCAGGGCCTCGGATTCGCTATCGAGGTGGCTGGTGGCTTCATCGAGCACCAGGATCCTGGGGTCTTTCAGGATGACGCGCGCCAGGGCGATGCGCTGTTTCTCGCCGCCGCTCAGGCGGTAGCCGCGCTCGCCCGCCACCGTGTCGTAGCCTTCGGGCAGTTCGGTGATGAACTGGTGGATGTTGGCCGCCCGCGCCGCCGCTTCGATCTCGGCCTGGGTGGCATCTGGCTTGGCATAGGTCAAGTTGGTGCGGATGGTGTCGTGGAACAGGTAGGTCTCCTGGGTCACCATGCCGATCTGCGCCGCCAGCGAGTCGAGCGTCACTGCGCGCAGGTCGTGGCCGTCGATGCGGATGACGCCCTCGCTCGGGTCGTACAGGCGCGGGATGAGATAGGTCAGCGTGGTCTTGCCTGCGCCAGAGGGGCCGACCAGGGCGACCAACTGTCCGGCGGAGGCTTTGAACGAGATTGATTCGAGAGCCACCTCGCGCGCCTGGGATGTAGAGACAGGCTCGGGCGAGTCGGGTCCGGTATCTGCTTCCGTCCGCCGGCTCTTTTTCCCGTCCCCGGCCCGATCCCCCGATAGCACAGCGGTGACATTGTCCATTTTCCCGTAGCGCTTGACTTCGCTGAGCAGCTTGGACTCGTCGATGCTGTAGTTGAAGGTGACGTGATCGAACTCCAGGTCGCCACGCACGTCTTGCAACGCGGAAGCGGCTTGTTTTTCGGCGATGTCTTGCGGCAGGTCGATCACCTCGAAGACGCGCTCGAACGAGACCATGCTGGTGCTGAACTCGACCGGCGCGCCGGCCAGCCCCTGCAACGCCCCGTAGAGCGTGCTGAGATATGCGCCGAAGGCCACGATCGTGCCGATGGTGAAGGTGTCCTGGATGACGAACCAGCCGCCCAGCCCGTAGACCAGCGCCGTGCCGACCGCGCTGACCAGCCCGATGATGACGAAGAAAGTCGAGCCGACCACGGCGCGGCGGACTCCGATATCGCGTACGCCTCGGGCGCGCTGGCGGAAGCGATCTTCCTCTTCGGGCGCGCGCCCGAAGAGTTTGACCAGCAGCGCGCCGCCGATGTTGAGCGTCTCGTTCATGTGGGCGTTCATGGCGGCGTTCATGTCCATACCCCGGCGGGCGATGTCGCGCAGCACCACCCCCAGCCGGCGGGCGGCCAGGATGAAGAGCGGCATGATCAACACGCTGACGACCGTCAGACGCCACTCGAGGGTCAGCATGACAGCCAGGATGGCGAGTGTCTGGACCAGGTTGGTGACGATGCCGACGATGGTATTGCTGATGGCGTTCTGTGCGCCGACCACGTCGTTGTTCAGGCGCGACATCAACTCGCCGACCTTGGTATTGGTGAAAAAGCGCAGGCTCATGCGCTGCAAGCGGGCGAAGAGCGCCACGCGCAGGTCGTAGATCACGCCCTCGCCGACGGTGGCGTTCAGCCGCCGCTGGATCACGTTGATCCCGCCGCTGACGAGCGGCACGAGCAGCAGAGCCAGGGCGAAGAGGGTCAGCCCGTTCAGGTCTTTGGACGGCAGGATCGTGTCAATCAATTGCCGGAAGATGAGCGGCGAGACCAGCGAAAGCCCTGTGCTGAACAGGATCGTCGCCAACATCCCGCCGATGTGGTTCCAGTAGGGGCGCGCATAAGCCAGCACGCGCAAGAGAAGCTCTTTGGTGACTTTCTGGGGTTTTTCGTCACCCGAACGAAGATACGCGAACCATCCGCCGCCGTGGAACATGGGTTCTCTCCTTTTGAATAGAATGCGGAAGTAATGCATATGGTCGATTTTTACGGATTTTTTGCATCTGGGTCAATCAACAAAATCTGTGTCAGCCGCGTTCTATTGCCTTGTTTCTAATTGTGCCCCCATCTGTCCGATTTGGCAACTGTAGGCTTGGGGAGATTGATGAAAGTATAATATTCAAGAGGAATCTTATGAGTAAAAATAAACTCTTTCAACGCTGGACGCTTGCAAACGCCCTGGGTGAGTTCTTTGGCCTGGGGCTGACCTTCGTCATCACCGGGCTGGTCTTCTCCAAACTGGACAGCCAGCAGACGGTCACTAGCATCCTGCTGACCTTCGTCTTTGCCGTGTTGAGCGGCACAGTGGAAGCGACCATCGTCGGCTTGGCGCAGTGGTGGGCGATGCGTCCCTGGTTCCCGACGGTGGGCCGTTTCGCGTGGTGGCGCGGCACGTTGATCGGGGCTTTGGCGGCCTACGTACTCGGCTACCTGCCGTCCACGCTGATGGGCATGGGCGAAGCGGCGGCAGGGTCCGCGCCGATGGCCGAGCCGCCGCAATGGATCATCCTGCTTCTGGCTGCCGGGATGGGCGCGGTCGGCGGGGCGGTGCTGTCCTTTGCGCAGTGGCTGGTATTGCGCGGCAAAGTGCAGAAAGCAGGCATCTGGATCCCGGCCAACATGCTGGCCTGGGCCTTCGGCATGCCGGTCATCTTCTGGGGCGTGGACATGGCCTTCAAGATGGCTGCAATCTGGGGGGCCGTGCTGGTGATGGCCGGGTCGCTGTTTGTGGCAGGAGCCATAGTCGGTGCGATCCATGGTGCGTTTTTGGTCCGGCTGGCGGATGAACACTGATTGAGCGAAAATCAAGGATACATCCAATTGCAGATGGTCTGGCCGGAACACAGGTTCGTGTCCCCACCTGTGCTTTCCCTTCCTGCTGGCTATTCGCTACGCACGTACCAACCTGGCGATGAAGCGCGCTTTTATAGCGTAATGGAACTCTCCGGCTGGCCGGGCTGGAATGACGAGAAGTTAGCGCCTTGGATCGCCCGTATCCCACCGGGGAGCTGGTTTATGGCGATTCACGATGCTAGCGGTGAGATCGTAGCCACAGCCATGGGTCTGCACGACCATACGCCGGATCATCCCTTCGGCGGGGAACTGGGCTGGCTGGCCTCCGATCCTGCGCATCGTGGCCGGGGGCTGGGACTGGCTGTCTCAGCCGCGGTCACACAGCGTCTGATCGAGGCCGGATACCGCAACATCCATTTGTACACGGAGCACTGGCGATTGGCCGCGTTGAAGACGTACCTGAAACTGGGCTATGTCCCTTCCCTGTGCTTACCGGAAATGCCCGAACGCTGGCGAGTCATCTGTGAGAAGGTGGGATGGCCGTTTAAGCCGGAGGAATGGCGATCGCTATTATGAGTTTAAAACGTCCCCGCTATCCCATGCCCGAATACGTCCGTGAAGCGCTCGAAGCACACGAGCTGATGGACGCCTACCGCGCCCGTCCGCCCTACCAGCAAAACGATTACATCGGCTGGATCACGCGCGCCAGGCGTCCCGAGACGCAAGAGAAGCGCCTGAATCAAATGCTGGAGGAACTGGAGAAGGGGGATGTTTACATGAAAATGGATTGGATTCCAAGGCGATGACAGGAAACCGGCACTTCTGTAGCGCCGGTTGCTTACTAAATACCCTGGCTTATGCAATTCCGAAGAAACTCGAAGGCTTCTTCGGGAACAAAATGGTCAACAGCAGCCGGGTAGTGTCGTTATCCCACCAGCAGTCGGCAAAGGTGCTCTTCAGTTCATCGATGCTGGATTGACCAAAAAGGAGGCGCAAGAAGGTCAGGTCTGGGAAGGCGGCCATTCCCCGATTGCCGGCATCCGGCTGCCAGCCTTCGATACCGGTCAGGTGACCTTTCTCAAAGGTCAATTGCAGGCCTGAACGATAGAAACTGAGCTTGAGTTCACCGCTATAGCCGACAGCCAGCGATTCGGCCAGCCGCCGCTCGAGGACCGGTGCAACGTGGCTGAGGAAGGAGGGCAGGTCGGCCACGCGCACATACCAGGCATATGGCTGGCGGAGGCGCGGCAGGGCATCCCGCAGGACATCGTAAGCCGGATGCTCCGTGCCGAGCCAGAAAGCGAATACCGTCCTTGGCTTTTTTACGCGGGCCATCATCCTGCCGCCGGTCTTCCATAAGTAACGCGCCACGCTGGGCGTGACCTCCAGCCAGGAGACGCCCGGTTTGAGCTCATACTCATTGATTACCAACCCATTGCCCCAATCGAACCAGGGATGCGCAATGTAACCGACCGGCTCTTTTGTCCCGGCCCGTTCGATGATACGGAACTCGCGCCGGTTGACGTTCTTCTTGTTCTGACCGGTGAGCACATATCGCCACATGCGCTCGTCAAAGGTACTGGCAATCAGAAAACGCCTGGCAGCATGCCCTGCCACTGTCATCAGGAACGGGATATCCTCCACAGCGGCCCGGCGGAAGGAAACGGGTTCCCTCTCGCCCTTGGGGATTGCCGGCAGGTTGGGCTCATAACCTACACGCCCGCCGCCCAGGTCCAGGCCCATCTCGTAACCGAACTGGCGATAGTAATATGGGATGCCGGTGATGCCCTGGACGAGTTCACCGCGGCTTGCGCTCCAGGCATGGACCTCATTGAACTGCAGGCGCACCAGGCCGCGGTTGCGGTATTCCGGCAGAGTCCCGACCAACTCCGGACGGCCCACGCCAAACGGTATGCCCTCATAGCTCCAGGTCTGAGAGATCAGGTTCATGGATGAAACGATCTTCCCGCAGTCAGCCGCGACCACCAGGGTGAAATCCTCGGGGTGGAATGTAGGATGGGGACGGGCCAGCAAGTCACGGGTCCAGGCGCCGACGCGTTCATCGGGTTTTTCCGGACCCTGGTCGCTGTGCAACATGGCATTGAAATCAGCCAGCGCGGCTGCGTCTTGCGCGATAGAACGGCATAAAATGAGCCCGTCGTCCAGCTTGCGGAGGACGGGACGGTTTTTCAATCCAATTTTCATGATGTTTCCTGTTAGAGGCTCGCCCGATGGGCGAGATCAAGCGTGATCGGCGAGCAGTTGTTTCAATTCCTCCAGCGCCTTTTCGGGTTGGGTAAAGTGGATGGCGTGCATGCCGACCGCCCGGGCAGCTTCGACGTTTTCGATGAAGTCATCCAGGAAGACGGATTCTCCGGGTGCGGCCCCCAGTTCCTGCAAGGCGAGGTGATAGATGCGCGCATCCGGCTTCATGATGCCGACTTCGGCCGAGATGACCATGTAATCGAACACCGCAGCGAACCCTTTGCTTTCGATCCAGGAGCGCAGGCCCGACCAGGCGTTGCTGATCAGGCCGAGCTTGCGTTCCGGCCGCAGGCCTTGGATGAAGTCCAACAGGGCATTGTCCACCCGGTCTCCGGTGAAAAATTCGTCACCGATGGCAGTCATCTCCAGGCGTGAGACGCCAAGCGTCCGGGCTGTCGCCTGCCAGTGCTCCTCCTCAGAGATCTCACCGGTCGAAGCCCTCCGGCTGCTTTCGCTCTCGAAGACGATCTTTTCGATGTCTCGGTAGGTCATCCCGAAGCGCTCGGCCAGTCGCGTGCGCGGCACTTGATCCTCCGTGCGGACGATGACACCGCCGAAGTCCAGATAGATGCTGCGGATGGTCATTTCTTCTTCCCTTGCGGGGGTGTCTTTGTCTTGTCGGATGTTTTTTTTGCTTGATGCGACGCTTCGGTCGTGGCGGATTTTCCGGGTGTGGAGGTCTTCTTTGCGGCGGGTTTCTCAGCCTTGACCGCCGGTTTGTCTGCCTTGGCAGGGGCCTTCTTGGCTGGAGCAGGTTTTGGCTTGGCCGCTGGCTTTTCAGCCTTGGCTCCTGCCTTTTCGCTGGCAACAGGTTGGGCGGGCGCCTGTTCCTGTTCGACGCTGGCTGCCTGTTTGGCCATCACCTTGAGGGCGTCCTTCCAGCCAGGGAAGAACCGTTCCATACGGGTACGCTCGACGCGGTTGGCGCGGCGACACTTGGGACAATGGGCGGGATAATATTGAAGCTTTTCCGAGGTGGCGTGCTCCAGTGCGGCGAGCATTTCATCGCGGCTGAGGGCAAACATGGTTTGGCAATAGGTGCAGCGCAGTTGCATGGTGTTCTCCTTTCACAAACGACTGTTCATCCATCCGGCAAGGTTATATATCATTCTGCCAGAGATTGTACACCGATTTCTTTGCCCGCACGGAGTACTTTCTCGAAGGTCAGGTAACTTTGGATGGTCTTCATCCCGGCTTTCTCGTACAGGCTTGTGGCGCCGGTTTTGTTCTCGGCGTCCACGCCGAGGCCGACCGTGGGAGTACCGCGTTCATAGAAGGCATGGAACGAGTGTAGCAGCAAGGCCAGCCCCAGCCCGCGCTTGCGCCGGGGAAGGCGCACACCCAGGTTACTGACCCAGCCGATCTCATTGCGGTAGTTGGTCAGGGAAAACCCGGCGATCTCATCCCCATCCCAGGCAACATGCCACAATCCGGGATCGAAGGGACGCTCAACCGTGCGGCGATGTTTCCATTTCTCGAATGGCGTGGGAAAATAGCCCCAGTGGTCTTCGAACACCTCTTCGTCGGCTGCGTAGATGGCTCGCATCTGCACCTCCGGGTCGAAGGGGCATATGTCGATCCCCTGTGGCCACATCGGTGCCGCAGGAGGACAATCCAATGTGACCTCCATCCGCCAAAAGTAGTGTACCGGCTTGTAGCCCTCACTCTCCAGGAGTGCATGGGATTTCTGATCATAGCTGCCGAGGCCGCCAAAGTCAATCGTCACCTGGAGGTCTGGCGCAGCCTGGGCAAGATGCTCACCTGCCCAGGCCTCCAGCCGTCGAACCAGGGCGGTGCCAATGCCCAGATTGAGATACTCCGGATGGACATAGCCCCCGCCGAGAATGATGGCATGCCCGTGGCGGTCCAACCCTTCCTCGAAGCCGACGATCTGTCCGTTGGGTGCAGTGACCACCCAGGCGTCGGTGGTGAGGTTGCGACCCGGCCTGCTCCAGTCATTACGCAGGTCATCAATGGTTTCGGTCATGAAGGGATCACCATCAGCTTGCCACACTTCCCGGATGAGGACGGCAATGGCATCCAGGTCGACCGATGCAGCCGGGCGGAGTCCAAAGCCGGGAGGGAGTTGTATCTTCGTCATTGTTCCTCGCGGTTAGAATCCTGTTCCAACGGTTTTCGGTAGATGGTCTGTTGTTTAATCTTGCGGTAACCCACGCCTTCATACAGGCGGAAGGCGCCGGAAAGGTTCTGCGAGTCCACGCTCAGGGCGGTCTCGGTCATGCCCATTTCTTTGAACATCATCATGCTCTGGACGAGCAGGCTGCGGGCCAACCCGCGCTTGCGCCACGGCTTGCGGACACAGATGCCCTCGGTGTAGCCACGCTGACGTTGGTATTCCTTGTTTTCATTCTCGTCAACAAAATTGTGCACCACACCGGCGATCTCATCCCCGTCCCAGCCCACCATCCAGAGCTCGGGTTTGAACGTGGGCGCAGCCATCCAGTTGCGATGTTCCTCCTCGGTCATGTCACGGGCACCCCAATGGTCGCGGAAGGCTTCATTGCTGGCATGATAGATCGGCCCGACATGCGCTTCGAGGACCGGGCGGGTTTCCAGGCCCGCCGGCATGGGTGCTTCCGGGAACGGTTCGCTCAGGTCGCGGCGCATGTAGGTCTCGTAGCGCACTGGCGCGTAAGAGCGACTCTTCAGCAGGGCGACCATATCCATTTCGGAATCGAACGGTTCGCTCTGGAGGAACTTGGGAATATCCACCGGATGACCGGAAGCGATCTCCCGGGCGCGGCGTTCGCCGTATTGCCACATGACCGCACTGATACCCTGGTGCCGCCAGTGCGGGTGCAGGAACCCGAAAATATGGTAAAGGCGGATGCCGTCCGCCAATTGGTCCCAGTAAACCCGCCCATAAGCAATCACCTGGCCATCGATCTCGGCAAAGAGCATATCCTGGTAGGGATCACAGTTCTCCAGGTGACTGTAGTTTCGGGCAATGTCCTCGACAGAGGTCGAACGCTCAACCCCATCAAGGTGTTTTGCAGCTTCGATGACAGCCCACATGTGTTGGTAATCCTGTTCGCCCTGGAAAGGACGGAAGGCCAGGCCGGGGATGGGGGGAGATCCAGGAAGGGAAATCTTCTTGTTCATTTCGTATGCTCTCATTGTGTAGTTGCAGCGGGGATGTCTTCCACGTCCCCGCTGACCTTGAACTTCAACCAGACCGGGATGATCGACAACAGCGCGGCGAAAGCGGTCAGCATGAAGGGGAACTGCGGGTTGACATTCTCCCAGAGCCAGCCGCCGATCATCGGCGCAGGCAGGGAGACCAGCCCCAAGCTGGTGCTGAAGAGGCCAAAGGCCACACCGCGCAGGCGTTGCGGCACTGCTTTGCTGATCAAAGATTGGTATGCGGGAGTGACCAGGCCGACGCCGAGTCCGGCAATGACCCAGCCGGTTGCGTAGACCCAGGCTTCGCTGGCTGGCGGGACGAGTGCGATCATGCCGATCGCAATGGCCATTAAAAAGAATCCCGCGGCGATATTTACGCGCTCACCGACCTTGTCTGCCAGCCATCCGGCCGGGATCATGACAGCCATCATCGCCAGGCCAAAGATGCCCGACATGAAACCGATCTGGCTGATAGATAGGCTGGCGATATCCTGCATATAGACCGACATAAAACTGAACGACATATTGAAAAAGATATCGCGGACACCGTCGGTGATCATGATCCAGGTGAACAACCCGCCGGCCAGCATCAGGGCCAGCATGGCGCCCAGGTTGTTTTTCAGACTGCCCAGGGTCAGGCGGGTGGGTTTTGATTCGCTGCCCCTGGCAGCTGAACGTGCCATGCTGACTCGGATCACAGTGGCAATCGCGTACAGCCCTGCCGCAAAGAGCAGCATGCCTTTGAAGTCGAGCGCCTCGACCAGCAGCCCGCCCACGGGCGGTCCGAGGACGGCGACAACCCCAAAGAGAGTCTGGGTGATGC
The DNA here is from genome assembly GCA_043826785.1 of Chloroflexota bacterium. Classification (GTDB taxonomy): domain Bacteria; phylum Chloroflexota; class Anaerolineae; order Anaerolineales; family Villigracilaceae; genus JBDRPT01. The sequence continues at coordinate 25,921 of JBDRPT010000095.1, read as the reverse complement.
CAAACAGCCTGGCACGGTTCTCCGGGGCTGACTTTTCAGCGATGAAGGCATCGAAACTGGGACCGACCAGCGAGCGTGTCACCGCTCCCATGGCCGAAGCGATCAGGACCCACTCCCAGCGGGTGGCCAAAATGAGCGGCACGTAGACGAAGATGCCCACCACGCTGCCGATGGCGATCGCCTTCAGGCGACCGAGCGAATCGGAGACCCAGCCGCCCAGGATCTGCAAAGCCAGCGGGATGATCTGCGAAAGGGTATAGAACAGTCCAATCTGCCCGATGGTGGCGCCCAGGTCTTGCAGGTAGAGCGCCTCGAATGGTCCGTACATGTTTCCACCCAGGTTGGCCAGGATCATGGCGAACATGAACAGCAGCAGCAGCGGGGTGAGCATCGGGGTTTTCTTCCGCGTTTCCCCAGGCTGGTTGCTGGTGACATCTGTTTGGAGGCGCATTTTTCAACTCTCTTTTCGTAGTGTCTCAAACGGTTGACGACCTGGAAACCCGGCGCTAGGTACATTCGCAGCGCCGCCGGGTAGCAATATCATATCGGTTGGTATAACGGCAGCGGTCACGATGGTTTCGCTTTTCGGAATGTAAGCAAGCGTTTGGTTTTTTGGAAGCCGGCCGATTCGTACAACCGAATGGCGGCCAGATTGTCGCTTTCCGCGCAGACGGAGGCGCTGGTCATGCTCTCGGACTGGAGGCGGCGCAGCCCTTCGTGGAGCAGCCCCTTGCCAAGGCCGCGCCGGTGGAATGCCGGATGCACACCGACCGGCTCGAAATAGCCAGCCTTGCTCAGGTGATCGGTCCAGATGCAACAGAAGGCGGCAACCTGCTCGTCCGGTGCGGTGATGAACAACTCGTGTTCGTTCACGTAGACCGGCGATTTCATGAAACGCAGCGTGCGTGCGCAATACTCGTCGAAGGGCATGGAAGAGCCAAACGCGGCGTGCGAGGCTGCCGCGCGCCGTTCCGCGTCTTCGGGGCCGCGCGAGGCGCGGGCCGCGAATCCGTCCGGTAGTGGTGGACCGGCAAACGGTTCCACGAGCGGGCGGGTGAGGAGGTGCATGAACCCTTCCCGGACTGCGAATCCGTTCTCCTCCAGCCAGCGGACGCGAAACTCGTCATCCTCCGCCACCCAGACGGTTTGAATGTATTCGTCCGCGGACAGTTGATCCACGGCCCAGGCGAGCATCTCGCGTTCGCGGTCGCTGCCGCGCAGCGTCGGTTTGACGTAAACGTCGAAGGCGTGCCAGTAGAACGGCGACAGCAGGCTCCAGCCCACAAGTCGACGACCGTCCATCCACAAGCGCAACCGGGACTGCCATGGCTGGGTCGCGTCGTCGTTGTAGAACAGCCACCAGGCCAGGTCGCCGGGGTGGACGTAGTAGGTGCCATTGGCGGCCTGGCGTCCTTCCGCCAGGAGCGCCTGCATTTTCCTGAAATCTACCAGGTTACGGTATGGCCGGGGTTCCATATCATTCCTCCTGCGTAGGACCTGTCTCAGGCGGCAGGGTTCTTCGCCAGCCAGTCCTCTTTCAAGATGCCCATGTAGATCACGTCCCAGCGGCGACCTTCACGCAGCAGCGCGCCGCGCTGGCGGCCTTCAAGGATGAACCCGGCCTTATCATAGGACCGCAAGGCACGCGGGTTGTAGTCGAAGACATCCAGCGTCACGCGCTGCAAGTTCAACTCGGTGAAGGCATAGCGCAAGATAACCCTCATGGCATCCGTGCCATAGCCCTTGCCCCAGTATTCCCGCTCGCCCAGGCCGATACCTACGAAGGCGTCGCGGTGCGCCCAGCGGATACCGTCCAACCCGATCTCGCCGATGATGCGGTCATCAGCCAGGGTGCGGATGGAGAAGGCGTGGCAGTTGTCATTTTCGTATTGTTTCTCGATCCACTTCTGGATGGTCTTGATAGAGGAACGGCGCGCCGGGTCCCAGTCCAGCAGGCGCGAGTATTCGCTGTCTGCTGACCATTGCGAGACCAGTTTAGCCAGCGTTTCCGGGTCTTCCACCGTGAGGCGGACGAGTTCACCGTGCAATAGTTTTTCGTTCAAGGTCGGTTCTCCTTCCACTCCCCAGCCAGCAGGCCGAAGTGCAGCAGGTCCCAGCGGCGGGAGTCACGTTCCAGCGCCAGGCGGCGGCGCACTTCCTCGGCAAAGCCGGCCGATTTGAAGAGTGCGAGGGCCGGCAGGTTGTAATCCGGGATGACCGCCGTCAGCCGGTGGAGGTTGAGTTCAACGAAGGCGTAACGCAGAAGCAGGCTGAGCGCCTCGCGCCCGTAGCCTTTGCAGCGGTCTTCGGGCGCGCCGATGCCCAGGCGGATGTAGCCGTTGCTGTTCGACCACGAGATCCATGTCAGTTCGATGAAACCCATCAGGCGGTCGTCAGTCAGGGTGCGGATGCGGAAATGGAATGTGTTTTTGTCCTCTTCAATGGACTTTTCCAGTTCCTCCAGTTTCTTCTTCACCTGCCAGGGCGAGAGCGGGCGCGCCGGTTCGGTGTACATCATACGCATGAAGCCAGCGTCGTGGCTCCAGCGTGAGACGATCTCCGGGTCCTTCTCGTGGTCAATCTGCCCGAGATGGATGAGTTGTCCCTGGAATAGTGGGGTAGCTATGCTCATACTTTTCCTTTCCTGCCCTCCGTTGAGGGGAAACCGGAGAAAAATAAAACGGCCACTGGGGCTGCCCGGACCGTGGCAAAAAAAAACAGCCACGGGCTGGAGTGCCGTGGCCGTGAACGTCAATGCGGGTTACTTATCGGTCAACAGGCGCACTCCGCGAAGGTACAACCACAACGCTGCCAGCGTCGGTGTAAAGGCCAAATGTGGCGATGTTTCGATTTACCATGGTGTGCGCCTCCTTTCTTTTAGAATTAAGACTGGCGAAGTGTATCACGAGCATAGGTGGTGGTCAAGAGAATTTTCCCGTTGCGCCCTTGGCCAGACTACCGGAGAGCCCTGGCCCGGACAATGAACCGATCCACAGCTCCAAAGCGGTATTTATACTCCTCATTCCCGCGCATAAAATCGAACTCGCTGCGCTGGTTTTCGTTCGCCCATTGGAGCAGGTAGCCCAGCAACACCCAACCCGGCGAGACGTCCATGAAACGGCGGTCAAGGCCGGAGTTGTACACCCAGATGTGGTTGCCATAATCAAAGTTCAGGTAACCAGCGGCCTTCTCGCCATCCACCTCCAGGAAGGCCAGTTGCAGCCAGCCTGCCCGAAAAGCGGCATGCATCAGGGCGCGCATCTGGGAGCACATCGTCTGGGTGAGGAATTCCTGCTTGGCCGGGTCCTGGGACATCAGGCCCAGAAAGGCCTCGATTTCCGTATCCAGACGGGATTCATCGGTCACAATGTACCAGCGGACTGCCCTCCCGCTCCCTTCGGCGCGGCGGATCTTGCGGCGGATCTCGTGACGTTGTTTCTTGTCGATCCCGGCCAGGTAGGCCTCGAAGTCGCCCGGCAAAGGGACGGTTGGGGTATGCTTCAACTGAACCTGCTCGAACTGCCAGTCTCTCCGTCTGCTCTCATCGGCAAGCAGTTGAACCGTCGGGGAACTTTCCGGCAGGTTGTACCAGTCGAGGGCGCGCCATTCCGGTATCTCTGTTGTGTTGACGAGGAAATCGAGCAGGCCGGGCAGGAAGGCTGGCAGATCTTCCGCAGGGGCGATCACGTCCAGGTAATCGGAAATCTCAATGCTGCCCAACAGCATCAGCGCCGGAAGACCGTCATGCTTGGGGGTGTAGAAGAGCGGAGCTATCCCGGCCAGGTGCCCGTCCCGGCGGGCAGTGACCAGGGCCAGTTCTGAATCAGGCCATTCGCCACCGCCGCGCAACTCCCACCAGGCGCGCAAGTACTCATGGCGCAGGAAGGGGATATCCGCCGTGCTTTTACTCAGCAGCCGGTTCCATTCCTCTGTCAGGGCATCGAATTCATCCAGTGAGTTTATAAGGTTATAGTTCATCGCATTTATAGGGTTGTTACTGCTCTTGATTTTACCGTATAATGATTGGGTGACTGCTGATTTCAACCTGAATATCTTCCCAATTTACCGCATCAAGGGTCAGGAGATCCCTAATTTACCGGGCATCCTTGCCCTGTCCCCTCCCAGACGGTCCGCCCGCGGACGCGAGAACGACCACCTGGTCATCTACCTGACCCTTTCTGGCAATACCCCCCTCACTTCTGCAGAATACAGCCAGATCACGGCCCAAATGGGACAACGGTTTTACCAGATTGGCGGGTCGCTAACCGCTGCCATGCGGGGGACGGTCGATGTCCTCAACCAGTTCCTCGTTGAGCGCAACCTGCGGACGACCGGCAAGGGAGCGTATATTGTCGGACGCTTAGTGCTGGGGGTCATGCGTTCCAATCAGCTTGTGCTTGCACAATCCGGCCCGACGCACGTCTACCACTTGACCGCCGAGGGGGCAACCCATTTCCATGACCCCCAGATCTCGGGGCGCGGGTTGGGGTTCAGCCAGACCACCCAGCTTTACTTCACCCAGGCGGAACTGCACGCAGGGGACAAGCTGGTCATCTGCGCCAAGCTCCCCACGGGTTGGGATGCGGTTCTGGGAGGCGAGCGGGGGACTGCTTCGCCGGATGCCCTGGCGCGCAAGCTGGTCAGTATGACCCAAGATGACATCAGCGTCATCCTGCTTGAAACCCTCCCCGGGACCGGCGACCTGCGCATCCTCCGGCCGACCAAGTCAACAGTCAGCACCAGGGCAACAGCCGAGGGGGCGACAGGCCCGGGAGATGCAGCCGTACAGCCTCAGACTCCCGTCGTTCCACCGCAAAGCCGACCGGCTAACCGCTTCCAGAAGCTGATGACCGAGGCAGACCAGCAGCAATCACAGGTCGAGCCTGCTTCATACGCAGTACCGCTCGATGAGGCTTTACCCAGGGCGGCAACAGGCCGCAGGCAGCGTGGCTTATCTCGAGAGCGGAGATCGGGGGTCCCTGAAATCTCCCCGCCCCCAACGGAGCGGCGCAAAGAGACCTACCGGGGGCTGGCGCGGCTCATCCAGACGGTGCGTAAGTTTGAACAGAATATGTCGGATGGGATCCGGCGCATGCTGCCTCGTTTGTTGCCCGGGTTGCAGGAAAATGAGGAACGGGGGATATCCGCTTCGACCATGGTACTGATCACACTGGGCGTAGCTGTTGTCGTGGTTACGATTGCTGTCACGGTTTACATGCGTTACGGTCGGGTCGCCCAGTACGGTGAGAATTATGACCTGGCTGTCCAATCGGCAGTCGGGGCAATCGGACAGGACGACGCGGTGATCATCCGGCATGCCTGGGAGAGTGCGCTGTACTACCTCGACAGGGCCGAGACCTATCAGCTTACGCAGGATTCGCAAGCCTTACGCTATGAGGCCCAGACCGCGCTGGACGGGCTGGATGGCATCATCCGACTGAACTTCCGTCCGGCCATCTACGGAGGATTGGACAGCACGGTCCAGATCATCAAAATGGCGGCCAACGACACGGACCTGTACCTGCTCAACGGTGTCCGCGGGAACATCCTGCGCGCCATCCGGACCAATCAAGGCTACGAGATGGACCGCAATTTCCTGTGCGACCCGGGTGTTTATGGAGAGCACCAGGTCGGCCCCTTGATAGACCTGGCGGTGCTCCCCCGGGTCAACAACCGCAACGCGGCCGTCATGGCGATCGATGGCAATGGCACAATCCTTTATTGCTCCAGCGGCATCCGCCCGTTTGCAGAACCGCTCGGTCCGCCGGATCTCGGCTGGCGGGGAATCTCCGGATTCGCCCTGGATACTGATGGCAACAACCTGTATGTCCTTGACTCGCAGGCCAACGCGGTGTGGAAATACAACGGCGATCTGGGGAGTTTTTCCGACCGGCCGACGTTCTTCTTTGCCGAACAGGTTCCAGAGGGGATGAATACGGCCATTGACTTGGCCGTAAAGGGGAATGACTTGTTCCTGCTTTTCGAGGATGGCCACATCGTCATCTGTATACAAGGCCAGTTGGAGATCATCCCGGTGCGTTGTATCGACCCGGCCACCTTCGAGGACAGCCGGCCCGGACATCAGTCCGGCCCGGTCATCACGGATGCGGTCTTGATCCAGATGGCCTTTGCAGCGCCACCGGACCAATCGCTCTACGCGCTTGAACCCCACACCCATGCAGTCTACCGTTTCAGTTCGCGAACCGATTCGCTGATCTTGCAAGCCCAGTTTCGGGCGCCGGTTGATATGGAAAACACCCAGTTCGTCCTGCCAGTGACTGCCATGGCAATCAGCACAAACGGGGTTGTTTTTCTGAGCATCGATAACCAGGTCTATTATGCTACCAACATCCCATGAGGAGGACGTATGGGCAATGTGACCAGGAATCCCGGTGAGAAGAAAATGGGACTGATTGATTTCATCCTGCGACTTATAAGGGGCAGCAAGCCGCCAACTACCCAGCCGGTCATCCCCCCTGACAGTCTGACCGAACCTGCCCGGATGGTTATCGTGCGCGTCCTGCTGATCATCTATGACCCGATTGTGGACCCGGTGACCGGGATCACCCTATCGCAACTGATGAAGTGGAACCGGGTCGATGACCTGGTCAATGGATTTATCCAGGATGTCCTGGAAGCGAGCGATGGCTTGGCCCGTTACCAGATTGTGGAGCGAGTGGTACTCAACGAATTCCCGGCTAAAACAGATGGTTATCGCTACGATCCGAGCGCATATCTGAGTGTCCTCAAGGGTAACCCGCCGCATAAGCCAGAAATGGCGGATTACAAGGCCATTCTGACCGGATTTAACATCCTCTCCCGGGTCGCCCGTCGTGAAATCGACGAAGTCTGGACGTTTGCCTTCCCGCATGCCGGATTCTACGAGTCAGCCATGGGGGGCAGTGGGGCCTTCTGGTGCAATGCTCCCCCGCTGGATGGGAGCAGTGATAGCCCGCGCCGGTTTGTTGTCATGGGTTTCTCTTATGAACGCGGCGTTGGGGAGATGCTGGAAGCATTCGGTCACCGGGTTGAATCGATCTTGGGAAAAGCATTCGCCAAGAAACCCGGCAATGCGAACCTGTTCAACCGTTTTCTTCTCCATGAAAAGGAAGCCGCGGGAAAAGCGGAGGTCGGCAGCATCCATTTCGCCCCCAACAGCGAAAAGGATTACGACTGGAACAACCCGCGCAAGGTCATGAGCACCTGTTACGATTGGTTCAACTTCCCCAACTTTAGAGGGGACATACGTGAAGTGAACGCCGATGAGTGGGGCAATGGCGACATTCGTGCGCACCACAAATGGTGGCTCAATCACCTTCCGAAAGTTGCCGGCCGGATGAACGGTATCGCCAACAACTGGTGGCAATACATTATGGATCCCAACCTGGTCAATCTGTAAGGCAACTGTACGTTACCAAAGCGGGACGAATAATTCCATATGTCATAAAATAAAACTCGATATGGTAAATGAACGCAAACGCGCGGATGACTTGGCCATCCTGCATGCCATGGCTCTGGCAGCCACTCAGGCAAGCGATGAAAACGAACTGCTTGTCCGAGCCACCCACTTGATTGGGGAGCGGCTGCATCCGTTCGTATTCGACATCCTCTTGCTGGATGAGGCCCGGGGAGAACTCTATGTCCATTCGTCTTTCCAGGCCAACCAGGTCATTGAGGATTTAAGGATCCCGTTGGGGGTCGGGGTGACCGGGATGGTGGCCAAGTCTGGCAAGCCAAAACGCCTGAATGATATTAATCAATCGCACAACTATATCAGCGGAAACCGGTTGACCCGGTCCGAGTTGTGCCTGCCGCTCAAAGTCGGCGAGAATGTCATCGGAGTGCTGAACCTCGAGAGTACAGAGACCGGCGCGTTCACGCCTCAGGATGAGGCCTTGTTTGAGATCGTCGCCGGGCAGCTGGCAACATCGATCCAACGCCTGCGCACGGCCAAAGACGAGCGCCAGCAGACCAGACGACTAGAGAGAGCAAATGCGATGATCAAGGCCCTGGCCCAGGTTGGGTCGCGCGCTGTTGCCGCGCTGGACCCAAGCAGCATGATGGAAACCCTCGGCAAGGAACTCACCAACCTTGCTATGAACTGTATTGTGGCACTTGCCGATGACGCCAGTGAAAATGTCTACATCCGCTATACTTCGCTTCCACCCCAGACAATGCGGTTGGTTGAAAAGATCAGTCGGCAGAAAGTGCAGGATCATCCCATCCCGCTCGGGCAGGTATCCTTTGGGGATGATAAACCCCAATATCCGTTCCTGCTAAATGACCCCAAAGTATTGGCAAAAAGCCTGATCGCTGATGTGTCGCTTACGTCGCTAACCAAAATCCTTGACATCATTGGTGTCAAAGGGAACGTGTCTGTCTGCCATTTGCCCCTGATGACCGAGGGCAAGTTGATTGGCATCCTCTGGATGTGGGGCGAAGGGCTAAAGGAGAGCGATCTCCCTACGCTCTCCCTGTTTTCCAGTCAGGTGGCGATTGCGCTGCAAAATGCCAAACTGTTAGCCGAAGTGCGGCGACTGGCCATCACGGATGAGTTGACTGGTATTTATAACCGCCGCCACTTGTTCGAGCTGGCGGATCGGATCTTTGACGAAGCTGTGCGCTATCGCCATCCCCTTTCGGTCCTCGTCCTGGATATCGACCATTTCAAGAATTTGAATGACCGTTTCGGCCATCTGATTGGAGACCAGGTATTGCGGGAGGTCGCCGCCTTGTTGCAAAAAAGCCTGCGCTCGAGCGATATCCTGGGCCGCTACGGTGGCGAGGAATTTGCGATTATCCTGCCATCCACAACCAAAGAGGCTGCAGTGCAGGTGGCGGAGCGCATCCGCCTGGATGTCGCCCAGGGCGAGATCCACACCGATGCTGGCACGATCAGCGTGTGCGTGAGTGTTGGTGTATCCATGCTGAGCAAGGATTTGCCAACCCTGACTGCCTTGATCCACCGCGCCGACCAGGCAATGTATATCGCCAAAGGCGCAGGGCGGAACTGCGTCGCAGTAAAGTAAACCGGCAAGCCCAACGTAGCCTCCCGCAACGCCATCAGGTATTGCGAAAGGTAGGCCTGTCGCCAGCCCAAAACCGCTTCCAGGTGACAAACACAGGTCTCGGTCTCGCCAATGGCCAACAAGATTTGCAATCGGGCAGGGTGACCGATCGTTTTCAGCATGTAGGCGAGCCTGTCCACGGGGGTTATATTCACCATTGTGAATATATTGTAAGACGCGCCTGTGTGTATCTCTTAGTGCAGGTTGTCACCCGTGTCGGTGCTGGATGTAATCAAAAGCCATTCACGTAGGCCCTTGCCAGCGCTCTTACCAAATCGGGTACAATCACTCCATGGGCACCCTTTACCTTGTCGCCACACCGATTGGCAACCTGGAAGACATGTCCCCGCGCGCTGTCCGCATCCTTGGAGAGGTACGCCTGATCGCAGCCGAGGATACGCGCCATACCCAGAAGCTGCTGACCCATTTTGACATCCATACCGCCAGCACAAGTTATTTTGAACACAACAAACTGAGCAAAGTGAACTTGATCCTTGAACAGCTCTCCAAAGGCGATGTGGCTCTGGTCTCGGACGCGGGGACTCCTGCGCTCAATGACCCGGGCTATGAGCTTGTCCGGGCTGTACTGGAAGCGGGTTATCCGGTCATCCCAATCCCGGGGCCGTCTGCGCCGGTGGCGGCATTGGTGGTATCCGGCCTGCCGACGGACAGCTTCTTGTATCTTGGCTACCTGCCCCACAAAAAGACTGAGCGCCGCGCCCGACTGATGACAGTCTCAGACCAGCCGTTCACGCTGATCTTCCTAGAATCACCCTACCGCATCGTTGCGTCCCTGGAAGACATCCTGACCGTCCTCGGAGACAGGCAGATTGCTGTCGCCCGCGAGATGACCAAGATGTTCGAAGAATACTGGCGCGGGACGGTGAGCGCGGCGCGGGAACATTTCGCATCCCAGCCTGCACGCGGAGAATTTACCCTGGTCGTCGCCGGCCAGGTGCGTTCCATTAGGGTCTGGGACGAAATGGAACTTGTTGCTGCAATTCACTCCGCGGTTAGAAGCGGCAGGTCTGCCAAAGATGTCGCCGCTGAACTGGCAGAACAATCCGGCTGGAAGAAACGGGATATCTACCACCTAATCAACAAGGTAAAATAAGGGTCCCACTTTTCCCTGCTCGCCCATGCGAAAGAGGCCTCTTTCGCAATATTCTTGTCCAGGAATGCTCATGAAAGACGTTTATCAAGATGTCATCGCGGGGGCGCGGGCCATGACCCCGATCCTGCTCGGTGTGGTCCCATTCGCCATGGTCACCGGAGTAGCCGCGGTCAGTGTGGGACTGACACCCGTTGAAGCAGTCGGCATGTCCGCCATTGTGTACGCGGGAGCAGCCCAACTCGCTGTCCTGCAGTTGATGAGCAGCGGTGGGATCTGGATCGTCATGGTGCTGACCGCCTGGATTATCAACCTGCGCTTTACCATGTACAGCGCCTCGCTTGCACCCTATTTGCAAAAGCTATCCCTGCGCTGGAAAGGATTGTACGCCTACATCCTTTCGGACCAGGCTTTTGCAGTCTCCATCAGCCGTTTTAACGACGATGAGCCTGCCCACCCGCAATGGTTCTACTTCGGCGCGGCCAGCAGCATGTGGGCCACCTGGCAGGTCAGCACGGTGGCCGGCGTGATCCTTGGCGCGCAAATCCCCAAGAGCTGGGGGCTGGACTTTGCCGTCCCGTTGACCTTCATGGTGCTGATGTTCCCGGCACTCAAGGACCGCCTATCCGTGATCGCTGCGCTGGTGGGCGGCGGTGTGGCAGTGCTCGCCAAGGGACTGCCCTACAACTTGGGCCTGGTTCTGGCCGCGTTGATGGGGATCGCCGCCGGCCTGATCGCTGAAAACATTGTAAATAAGAAAAGGACCGGTTCATGACTCAATCCTCCTGGCTACTCTTCCTTGCCATTGGCCTGGGAACCTACCTGTTGCGATTCTCGTTCATCTACCTTTTTGGCAGAGTGGACATGCCAGGCTGGCTCCAACGTGCCCTGAAATACGTCCCGGCAGCCGTGCTTGCGGCGCTGGTTTTCCCGGCGCTGACCTACCCGGCAGGGGTGCTCGACCTCTCGCTGGGCAATGCCCGCTTGCTGGCGGGGATCGCGGGTGCGCTGGTCGCCTGGCGCACCAGGAACATGCTGCTGACCATCCTCACAGGGATGGGGCTGGTCTGGCTGCTGCAGGCCTTGTAAAGGAGAATCGCCATGGATATTCGCGCCTACAACCGCGAGGCTTGGGACCGGCATGTGAAAAGCGGCGACAACCCGTGGACCAAGCCGGTCAGCCCCGAAGTGATTGCCGCCGCCCGGAAGGGGGAATGGTCGCTGCTGCTCACTGAACAGAAACCGGTGCCGCGCGACTGGTTCCCGGAGATGCCGGGATTGGATCTGCTCGCCCTGGCCTGCGGGGGCGGCCAGCAGGGTCCGATTTTTGCTGCGCTGGGCGCGAATGTCACTGTGTTCGACATCTCGCCCAAACAACTGGAACAGGACCGTCAAGTGGCGGAGCGTGATGGTCTGACCAATCTGCGTACCGTCGAGGGCGACATGCGCGACCTGGCTGTCTTCACCGACGAAGCCTTCGACTTCATCTTCCATCCGGTCTCCAACCTCTACATCCATGAGATCCGTCCGGTTTGGAAGGAAGCCTTCCGGGTGCTTCGCCCCGGCGGGACGATGCTGGCCGGCTTCATGAACCCGGTCTTCTATATCTTTGATTACACCAAGGCCGAGCAGGGCTGCATGGAAGTGAAATTCAAATTACCCTATGCGGACGCCGACCATCCAGAGATCCGTTCCTCGATGATGTCGCGGGGCTGGCCACTCGAACACAGCCATTCGCTCGCCGATCAGTTCGCCGGGCAGACCGATGCTGGCTTTCACATCATCGGCATGTACGAAGATCAGCATGCCGGCACCGTGATCAGCGAATATACCCCCACCTACATCGCAACCCAGGCGCTCAAACCGTAAAATGAACTTGGAAGCTATCCAACGATCACCTGCTGTGAAATCGCGCCGAACAGGACGATGTCATCACCCGAAATTGTCTGCGCGACAGCGCGCTATGGCACCACAGCGGATATCTTCCCCGGCATGGCCCACGATGTGATGATCGACACAGGGTGGGTACAGGTGGCAGGACGGATCCGGGGCTGGCTGGACGATCAAGTACTTACGGGCTAATGCATTGCTGCTTTGGCAGTGCTATAATATTTTAACAGCTTGCATAGATATGCGGGTTGATGTCTTTCTTGGACTGAGCAAAGGGTGAAAAAGGGTCACCTTTCGGTCTAACAGCAGTGGGAGAGGAGGATCGGTCATGAACAATAAAAAAATCTGGCAGAGGGTATCGTTTTGTCTGCTGGGACTCATATTCCTTCTGGCAGCCTGTAACCTGCCATCGGCTCCGGCCCCGGAAGTCGGGGGAGAACCAACCCCGACGCCAACACCGACAACCTGGGCAGTTTCCGAAAACAACCGTTGCCCCAATTTGAGTGGCACCATCGAAGTGCAGGTCACAGTCGGACCTGCCGAGGTAGTGGGGCTCGAACCGGTGGCAGTGGGGCAAATCCCATTCAGCGTGGGGGGCGGAAGTGAGCCGTATGTTGTCTCCGGATCCGGGTCGATAAACTACCTCGACGTCCTGATAGAAGAATGGGGCACCTACACGGTCACGCTGGACATGCAGGTCACGATCAGCGGGGTCTGCGAAGGCCCTCCCGGTGCTGAGGTGCTGCGCTTGACCATTACCCTGGACGGCGAGCAGTTGGTCGTGGTTGAAGCCCAGGGCTTCAGCGGCCAGTACCCGTGGGCCGGGGTTCATAATTTCGAATTCGTCTTCCCTCTCGTGGATGGCACTGCGATGGCAGGAGAGGGTTGGGTCTTCGTCCTGCACCTGGACAACTAACGCCCAGACACAGGTTAACCTGACCCGGATTCGTGCATACAAGCCGCTGGGGCAGACGACCTCACAGCAGCATCCATTCCTTCCGTCTGTCTGCAACGGGAGCCCATTAACAGGCCGGGTCATCCATAGGCATCACCGGTTGGACAACAGTCCAATCGACGGAGGTTTCCGATGGTCAATACCCCCCTTGTCATAATCATCATCGGGCTGTGCATTCTAGGTTTGCTTTCCTTGGTCGGCGGGGTCATCTGCCTGGTGAAATACGCGCGCACGCGCAAAGTGACCTGGCTGGTGGCAGGGTTGTTGCTTACATTTCTCGTCCCCGGTCTGGCATGTCTGTGTGCACTGGCAGTATTCTATCCCAGCATCATGGTGGTTTATGGCCCGCCGCCAGAGATGATGCCATAGAATCTCCTTGAACCTGGGCTATGAGTTGGCCCGGCTGGGGACGGAATACTTCCTCAGCGGGTTCCTCGAACGCTACCGGAAGCAACAACCCCTCCCACCGCCCAGATACGTGCTCTGGGACTGCACCCGGCGCTGCAATCTGAAGTGTTTGCATTGCGGTGCCGCTGTTGAACGGAATCCCGGCGAATTAACCACTCCCCAGATCAAAACGATCATTGACCAGCTAGGCAGCCTGCATGTCGATATGTTGGCCGTGACCGGAGGCGAACCGTTGCTGCGCGCCGATCTTCTGGACGTGCTCTCATATGCCCGCGAACAGCGGATGAAGACCGGCATTGCCACCAACGGATTATTAGTCACTGCCGAAATGGCACAATGCATCCAACGGGCTGGGATCACATCGGTCCAGGTCAGCCTCGACGGGATGGCTGCCACGCACAACCGCATCCGCGGCCACCCGGAGAGTTTTGAGCGCGCCGTGGATGCCATCGAACATTTTGTACAGGCATCGATACCCATCGTCACAGTTGCCACCACCGTCACCCCAAACAACCTGGACCAACTGGAGACCATGTACCAGTACCTGATCGGGATGAAGGTCAGGCAATGGCGCCTCGTAACCATTATGCCCATTGGCAGGGCAGGGACGGGTGGCCTGGCGCTGGACGGAGATCAACTTGTCAGGATGCTGAGCTTCGTCCAGCGGGTCAACGGGAAGGACTTGCGCGTTCTCATCGGCGAGAATTTGCCCTTCCTGGGGGCCTGGGAAAAAAAGGTTCGCCGTGGTCCGCTGCTCTGCCCGGTGGGATTCACTACCGCTTGTATCGGCGTAAACGGATCAGTGCGCGGTTGCCCGGAGATGCCCGATGACGGGGTCTTCCAGGAGGGCTCGTTACTGGAAAAGACCTTTGCTGAAATCTGGCAAACCGGCTTCAAGCGCTACCGTGACCGCAGGATCCTTGAGACCGATCCCCGCTGCGCTGCCTGCCATGACCAGCAGAAGTGCTATGGCGGTTGTTGGGTCATGCGCACAGGGAAGATGCATTGCATCCGGGATTTGTTGACCGAGTGAGGCGTGACGCCAGGCCGGGCAGCCTGCCACCCCCACCCGGGCTGTGGACAACTTCAGGCTGGCAGGTTGTATAATAGCCCCCATGAACTTAGACGACCTTTCTTATCTCAAGCAGCTCGATCCCCAGAACATGTTGGCCGAGATTGACAGCCTGCCGTCCCAACTGGAACAGGCCTGGGAACAGGGGCAAACCCAGCCCCTCCCGGAGACCGGGGGCATCCGGCAGGTTGTCATTGCCGGAATGGGCGGCTCGGCCATCGGCGCCGACCTGCTGGCAGCCTACATCCTGCCCTCCTGCCCGGTGCCGGTCATCATCCAGCGGGATTATGGCCTGCCAGCCTTTGCTGAAGGCCCGCAGACGTTGGTCATCGCCTCATCGCATTCCGGCAATACCGAAGAGACACTCGATTCCTTTGCCCGCGCTCAAGAAACGGGGTGCTGCGCTATCGCCGTCTGCACAGGGGGGAGGCTGGCCGAGAATGCATTATCGGCGGGGGTGCCGGTCTGGAGGTTCAAGCACCAGGGACAGCCGCGCGCCGCCATCGGGTATTCTTTCGGGTTGCTGCTTTCCATTTTCTCCCGGCTGGGTTTGATCCCGGACCCGGCGGAGGAGCTGGCAGGGGCTGTGGCTGCGATGCAAGCCCAGCAAGCAAGGCTGCGTGCCGCCATACCCGTCTCAGAGAATCCCGCCAAGCGGCTTGCCGGGCAACTGGTCGGGCGCTGGGTCAACGTCTATGGCTCGGGGATCCTCGCCCCGGTGGCTCGGCGCTGGAAGGGCCAGGTCAATGAACTGGCCAAAGCGGGGGCCGGCTTCGAAGTCCTGCCCGAAGCGGACCATAACGCCCTGGCCGGTCTGCTGAACCCCGACATCCTGATGCAGACCACAACCTTGTTCCTGCGCGCCGTCTCGGACCACCCGCGCAACCGGCTGCGCACTGACCTGACCCGCCAGGCATTCATGGTGGCAGGATTGAACAGCGATGTCTACGAGGCGCAGGGGGAATCCCATCTCGCCCACGCCTGGACTGCGCTCCATTTCGGGGATTACACTGCTTTTTATCTGGCCATGGCCTACGGCATGGACCCGACACCGGTGAGTGCACTGGAGGATTTCAAGGCAGCGATGAAAGCTGCGGAATAAAAAAAGGCGGGGGCCGTTTGCGGAACCCCGCCGAACTTTTCAGAGAATGGCGAGGGCAGTCAGGCCCGCCGCCACGCCCAACACCCCTCCTACAGCAACATCAGAGATGTAATGTACCCCCATCGCCACCCGCGCCAGGGCCACCAGCGGAGTCCAGACCCACAAGGCCACCGCCAGCCAAACTGGGCCCAACCCGGTCGCCAGCACCGCGATCAAAACGGCGCGGGCTGCATGACCCGAGGGGAAGGAATGCGGGTCAGACTTGCGATAAAGGTTCCCCCATTCACCCTCCGGTCGGCGGCGGCGGATGGTGAACTTGACCGCCAGTACGATCACTGCAAGGATGATGATGCTGGCCAGAATCGTCAACGCCCAGGGACGCCAGAAGGAATCCCCTAACCAGGCCAGCAGGCCCAATCCTGCCCACCAAAACCAGGAGTCGCCTGAATGCGCCAGTACCACTGCAACGCTGCGGAGCAACCCTGGCCGCCCAGCGATCCTCATCTGCGCTGATAGGCGGGCGTCCAGTTTGAGCAGACGGGCCAGGCTCACTCTCCGGCTACCTTTTTGACCTTCTTTGATTTCACCGCCCCCTTCTTTGCGGTTTTATTCACCGCCTTCGCTTTTTTGGCAACCTTCTTGCCACCCCGCTTGAGATCCTTGCGCAGCAAATCGAGCTGGTGTGGCTTATCCACATCCATGCCAATCTCAGCATACGGGCAGACGATCACCCGGCCAGTGATATTGAGCCGCCGGGTCACTTTTTCAGCGGCCATCTCCAGGGTGAGCTTGCGGAGGAGCAACAGGAAAAGGGTATCAAAACCGATCAGGCTGGCCTGCTTCAAGGGGCTTTTACGGGCATCAGAAATCCGCTCCCAGAGCGGGTTGTTGCCAATCACCATCTTGATCCGGGCCACGTTCATGTCCCCTCCGCAGACATCCATGTCTTTCAAGTGGGTGTAGGTACGCTTTGATTCTGGGAAGCGTTCTTCCATCGTCTCGCGGGGGATCACATTGTAATAGATGTCATCATCAGACTCCATGGCAGTATTGACCGCCCAGTCGATCATCTCGCCTTTGATAGCCGGGATATCTGAGGAGACGAACAGGACATGCTTAGACTTTTTGTCGAGTTCGCGCGATTTGAGCACACCTGCGCGGAAGTTGTCCAGCATCTTACCCTGGTTGGGAATAAAGTAGAGCGGTTTATTACAGGTCGCGCTGCTTTTGTCAGTCAGACCCACCACAATGACGTTATCAATCGCCTTCGCCTCGCTCAGAGCGTCCAGCACCCATTGAATCATTGGTTTGCCGGCGACATCCACCAGCGCTTTTGCGCCCCCTTTGGTGTCTGCATACAGTGGGTCCTCCGGGAGCGGGATTCCGCCCGCCGTCACGATCGCATCCATACTCTCTTCCTCCTGTGATTAATTGAGTTCCTGCAATGTCGGTTCGAATTTGAGCTGGTCCAACAGTTCTTCGTACTCTCCATGGGTCAGGACGCGCCCTTTACCTGAAACGGCGATCAGGGCGGCTTCCATCATGTTCGTGCCGAAGGAGCGCCCTTCCAGGACCGGCGTAGCAGTCACCAGGTATTTTACGCCACATTTGCGGAACAAGCCCACATCCTCCTGCGTGGTGGTATTGGTGACGATTATCTTTCCATGCATGTCGTCAGGCATATACCGTTTGATATAGTGGCAATCCCCGGCTACAACCGTCGCCCACTTGAAGAGATGCACATGTTTGGGTTTACGTTCCTCCTGCTTCTCGCCGGTCGGGTAGACCCAGTCAAATGGCAGGCGCCCGGCGATTGGCATCAGCAATGCCGCCAGTGTCTTGAGTTGTTTCTCGGTATGGAGTGCGATGGGGATGCCTAACGAGAACATCAGATCCCCAAAGATGCATTCATAACCAGCGTCCAAGAAGGAGCGGGTCAGACCCCAGCGGTCGGCGCCGGTCATGATGAAGGCCTTGCGGCCGCGCTGGTCAATGGTGGCTTTGATATGCTCATCCAGGAAGGGCGCAGCCCTACGCTCGAGGGTGATTTTCAGCCCGGTGCCATCCACTATCGGGGTCTGCTTGACGAAACGGACCATTTTATTTACCGAGTAGAGCGGATACCACTTGTTGTCCACCAGGAGACCTAGGTCCGCGCCGCCGACTCCGAAGGCATCGACCTTCCCATCCAATTCCTGATATTTTCGGGCCGCAGCTTCCATATCCCCGTCGGTGCCAACCCGTTCGATGCTGACCTTCTCGCCCAGTAAGGTCACCTCAACCGCCTTGTTGCGTTTGGACGATCCAAGACTGATGCTGACTGCTCGTTTCATGGGACTCCTCCACGAGTTTTGGTGTTGCCAGTATACACCCAAGTGAACGTTCTGAAAATAGAGACGGGTGTAGACACAGGCAATTTATCTAACCCCTGCCAGCTCCCATCGGTGCAGATCATGGATAACGGCATCGACCTGGCTTCGACTGTAGCAGAAAAAAAAGCACCCCCGGCAAGGATGCGCCGGGGGTTGGCTATCAATCCAGTTCCTCGAACTCTAACCAGGTTTGATCATCGTCAGGAGCATCTTGAACCGGCCAAGGGCCTTGACCGCATGCGGCTCGTCGGCAGGCATGATGATGGCCTCGCCAGTTTTAAGCTGGTAAGCCTTGCCAGAGATGCGCACCTCAGCCTCGCCATCGAGCACATGGACCAGGGCATCAAACGGGGCGGTGTGCTCGCTGAGCTCCTGGCCCTGGTCGAAAGCGAACAGGGTCACGTTGCCATTTTCGGCTTTGGTGATCTGGCGCGAGACGATCGCTCCCGTTTGGTAATCGGCCAGCGCGGCCATGGACAAAACTTCGGATTTTGGTGCGGAAATCAAGGCTCCTCCAATTTTAATTTGGCTATCGGATGGTGAGTTGATATCTCGCCACCTGGCGGGTAAAGCGGGTGGTGCCGGTCAGTACCAGGACCGCTTCGTTGTAATCCTCCCCCAGCACGAGGGGAATTTCGGCTGTCTGGTCGGGGTTAACCGGGATGATCTGCACCGTCGTCCCGGCGGACCCGCGCAAGATGAGCGCCAGCCGGAAGGTTTGCGGCAGGATGTTTTGGACACGCACAAACCCGGCTGCCTCCCACCCGCCGTCATCGGTCTCGAAATCGGAGAAATAACCGGTCTCCGGGATCGAGACATCATCCAAAAGCAAGCCTTCGCCGTTCACGGCTGCGTCGGTCACGTATTCAAAGCGCAGGGATATGTTCTGCCCAGCGAAACGGGAGATGTCGATCGATTCCTGGATCCAGCCCTGGCTGACACCGTTGTATCCCCAGCCAAAGGAGTTTCCGGAGGGGTCTTCATCCGTCCCGGATGGGGTGGTGATGATCTCCCAATGTTCTCCGTCTGTGGAAACTTCAAGGTACAGGTAGTCGTAATCTGTCTCGAGGTCGTACCAGGTCCAGTAGCTGAAGGTCACCGATCCGGAGACGCCGCTGAGGTCGAAGGAGCGCGTCAGGGTCATGTTCGATTCATCGCCCTTGTTCGACCAGAAGGCATAGGAGCCGGAGTAAGGTCCCTCGGGCAGGAGCGTGGTCGCAGTCGAGCCCTCAAAATGGAGGCTGTAGCTCCCCTGGCAGTCAATTGCGATGTAATCAGCGCCATACTGGTGGACGGAGAAGGTCATTCCACTCCTCGGGCAGGTGGAGATGGTGGTGGCAGCATTTGTGCGCGGGAACTGCGAGTAATTGTGGTACGTATAGCGCCCATCGGCGACATTTGGAGCACCCAGGTAGTTTGCGATCATCCAATCGAGGGCGAAGTCATCGGCAGTGATATCTTGGCCGGTAAGCCCATCCGTGGCGCCGATCTGGCTGAGGACATTATCGACACTCTCAAGGCCGTTCTGCGGGTCATGGACCAGCGCCTGGGTGGCCTCATCCCCGAAGCGGTCCAGGAAATAGGTAACGAACAGGAATCCCGCGCCATAATGTGGCGATGTGGCATTCTGGTCATTGGGCCAGTCATTCAACTGCAGGTCCGGGTTGGATGTGTACAGCCAGTCAAACCCGCCGATGTCATACCCGTTCAGGAATGCCGCCAGTTCAGAAAAGCCCTCATTGAGCCAGGAGGTCTCGTTGCGGTCCTGGTACCAGTGGATCATGTGTTGGAATTCATGGGCGAGCACGCTGTAGGTGAATTCCTCATCCAGCGGGGTGTTATCGGCGTTGAAGAAGAACATCTCGTGGGCATTCGAATATTCATGCGCCAGCGGATGATACTCATCGGCAGCGGAAAAATATCCAGCAATCGAGTAACCGATGCCGCGTACGTACATGATGTAGATATGGGGGTCGCCATCCACTCCGGGAGTCCATTCCGAGCCGAAGAAATCGCGGTTCGTCGGGTATATCTGGTTCTCGAAGGCCTGCATCAGGTCGGCCATCTCCCTCTCGTTCACGGACACGCCGTCTTCCACCCAGAAATAGGCGTGCGGGGTGATATAGCGCAGGACCGCATCGACCTCGAAATTGGAATTGGTCATTACATCCGTGGCCCAGAATGTCTGACGGGCGCCAACCTGCAATGGTGAGGCAGGCGGCTCGAGGGTTCGCGGGACATCACAGACAGACTGCAAGCGGCAGGCCAGGTCAGCCAGGTCATTTACCGGGACAGTGGTCTGCTCAAGGACGCGGAGCGTCTCGTCCGAGACCGTGTCTACCGGCGGGCGATAGACTTCACTGGGCACGGGAGAGCTCACGTCAATGGGCGTTTGGATATCGTTGAAGATATCCCCCATCTGTGTCAGCAGGTAGTATGCGCCGGCAGCGAGGACGATTACGCAGCAGCACAAGAGCAGCAGGATGACCAGGATAAATGGCAGGATGGCCTTGGATTTTTCCACTGTTTCCTCCGGGTGAACATTTTCAGTATTCTACTACGAATTCGCAAATTTCCCTTGAACCAAAAGTACCCCCGCAGCTATTTCGCCGGGGGGTACCATCAGGACAGAAAGGTTAGAGATATGTTTCGAGCAGGTTGCCGATCTCCTGCATGTGAAACACCGGGCCGTCCACACAGATAAGTTTCTCGCCAATATTGCAGCGGCCGCACTTGCCCAACCCGCAGTGCATGCGCGCCTCCAGGGTGACATAGTTGTCTCGTGGAGCAAAGCCCATCTCGGCAAGCATCCGGGTGACGTAATAGATCATAATCGGCGGGCCGCAGGTGATGCTGACGGTGTTATGCGGGGAGGGGGCCAGTCTCTCCAGCAGCTGCGTGATCAAACCCACATTGTCTTTCCAGCCCTCATCGGCGTTGTCCACCGTGACGTGCACTTCGGTATCCGCAGCCTTACGCCACTCCTCGTACTCGTCAGTGAAGACCAGCAGGGAGGGGTGGCGGGCAGCCCACAAGATGGTCAAGCGGCCATAATCCGAGCGGTGGTCGAGGACATGCTGGATGACCGGGCGCAAAGGCGCGCCGCCGATGCCGCCTCCGAGGACAAGCAGGTTCTTGCCTTTGAACTGGTCCATCGGGAACCAGTTCCCCAACGGGCCACGCACTCCGACCAGGTCGCCCTCGCCCATCTGGTGCAGGCCGGTTGTTACGGATCCGAGGCGGCTGATTGCAAAATCGACATACGGTCCGCGCTGGGGCGTGTTGGCAACGCCAAATGGCGCCTCGCCCAACCCAAACGCGGATACAAAGGCGAACTGCCCCGGCTTGAAATCACGAAAAGCATCGCCGCCACCGTTGAGCATTTCCACGCGGAAGAGCTTGATCTCGCTCGCCAGGTCTTTGACCTGGACCAACTTCCCCAGATGAGGAACCATCGGGTTCTCGGTCATGGCAGCCTCCCCAGGTCTGTCAATACTTCGACGATATCTACGCCAACCGGGCAGACTTCGATACATCGGCCGCATCCGGTGCAGGCAGCGGTATCGCTAAGGTTATATTGTTCGGGGTAATAAAGGAACTTGCAGAAAAAGCGGTTGCGCAGCCGTTCGTGTTTTTCGGCGCGCGGCCGGTGACCACCACCGGTACGGCGATAATTCTCACCGGTGCACGAATCCCAACAGCGGATGCGTTCATATTGATTCGACGTGAGCACCTCATCGCGGACGATGAAACAGCGACAGGTCGGGCAGACATACGCACATGCCCGGCAGGAAATGCACCGTTCGCTGATCATTTCCCAGTAGGTGTCTGTGAACCGTCCTGGCCAGGAATCTTTGTCCGGCAGCGGGAACTGGGCAGTTGCGTCCTGACGGGAATAGGTTTTCTGAGTCTCCTCCCAGCCTGTGGAGGGCAAGAGGGTGCGCCCTTTTTCGGTCACCGCTTCGAGCAGATAGCCGTCTTTGTCGATGTAGAGCATGATGTCCATGTCGCCGGCTTCGTCCGGGGCACCACCGACCGATGTGCAGAAACAGTTCGGGCCTTGTTCATTGCAGGCTTGGCCGATCACGATGGTGTTTGCGCGCCGGCGGGCATAATATGGGTCGGCAGGTTCCTGGTCTAGGAAGAGGGCATCCAACAGCCGGACTCCCCTGGCATCACATGGGCGGACGCCGAAGAGGGTCTGCTTTTGATCCGGGAGGGTCTCGTTGAGTTGAACCTCCTGCCCCTTGACTTCAATGGTCATCAGGCGCTCGGTGGGTGGGAAGAAGGACTCCTTGACTGAGAGCACTGGTCGGGTAAACTCCCATTCGATCTCGGCGCTGTGTTCCACCGGTCGGTAGAGCAGCAAGCCATCCACAATGCGAGGGGCGACCAGGGTTTGGTCCTGGGCAATGTCTTCGAGCCAGGCAGCGAGTTGGGCTTGGGTGATGATATACATATTAGCCCTCCTTGTACTCGCCATCGAGAACCGTTACGATGGGGGATAACCCGGGTTGCATGCCGGCCCGGTGGCCGAACGCCCGTTCAATTTCGGCAGCGATCTTGTGATTGAGCAATCCTATCGGGATGTCCATCGGGCAGGAATGCTCGCACTCGTTGCAGCCGACACAACGGCCGGCAAGGTGATATGCCCGGCCGAGATGGAAGGTCCGTTTCTCGTTGACCCCGAGCCCCAGTCCGACCCAGGTCGAGTCATCACGTTCATATAGGCAGATCGGACAGGTGCACATCGGACAGACTTGCCGGCAGGCATAGCAGCGGATGCAACGGTCAAATTGGCTCAACCAGTACTCCATCCGCTCCGCTGGCGTGCCATTTTGAAGCTCTTCCACGCCCCGGGTGATCGTTGATGCAAGTGGTTGATTTTCGATGGCAGGAGGTTCACCGATCAAGGTATCGTAGACGACCGGGCTATGTTCCCGGCAGGTCACACAGCGCGCCTGCATTGTGCCTCCGTCCTCGCGGATCCCCTCACAGGTGACTCCCAATGCATGGATCTGGTCACGGGCACACTGGTTTTCAGATGTCAGGACATTGATTGCCCTGCTATCGCATGGCTTAACCACCACAGCGACCGGTTTTGGCGGTTCCTTGCCCTTGATCGGGCGAAGCTCATACGGCAGGTAATTGGTCAGGTTATAGGTGCATTCCGGGTTCCAGACCAACTGGTCTGCATCTTCGGAATTTCGGATGAAGACCGGGCGCGTCCGGCCACGGGGTCCTACCTCGTAACCGATGACCAAGCCAACCTGGCCACTATCGAGCAGTTCCCTGGCCTTGGTTCGGATGGCATCTGTCTTTGCCGCGCAGTCGTTCGCAGGGTAAGGCACCGGGTCCGGAAGGTTGGCTAGCTGGCGGTTGATCGCTGTCCGTTGGCCTTTGCTCACCCGCCATGCGACCGGTCCCAAAGCGGCAACTGCGGCGGTGAATTCGGTGGCGATCCGAGCGTAGCGTTCGCCCTCGGATGCTGAGACCCAATCCAGGTGCAGGCGCTCCGCTTCCAGGCCGACAAAAGACATCAATTCCTTGACAACCGGCATCCGCTTTGCGGTGCGGTGGTTGCCGGTCTCGTAGTGGCATTCGCCGATGTGACAGCCCAGCACGAGCACGCCGTCAGCACCCTCATCGAAAGCGCGCATTACCAGTTCCGGGGAGACCCGCCCGGAGCAGGGTACCCGGATGGCGCGGATGTTGGCCGGTGATTTGATCCGTGCAATCCCGGCGGTATCTGCTCCGGTGTAGGAACACCAGGTGCACAGGAAAGCAACAATCTTCGGTTCGAACATCAGGACACCTCCGGAGGATAGTCAACCGATAAGACACCAATAATCTCAGAGACCAGTTCGCGGTCGTTATAATGCACCAGGGTCATGGACTTGTTCGGGCAGGTTGCCACACACGTGCCGCAACCCTTGCACAGGAAGTCGTCAACTTTCGCAACACCGAAGTCGAGTTCGATCGCCCCGTAAGGACAAGCCGTGACGCACTGGGCACAGCCCTTGCAGGTCAGCAGTGTATTCCGAGCGATGACCGGGTCAAGCAGAATGGTCCCCTGGTCGATCAGGGAAAGCGCCGCCGCCGCGGCCCCGCCGGCCTGGGCCACGCTGTCTGGGATGTCTTTGGGGAATTGGCAGGCTCCGGCCAGGTAAATGCCCTCGGTGGCTGTCTCGACCGGGGCCAGCTTGGGGTGCCGCTCGAGGAAGAAACCGTCCCGGCTGCGGCTGACCCCGAAGGTCCCGGCGACATCGCCGGCATCATCCTGTGGCTCGAAACCGGTTGCCAGGATGACCATATCCACCTCCACGTGGTCCGGCTGGCCATGGAAGGCTTCATCCCAATTAACCACCAGGTGGCCGTTGTGCTTCTTGATGGACTTGACCCTGCCATGATAGAAGTGCACTCCCATCTTGACCGTCCGGTTGTAGAATTCCTCATACCCCTTTCCAAAGGAGCGGATGTCCCGGTATATTTCGTGCACTTCGGCACCGACATACTCATGGACAAGCTGAGAGAGTTTCATGGAGTACATGCAACAGGCCCGGGAACAATAATCGTTGTAATTGCTATCCCGTGAACCGATGCAGTGGACCACTGCGACCGATTTTGGCGGCTTGCCATTTTTCATCAGGACCTGACCATTGGTCGGACCGCTGGCATTGATCAGGCGCTCAAATTCGATCGCCGTCAGGATGTTGGCAATCTTCCCATAGTTCAACCCTGGCACGCGGGCAGCATCGAAGTCCTTGAATCCGGTCGCCAGGACGATCGTGCCGACAGTGATGTCCAGGACCTGGCCCGGCATGTTGTGATCAATGGCGCCGCGCTCGCAAGCCACCAGGCATTCCAGACATTCCGAACAGACCCCGCAGCGCAGACAACGCTCTGCTTCAGCAAGGACCTGTTTTTCGGTCAGGGTAAGATCCACTTCTTTGAAATTGTTCTCACGCTCGGAGGCAGGGATGGTCGCAATGCGGACGCGTTCCCGGCGCGAGGCTTCGCCGCTGGTGAATTTCGCTTCGATCTCCTGCGGAGAGAGTTCTGCCACAGGCGGCCGGGTCGTTTCCGGGATCCCCTCCCCACCATCCAGGTAACGGTCCACGCAGCGGGCGACGTGGTGGCCTTCGGCAATGGCGTCGACAACGAAGAACGTCGTACCCCGCCTCAAGTCGCCGGCGGTGAAGACACCCGGACGAGTGGTCATCATTTCATCGTTTGCCCAAAGGCCGATCGGGTAGCGGATGGCGATGCTGCCATCTTCAGGCAGGAAGGTGAAATCAGGACGCTGGCCGAGCGCCCAGATGACCATGTCGCATGGGATGACATGTTCGCTGCCAGGGATCTCTTTAACCTGGCGCTGCCCGCCGACAATGCCACCGACTTCCGCTTCCAGGCACATCACGCCGATGATCTTCCCGACCCTTACAACCACTTCCTTGAAGACGCGGTTCTTGATGATCTCCACGCCCTCGGCATCCGCTTCTTCCAATTCGTTGAACGAAGCCCGCATGCCCCGGCAGACGATCTTGACCTTTGGCTTGCCCAGGCGCATGGCAGTGCGGGCCGCATCCAGGGCTACATCGCCCGCGCCGAGGATCACGATATCACGCTTGCTCAAGTCAATGGATTCACCCAGGCAGGCGCGGCGTAGAAAATCGAGGCTGAGCACATTATCGGGATGGTCCGAACCGGGGATATTCAACTTCTGGGCATTGTGCGCTCCAGTGGCAATGATGACCGCATCATAGCCCTTCTCGAACAATCCAGGGATATCGTCCACCCGGGTGTTCAGGCGGAGTTCCACGCCTTCGTCGACGATCTGCTGGACTTCCCAATCCAGGCGGTCGTAGGGCAGGCGGTGTGGAGGGATGCCCACCCGCATCATGCCACCTGCCACCGGCAGGCTGTCGAACACGGTCGTCTTG
>JBDRPT010000094.1:0-81046 GCA_043826785.1 Chloroflexota bacterium | reverse complement strand
TGACTCTGCTCGCCTTCGCAGCCTTTCATGCGCAGCGGGATGGCTTCGGCGAAAGCAGACCTTTGATCACACGTTTTTTGTGTGTTCTTCAATGGGCATTTCTAATTGTCGCCATGTCCATTTCTAATTGTCGTTGACAGCGTGCCCGCGGACGCACCCTGCGGGTATGCTTCGCTAGCACCCACGTGCCGGGGCGGGGAAGGGACCAGTTAACGGCAGGCGCAAATTCTTGAGTAAATTCCAGCCAGGTCAAGGGCATGAATCTACAAATCAAAATGAATGCTGAATGCGCCGGCTATCGAATCGGTTATAATGCGTGTAGCCAATGACCCCGCCTTATTTCTCACCACCATTATCCATAAAAAAAGAGACGGCAAGAATGCCATCTCTTGATACCTAAATATTGAAGTAATGGGGGACACTAACGATCAGATCATCGTCCAACGCATAGGGCGGCAAGCTCGAAATCGGCCAGGGCACGGTTGTATAAACGGACCTCGTCCAGCACTCCGGCGAAGTTAGTCGAGGAGGGGCCGGCGTACTGGTTGCCGATGGTCAGTGGCTGGGTATTATCCTGGAAATTGAGCGCGGCCGTCATCTCGAGCATCACCTCGCAGTCCAGCGTGAATGTGAGCGCCTGCGTCGGCTGGTCGTAGGTCAGTGCCAGGTTGTGCCAGATACCGTCGTTCAAGACGATATTCGTACTACCATATCCGAAATGCGTGCCGCATTCGGCGGATTGGTCGTACATCGAGAGATACATGCCTCCGGATGGTTCGTTGTAACGCAGGAACCAGGAAGATGCACTCGGCTGGCATTGCCCGGCCTGATGTTTGGCGATTAGCAGCCACTGGTGGTCGGAGTTCTGATCTCCTTTGACCAGCATACTGATCGAAAAACTGCCTTCCAGGCTGAGATCATCGGCGTCCGGGATGGTCACGATAGTATCGACGCCATTGAAATACAGGGCGCTGTTCGCATTTCCAGCAGCATCCTCAACGAAGACCGGCGCGGCGACCTGGCCGTCATGACCATGGCCGGATGTGTCGAGCACATTTCCATCGAATGGGTAGTAGGCGACCAGCCCGTCGGTCAGGTCGACCGGGATGGCTGTGGGCGGCGATTCGTTCGTCGGTGGCAGGGCGGTGTTCGTGGTCGTATCGGCTGTAGGCGGATTCTGAGTAGCTGGCGCGCTGGTCCCGCAGCTTATGGAGGCCGCAACCAGGGCGAGGATAGCGAGGCAGATCATGGCATTACGATCTGATCTCATAAGCGAATCTCCTTGGTTCGAAGAATTTGGCAGCAACGGGGAAGCTCCGCTGCGGGATTTAACGATGCAAATTCTGCGCAGCAATGAACGACAGGCCCTTTTCGGTCAGTGCCCGGGCAGAGTGATTGCAAGCATCGACTTTGTCGAGGAAATTCAACTGCATGTAATCCCAATCGCCGGATTCGATCACTTCGGCCTTATCGCGGAAGTAATCCAGGATGTCGGAGGGGTGCTTGCGGGCTGAATCGACCGCCGGGTCGCCGCCCTCGTGCTTCGCCGAGATGTTGGCAACGTGGTCGGCGATCTCGACAAGTTCGGCGCGCCGGTCGTACGGTTGGCGGACAATCGACTTCCACGTCTCGGTGATGTGGTGCTCGAAACGGACAATGTCCTCGAAGCCGAGCGCTTTGCGGAACTGGGCAGTGATCTCCATTGTCTCGTTGTTTACCGAGTTGGACCAGTTGAATCCGATCAGCGGAGAGCTGCCGTCATCGCGCTCGAACAGCTTGGCCCCCAGCAGGGTCCATAAAGCGGCATAGGGGTTGTCGTTGCCCATGAAAACCGAGATCTTGAACTGGATGTTGACCCCCAACCGGTAAAGCAGGTAGCCAACGAGCACCGTCCCAGGGTTCAGGTTGAGTACATGCTGGACGCCGAAGTTGGTGTAGTAATAAAGAAATTCATCCAGCCACTTGAGCGGGTATTCGTTCGGCTGGCCGACGCCGCCGAAGTAGCCGGCGATGGTCTCCGGCCCACCCAGGTGGACATTGGAACCGTCGGTGCCCTTGGTGTCGAGGGTCTCGACAAAGGAGGCCCCGATGATATCCAGGGCGGCGACAATTGCAGGCAGGTCACCGTCCAGTTCAGATTCCTTCATTTTGCGCACAGCGATGAAGCGCCCCGGGACAAGGGTGCGGTCCTTGATCGCCTTTTCGGCCATGACTCGGATCCAGGGGAAGTATTGCAACGCCGAGACTTCCAACGTGACGGCAAACTCATCCTTGAAGCGGATCGATTCCGCCTTGTCGCCGAGAACGCTGCGGCGGTAGTCGGCGACCGGGATGAAGGCCTTGCGGTCGCGCTGCTCGATCAACCATTCCAGGTCTTTGACGTGTTCGGGCGCGGTCGCGGTGATCTTCTTCATCAGGTTTTCAAGCTTGCGCGCTTCGATATGTTTGCGGTTGATTTCCTCGGGAGTGCCATACTTTTCCACCACGGCGAGGAAATCGTTGATCACCCGCTCATCCGGGTCGAGCAGGACGGCGTTGATCGCGTCCAGACGACTGGTGGGGATTTTCAGCAATTGGCGTAATTTTTCGTCCATAAAAGCTCCTTTCACTCAGCCCGCCAGATCAGATAATGGCAGGGACGAGGACTTAAGATTAATCCAGCATCTTGCTCAGGTCAGCGTACTCTTCATCCGACATCCCGAACCAGTTCTCCGGTTGCGGGAACTGCCCGGAGATCACTTCGTCATGATAGCCTTTCAGGCCGTTGAGGATGACCTCCCCGGCATTGCCATAGACCTTGGCCATCTTCGGCTTGAACTTGGGGTACAGGCCAAACATGTCGTGGTAGATGAGCAACTGGCCGTGGGCGTCCGGGCCGGAGCCGAGCGACATGATGATGCAGCCTTCAGACCGCTCGGTGATCAATTTGCAGATCCGGTCGGGGACCATCTCGAGCAGGATGGCGAAAGCCCCGGCCTTCTCGAGGGTCTTGGCGTCGTCGACGATCTTCTTCGCCATCAAGGCGCTCTTCCCCTGGACGCGGAAACCGCCCAGGGCGCTGACCGATTGCGGCGTCAGGCCAAGGTGACCGATGGCCGGGATACCGGCGGCGACGATGCCCTGGATGCGGTCGGCCATCGCCGCGCCGCCTTCGAGCTTGATCGCATCACAGCCCGCCTCGGCCATGAAGCGACCGGCATTGCGTATGGCTGCCTCGACCGAGGGTTGGTAGGTCATGTAGGGCATGTCGCCGACCACGAAGGCGGTCGGCGCGCCGCGGCGCACCGCCTGGGCGTGGCGGATCATGTCGTCCATGGTCACCGGCAGGGTCGAATCGTAACCGAGCATGGTCATGCCCAGGCTGTCACCGACCAGGATCATCTCGATGCCGGCTTGTTCCTGCAAGTACGCGGTGGGATAATCATAGCAGGTCAGCCAGGTGATGGGCTCGCCTTCGGTAACTTTTTTAAACAGGTAGGGTAGGGTGATTTTCTTGCGGGGTTGCGGTTGTTCGGGCATATTTACTCCTTTTTCTGTTTGCGGTTTTTTCGTTGTCGGTTCTTGAATCTCGATAACAATTTCAAAAGATCAATACGCTCTTTGTAATCTTCAAAATCAACATCGTCGGGTTCTGCGCCTTCCCATAATTCAAACCAGGATATTGCCGCATCGTAATGGTCCTCCTGGATCAATAAATCAATCTGAACCTTACATAGCGCGTTGAACTCGGTGACGTGATAGCGCTTCTTCTTTTCCAGCCACTGATCAACGATCGAGCGAGCTTTTTTGTAATCCTTTTTCCAAAGGGCTTTTCGTGCAAGAGATATTTGCCCGAAAAAATAATCAGGGAAATCTTCAGTGATATGTTTGAGTATCGCTTCCGATTCTTTTTTCTTATCTTGCAAACTCAATGCCAGCGCCAGGTTATTGAGCAGGCTGGGGTGTTCCGGTTGGATGGTCAGCGCTTTGCGCAAAAAGCCTTCCGCCCGCGCTCCATCGTTTTCACGCAAGGCATCCAGCGCCCGCGCCATCAGGTCTATTGTCTTGGGGCGCATTGGATTGTCATCCATTATAGGCTCAGGCGTGATTTCAAAGCCTAATAGCAAAATTTCTTTCCATTCTCCTTCCAGCCATATCTTTGCCTGACCGGTAGGAGCAGCATTGTGTTTGGAGAGAATCTGGGCTGCTTTCATGCGCAGGTCATCCGAGCCTCTTTGACCGAACGCAAATTCCTTGAGAAGGGACAGGAATTCAGGATGGCCGGACATATCGGCCACATTGATGACGAATTCCTTTCCGACAAGCTCGCCGCGCTCCAGGATCAGCGGAGAAAGTTGGAGGATTTCAGGATGCGCATCCAGGAAGCGCTGGACAGCCGGTTGAAAGGCAGCCTCGTTTTTGCTTTTCGCAGCACGTTCGACCACGGCGGTCAATTCCCGGATGACTTTTTCGGGTAGCATTTGCCCAAGAGGATACGCCCAGGGCCCGTTCCGTTCGTGTTTGGGCCGTTTCAGGTCAGCGGTGTTTTCCTGCGCCAACGTGAACGTTGGGTTGATTTTCAGCGCATGTTTCCAATCAGATTTGGCTGCGCTCTCCTGTCCAAGCATGGCTTCGGAGGTTGCCAGAAAGTGGTAGAAGTTTTCGTCTATTTCTTCCAGCCCGCCTTCCTTCAGGACACGCACCCGCAGGGAGAGCATTCCCTCATCGTCGCCGATAAAACTCAGCGTTTCGCCGATCTTCTTCCATCGGTCAGCAGCCTCCGCTTTGGATCTCTTCAAGCGTTCCACATAAGTGGGGGCTTCACCTCTCCGCCCACTCAGATACAGGAATCGGATGATGTTCCCCAGGGCGTGTACGTTGTCAGGCTCGAAGGCCAGCACCTGCTGACAGGTCTGGATGGCTTCCGGCAGGTTGCCCTCCAGCCAGTAGATTTGGCTGAGGTTGTTGAATGCCGGAGCGAAATCAGGCTTGCGTTCCCGCAATTCCTTCGCCAGCGACTTGCCGCGCTGATACCGGCCGGCATCCAGGCAGACCTGCAGTTCCTCATGCTTGCGGGCAAATTCGAGACCTTCCTCCTCCGGCAATTCCAATTCAGCAATGATCTCCTTCAAGCCCTTGTGCAAGACCTGGACAGTTTTTTGGGCATCGCCCGCAGCCGGGTGACCGGGCCAACGGTCGAGGAAACGCTCGAAGATTTGCAGCGCCAGCGACAGCCGGCCGGTGTTCAGATAAGCCCCTGCCAGCCCCAGGTTAATGTCCGGACTGGTGGGGCGCAACTTATGGAGTTCAAGCATGGCTTCGAGATAGCCATGTGAATCCTTCGTATCTACACAGGCATTGGCGAGAAAACCGAGCACGTCGAACTGATGGGGAAATTTCTTATCCAGCTCTTCGAGCATTATTTTGGCTTCGACTGTCTTTTTCTGTTCCAGCAGTTCTTCAGCCTCCAGCAGTCCTTCGCGCAGACGGCGCGGCAGGTTGACGGGGTCAACACGGGTCGGATAGTGTCCTTTGCTCATATATTTATTCCAGCGGCCACTTTGGGATGGTTTTATCAATCTCTCTCATCAACCGGATCGTCTCTTTCAGCGCCACCACGACGCGCTGGTAGTGGGTGATGTCTTCACCGCTCAGGATGCGGCCTTTGCGGTCTTTCAGCCACTTCTCGCAGACCTGGTAGCCGCCGATCTTAAATTCCCAGACTTCCTCCGGCACGCCGCCGAAATACTGTCCTGCATTTATCCAAACCTTGCCGCTGGCATATTGCACTTTCTCCACCATGTTGTTTCCTGCCGCCGGATAGGATGTGATGAAGTCGTCCACTTTTCCGCTGCGCAGTAGATGCAGCGCGACGAGTTCCGCGCCTTTGGCAGCCAGTTTGGCGAAGAGTTTTTTATTGCTCGTCAGCGGCAGGCGCGGGAAATCTATTTTCAGGAATTCGGCGTAGCGCGTGCGGTAGGTGGGCGAATGGAAGACGGCGTAGGCGTAATGGAAAATGTCTTCGGGGGTAAAAAGCCCCTCCCCGACCCTCCCCAAATCCGCCTCGGCGGTTTTGTTTGCGTCCATAATTCTGGCAGCGGATTTGGGGAGGGTGTCCGAAGGACGGGTGGGGCTAAATTTCATCCCCAACTTCTCCTCCATCGCCTTGATAAAGGCCGGGTTGAGATTGGCTTTGCGGGTGGTTTCGCTCTGGGCGAACAGCGTGCCCGCCGTCTCTTCCGGCGTGGTGTAGAGGTAGAGGGGAAATTGGAAACTATTACCACCGCCCTCGGTTTTATTGGCTGCAACACATTGATCGCCTATCATGTTGGTGCAATACGCGAAAGTAAACTCCTTCGGAGATTGCGGTCGGTGTGTTAGAAAAGCGAGGTTTTCGCGCTCCATGTGCTGCATGACTTCGAGGCGCAATCTCTCGCAAACAGCCTCGTGATAATAGACAAACCGAAAATCAAAAGGTCTGTAACAGTAAGGGCGAACATAACTTTCAACATCCTTGATTTCGCGAAGTTCTTTACGGGCGTCGCTCAGTTTCCAGTACGACACATCCTTGAGTCCGTATTTGTCTCGGATAAGTTGATCGTTATTTGCAGGGTTCCGTAAGTCGTTAATCCGCTTTATCAAAGTATCTGTTTCATACCACATTGAAAAGTCATTGCGAGCAGTTGTCACGGTGCTTGCGTAGACCTGGAAAATATCTGTGACTGACCAGCATTTTTGATATTCTGGCAATAACTCTTTATCTTGGGTAACAAACAAATAAGACGGCGCGGCAGGTTGAAGTTCCGTCCATTCGACCTGCGCCACATCGCTGGCTTGCAGGAAGGCGTATTTCTCGTCCCGCAGGCCCCACAGGGAGGCGTGGAAAACCGACCCCTCCCCGGCCCTGCCCAAATCCGCATCGGTGGTTTTGTTTGCCTCCATGATTTTGGCAGCGGATTTGGGGAGGGTGTCCGAAGGACGGGAGGGGTTTTTGATTGCCAGCAAAATCGCCACGCCCTGCTGGATGTCGAAGACATTCTCGTCCTTGCCGCCTTCGGGGGTGCGCTCTTTCTTTTTGCTGTTGCCATGCAAATCAAGCACGTAAATTTCGTCAAACGTGTTCATCAAGTGCTGTCTCATGCCGCGAAAGGTCGGGTTATCGAGATAGCCGTGGTTGGTGATGAAAGCCAGAATGCCGTGCCCGGTCTTGTCGATGCGCCACTCGCCGAAACGGATGAACTTGACGTAATCGTCTTGCAGCCATTTCGGGTTGCGCTCGCCGAGCGGCGCGCCGTCCACGAAATAATATTCGCGCAAGAGTTTGCCGATGAAATTGGGCTTACCCTGGGCGTCCACGCTGGCGTTGGCGGAGTGACCCGAATACGGCGGATTGCCGAGCACCACCATGATGTCTTCCTGTTTCTTGATGTGCGCCGCCTGGCTGGCCTCCTCGGCGATGTAATAGCCCAGGCCTTCGAGCGTCTCGGCACGCGTCGTGCCTTCTTCGAGCGTGTTGGTCAGGTAGACTTGCAGGCGCTCGTTCGGCGAAAGCGGTGCGCCCAATCCCTGCATCAACAGGCCGAGTTTCAGGTGCGAGACCACGTAGGGGGCCATCAGCAGTTCGAAGCCGAAGACGCGCCGCAGCAGCTCCTTGCTCTTTTCGGGCCACGTCCCGGCCTGCCCGCGGCGGGTCACTTCTTCGTGGATGGATTGGATAACGTAATACAGGAACGTCGCCGTGCCGGTGGCCGGGTCGAGAATCTTGACGTTTTGGTCGGCCAGGCCCCAGGTCCGCCCGAAGCGGTTCTTGAGCAGCCAATCCACCGAATGGACGATGAACTGCACCACCGGTTCGGGCGTGTAATACACGCCGCGGCTCGCCCGCAGTTTCGGGTCATAGACCGAGAGGAAGGTCTCGTAGAAATGGACGACCGGGTCTTCGCTGCGAGTGCGTTTGAATAAATCCGTTTGAATTTGGGCTAAATCGGCGTGGGCCAGCAGGGCGGCGATATCGTCCAGGAAGGGAGCGATGAGCGTGCCGTCCAGTTCCTCGCCCACGTCGAGAAAGAGGCGGCGCAGGAATTTGTTGGCGCTGAGATACTGGTAGGCGGCCGCGCGGCTGAAAGGGGCGTTCTCCGGGGCGGAGAGTTTGGCGGCAAAGAGGCCGTAGGCCATCGTCTGGGCGTACAGGTCGGCGAACTCTTCCGGCCTGAGGGCGGGGAGGAGATAATCGCAAAAGGTTTTGTATTGCCGGGCAAGCGGGGATTGCTCCCCTCTCCCATTATTGGGAGCCCCACTGGGGTGCTTCGCGAAGGGGTCGGGGGTGAGGGCATTGACGATCAGGTCACGGATGAGGTGGGTCTGTTCGGCCAGACGGGTGGCCAGTTCTTTGGCCGAAGTGACGGTAGGCGTCTCGGTCTGGAAGAACTGGGTGAACATCTGCTCCGCGAGGAGGATGCCTTCGGGGTTGGTGCGCAGGGGCGACCGTCCGGTTGCCCCTCCAGCATCGGCAATTCTGGCTTTCAAGCGCAGTTCGCCGCGCACGTACCAGCGGAACTCCAGATAATCGGTCAGGATGAGATTGTTGAGCGCCTTGAAATAGCGTTTCAGTTGGTCGGTCTTCTCGATTTTGTCGAGATCAACCCCCACATCCTTTGTTTCCACGTATCCCAGCGGTATTTTGCGCCGTTCCACCACGAAATCAGGCGCGCCGCAGGCGATGTGACGCGGGTCGTTGGAGGCCTCCACGCCGGGGGCGAGAGCCTCGATCAACGCTTCGAGCGCCGAGCGGTAGGTGTGCTCGGTGGCGATGCCGCGGCGGTAATCGGTTTCGATTTTGGAGAGGTATTCCTGAAAGGGGAAAGCAGTCATTAAAGAGCCCTTTGTGCAGTCAGGTGTCGGACGAAAAGATTATAGCATGACACACACACATCCACCGCGCAAACACTTCTTGCGCGGTGGAAAAATGCAAACGTTAGTGGAATTGCCGACGTTATCTTACAAAACTCAGTTGTGGGTTTCTGTTCTTGGCATATTCCAACAAAACTCAGTTGTGGGTTTCTGTTCTTGGCATGTTCCAAACAAGCGCGGATGTCATCCGGCGTTAGGTGGGGATAATAATCCATGACAATGCTGCGAATACCACGGACACAAGGCTTGCCGCGCAGGATCTTTGGATTGAATGTAATTCGGTCAGGGGTCATGACTTTGCTCCTTAACGCGCGATGATTATACAACAAAGCTAAATTGGCGTGATTTGCCGTTTCTAGATATAATAGTTGCCAATTACAACTATTCACTCGGTTAACCAATTTGTGAGGTCGCCATGTCAACTCATGCCCAAAGCCAGCCCGCCATCGAGAAATTCTGGGAGTGCATCCCGCCACTGTGGCATGCCACCCGGACCACCATCCGGGGAGTGGCGGTCGAAAAGTTCCAGCTCAGCGTGGAACAGTTCCAGGTCTTGCGCCGCATCCGCCGGGGGACCGATTCGGTCAGCAGCCTGGCAGAGATCAGCCGCACCAGCCGCCCGGCCGTCAGCAAGGCGGTCGACATCCTGGTCAATAAAGGCCTGGTCACCCGTACGCAGCAGACCCACGATCGCCGCCACGTCCGCCTGGCGCTGACCCCCGATGGCCAGCGGGTGATGAGTGCGATCTATGCCGGGACCGAAGCCTGGCTGGCCGCCCGCCTGGAACGCCTCAGTATCGCAGAACTGGCTACGGTCACCGCCGGGCTGGGCCTACTCCAACGGGCATTCCTAGAGGACGATTGACTCCTTAGTACCCTGCGCTGAAATCCTGCGACCAAATATTCTGCTCAACTTCAACTGATGAAACATTTACTTAAACTCCGCCAATTCTTCCAACCGTACATTGGCCAGATGGTGACCAACCTGCTCATCCTGGTGATCGCCACCGGCCTGGCCCTGATCGTGCCGCGGGTCATCGAGCAGATCATCGACGTTGGCATCGGCCGCGGTGAAGTCACTACCATCGTCCGATCGGCATTGATCCTGCTGGCGATCGGTTTCGCTTCCGCCCTTTTGAACCTGGCGTTGCGTTACCGCACAGAACGCGTCGCCGCCATGTTCGGCTACGACCTGCGCAACCGTATGTACGACCACATCCAGGGCCTGCCGTTCAGCTTCCACGACCATGCGCAGACCGGACAGTTGATCAGCCGCTGTATCGAGGATGTGCGCGCCATCCAGAACTTTGCCGGCAGCAGCATCATCGAGATCATCCAATTGACCATCATGGGGGCTGGTGTGATCACCATCCTGTTGACGACCAACGCCCGGCTGGCGGCCATCGCCCTGTTGCCGCTCATCCCAATGGCGCTGATGACCAGCGACTTCGGCGGCCGGGTCACGCGCCTGTTCTACGCGGTGGACAACGCCATTGGCGAGCTCTCCGCCCGCCTGCAGGAGAACGTCACCGGCGTGCAGGTGGTGCGTGCCTTTGCCCGCGAGGCGTACGAGAGCGAACATTTCGACCGCACCAACCAGTCCTATTTCAGGGCGCGGCTCAAAGTCATCGGCGAGTGGTCCAAGGTCATGCCAACCACCCACCTGCTGATTACCCTGGGAACCATCCTGATCCTGTTGCTCGGCGGGACGCTGGTGCTGGAGGGCAAGATGACGGTCGGCGAGATCGTTGCCTTCAACGCCTACCTGCTGATGCTATCAGCGCCGGTCCAGCAACTGACCTGGCTGGTCAACGCCGCCGGGGAAGCCAGCGCCGGAGCGCAGCGCGTCCTCGAGATCCTCGACACCGATCCAGAGATCCGCACGCCTGAGCAGCCGGTTGTGCTTGAGTCGCTGCGCGGACGGATCGAATTCCAGCATGTCAGCCTGCGCTACCAGGGCGAGAAGACCTCCGCCCTGGAGGAGATCGATCTCGCCGTCGAGCCGAACCAGGTCGTCGCCTTGATCGGGCAGACCGGCTCCGGCAAGACCTCACTGGTCAACCTGATCCCACGCTTCTACGAGGCCACCTCCGGGGCGGTGCTGGTCGACGGGCACGATGTTCGCAGCCTGGACCTGGGCAGGCTGCGCCGCCAGATCGGTATCGTCCTGCAGACCTCGCTGCTGTTCTCCGAGTCGATCCGCGCCAACATCGCCTATGGCCGCCCGGACGCCTCGGATGAGGAGGTCATCACTGCGGCGAAGGCCGCCCAGGCGGACGAATTCATCACCGGCTTCCCCAACGGCTACGATACGATCGTTGGTGAGCGCGGTGTGACCCTCTCGGGCGGACAGCGCCAGCGGGTGGCCATTGCCCGCGCCCTGCTGATGGACCCGCGCATCCTGATCCTGGACGATTCGACCTCATCGGTGGATACCCAGACCGAGAAGTTGATCCAGGAGGCCCTTGACCGGCTGATGGAAGGGCGCACGACGTTCATCATCGCTCACCGCATGGCAACGGTCCGCCGCGCCGACATGATCATCGTGATGGCAGACGGCCGCATCGTCCAGCGCGGCAGGCACGCCGAATTACTCGCCCAGGGTGGCCTCTACCGCGAGATCTGCGACCTGCAGCTCAGCCAGGACAAGCTGTTGGTAGACGAGCTGGAGGAGATCGAAGCCTCCACCCATGGCTTGGACCACCGTCCCAGCTCCGATCACTCGCTGGCAGGATAACCGATGACAACGATCGCACCTCCAGCCTACGTGACTCAATCCGAAGACCAGTACGATAAGCGCTTCGATCCCGCTGTCGCCCGGCGCATCCTCGGCTTCGTCCGTCCGTACGCCGGGAAGCTGTTCCTGGCGATGGTGCTCACCCTGGCGGCGACCTTTGCATCGATAGCCGGTCCGTATTTCGTCAAGGTGGCGATCGACTCGGGACTCACCGCAGGGGATGGGCAGGTGCTGCGCACCACCGTCCTGGCCTATCTTGGCACGGCGATGCTGCAATGGCTGTTTACTTATTTCCGGGTCAACCTGATGGCATTCGTCGGCCAGTCGGTTATCTACGACCTGCGCAAGATT
This sequence comes from Chloroflexota bacterium, assembly GCA_043826785.1. Taxonomy (GTDB): domain Bacteria; phylum Chloroflexota; class Anaerolineae; order Anaerolineales; family Villigracilaceae; genus JBDRPT01. Next base: position 69,069 of record JBDRPT010000094.1, on the reverse strand, counting down.
TTATTCGAGCACCTGCAAAAACTTTCGCTCAGCTTCTACAGCCATTTCTCGGTTGGGCGGGTCATCACCCGGGTGATCAATGATGTCGAGACAGTGCGCGACTTTGTCACCTGGGCGGTGCTGGCGGTCGCCCGCGACATCTTTGCCATCGGTGGGATCGTCCTGGCCATGCTCCTGATGAACGTGCGCCTGTCGCTGATCACCTTCTCGGTCTTGCCGGTGATGGCGCTGGCGACTTATTTCCTGCGCCGCGCTGCCCGGGTCTCGTACCGCAAGGTGCGAGCCGCCATCTCATGGGTGAACTCGGTGCTGGCCGAGAACGTCAACGGGGTGCGCGTCGTCCAGGCGTTCTCACGCCAACCCTACAACTTCGCTAACTTCCGCGACAACGTCAACCGCTACCATCTGCAACGCGTCCTGCATGCCGCCCGGGTCGCCTCGTTCTTCACCCCGGTGGTGGATATCCTCGGAGCGATTGCCACCGCGCTGGTCATCTGGCTCGGCGCGACGGCCGTGCTGGGTAACTCGATCACCGCCGGTGTGCTGGTGGCCTTCATCCTGTACATCGACCGCTTCTTCGAACCGATCCGCGACCTCTTCCGCCGCTTCGACGCCCTGCAATCGACCATGGCCGGCGGCGAACGGATCCTGTCGCTGCTGGACACCGCGGTGGAAGTCCAGGATGCCCCCGATGCGCTCGAACTAGCGCAGATCCGTGGCGCTGTGGCGTTCCGGGGCGTCTCGTTCCACTACTCCGATGACCCGCTGCTGGTCCTGGACAGGATCAGCCTGGAGATCCCTCCTGGCGAGACGGTCGCTTTGGTCGGCGAGACCGGAGCCGGCAAGACCACCCTGGTCAAGCTGCTCTCGCGCTTCCACGACCCCACCGAAGGAGCGATCCTGGTCGACGGGGTCGACCTGCGCCAGGTAACCCAGGATTCGCTCCGCTCGCAAATGGGCGTGGTCTTGCAAGACCCGTACTTGTTCAACGGTTCCGTGCTGGAGAACATCCGCTTCGGCCGGTTGGACGCCAGCGAAGCGGAGATCATCGCCGCAGCCACGGCAGTCGGCGCGCACGAGTTCATCACCAACCTGCGCGAGGGCTATAACACCTCGGTGGAGGAGGGCGGCGTGATCCTCAGCGTCGGACAGCGCCAGTTGATCTCCTTCGCCCGGGCCCTGCTGGCCGACCCGCGTATCCTGATCCTCGACGAGGCGACCTCCTCGGTGGACACGCAGACCGAGCTGGTCATCCAGGCGGCGTTAAAGCGTCTGCTCAAGGGACGGACATCGTTCGTCATCGCCCACCGGCTTTCGACCATCACCAGCGCGGACCGGATCGTGGTCATCCACGATGGCAAGATCGTCGAGCAGGGCACGCATGTCGAACTGCTCGAAAAGCAGGGCATGTATTACGATCTGTATCGGACTGGTTTCCAGGAATTAAGCGAATTTGATTCTTGACGCCACAAATAAGCGGTGTTAGACTCTGCTCATCACATTCTCATGAAAGGAGGCACGCTTATTATGCAAACCCGCAATGTTACAAAAGTCCAAAATGTATGCGCGCCTCCTGAAAGGCCTGGTTAGCCGCGACGAATGTCGTTGAAGTGAGCAACTTCCCAGCCGCAGGTGGAACGCCGCCCTGCGGCTTTTTGATTCATTCATCTGGCCACGCGAGTGCTTATCCGTGGTTGTGGACCGCCCACGGCCACCGCATCCACCCGGAAGTCCATCCGCGCCTGTTGGACCCGGACGACGAACGCGACCGCCGGTACTGGCAAACGAAGCGTTGATTATCGAGAGATACCCGCTCGCGGGTATCTCTCGCAACGACCGTTCGGGCTATAATTGCGCCAGGAGGCGCCTATGTCCCCACTGATGCGTCGTTTCTTCAGAATTTTCAATCGGTTGTTCATGGTGCCCATGTTCCGCCTGGGACTGGGTCCGCTGGTCGGCAATCCGCTGACCGGGTATATCATGGTGCTCAAGACGGTCGGCCGCACGAGCGGCAGGCTGCGCTATTTCCCGGTCAATTACACCATCCATCGGGGAGCGTTCTATTGCATTTCCGGCGGACGGAGGACCTCCGACTGGTACCGTAACCTGATCGCCAACCCGGAAGTGGAGATCATGCTCCCGGGCGGACCGGTATTCGCCCGCGCCGAGGAAGCCACTGACCCAGCGGAGCGGCTTACCGTCATCCGCCAGGTGCTGCGCAACGCCGGGGTTGCCGGATTCTTCGAGGGCTACAACCCGTTCACGATCAGCGCTGACGAATTGGCCACCCGGACCGGCGACCTGCCCGTGCTGCGCTTCCGGCCGCTCGGTCTGGCGAACGGCGCCTTCGACGCCGGGGGCTGGGCCTGGGCGGGGGGCTTGATCGTTACAGTTGCGCTTGTTTGCTACCTGGTAGCGCTACTGGCCTGAAAGGCTCCTGTTTCTTGCTAGCACTGAATAAGCTAATAAGCAGTTGAAGGGTTCGTCAGATAAGACGAGCCCTTCTGATTTATTCTAACTACTGAAGCCGCAGGCTTGTTCTTTCTCGTCCTTGAACTCCTGTGGATCCAGCCTGATTTAAGCACCAGGGTTGGCGAACCTTATAGAAATTGGAGGGTTATAACAGCTACAATATTGGTACGAACCAGGAGGAACATGCTCTATGAGCGAGAATATCGATAAGGCGCTGGAATCCAACGGTTCTTTCTATCGCCGGCCGAACGTTCAAAACGAAACGATCCCGATCGGTGGGGGAGTTCCATTTGGGATGGAGAGTGTAACCAATGCTGAGCTTGGCATCGGGGGGGCTTATGGCGCCTGGGGTGCCAGCATTGATAACGCCGCTTTGCCGGGGTTGATCGAGCACTGGCTGGGTGAGCGGCTGGACGAAACCGAAAGGATGGACCTTAGCCAGCTGGGATTCCTCGGCCGCCACCACACCCCGGAGCTTTCCACCGAGGACCATCTCGAGTTGGAACTTCAAGTCGGCGAACGGCTGCTCCGCCAGGCTGCCCGTGCCAACGGCTGGGAACCAGCGCAAGTCGAGGCGGTACTGATCGGGATGAGCGGTCCCATAGCCGATGACTACGTCGAACAGATCGCCCGGCGGGCAGGCATCCCCGAGAGCGCCCTCAAAGTCAGCGTCCACAAAGCCTGTGATGGCTCGGTGGGAGGTTTGAACCTGGCCTTGAACCCCGGGCTTGCCCGCCCGCAACAGCGCAACATCGCTGAGGAACTGCATGGCAGGCGGACGCTGGTGGGCGGGATCGAAGGACTAAGCCGCTTCATCCGAAAGTGCCGTGACAAGAACGCCTTGCAGCTCTTCGGGAACGGTGCGGGGGTGATCGGTGTGATTCCCGGGGAAACCATGAAATTCCTGACGGGTAAAGATCACGAGGTATTCGATAAGGACGGTGTCCTGGCAGTCCACATGTATTACCCCCATTCCAGGGAGAGAGCGCCGGGAAAGCCGCTGGTGGAAGTCTCTCAATCCGGACCGGCACATATCCGTGTGGCAGGATTGATGCACGAGCCGAAAGACGGCGCGCCGATTGCGATGGCGGGTCTCATGGGCATGGTCAAACTCTTTGTGCGCTCTGGGGTGCAGGTGGTGACAGATGTCCATCTGGCATACCGGCAGATGATGGAAAAACTGGATATGCCCGACAAGTCGCTTGTCACAAGCATCGTCCACCATGCGAACTACAAGATCAACCAGTTAAAGGCCAAACACCTGCAGAACCTCGGCATTCATATCCCCATGCCCTGGCTGTTGAGCGATTTTGGCAACGTCAGCGCGGCGTCCAATATGATCGCCTTCCTGCGCCAGCTTCCCAAACTCAAGCCGGGCGACCATATCCTGTTCGATGGTTTTGGCGCCGGGACATACTACGACGTGCTGGCAGTGTCGCTGGGCTGATCGGTCCAAGCGCAGTACGATTACCGAGACACATCCGACAGCTGCTTGTCGGATGTGTCCTTATTATGTGTCGCGGCTGCTCAATCAATCCGCCGACAGCGCGGCATTTTCCACAACGCCATCCTCATCTACCCCATACTGCACTTCCAACTGGTGGCGGAACTGCTGAGTATACAGCCGGTAGTAGTGGCCGCGCAGCTTGAGCAGTTCGGCGTGGGTGCCCATCTCTGCAACGCGCCCGGCCTCGATGACAACGATGCGGTCCGCCCGACGGATGGTGCTCAGGCGGTGGGCGATGACAAAGGACGTGCGGCCCTGCATCAAGGCCTGCATGCCACGCTGGATCAAGGCCTCGGTCAGCGTGTCCACGCTCGAGGTGGCCTCGTCCATGATGAAGATCTCCGGTTTTGCCAACACGGCCCGCGCCAGGCTGATCAGTTGTTTCTGCCCAACCGAGAGCAGGTTGCCGCCCTCGCCTACCTCCTGAGCGTAGCCTTTCTCGAGGGTTGTGATGAAGTCGTGGGCGCCGGCGATCTTGGCCGCATCCTCGACCTCGGCATCGCTGGCCGCAAGCCGTCCGTAGCGGATGTTCTCGCGGATCGAACCGGAGAAAAGGTGCGGGTTCTGGAGAACGATCCCAACCCGCGAGTGGATGCTCTCCAACGTGTATTCCAGATAGTCCCGGCCGTTGATGCGGATGAGGCCTTCTTTGGGCTCGTAGAACCGGCAGAGCAGGTTGACGATGGTCGTCTTGCCGCCGCCCGTCGGCCCGACCAGGGCGATCATCTCGCCCGGCTCGACATTGAGGCTCAGGTCGGTCAGCACAGGTGTGCGGTCCTCGTAGTAGAAGTGGACGTGGTCGAACTCGATCCTGCCCTGGATGGTCTCAGCCGGGATGGCATCCGCCCGATCCCGGACATCGGGGGCTGTATCGAGCAGTTTGAAGATGCGCTCGGCTGAGGCGATCGAGTGCTGCATTTCGGCATACACCCGGGCCAGATCCTGGATCGGCCAGATCATGAAAGTCAGGTAAGAGACGAAGGCATGGATGTCGCCTACCGAGAAGTTGTTCGTCAGGCTCTCCAGGCCGCCGTACCAGACGATCGCGCCGAGAGCGAACGCCGAGACGACCTGCACCAGCGGCAGGAAAAGCGCCGAGAGCCAGGCGGCGCGGTAGCTGGCCGAGTACATCTTGTCGGTCAGGACAGAGAACTCGCGCAGGTTCTCATCTTCGCGGCCGAGCGCCTTTACGACGCGCACGCCCTGGATGTTCTGGTTGTACTCGCCGGTGATCTTCGAATTCGCCCGGCGCGAATTGCGGAACTCCACCAGGATCTTCTTGCGAAAGTTGATCGCGATTACTAACAAGATCGGGATGATGCTGAAGACGATCAGGGCCAATTTCCAGTTGATGATCAGCATGAAGACCGTCGAGGCGATCACGCTGACAATTGCCCAGGTAACATCCAGCAGCCCCCAGGTCATCAGGCTCGAGACCCGCCCTGAGTCCGATGTCACCCGGGCCATCAATCTACCGACAGCATTCTGGCTGTAATAGGATAGCGACAGTTGCTGGAGATGCTCGAAAAGCGCCTTGCGCAGGTCGTACTGGATGCGCTCGCCGAGCACGCCGGCCAGGTAGATGAACGTGAACACCAGCACCGCCTGGACAAGTTGCAACCCGCCGTAATACGAGGCGTAGCGCCACAACGCCGGGATGCTGCGCTGGGCGATACCCTGGTCGATCAGGGCGCGGTTGATGTAGGTGAACAGCGCATCCAGCCCGGCAGTTATCGTGATGGTCAGCAGGAAGCCGATCATCCAGCGCCAGTGCGGGCGCAACAGTCCGAGGATGCGCTTGAAAGTCGGGGAGGTCAGTTGGCTGGTATGTTCTTCTTCTTCGAGTTCGATCAGTTCTTCAGGCATGGTTATCCAACCTTTGCTATTTCTTCTTCCAACTCATCATCGATCCGGGCTTGGATAGCATAGATCTGCTGGTACATCCCGTCCCGGGAGACCAATTGCTCATGGCGGCCCATCTGAACCACCTCGCCTTTGTCCATGACCAGGATCAGGTCGGCATTCATGACCGACTGGATGCGGTGGGCAATGATAAAGGTGGTCCTGTTCTTCATCAGCCCGTTCAGGGCAGTGCGGATCTCGGCTTCTGTCTCGGTATCCACCGAAGAGGTCGAGTCGTCCAGGATCAGGATGCGCGGGTCCTTCAGCAGGGTGCGGGCGATTGCCACGCGCTGTTTCTGCCCGCCGGAGAGGGTCACGCCCTTCTCGCCGACCATGGTGTTGTACCCATCCGGGAAAGCCAGGATGACATCGTGGATCGCTGCGGCGCGCGCCGCCCGCTCGACATCCTCATCCGAGACCCTGCGGCCGACACCATAGGAGATATTCTCGCGGATCGAGCGGCTGAACAGGAACGGCTCCTGCTCGACAATCCCAATCTGTCGGCGAAGGTACTCACGCGGGTACTCCTTGAGTTCGGCATCATCCAACAGGATACGCCCATCGGTGTACTCGTGGAAGCGGGGCAACAGGTTGACCAGGGAAGTCTTCCCTGAACCGGTCGAACCGAGCAGGGCGACCGCCTGTCCGGGCTGGACGTGGAAGGAGATACCTTTGATTACGTCGCTACCTCCGTCTTCATACTGGAACGAGACATTCTCGAAGATGATCTCGCCGCGCACCGGGCCGTCCGGCCGGACCGAGCCATCGGTCAATGGTTCGCGCTCTTGCTTGACGATCTCCATCAAGCGGTCGAAGGAGACCAGGCCGGTGGAAGTGTTTACGATCAAGCGGCCAAGGTTGCGCATTGGCCAGATCAACCAGACGACCAGGCCAACATATGCCGGGTATGTACCGATGGTGATCTCGCCATTGATCGCCATGATGCCCGCAACGATGAAGCCGGCGAGCATCTGAAAGCCGCAAGCGATATCGGAGATCGGCCAGAAGAGCGAGTGCATCTTGAGCAGCTTCTTGCCGCGCTGGTATTTCTCCCAGTTATCTTTCTCGAACTTGCCCTTTTCATACTCCTGACGGGCGAAGGCCTTGACCACCCGCACACCGGTCAGGTTTTCCTGCAATGTGGTAGAGAGGATCGCTTCCTGCTCCTGGTAGGCCTCATACACCTTGGTGACTCGCTTGAAAAACCAGAGCGACACAACCAGGATCACCGGGATGACCACGATGGAGGTCAACGCCAGGATCCAGGAAATCTGCCAGATGGCGATGAAGTTGATCAGGAATAAAAAGACAATCCGTCCCATCCCGATGGCCTGCTCGTTGAAAAAGTTGCGCACAGAATCCACATCGGATGTGACCCGCTCGATCAGGTCGCCCGTGGGAGTCTTGCCATGGTATCCAAAACTCAGGCGCTGGATGTGGTCGAACAGGAAATTGCGCAAGCGGCGGGTGATATTTTCAGCGGAGAATGCCGCCAACCGGCCGGAGACGAAAGCAAAACCGCCTTCCACCAAGGCCAGGGCAACGAAACCCAGCGCAATCAGGACCAGGGTCCGGGTCAGGCTGCCGGCGAAGGGCTCGGCATCACCGAGGATGGTGTCGGCAAAATTGCGCAGCAGGAGATAGGTCGCTGCCTTCGCAAGGGCGGAGACCGCCAGGGAAAGGTTTGCCGCCAGGTAGGCCATCCGGTAATCGGACATCATTCGCCAGATCCCGAGGAGCTTTTTCTTGGTCAGGGCTTTACGGAAATCGAAGTAGATTGTGGTCGGGGCGATGGTTGCCATCTTCTATCTTTTCCCCCTCTCCCGCGAGTGGGAGAGGGCAGGGGTTAGGGGATAAAAAACCACGGTGCTGGAGGCACCGTGGCATGATCATTCCACAAGGTCGGCCGTTACCGGCCAATAGGCGCACTCCGAGGAGGTTTAAATGCAAATACACTCGGGACAATGAATTGGAATAGTTTAGTCATATCGAGCGCCTCCTTTCTTGGAATTTGCTTAGAGCGGCTAGAGTCTATCACTGGATTCGGGGTTGTGTCAAGTGCAATGGATGAAGCCTCTCCGAAGACCGAGCACGGGTCAGCCCTGGGCATCTGCCTCGGCGCCCAAGGCCGTCAGGTCATGGATCCAGCGGCGGGAGTAATACCGCCTCAGACCCAAGACCCACTTGGCGATCTCCTCCGCCATCACCATCAGGTACACCCAGTGGATCGGTAGGTGCAAAACGAACGCCCCCAACAGGGCCATCGGTACTCCCAGGATCCAGATCACGAATCCGTCCAGGAACATCGAGAACCGGGCGTCGCCACCCCCACGCAGGATGCCGATGATGATGATCATATTGGTCATGCGAACCCACAACATCAGCCCGATGATTGTCAACAGTCGGGATGCTGCCAGCGCAGCCTGGGGCGAGACCCGGTACAATGCGATGACCGGTTCGCGCAGCAGCAGGACGCCGAGACCGACCAGTACCGCCAACCCGATGCCCAATCCGAGTGACCTGCCAGCGAAGCGGTAAGCATCTTCTTCCTCCCCGGCTCCGATCTTGTTGCCGACCAGCACGGAGGTGGCATTGGCAATCCCGATGAAGACCACCAGCGCCAGGCCGTCCACCGATACTGCAATGTTGACTGCTACCAGCGCGTCCGTGCCGATATGCCCGTAGACAGCGTTATAAGTGGTAATCCCAAGAGCCCAGAGCAATTCGTTCACGGTGACGGGGAGGATAGGTTTCATCATGCGCAGGAAGAACCTGCGATCTAAGGTCAATAATTCTCGCATGGAGGCTGCTGCCGGAGATCTGGATGCATAGACCAGGCTGAGCAAGACCGAACATTCCACCACCCGGGAGATGAACATGGCCCAGGCCGCTCCTAAGACGCCCAACTCCGGCAGCCCCAGTTGGCCGAAGATCAAGGCATACGACAAAAGGATATTCAATCCAAGCGATGCAACGCTGATGGCCATCGGCAATTTGACATTTCCGATGCTGCGCAGGATCAACCCGTATGCAAATGTGATCGAGAAGAAGACGAATGACCCGGCAAAGATGCGCAAGTATTCTCCACCAATGGCGATGACCTGCGCGTCGGAGGTATAGATGCCGATGAGAGTTGCCGGGATCGTCTCTGCTAGAGCCAAGAAAATGAGGCTGACCCCAACACTGAGCCAAAGCGTCAAAGCCAGTGCCTTGCGGATTCCACGAACATCGTGCTTGCCCCAAAGCTGGGCCGTGACCATCGCCGCCCCGCTGACAATCCCGAACAAAACCAGGTTCAGCAGGAAATAAACCTGGCCGGCCAAGCCAACGGCTGCAATCGCCGAATCGCCTTTCTGACCGATCATGACATATCCCACCATGTTCAACAACGCAAAAATCAGCTGCTGGAAGGCAATCGGGATTCCAACCCTGAACAGGTCTCGGAAATATGCTGGGTCGCGATAGTACTCTACCAGGCGGTGGAGTGGGTGGCGGGACACGTCAGACAATCTGACTCTCCATAAATAGACTCCGCCTATTATAAAGGCTGAACAAGAATCAGCACTGATTCTGCCCTGCATTTGATGGTTTGGAGTCGGGCTGTCTATTCAAACGCAATGGATTACAGGGTTGCCGCCGGGCTACAAATCATCTTCAAAAATCTCGTGATATCCCCGGTCGAGCTCGTCGTCGCTGAGGTGTGCATATCTCTGCGTGACCTGGATGCTGGCATGCCGGGCGAGCTCCTGGGCCAACTTGAGGTTTCCGGAAGCCCGCAGGACGGTGGTTACGAAGTAATGCCGGAAGGAGTGGGGGGTGATCTGACCCTCAGCCTCAACTCCCAGCGCCTGGCGAACGCGTTCTGAGACGATGTTTCTTCCTGTGGTAGTAGTGATCGGCTTGATCTTCTTGCCGGCACCTTTGTCATGCCGTGCGAAGAGGGGCAGGGAGGCAAGCGGGCGCCCAAAGCCGCCATCCAACTCCGCCCTGGCGGACAGATACTCTTTCAGCGCCTGTATGGCCCGACCAGAAAACCGGACAACCGCTTGTTTATCGCCTTTGCCGACGATCACAGCCCGCCCCTCGTTCCAGTCGATATCCCCTCGGCGAAGGTTGCAGGCTTCATGGACCCGCAAACCTGTGTCTGCCAACGTAATCAGAAAAGCGCGATCCCTTAATGCGCGTAACCGAACATTTGGGTTGTCAGACAACTGTATTGTGATATTAATCACATATTCGAGCACTTTCTCGATTGATTCGCGCGGGAACTGGGGCAGGCGTTGCCTTGGGCGCCGGGACCGGTTCTTGATCAGCAGGCGCAAGCGCGGCAGGTTGATCTGGCAGAGATTTTCTGCGGCCAGGAATTCGTAAAAGCCTTTGACTGCCTGGATGTAGAGCCGTTCTGTAGATGGCGAAAAGTTTTTCAGGTAATCAGCGATCCATGAAATCCCGTCTTCTGATAATCCTGATGCCGGGGAGGTCTCCGGGTCGAGCCAGTACTCTTGTAAGACTCGCTTGAATATGTTCATGGCATTGGTGTAGGTTCGGGCAGTGTTTTCACTGCGGGCGAGCCTGACGGTATCCAGATATGCGGAAATGGCCTGTCCTAGGGTCAATGGATCCATAAATGCTGTCATCCTATTGTTTATGATAATATTACTTATCGAAAGCATTATTATATTAATCGAACACTAGGACTTTGTCAAGCCCCCTATCGGGTGTGGTGGCGGTTTTGTTGAAGACCCAGTACATTACTGGATTGCATAACGAAGAATAGGCGCAGACCCCCTCAAATTTGATTTTATCGATAAATCAGACCTCCCCCACCCCACCTAGGCAAGGTACGGCTTTGTTCCAAAAACAGCAAGGATCTCGCCGAAATAACTGCGATGATAATCCTTTTCAGGATAATGGCGATCCAATTCCTGGTCAGTAAAATGGGACGGGTCGATGTCCTGCCAGTAGATCTTGCGACATTCCAGAACCAGTTCCGCCTCAGCATAGACTGGCGCAGCTACGCTAGAAGCAGCTACAGGTGTCAGGCCAGCAGCTGATAACTTGTCGCTATCACGGCCGGAATGGTTCCCCAGGTAATTGAGCGCCTGTTTGAACGTTTTCGGAAAAGCGCACAACGTGAATGTCGGGAATTTCTCCGTAAACTGGTATGTGTATCGTTGCGGCCGGACGACAATCTGGGCAAATGGCCGGCCCCAGATTTGCCCCAGGCTGCCCCAGGCGACTGTCATGCAATTGAATTGACCGGAGGAAAAATCTCCGCTGGTCAGCAAGAGCCACTGGTTTTCCCAGAGACTGTATGGCCGGATGAGTAGCTGTGTAACCGGGATCGGTTTCATTGATGGGAGCGACTTTATCATTATCTCGGGACCTCCTTTTGATAGCTAGAGAACGTAGGTTATTAGAAAATATTCACCTTGCTTGGACCGGGAACTAACAAAGTTAGTAGGCGAGGATCAATGGTATGCTCATGGATCTCCAGTCAATGAACGAACACCTAAGCAAATTGTAATTGATAATATTGCTAATCGGCGGTATTATTAGTACTAGAGATTGCCACCACAATCAAGGAGCCAGCCCTGCATGGACGAAGTTATCGGTATATTCTGCCCAATCTGCAAACATAAAAATGAACCCGCTGCATCCAATTGTACCTTCTGTGGTGCAATACTCGGAGATTTGTCCGCCTCAGAACCATCGACAACCAGGCAGATGGGCATCGAGACAAGTAAATTTGAAACGGCGTCGATCACATCCAAGTTGCTTCCGATCGTTTTCAAGGGTCTGGCAATTTTCACCCTGGACCAGACAAACCCATTTGCCATCCGAAATGAAGATGAAATCATCCTTGGAAGGACCCCAGCGGACTGCGAGCCCGAGGAGTGCGTTATCGATTTGAGTGCTCTGGGTGGGTACGAGATGGGCGTCTCGCGAAATCATGCCATGCTCACCAAGAAAAGAAGGAGCTATGAGCTCACTGATCTAGGCAGCACTAACGGCACATGGCTGAACGAACAACGCCTGATTGCCAACCAGCCCTATCCATTGATGAGCGGAGCCCAGGTCCGACTGGGTCATCTAACCCTGTTGATCATCTTCGAGGTCGACGACTAATCCCGACCAATAAACCCTAAAGCGCTGTGTACCAGTGAAATCATGAGCAACATCCCCAACAGTAATGACAAGCTCTCCCGGGCAGCGAATGCCATTAAAGATGGTCGCCGGAATCATGCTCGCCAATTAATCCGAGAAGTCCTGATTGAAGAACCTAAAAACCTATCAGCCTGGGAACTCCTGCTCGAGGTCACCGAGACGGTCGAGGAGGAGCATTTCTGTCTCAAAACAATCATCGATTTATCCCCAAACCATCCTTGGGCCCGTAACCGTCTCGATCCGAATGTTTCTGACCGCGCCACTAGCTCTCGGTTACCAAGTGGAAGTTTCAGCCCGCGCCGTCAACCTCCACAGACAGGAGCGCCACTGCTCAAGCAAGAGAAAAACGAGGATCGGCGCAAGAGGAGCGCTCTTCCGCTATTCTTGATCATTTTTGCACTATTTGGCCTTATTGCGATTGTTTATCTGGGGATAGCGATCTACAGGTCTGGCTACTTATCTTTCTCATCATCACCTTATGCAACCACAGTGATGCTCATCGAGCCGACGCCCGATTGCCAACTTATTGTTGACCGGGCCATTCTTCTATCCGGCGATGCCTGCAGCCGGATAGGGACAAATATGGCCTGCTATGGAAATGACACCGTCCAAGCGGACCTATTCTCGGGAAGCCCACAGCAGTTCGACCAGCGCGGCGATGTCATAGACATAAACCTGCTCCGCCGGCTATCCGCCTCCCCACTAAATCTCCAGAACCACCAATGGGGAATCGCGATATTCCGGTTATTGGCTAACCTGCCAGGATCCCTGCCCGGCGAATCGGTGACCGTGGTCGTGTTTGGGAACACCCAGATGGAGACTGATTCCCCTGGGCTGGAAACATTCTATTTTTCAAGCGAGTTGGGATCAATCGTATGTGGCGAGGTTCCTTTTGATGGATTGATGATTTCCATGCCAGATGGGGTTGGGATCAGCCTTTCGATCAATGGCACAGACCTGACACTCATGGGTGATGCCAGCCTGAAGGCGACAGCTGGCGGCGAGATGGAAATCAGTATGTACAGCGGTTCAGGCCGGATCGTATCGAGTGGACAGGAGCAATTCTTCGGCGCCGGCCAGAGTGTTAACGTTCCACTAGGCGGACCAGATGGACGCAGCGCGATAGGACCACCTTCCGCCCCGGTTGGTTTATCCCCGGATGAATTAAGGGTTGCCTGTACCATGACTGGCCAATTCTGCACTCAGGATGAAATCCTGCCCGTTGATGAAACACAGGCCAGGGATATCATCCAGGCCGCCATGAGCGCCACACCGGCTATCTACCCAACTTCGACATCCTCCACCCCGCAGCCCACAACCGGCTCGCCCACAGCGACATCACTCACGGTTACGCGCACGGCGACACCCTTACCATCACGAACGCCCACACAAACCTGCGGCAGTATCACCGCCGGCGGCTTAGGCAACCCGTCTCCAATACAATTGAGCCTGCAAATAAACAACAATAGCGGCAGTACGATCACGATCACAGAATTGCTGGCATCCTGGATCGAGACTCCTGCGAGCCAGAAACTTAGGCTTGTCCTGCTCAACGTTGTGACGATATGGAGCGGAGCTGACCCGGACAATCCAAGTTCCATCCCGGGGGAACTGCCCTGGACAAGCTCGTCCACGAACCGCCAGATCAGCAGCGGAAGTTCACCGACACTCGTTCTTGAGTTTCAGGATGATTTACAGGCAACCGGCTACAACGTGAATGTCCGCTTCGATAATGGCTGTCAGGTAAGCGGTTCCCGCTGACCGCCTGGGTCACCATATCTACTCATGACCGAGTCACCCAGCCTCACGATCAAAGACCTTCATCCCGACCAGCAATTCCTCCACTACAGGCTCCTTGAGCAGATTGGACAAGGAGGTCAGGGGGTGGTCTGGTCAGCCGTTGACGAGGTTAACCAACGGGTTGTGGCCATCAAGGTCTCAGAGATCCCGGGGCGGGAATCACACGTCGAGGAAACTGACCTTTCCCAGAACGAGATCATTCTGAAGATCCGCCACCCACATATCCTGCCGGTATTGGATGTGGGAAGTTTCGGCATGATTCGCTATCAGGTCTCGCCATACATCTCTGGGGGTTCACTGACGGATCTTATGGGCAGAGTCAGGACCCTGACTACAGTCGAAATCATCAAGATGGCCGGGGCAATAACCTCTGCGTTGGATTACTTGCATTCCAAAAGTATTGTCCACCGCGATCTCAAGCCCAGCAATATCCTCCTTGACCGCCAGAACAACCTCTATCTTACTGACTTTGGGATTTCCCGGGTAATTTCCTCTACGACCCTGGCGCTGCACACAGGCCGGGGCACCCCTCCTTATGTTCCGCCAGAACAGCACAAGCTTGCCCCAATTACACCCAAGTCTGATATCTTTAGTATCGGGATCATTCTCTATGAGCTATTCACCCGACAACTCCCCTGGAATGGCGAGAATTCCCTTGGGATTCTGCAGCTCCATTCTCCGGCGTCGCTACCCGATCCGCGTTCGGTAAACCAAACTCTCCCGCCGGAGCTGGGTGATGTCCTCCGAGCAATGACCAACGCAGAACCGAAGGACCGGCCAGGGTCTGGGGCTGAGGCGTTGCAGCTTCTGAAGAAGGTGTTTGACATGGACATGGACGTGGATATAAATCCCGTCCAGCGGGACATAAACGATAGATCATTCGGCCCTTTAGATTCCCGCGAGATCTATTCCCAATCTCTTCTCCAGTGGGATGTATTTCAAGCGCCCATCCCGGTTTCCCTAACCGATTTCGCAATCCTAGACATCAACCACGATACCATTAAAAACGATTCCGACCAGGATTTATTTTTGCGGTTCATGTTATATTCATCGCTACTTTATGGGTATAACGAGGATTTCTGGTGGGAGCAGGTGGCCAATCCAGAGGATCGTGTCTATGTGGCCTCACGGTTAATCGCTCTGAAAAACCCAGCAGTAATACACCGCGTTGTCCGCCACTTTGTTACAGAATATGGTACTCTCGAATCTCGGAACTTATTCCCCGATACTATCCTGGGCATCATCCTTATGGCTGGGTTAAATTCATCCATTCCATCTGTTTCCCTCGACCTGATTGCTGCCGTGGGAATATTGGCGAATCCGACCGACGAGTGGCAGCATGTTTTTATTGGGGACGATGAAGACTTTTCATTAGGCCTCAGCGCAATTGAAAGTACTGATAAGGGTGACGCTGCCGCCAAATTGATCGGCATAATAAAATCACGTCGAGCAGCAGACACTTTCTTTACCAATGCCCCAGATTCCAGGCGGATCTCGGGATTAAAACTCATCCAAGGCGAGGCCGGTAGCATCCCTCTCCCCATTTCCCTCGAGACCCGCTTCGCTCTCCTTCTCAACCACATTCGGGACAGGGTACTGTCTCAACCACTTAGCCTGCTAACCGGCTACACAATGGCATTTTTAGGCGTCGTTGCAGGTATGTTTGGAATTGTTTTTTCGACGATCAATATCCCATCTTTTATGTCGCTAGAACGAATCCTGATTTCCCTTGAACATTCAGCCTTTTTGGGCCTCTTGCTTGGATTCGGCATATTCCTGATTCGCGTGGTTGTTGAACGGTTTCCTGAGACGCATCCTCTCATCCGGCTTCTCGGCGGAACCTTTCTGGGTGGTCTTGTGATTATATTTTCGTTTTCGACCTATTCCACTATCTTATTAAAGAACCCACCGACCGGGGCTGTAGTTCCACTATGCGGTTGGTTGCTAGCCTTCTGTTTGGCTGGGATCTCATTGGCAAAGTCACGTTATGTAAAGATAATTGGAGCAGCGTTCCTTATAACGGCCATCTTGATAATTGGATGGTGGTTACGAATTCCGCTACAATCCTCTCCCCTGCTCTATCTACGATTCGAATGGGGAATCGCACAAGTAGTTACCGCTTATTTCTTGTTCTCCTTTCCAATAGCGATACTAAACAACATCATCGACCTCACCCCAAGATGACATAATAATTATGGAATTTTGTCAGAATTGATCAATTTGGAATCTGACTATCTATATTGACGCGATAGAACATACATTCTATAATGGGGCTATGGATACAGAAATCCGTTTGCGCTTATTGACGCAACAAATGTCATTTGAGCCGGCAGAGGAACATAACAGGGCGCTCCAAGAGTGCAGACAGATCGACCCTGACGATATTTTCATCCATCGAGCAGTACTACCAAATGGAAAACGGATCAAGCTCTTAAAAACATTGCTTTCATCGGTATGTGAGCGCGATTGTTTTTATTGCCCATTCCGGGTAGGTAGAGATTTCCGACGGGCAACCTTCCGCCCAGAGGAGTTCGCAAAGATGTTTTCTGCTCTGTCAACAAGAGGTATTGCCGAAGGCATTTTCTTAAGCTCAGGCGTGGCAGGCGGGGGGATCCGAACACAGAACCGGTTGATCGAAACAATCGATATACTTCGGCATAAATATGGCTATAGGGGCTACGTCCACCTCAAGCTCATGCCGGGTGTCGAAAAGGGTCAAATCGAAGTTGCAATGAGTCTCGCAGACCGTGTATCGATCAATCTAGAAGCACCCAACGCCAGTCGCCTGCGGCACTTAACTCATCAAAAACGATACCAGGAAGAGTTGCTACAACCTCTCGAATGGATCCATGAAATTCGTCAGACCCAACCTGCACACAAGTCGATCACTGGTCATTGGCCATCCTCGGTTACTCAATTCGTTGCCGGAGGCTCAGGGGAATCTGATCTCGAGCTTATGACTACCACAGAATATTTATACACTAAATTAGGCCTGAAGCGAGTTTATTATTCGCCATTCACTCCGATCGAAGGCACTCCCCTCGATAACCTGCAGCCCACATCCCCGGTTCGCGAACAACGCCTTTACCAGGCTTCATTTCTCTTGCGAGATTATGGCTTTACCATGGAGGAACTGCCCTTCGATACATGGGGGAATCTGCCAACCAGGGAAGATCCAAAGGTGGCTTCAGCCAAAAATCATCTGAACGATACTCCTGTCGAGATAAATCGTGCGGGAACCCATGAATTATTGCGAGTTCCAGGAATTGGTCCAAGGTCCGCTAACGCGATCATAAAATTACGGAAACAGGTTGTCATCAAGGATATTTCAAGCCTGAAAAAGCTTGGTGTCTCGGCCGATCGAGCTGCGCCGTTCATCCTGTTGAACGGTAAACGTCCAGAAATTCAACTATCATTGCTCTCCTAGTATAGGTTTGAATGACATAAAACCCTTAACTTCCCGGGAACCAATCATTGGCATCCTACCATCATCCCATTGACCTGGTTGCCCGAATTTGCTAAACTAGGTACATGGATAGAAGAGGAGAAGCCATGAAAACATCTCGTTTGATTTGTGTTGTTATGTGTGTTGTATTATTCCTTGCCGGATGCAATATGCCGCAAACATATACGGACACCCAGCCTCCGGGTTTCGAGTTCACGGCTGCGGCGCAGACGGTCCAGGCGGAATTGACCCGAGTAGCACAAACACAATCCCCGCCCCTGCAAGCGTCACCGACAGTGTACATTCAACCAACGTCACCCCTGCCTCCGACAAGCATCGCTACGAGTACACTTGTATCTACAAACACTGCGACGCCCCTTCCATGTAATATGGCGAGTTTTGTACAGGATATTACCGTTCCCGATGGCACATCATTTTCGCCTGGACAAGCCTTCACAAAGACGTGGCGCTTACGGAATGCCGGTACCTGCGCCTGGACATCCGGGTACCAGCTTGTCTTCCATCAGGGGGCTTCCCTTGGTGTACCATCTGGTTATGCCCAGCCGCTAACATCCGGGGTCGTCGCGCCCGGACAGACAATCGACATCTCGGTGAACCTGATAGCGCCGATGACCGCAGGCACATATCGCGGCTATTGGAGAATGCGCGAATCCGGCGGACTATTCTTCGGATTGACCAATGGAGCATCGTTCTTTGTGGATATCCGCGTTACCACTGCAGCGAGCCATTCGGTTACGCTGACCGCGCTGGCTGGCGAAAGCGGTTCAACCCGACAGGATGGACACTTTACTACTACTGAGTTTTTGGCCGGCGATTCAACCGCCAATCAAGGGCTCCAATTATTATTAAGTTTTGATATTACCAGCATCCCCATCAATGCCACAATCACTGAAGTTCGAGCAGTTTTCAGCGGATATGACCCAATCCATGGGGCACCATTTACGACTCTCCACTGCATGGGGCTTTATCCTCAAGATTACGGGGCGGTTGATGGAGGCGACTTCTTCGCGGGGGTTGTCGGCCCAACCTACATCACATGGTGCTCTTCCACCGACCTGGATACAGTCCAAGTCGACAATGACTTGAAAGCTCATATACAGGCCAGGCTGGGGACATCTCGGATCCAGGTCCGTTTGCAGTTCAAAGATATGTTCTCCGATATGAACGGAACGGCGGATGCAGTCCGATACTTAGCGACCAACCTACCCGACCTGGTTATCTTATACACAACCCCATAAAGTTATTTGAACAGGAATTAGCCCCCCCCCTTTTTTTGCGAAAAAAGGCGTACAAGGGGGGGGCTTTTCACTCCCGTTTTTTTTGTAGTGCTTCCCAGGCGCCCGTCCAAGGGCGACCCAACCTATGATTGGGTGAAATTTGCACTTTTGCCAGGCGTTGACTAATGTTGATGGCAGTCTCTGCAATCGAATCCCAGTTT
Organism: Chloroflexota bacterium; assembly: GCA_043826785.1. GTDB lineage: Bacteria > Chloroflexota > Anaerolineae > Anaerolineales > Villigracilaceae > JBDRPT01. The sequence continues at coordinate 50,316 of JBDRPT010000094.1, read as the reverse complement.
TCGGCATCAATATCCTGCGCTAGTTTATCAGCAGATGGTTGCGTCCAGTCCCATTCTAGGCGGAACTTATCCGCCTTAATCCAGTAGCCGCGTTTTTCCCAGGCAGATACCGAACTCTCTATCGAACCAGCAATCGCCGTTAGTGCTAAAACCATATAGGCAACCAAATCGCGCGACTCAGCGTCGGGTGCCGTTTTTTGACCCAGGTGGCGAACAGCTAAGATAACCCCCTTCGCTAGCCGGTTTCTCTCATTGCCAGCATTTTCTGTCTTGATGATTCGGCTCAATGGCAGCTCCTGCGATCGTAGTTTGTACGATTATATCTCGTAAGTATTTGGTTAACAATAAAGCCTCATTTATTGACGCACTCGTTGCTTACGCTTATAATCTTGCAGGCTTATGGGGAAGTGCTGGAATTGGCAGACAGGCATGACTTAGGATCATGTGCCGCAAGGCGTACGGGTTCAAGTCCCGTCTTCCCCACAGTCATACAAAATTAATTTAAGGATCTGACTTGAAAATAACCACCCAACCACGCGAAGACCACCAAGCATCACTTATCGTTGAAGTTGATCTTGGCAGGCTAGAAAGTGCAAAACACCGTGCTGCTCGGCGAATCTCTGAAAGGAAAAGCATCCCAGGGTTTCGTCCGGGCAGAGCGCCCTATGATGTCGTCATGCGCACGCTAGGAGAAGCCGCCATCACAGAAGATGCCGTGGATCTGCTCCTTGACGAAATCTATCCGGAAGCTCTCAAAGAAGCGAATTTAGATCCCTCCGGACCCGGTGCTGTTGAAAAAATCGATAACCTGGATAGTAAACCCACATTCAGTTTCATTGTTCCTCTAGTGCCAGTTGTCGACCTTGGAGATTATCGCACAATTCAGCACCCATTCAATTGGGTTGAGCCCGGTGACGATAAGGTTCTCGAGGCGCTGGAAGAACTGCGGCGCATGTACAGTAAAACGGAAGAAGTAGATCGAGGAATTGGAACCGGCGATTTTGTAATGATCGACCTGAAGGGGAATAATATAAAGAAAGGGGCAGAAGGCGATGCGCCGTTGATTGACCGACCCGGCTTCCCTGTTTTCATCCGTCCTGATGAAATAGCGGATGAATGGCCTTTCGCGGGTTTTTCGAAGGAATTGCTCGGAGTCAAGGCTGGGGAAAACAAGACTTTCAACCACAAATACCCTAAAGATATCGCGGACGAAAGCTTGAGCGGGATTACAGTTCGTTTTAATGCTGCTGTGAAGATGGTCCGCGGAGCGGTATTACCTGCCCTGGACGACGATTTCGCGAGAATGGTTGGGGCTTTTGAAAACCTTGGTGCATTGCGCGATGTGTTGCGTGCAAATATCTCGATGCAATCGAAATCAGATTACGAAAATGAATATTTTGTCGATCTTATGGACAAAATCATATCAACTGCGAGCATTAAGTATCCCCCCCAGATGATCAATCAAGAGATCGACCAGGTGCTCAACGACTTAAAGAGTCGCCTCGCGGATCAAGGACTCGACCTCGCGGCATACTTCAAGATGCAAGAAACCACTCAAGAACAATTCGTTGAGAACGAGGCCAAACCCGTTGCTATAAAAAGGCTGGAACGATCCCTTGTAATGCAGGAGATCATGCGCGCTGAAAATATCGAAGTAAGCGAAGACACGCTGGCAGCATCCTTTAAACAAACCTGGGGACAATTCCGCTCCAGCGATGACTTCGCTAAAGCAATGCGGGGGAAATCAAAACCCCCCAAGCGTTTGATCGACGCAGTCGCAATGGAATCGGCAAACCGGGCTATAACCGAGCAAACCTTAAACCGTCTCAAGGAAATTGCAACAGGTCAGTTGAGCGCCGCCCAGAAGGAAAAAGCACTTAGCCCAAAACCAAAGAAAGCCACGCCTTCTACGAAAAGCCAGAAACAAACCTCAAAGAAATCGCCGCCTGCGAAGAAATCTACAAACGGCGAAGATATTAAAAAGAAGCCAGCATCAAAAGCTGGTAAATAACTGCGCTTTCCATAATATGAGATCAAGACACTAACTGGAGAAAATAATGACAATCTCAAAGTATAGCAACGTCATCCCGATGGTGATAGAAGCTTCAGGTCGCGGTGAACGCGCCTATGATATTTTTTCGCTACTACTCAAAGAACGGATCGTATTCGTTGGGACACCCATCGATGACCAGGTGGCAAATGTAATCGTAGCTCAACTACTTTTCCTCAACCGTGAGGATCCGGAAAAGGAAATCCAAATGTATGTTAATTCGCCTGGTGGAGTTATCTATGCCGGCTTGGCAATCTACGACACCATGCAGATGATCACTAACCCGATCAGCACCTTGGCGGTTGGGGTAACCGCATCTTTCGGCACCGTTCTTCTGTCAGCAGGAACAAAGGGACGCCGCTATGCTCTACCCAATTCAACCATTCACCTCCATCAGCCTCTAGGAGGTGCCCAGGGGCAGGCAACCGATATCGAAATTCAAGCAAAACAAATCCTGAGATTAAAAGCCCGCCTGATTGGAATTATGGCAAAGCACACCGGGCAGCCAATCGACATCATTGAGCGGGACACTGACCGCGACTTCTATTTAGAGCCTTTGCAAGCAGTCGAATACGGCCTCGTCGATCAGGTCCTGGAAGTCCCCGAGAAAAAATAGTACTCAAAATAGGGCGCCTGCCGAGGTCGCCCTTTTTATATCCCGGCTATGACATCCTCGATTATTCAAGCCCTGATTTTGGATATGGATGGTGTTCTCTGGACAGGCGATGCGCCAATCGGCGACCTCCCGGCTATTTTTACTCGTCTCCGCGCTAATGAGATAGCTTTTGCTTTAGCGACAAACAATTCATTACGAACACCGTCACAATATGTTTCTCGCCTTTACGACCTTGGGGTCGCAGTGGAACCATCCCGAGTGATTACTTCTTCCCTTGCGGTTGCAAACATACTGGCAAAGTCAGTGCCTGCAGGCAGCGAGGTATTTGTTATCGGCGAAACTGGTCTGATCGACGCATTAAAACAGGAACAGCTCATCCCAATCGCGGATCCTGAATACGATGGTATCCCCCGGGCTGTCGTTGTTGGAGTTGATCGTGGCATTTCCTTCCCAAAGCTCCGCCGGGCTACGCTCCTGATCCGAAGCGGGGTACCCTTTTACGCTACAAATCCGGATAAAACCTTTCCGACACCAGAGGGGTTGATCCCAGGAACTGGGTCATTATTGGCTGCCTTGGTAGCCGCTACAGATGTGAATCCGGTGATTGCAGGGAAACCGTCCACAATAATGATTGACCTGGCCGTCGAAAGGCTAGGGACTCCCAAGCAAACAACCTTGATGGTTGGTGACCGCCTGGAAACAGACATCGCTGGCGGGCAAGCCGCTGGACTACCTGTAGCCCTGGTCCTATCGGGCGTAAGCACCCGGAGACAAGGGCGGGCTTGGCGCCCTGAGATAGATTTTTTCGCTGATAGTTTGACAGCCCTTATCGATTTTTTATACAATTAAGAACATCATCCCAGATGAGGAACAATCATGGAATATATCCCCGAGGAAGCCATCAAACTTACCCTGGCTGTTATCGTAGGAGGTCTGATTGGAGCTGAGCGTGAGTTCCGTGATAAGTCCGCTGGATTTCGCACGATCATTTTCATTGCTGTTGGCGCGACCTTGTTTACTATCTTTTCCCTCGGCCTTGGGATGGATAGCAGTCCTACTCGGATAGCGGCCAATATCGTTACCGGGATCGGTTTCCTTGGAGCCGGGGCAATCATGCGAGAGGGAGGAAAAGTTGCCGGGCTGACCACTGCTGCGACGATTTGGCTGGCAGCAGCCTTGGGGATGGGTCTCGGGGCGGGTAAGTACACCCTCGTTGGACTCTCGACCCTGACAATTCTGTTGGTACTTTGGCTATTCCCCCGCATTGAGCACCTGATAGATAACATCAGGGAAACTCGTATCTATGAGATCATCCTCCCCTTGACTTCAGCGAAGCGTGAAGAATTAAACACCATATTTAGTACCTGCCGGATTAAAGTAATCAAGCACTCAGAAATGAAAACGGGTGATCGCTCCATTACTATCTGGTCAACAGTTGGTCGCCCGCAGAGTCATCTAGCATTGACCAACATGTTGATGGAAGATCAAGAGGTAATTGAATTTCGTTCATGACAATTATCCAACAGCTTGTCTATGATCTGTCTTTACCTAGTGTTTCCGAGCTCCTGCGTTCTTGGGGAGAAGCAGAATACCGCGCGACCCAGATCTGGCAAGGACTATACCAACATTATTGGAATTCTCCCGAGGAATTTTCCACCCTTTCTATCAACCTTAGAGATAAACTCGCAAATTACTTCTCCTTCGATGCCATCACACCGATTAAGGTGTTAACATCTAATAACAAACAAACTACTAAGCTGCTATTTCAACTTGGAGATGCCAACCAAATTGAAGCGGTCTTGATGCGCTACAAAAAGAGGCGGACAATCTGCATCTCAACTCAATCTGGCTGTGCGATGGATTGTATATTTTGTGCGACTGGTCAGATGGGTTTCAAACGAAACCTCACTTCCGGCGAGATTGTTGCCCAGGTAATCTATCTCGCCAGGATGTTAGCCGATGAGGGAGACGCTTTGACGAACATCGTTATTATGGGGATGGGAGAGCCCTTCCACAATTACGAAAACACCATGAAAGCAATTGCAAGACTTAACGACTCTGAAGGTTTCAATTTTGGGGCTAGAAGATTTACGATATCATCCATTGGTCTGGTTCCAGCTATACTTAGATTTGCTGATGAGAACCGGCAGGTGAACCTGGCAATTTCCCTGCATGCGATCACTGATGAACTGCGCTCTTCCTTACTGCCGATCAACCTCAAATATCCCGTGTACGATTTACTGGCTGCATGCAGATACTATGTGCAAAAGACAAAACGACGAATCACGTTTGAATGGGCTCTGATTAAGGGTATCAACGATACTCCCGAACAAGCGCGCTTACTTGCAACCAAGTTGAAGAACCTGCTCTGTCATGTCAATGTCATTCCACTAAACCCCACTCCAGGATATGATGGTCAGGCAACAACGCGCGAAAGTTCTATGATTTTTCAGGAAATATTACTTTCAGCGGGAGTTCCTTGCACGATAAGGGTACGCCGGGGGGTGGAAATCGGTGTTGGCTGTGGTCAGTTAGTTGGGTTGAGTTAGTAGGTAAATATTGGTGTGGCACTGGCTACACGCAATACTTTATTTCTTGCTGGAGACATACTTTTAAAGTATATTCAGACTTCTTACTAAGAACAAGGTGAAACCGTCTATGCCTAACCCACTCCAAGATAAGCGCTCATGGCTTGATCGTCCGCTGTTTCCCGCCATCCCCTTCATTTCCACAGAAGTACTTCTCTTCGGATTCATTATCCTGTTGACAATTTGTAGCCGCCTTTTCGACCTGGACACACGCGTAATGAGCCATGATGAAAGCCTGCATACATATTTCTCTTGGCTCCTTTTCCAGGGGAATGGCTATCAGCATAGCCCGATGATGCATGGACCGCTCCAATTCCACCTGCTCGCATTGACTTTTTATTTCTTATCAGACAGCGATTTCACCGCCCGCCTTCCACACGCGCTTGCAAGCATCCTCACTATTGTAATGTTATGGAAATGGCGCAGGTATCTTGGCCGTCCGGGTGCCCTGATTGCCGCCAGCATGCTGCTCGCATCGCCCTTCATGCTCTACTATGGGAGATATGCCCGAAACGAAGCATTCGTTGCCCTGCTTGGAGTTGTGTTTATATATTCGCTGTTACGGTATTTAGAGACTGGGAAATCTCGCTACATCTACCTGACAACATTAGCCACGGTGCTCCACTTCACTGTTAAAGAAACTGCTTTCATCTATGTGGCCCAGGCACTCCTGTTTCTTGCAGCCCACTTTATTATCCGCGTAACCCGCCAATCCTGGAAAACGCGGAAACATTTGTACACTTTCCTCTTCCTCCTGATAGTAGGGGTTGCACTTGCTATTTCCGCGATCGGTTCTAGTGCGAGTGGGTATGATTTGGGGAATGTCGACTCGGGCCGGACTGTTATACCGGTCATCCCATCACAACCCATTGGTGCGGGTACGGTTCCCGTTCCTGTGTTGACCATTAGCCTTTGGGTCGGATCTGCGATTAGCCTTTTCGCAGCGTTTATGATACTCGGCCAGGGATTTGGCTGGAAAAGGGTTCGAAGCGAGCGGTCTTTTGATCTGCTGCTATTGCTCGGAACGCTTGTTCTCCCCCAGCTCGTTGCCTTCCCAATCAGCTGGCTCGGTTGGGATCCGCTTGCCTACCATTTTACATGGCCCGGGTGGGACCTCCTGGCGCTATCACAGACAGGGCCCTTCCGGACATTAATTGCCCTGATCTTAATAATGCTCATTTCAATGGGAATAGGAATATGGTGGCGCGCGAAACTGTGGCTCAAAAATGCCGGGATCTTTTATGGTATCTACGCAGTTTTATACACCACTTTTTTTACCAATGGGGCGGGATTCTTTACGGGCATCGTCGGATCGCTGGGTTACTGGATTGTCCAACAGGGGGTCGAACGCGGCAGTCAACCTTGGTACTATTATTTGCTCGTGCAACTACCCGTTTACGAATTTCTAGCAGTCTTTGGTTTTTGCCTGGCGGTTTATTATTTGATTCGCGGTATCCGCCTTCCCACTTCCACCGAGAGAGATGCAGATCGATGCGAACACTCGGGCACGGAAAACCGGGGCGCTAACGATGGCAACCACACCACCATCGCCTTGCTCATCTGGTGGTCGCTAAGTAGCCTTGTTGCATTTTCGCTAGCGGGAGAAAAAATGCCCTGGCTAACAGTCCACATTGCATTGCCAATGATATTAATTTCCGGATGGTCTTTTGGCAAGCTCACTGAACTCATCGACTGGTCGCGCCTCCTGAACGAAAAAGGTATCATCCTCCTGGCGTCCGTTTTAATTGGATTATTCAGTCTACTGGTCGGTTTAAACACCTTGCTGGGACCGATCCCTCCGTTCCAGGGCAAAGATCTGGCACAATTGACCGCAACAGGAAAATTCATCGCGGCGTTCGTCGCGTTTGTCGCCAGCTTGGTTACGATGATATTCCTCGCCCGTAAAAGATGGACCCCAAAGGATGTCCTTCGCATCGCTACGCTATCGTTCTCTTCTGTATTATTCGTTTTGACAGCGAGGACAGCTATCCGGGCTGCGTACCTACATCCAGATGATGCTACTGAATACCTTGTATATGCTCATGGGGCTCGGGGGGTCAAGGATATCATGGAGCAGATCGAGGCTCTCTCCACTCGAACAGGAGAGGGCAATAATCTACTCGTGGCTTACGATGCCAGCCCGCCGGACACAGGAGTTTCTTGGCCGTTCACCTGGTACCTACGCAATTACCCCAATAAGATGCCGTTCTCGGATCCAACCCACGATCTCCGGGAAGCGCCTGTAATCATTGTCGACCCAAAAAACTTTACCACAATCCGCCCTGTTGTCGGCGACGAGTATTACCGAATGGACTATCTACGCATGGTCTGGCCTAACCAAGACTACTTCAACCTGACCTGGGAGAGGATTACCTCTGATCTCAAGAACCCCCGCATGATCGCTGCTCTGTTTCAGATTTGGTTCAATCGCGATTACGATCTTTACGCTGAAGTTACCGGGAAGGATTTCACGCTTTCAAATTGGACGCCTTCAGATGCTATGCAATTCTATATCAGACGGGATGATGCCGCGCAAGTGTGGGACTATGGAATTGGTACTGCGTCGGTACCCCAGATTGACCCATATGAAGCAGGGACGATTTTCCTCGCCCCAGATATGGTCGTCGGAAGCTTTGGACAATCTGCCCTACAGTTTAACTACCCAAGAGGGCTCGACATCGCCCCTGATGGAAGTATTTTTGTGGCGGACGCAAATAATCATCGCATCCAGCATATCAACCCAGATGGGTCCCTGATCAGAACATGGGGGACTTTCGCAGATATCAATCTCGGAGACGCACCGCCAGGGACATTCAACGAACCTTGGGGGGTGGCCGTTTCTCCCGATAACCGCTATGTCTACGTAGCCGATACTTGGAACCACCGGGTGCAGAAGTTCACGATTGACGGGGTTCCAGTCACTAGCTGGGGATACGCCAACTACGGACAAACGACCGACCCGTATGGCTTCTGGGGACCGCGCGGGATCGCCGTTGACAACCTGGGACGGGTATATGTCACCGATACAGGGAACAAGCGGTTTGTCGTCTTTGATAGCAATGGCGGGTTTATATTTCAACTTGGGGGCTTCGGTTTTGAACCCGGGTACTTCGATGAGCCTGTCGGGATTTATGTTGGCCCAGACGGGATAATTTATATTGCCGATACCTGGAATCAAAGGATCCAATCGTTTAACCCCCAACCTGATGGGTTGTCTTTTATTCCCCAGACGCAATGGGAGATCGTTGGTTGGTACGGTCAATCTTTGGATAATAAACCGTTCATTACCGTCGATAACGCAGGAAATGTTTACGTCACTGATCCGGAAATGTATCGAGTGCTTGAGTTTAATTCTCGGGGTGAGTTCCTGCACGCCTGGAGCGATTTCGGGGTCGGCCCTTCTGGTAATTCCCTGGTTTCCGGCATCGCGGTCGATGATTTGGGTCAGCTCTGGGTCAGCGATATTGCCAACCATCGACTTATCCGGTTTTCCTTCCCGGGGCCGATAAACAACATTCCGTAATTAAATTCTCAACCCTGGTTGTCCCTGGTATTTATCGGCATGGACTTGTCTTTCTTCCCGCACGATTCATGTACTATGACTGTTTTGATTAAAAAAGCCAGGTGGTATAATGCCTTGCCGTAGACACTATAATTGGAGAAAAAATCGACCATGAAACTCCACGAATACCAATCCAAGTTGATATTTTCGAAGTTCGGCGTCCCAATCCCGAAAGGACGCGTAGCATCAACCGCGGGTGAGGCTCGTCAAATAGCAGAAGAGCTCGGTGGGCGCGCAGTGATAAAAGCCCAAGTGCTGGTCGGTGGTAGAGGAAAGGCCGGCGGGATCAGGGTCGCAAAAAGCCCGGAGGAAGCAGAAGAACTCGCTACCCAGATTCTGGGGATGGAAATCAAGGGCTTACCAGTGCGGAAAATCCTCATAGATGAAGCCGCGAACATCGACCAGGAAATTTATCTCGGGATCACGAACGACCGGGCCGCACGCCGTCCGGTGATGATGGCCTCAGCTGCCGGCGGGGTCGACATTGAGGAAGTTGCCCGGACAGCCCCAGAAAAAATCATAAAAATCCATATCGATCCACTACTCGGCCTTCGCGATTATCAAAATCGGGACGTCGCTCTCGGAATCGACCTGCATCGCAATCACTGGAAGCAATTTGGGGAAATAGCCCGCGGGCTCTGGCGGGCGTATTCTGAATGCGACGCAACACTGGCAGAGATCAACCCACTGGTGGTAACCAAGGAAAAACAACTGGTCGCCTTGGATGGGAAAATGCTCCTCGACGATAACGCGCTGTTCCGGCACTCGGATCTGGCTGAAATGCGCGATATCGATGAAGAGGCTCCGGCCGAGACTGAGGCACGGAAATACGGGCTTTCGTTCATCAAATTGGATGGTCAGATTGGCTGTATGGTCAATGGCGCCGGACTAGCTATGACGACTATGGACATTGTAAATCTCTTTGGTGGCGAACCTGCCAACTTCTTGGATATCGGTGGCGGTGCCAGCTCAGATAAAGTTGCCGCCGCATTACGGATCATTCTGTCCGACCGGAACGTAAAGGCCATTCTTTTCAATATCTTCGGTGGTATCACCCGCTGTGATGAAGTCGCAAAGGGGATCCTCACCGCCCTGGCCGAAGTCAAGCCAAAGGTGCCAATGGTCGTCCGTCTGGTTGGGACCAATGCCGAGGAGGGCCGCCGGTTATTGGCGAACGCTAATATGATTACCGCCAACACGCTTGCCGAAGCTGCACAAAAAGCCGTTGCGGCTGCACAGTAAGAAGGAGGCCGATATGAGCATACTTGTCAACAAGGAAACCCGCCTGCTGGTCCAAGGGGTTACAGGGAACGAGGGCCTCTTTCACACCCAGCAAATGCTTGCTTATGGAACCAGGGTCGTTGCTGGCGTTACCCCCGGTAAAGGCGGCGAATGGGTGTTAGATGGAAAAGTGCCCGTCTTTGACTCGTGCCGCGCCGGAGTTGAAGCTACCGGGGCAAACACGTCCATCATATTCGTCCCTTCTCGCTTTGCACCTGACGCGATGTACGAAGCAGCGGATGCTGGTATTCCGCTTATCATCTGTATCACTGAAGGGGTGCCCGTTCAAGATATGATGCGCGTCCGTGAGTACCTTGACCAAAAACAAGTACGTCTTGTTGGTCCCAACTGCCCCGGGCTTTTGACTCCCGGAGAAGCCAAGGTTGGTATCATCCCCGGAGATATCGCGATCCCTGGAAATGTGGGCGTTGTCTCAAGGTCAGGGACACTGACCTATGAGGTCCTCTATGCTCTCAAAGAAGTCGGATTGGGAGCCACAACATGTGTTGGCATTGGCGGCGATCCGATCAACGGAACAAATTTCATCGATTGCTTGGATCTATTCGAGGCTGATCCGCGCACAGAGAAAGTAGTCCTGATTGGCGAGATCGGCGGCACCGATGAAGAAAAAGCCGCCCAATTCATCGCCAAACGGATGACCAAACCGGTCGTCTCGTTCATCGCTGGGCTGACAGCACCGCCTGGAAAACGCATGGGACACGCAGGTGCCATCATCGAGGGGGGAGCTGGAACTGCTGCTGATAAAATAAAAGCCCTTGAAGCCGCTGGCGTGAAGGTTGCAAAACATCCAGAAGAAATCCCGTCCCTTCTAAAATAAAATCTGCCCGGAGATTAACCATCTCCGGGCAGATTTTTCAAAATTAAGGATAGGGTGATTTGATTACTTCCGGCTCTCGATGTATTTGACCGCTTCGCCCACGGTCGTTATCGTCTGAGCGTCTTCATCGGAGATCTCTGAGCCAAATTTATCCTCAAAGGCCATGATCAGCTCCACTAGATCGAGCGAGTCCGCTTCGAGGTCCTCCCGGAAACGAGCTTCCATCGTTACCTTACTATCTTCCACCCCTAACAAGTCCACGATGATTGCCTTGACCTCATCAAACATGCTTGCCATTTATGCCTCCTTAGAATTGTTTGGTGTCTCGACTTATTGTATCCTGTCTGTCGATTGTGTCAACCCATTGTTAAATCTACCGGTATAATTCATTACACAGGAACACACACCCATGGCAAAAGTTGCGCCGATTGACCAACGAAAATCAAACCATATCAAGATAAACTTGGAAGAGGACGTCCACTCTGATCTGACGACCGGGCTGGAGAAATATCATTTTATTCACCAGGCCTTACCCGAGCTCGATCTCGCCCAGATCAATACAACCATTTCCATATTCGGTCGTCGTTTGGCTGCTCCCATCCTGATCAGCTCGATGACTGGAGGAACAGAGGCTGCCGGGGTAATCAACCAGCGGCTCGCAGAAACCGCCCAGGAGACCGGTCTGGCGCTGGGAGTCGGCAGCCAAAGGGCAGCGCTTGAATCCCCCGAGCAGGCACCCACTTTTTCGATCACACGTAAGGTTGCGCCCAATATTTTGCTATTTGCCAACCTTGGGGCCATCCAACTCAATTACGGTTATACAATCGATCATTGTCGTCGCGCTGTGGATATGATTGAAGCAGATGCACTTTTCCTCCACCTGAATCCATTGCAAGAGGCGCTGCAGGTTGGCGGAGACACAAATTGGGAAGGACTAGCACCTAAAATCGCAGACATCTGCAAACAGCTCAAGGTCCCGGTGATTGCCAAAGAAGTGGGCTGGGGTATATCCAAGAATACAGCAAAGCTCCTCGTCGATTGCGGAGTCGCCGCCATCGATGTTGCCGGGGCTGGAGGTACTTCCTGGTCCCAGGTGGAGATGCACCGGGCTCCTGACGAAGCCAGCCGCCAACTTGCAGCAATGTTCGTGGATTGGGGAATTCCAACCGCCGATTCAATTGTAAATGTAAAGTGCACCGCTCCCGGGATGCCTGTCTTTGCCAGCGGTGGCCTGAGAAACGGGTTAGATATCGCCAGGTGTATAGCTCTCGGGGCCACGCTTTGCGGGATAGCTGGTCCATTTCTCAAAGCAGCAGCGGTTTCAACAGAAACGGGTGTATCCGTTGCTCGTCTGTTAAAACAGCAACTAGTGACCACAATGTTTTCCACTGGGATAGCAGACCTTGATTCCTTGAGACATGCAACACTTCAACAAGACTGATAGCCTATCCCGTTTCCAGGAGTACAGGACAATGAGCACAAAAATGACCCTAGAGATGGTTTCCGCTACGGAAACTGAACTTCAGCGTCTTTCCGATAATCTCAATGAGCCCCGCATTGTACCTTTCCGGCAGATGCTTACATACCACATGGGTTGGACCGGGGACGGCTCGGGACCAGAATCAACCGGGAAACGCATCCGTCCCCTTCTCGTCTTACTTACCTGTACGGCTTGCGGTGGCAACTGGAAGGATGCCCTTCCGGCAGCCGCGGCAGTCGAGTTCATTCATAATTTCTCCCTCGTCCATGACGATATTCAGGACAACTCCCCGATACGCCGCGGGCGGCCTTCTGTCTGGGCTAACTGGGGGGTGCCGATGGCAATTAATGTCGGTGATGCCCTTTTTGCCCTCTCGAACCTTTCAATCCTAAACCTTATGGAAAGTTATCCAGCAGAAATGGTCAATCGGGTAGCCTACATCCTTCACAAGACCTGCCTTACGCTGACAGAAGGACAATTCCTGGACATGACTTATGAATCTACCGATAACCTCAAGGTCAAAGATTACTGGCCCATGGTAACGGGAAAAACTGCCGCTTTGCTCTCGGCAAGCTGTCAACTCGGCAGTATTCTCGGCGGAGCAGACGAAGCCACAATTGAAGCCTACCAAACCTTCGGACATTATCTCGGACTGGCTTTCCAGGTCCAAGACGACATTTTAGGGATCTGGGGTGACGAAGCGCTCACTGGAAAATCATCAGCCAGCGACCTCGTCGAGGGCAAGAGATCCTTGCCGGTGATATTTGGCCTTGAGAAATGCGCACAGTTTTCTTCATTGTGGGTCGATGGCAGAGTGAAACCACAAGATGTGGAAGCCGCCGCCCGTCTTCTTGCCAGTGAAGGAGCATATGAATTCGCTCACGAGACTGCGAGGCAAATGACCGACATGGCGATCAATACACTGCGCGGTGCTGATCCCCAGGGCGAGGCGGGTGAAGCCCTCTACAATCTAGCCGATCACCTGCTCCGTCGAAACTCATGATCCTTCTTGCATGGCCATTTAGAATTCTGTTATAATCCCGGCACATGCGGGTGTAGTTCAGTGGTAGAACGCTTGCTTCCCAAGCAAGATCTCGTGGGTTCGAATCCCATCACCCGCTTCCTAAGTCCAAGGAGTTTTCCTTGGACTTATTATTTATTCTTGGGTGAGTGGCTACACGAATTCCGCTTCCCCCAAACTATTCCAGGAGATATCCAGGCAGGAAAACGCGGACGGATTGTAAGGATGCTGATATGCGCTATAGGAAATCCACAGGCTAAAATATTGTTCGGAGGCATAGTTGCAAAATGAGCAAAGGTATCATTCTTTATGTAGAAGATAACCCGGATAACCGCATCTTAATCCAGCGCGTACTCATGGCAGACGATTATGAGGTCATGCTTGCAGTTAATGCCACAGAGGCTTTAAACACTTTGAATACATCCGCGCCCGATATCATCCTCATGGACATCAACATGCCGGATATGGACGGCTATACTCTCACGAACCAGATCCGCACGATCCCGGGTTTCGAGTCCATCCCCATCATCGCGCTAACCGCTAACGTCATGCACGGAGATCGAGAAAAATCTCTCGAGGCGGGTTGCGATGGCTATATCCAAAAACCGATCGACATTGATTCCCTTCCACAACAGGTGGAACGATTCTTGAGGAAAAAATGAGCGCACTTGACCCGCAAGATACCCTCTCAAATAAAGGTGCCGATGGAGTGCCAGCCCGGCGATCAGCAATCCCCAAGGATGCGACAGTCCTGGTTGTGGAAGACAACGTTGCAAACTTCGTCCTGATTGCCCGCATGTTGGGCTACCTGGGTATCCACTGCGAATGGAAGACTTCCGGTTATGAGGTTGTCGAGTATGCTGACACTCTCCCCCGCCTCGACTTGATCCTGATGGACATCCGCCTGCCCTACGAAGATGGATACGGCGCCCTCCGCAAGATCCGAGCCTCTGACCGCCTGAAACATATTCCCATCGTCGCAGTCACTGCTGAAGCGAGTCTCGAACAGATGAACAAGGCGCGCGACTCTGGTTTTGATGGTTTCCTTGGGAAGCCGCTTGATCCGGACCGTTTTCCCGAACAGATCCTTAGAATCTTATCTGGGCACCCTGTCTGGGAGATGGGCTAATTTTCCTCTGTATGTGTTGACCAAAAGGATAATACAAGGATTTTCGTATGGCATTCGAATCTGAGCGGCCCACAGAAGAAAATGGTTGGGAAGACACACCAGAATTCATGGACAACGACAACGCTGCATCCGCTCCCCTGAATATTGACTCTGAACCACCTACCGATGTTTACCAGTCCGGATCGGGATCCCTGGAAGAACTCGGTGCAAATATATCGAACTTGTATCAGATCTCGCATCAGATTGCACGTGCAAAAAACGAAAATGAAATCATCATTGTTGCTGAGCGGATTTTACGGCAGATTCCGTATGTGAGCATTTTACTGACAGAACATGCCGACAACCTACAAGTATCCCTGGTAGTTGACCCACTCCAACCCGAGAATCCAGACGTTCTCTTGGAATGGCCTCCTATTCCCAAAGATACCCTGGCTGCCCAAATGACCGGAAGGATCCTCGTCAGCGGAACTGATACGCTAGGGTCTTTCCCCGCCACGCTGCTCAACCTGCTTCGGCGGTTGAAATTACGAAACGTGGCTTTCATCCCAACAAGACATATTCCCAACATTGCAGTATATCTAATCATCGGGACCATGCTTGACGAAGCTCTTCCACCAGAGATCTTGCCTCCATTTTCGACAATAGCGGAGTTGATCGCCTCATCTCTGGACCATGTCCGCCAGCAAAAGCTGATTGAAGGACGTTTGAATGAACTGGAGACGATCGCACGAACATCTCAGATAATCACGTCCACTGCCGATATAACCAACTTGTACACCATCCTCCACGAGCAGATACGCTACAGGATGGGGGATGTGGGATTTTCTGTCGCTCGTTACGACTCCAACACCGACTCAATCCACATGCCGTATCAGTATGAACCCAATGAGACGGGCGGTGAACACGCGGCGGTCGAACCCTACCCGTTAGGCAAAGATTTGACTTCCACCGTGATCCAAACAAAACAACCGCTGATGATACTTAACAATGCCAAGAAGCAGATTGCTGCCCTTGGCATTGTTTCAACCGAGAAACCAACCCTTTCCTGGCTTGGCGTTCCTCTGATTGCATCCGGCGAGGTGATTGGCGCCTTGATCCTTCGAGATTTCCATCACGAAAATGCCTTCACCGAAGGAGATTTAAGGTTTCTATCGACCTTTGCTGCCCAAGTTGGCGGCGAAATATTCAACGTCTATTTGCTTAGCCAGGCCAACCGCCGCTCTGCCCTGCTTCAGACCACCACAGAAATCGCCCGCGACCTCACAGGGTCGCTGGACTTGACGGAGTTAATCGGAAAAGCGGCCAGAATGATCCGGGAGAGATTACAGTTTTACCATGTCGGTATCTTCATGCATGACCCACTCGATGAATATGTCGTCATCCGTGATGCGACGGGAGAAGCCGGCACACAAATGGTCAGGGCCGGACACAAAATCATCATTGGCTCTGATTCAATCATTGGAAAAGCAGCTGAAAGCGGAGAAGCGAAGGTTATCAACGATACAACCAGGGTCGATAACTACTACATCAACCCGCTTCTCCCGGAAACACGTTCGGAGGTAGCCATCCCGTTGAGAGGGGGAAAAAGGATGCTTGGTGTTGTCAATGTCCAGAGTGCATTCCCTTATGCTTTTTCGACCGAAGAGATCAACGTATTGACAATTCTGACCGACCAACTTGCAATTGCGATCGTCAATACCGAATTGTTTGCCGAGAGTCAGGAACATCTATCACAACATCGTCTCCTCCACCATGTGACAACCGCAGCTGCATCTGGCACCACTCTTGATGAGGCATTGCTTGGCGCAGCTCAGGGTTTGCAAGTAACCCTCGGAGGGGATTATGTGGCAATCATGCTCGCAAACAAGGAAGCTCAACAACTGGAGACGAAAGCAGTTGCAGGGTTTTCCGATACCGTCAGAGGAATGACAGTTCCATACGGAAAAGGCATTACCGGCTGGGTCGCAGCGCACCAACAGCCGATCAGGATTGATGACGTAACAAAAGATCCCCGCTACATTTCAGTCCGCCCAGAAGCACGGGCAGAATTAGCCGTACCGCTCATCTATCGAGGAGAACTCCTCGGCGTAATCAACGTCGAATCAGACCGGGTGGGGGCCTACACTGAGAACGACCAGGAGATGCTCGGTACTCTCGGCGGCAGCCTGGCAGCGATCATTGCCAATGCAAGATTGATCGAACAAACTCGAATGCAGGCAGAGCGTGAGCGTATGCTCTATGAAATTACAGGAAAAATTAGAAGGTCTCCTGACATCAAAGCGATTATGACAACCACGGCAGCGGAAATCTGTAGAGCGCTAGGCATGCACCGTGCCCAGGTTATTCTCGGGACAGAATTTGAGTCCGGGGAGCCTCCCGCCGGAGGAGAACAGAAATGAAGTGGCCATTCCAAAAAAGCATCAAGCAACAAGATACTGCCGCCCAAGTTGAAACATTAACAGGGTTGCGCGAGCGTTTACTTCGAAATGTGCTCATCGGATCTTCTATCGTTGGTACATTGGCATATTTCCTCGTTGTGGTCCGTTCATTAGAGGCGACACCGCTCGCGGCTGCGATCGTTTATACGCTGGCTATCTTATATGTTATCGTCCTAACCATTTTCCAACGCCTTCCCTACACACTTAGGGCGAACAGCATACTATTCTTGCTCTACCTTCTTGGGCTCACGAACTACTTACAAAGCGGTCCATCGACTGATGGGGCAATATTCCTGACTACACTGGTCGTTCTTGCCAGTATATTCCTGGGTGTGCCCGGTTTAATCTATTCACTGCTGATCAGCGTGATATCAGTGTCATTGGTTGGCTTCCTGGAAGCCACAGGGAGAGTGATTCCTCCTTTCGTGTTTGCTCCCGACGATCCATCAGCATGGATTAACCGTGTTGTGATCCTGTTGTTCCTGGGCATTGTCGTCGGTCTCTCCCTAACGACTATCGTGAATGGATTGCAGAGGAATTTGCTTAAAGCAACAGGGATGGCTCAGTTCCAACAACTCGAACAATCCACCATGAGCAAGCACGCGCAGGATCTGGAAAGACGGTCAGCACAAATCAGAACCGCGGCGGAGATCTCCCGGAATATCAGCGCAGTCCTCGACCCCGATGTGCTCCTCCAGCGCGTTGTTGACCTGATCAAGGAAGGATTCGGTCTTTATTATGTTGGCGTATTCCTTGGTGATGAGGAAAAAAGGTATGCCATACTGAACGCTGGCACTGACGAGCCAGGAAAAGAGATGGTTTCCGCCGGACATAAATTGGCGATTGCAGATTCGTCGATGATCGGCTGGACGATTTCTCACCAGAGACCGAGAATCGCTCTCGACGTCGGCCAGGACGCGGTCCGGTTTGCCAATCCCCTGCTTCCCCTGACCAGGTCAGAACTCGCTCTTCCGCTAATGACAGGCGGGAAAGTATTGGGCGCCCTGACAATCCAATCTGAGCAAGCCGAGGCGTTCGACGAGGACGACATCAGGATTCTGCAGAATATCGCCGACACGCTAGCTATCTCCATTGACAACTCGCGGCTCTTTGCCGAACTCCAAGAAAACTTGCAAGAGATCCGGAACCTGCACACGAAATACCTCCGCCAGGCATGGGCACAGTCAGCCAGTTCCAAACATGAGGTCGAGTATGTACACAGCACCCGCGGGAAGGAGTTGGCTTCAACCATGCTTGAAATTCCTCTGGTGCTGCGCGATCAAACCATCGGGCAGCTTCGCCTGGAGGGTTCTGAGAGTGTCTCTCCAGATGAACTGATTCTTGTCGAAGCAATCGCTACGCAAGCCGCAATTGCCTTGGAAAATGCCCGTCTTCTTGAGGAAAGCCAGCAACTCGCACTCAGGGAACGCCTAGTAGCAGAAATCACGGGAAAAATCTGGTCATCGCCGAATACTGACATCATCCTGCAGACCTCGGTCCGGGAACTGGGCCGGGCATTGCGTGCAGATGAGGCGACAATAGAATTGAAGATGGACTGATCGAATTGGGAGCACCAACCATATGAGCACAAGCCAGATTCACACAGGCGCCTATCAGCGGTTATTTAATCGCTGGAAAGAGCATTATATTATCCGTGTTCAAGTGATTTCTCAGCTGGTATCGTTTCTGGCTGCAGTAATTGGTATCCTTTACATTTGGTTAAATGCCGGTCTTACCCAAGTCCAGATGCTTCATCTTGCTAGCAGTCTACTTCTGCTAGTTGCGATAGCCAATTTCTTACTCCCCGTTTTCACTTTAATTTCCACACGCTTGGCACGCAAGCGAATTAAGGATTTCTTCAAGGATATCCCGGCAGATTCCGACTACCAGGAAAACCAGGCCTGGCGCCAGGCTCTGACCTTTCCCTGGCAGCTTCTTCCTGCCGAGCTAATGACAGTGTCTATCCAGGTTGTCATCCCCGTAGCTGTACACATGAGCATGAATACCGGGACGACAATTCCCCAAACCATCCATATTATCATCGGGGGATTCATTTCTGGGACTTTGTTTACCATCCACAACGTGCTCTATATTGACCAGGCTCTCGCGCCAGTCCGCCAGGCCCTCTTGCCTCAAAAACCAGAAGGCAGGTTAACACCCGAGGGCATGGGGTTGAATACTCGGATTCAAATCGTGGTCGGTGGTCTATTAGTCTTCGCTGTCCTCTTGGTCAGCCCTTTGGGATATCAAAAAATTATCCTGGCCACATCACAGGGAGTTGATTCCTTAGATGTTCTCCGAGACTTCGTCCTGCAACTGGTGGCTCTCAGCTTAATTGCAATTATCCTTGGGATCGCTCTGGTCCGCCTCCTGGCAAGATCCATATCCAGGCCTATTCGGAATGTGATCGATGTTATGGAAAAATCATTACGGGGAGACTTGTCCGATCGGGCACGTATACTAACATCCGGTGAAACCACAGAGCTCGCCATCCGCTTCAACCAGATGCTTGATCAGCTTGAAAGTACTCGAACAGACCTTGAACGCCGCGTAGACCAGCGTACCGCTGCGTTAGAGAGAAAAACAGCTCAACTCCAGGCGGCATCAATGATTGCGAGGCAAGCGGCATCGTTCCAAGACGTAACCACCTTGCTCGAAGAAACAGTAAACTTGATCACAGAAAAATTCGGTTTTTACCATGCGGGCATCTTCTTGCTCGACGAATACGAGGAATATGCCGTACTTCAGTCGGCTTCATCCGAGGGGGGTAAAAATATGCTCACCCGCAGCCATCGTCTCCAGATTGGCCGCCAGGGGATTGTGGGAGCGACTGCTTTCGACAATCGCGCTCACGTTGCCCTTGATGTGACGGCCGACATTGACTTTGAACCCAATCCGGATTTGCCCAAGACCCGTTCTGAGGTTGCTCTGCCATTAAGTATTCGCAAGAAGGTCATTGGCGTACTTGACATCCAATCGACGGAGCCGGAGGCATTTCTTCAAGACGATATCGAACTGCTTCAGACGATGGCAGACCAGATCGCGCTGGCCATCCAAAATGCACAGCTCCTGACCGATAGCCAGAATACCTTGAAACAGCTTCAATCGATCATGTCTGAGGATGTGCGCGAAGCCTGGCGGGAGAGAGTCCGTCAACAAAGGCGTGGGTACCGGTTCACTCCTCTGGGAACTTCATCGTATACTCCAACGCCCGGCCATACCGGAATGCTGCCATCCCAGCCTCCAGATCCCATGGGTAAGCTTGAAATTCCTGTGACTCTGCGAGGTCAGCAAATCGGGATGATCCGTCTCCAGAGGAAAACAAAAGCCCCCTGGTTCGATTCAGACCAATTCCTTGCCGTTGAGATTGCGAATCAAATTGGTTTGGCGTTGGAAAACACACGATTATTGGAAGAAACTCAAAGCCGGGCAGCCCAAGAACAAATCTTAAGTGAATTGACTGCACAGTTAAGCCGCTCACTGGAACCTGACACCCTGCTTCAGGGCGTAACCAGGGAATTATACAGGCTTCCGAATATCGAAGAAGTGTCTGTTTTCATAAAGACCCCCGAGACAGAATCGAGTTTGCCAACTCCGGATGAATAAGAATATAAGGAAATTGATGTGGAACAATCAGAACGCAGCTTAGAAAAACGTTACCCGAATTTCCTGCAAGCATTGGGCACATATGTACCGATCGCTGGATTAGTCGCCAGCATTGGATATGTTGTTGTCTTCATTGTAACTGGCGCATGGCAGATGTTGGTCGCTGCCATTATTGCAGTCCTTGGCGCATTTCTTTTCATTACAGGCAGAATTATCGTCCAAAGAAGGCATTATTGGGCCGCTGCCTTAATCATGCTTGCCACAGGGTCAACCCTGGTACCCGCGTTCGGCCTCGTCTGGTCTGGCATTTCTCCCGCTTTGTATCTTGCCGCATGGATTGTACCCATCGTCATTGTGTTGTTTGGGATCCAAGAACCCCTTCGCAGAGTCGCAAGCATCCCCGCTGGTATTACAGCGACATTGCTGATAGCCCTTGTTGAAGTCTTCGAACCCTTGGCGCGCATATATATCCTCGATCTCAAAATTCTGATCTGGTTCGTTCCATTTGTGACCTTTCTCGGGGGCAGCCTGCTGCTGGTGCTTTTCCTGCGCGCTATCCTGGTCAGGCGTTTACTTACCCGCGTCCTGGGCGCGTTCCTTCTGATCGTCCTTGTTCCGGTTCTCACCCTGAGTACAACATCCATCATTAACGGGTTCGAGAGCGATCGCCGCTTTGCTACAAACATTGTCAGCTCAATCGCTGACAAGAAGGAACTGGAGATACAACTCTGGGTCGATGGCCTGCAGAGCGACTTGGGCGTGATTATTGATAACGATAATGCCCTGACCCAAATTATCTATCTGCTCTCGCAGACCGGATCAGTTGAACCATTCAGAAACGCCGTCCTGGTTAGTTTCTCAAACCAGATAAGCCAGACCGGTCGGCTAGAAGAGATGATGCTCATGAATGAGGACGGAATCGTCGTTGCCAGCAGCAACCCGGGCCTTAATGGATGGGATGCGCAATATGAGGATTATTTTTGGCGTGGTAAGAACGAGCTGTTTGTCACACCTCCTTTCCTGTCGGAAGATACAAATGAAATGTCGGTTGTTGTATCTCGACCAGTCACAAATCGAGCCGGGCAAATCATCGGTGTCATTGCTGGCAGGGCTACCATTCAAGGCCTGATCGATATCGTCGCAGCGCCAAGCGGGCTAGTGGAAGGTGAATTCACCTACCTGGTCAATGTCAACTATGATGTGCTCGAACAAGATATCCATGTTTCCCCAACCATCGAGACTCGTTCGCAAGCCGCGGTGGATGCTGTTCTATATAACCGCAGTGCATTCCTAGAAGATTACGTCAACTTTGCCGGGACCCAAACCGTTGGCGCTTACAGGTGGCTTCCCAATCTAAAGCTTGCTCTAATCACAGAACAACCAACAGCGATAGCTCTTCAAAATGTTCAAAACACGATTGCATCGAACTCTATAATTGCGTTAATATCTGGTGTGATCGCCATCCTCGGTGCGTATTTCACCATGCGGTCGGTAACGGTTCCACTAAGTACCCTCTCGCAGACCGCTCAACAGATTACCGCCGGCAACTTCAATTTACGAGTAGATATCGAACAGGAAGACGAGATTGGGGCGCTGGCAACCATGTTCAATAACATGGCATCCCAACTCCTCGGCCTGATCACGGGACTGGAGGAGCGTGTTGCTGAGAGAACCAAAGACCTGGACCGACGCACAACAGAACTGCAGATCACCGCAGACATCGCCCGTGACGCAACCTCCGCCCGGACAGTAGACGATTTACTTTCCCGGGCAGCCAGATTGATCTTTAGCCGGTTTGGATATTACCATGTTGGCATCTTTCTGGTAGACGAAAAGGGCGAATATGCAATTTTACACGCCGCGGGTGGTGAAGCGGGCAGACTGATGATCGCCAACAATCATCGCCTTCGGGTTGGTGAAGTGGGCATTGTCGGGCATGTTGCGAAAACCGGTGAATCTCGTATTGCCTTGGATACCGATATCGATGGGGTTCATTTCCGGAATCCGATGCTCCCATATACTCGGTCCGAAATGACATTGCCACTTGTTATTGGCGATCGTGTCATTGGAATACTAGACATCCAATCAGAGAAAACCAACGCCTTCGACGATAACAGTATTGCAACGATGCAAACGCTCTCCGACCAACTGGCAATCGCCATCGAACGGACACGGTTGTTGCAGGAAGTCGAAAGTTCCGTTGCTCAAATGGAGAATACGTTTAAAGAATACACTGTACAGACCTGGCGCACTTACCTGAGGCAGGCTGCTTTGACCCAGGGTTACCGGTTTGCGGGGACGTCGGTTGAACCCACAAGCGTAATGCCCAAGTCAAGTGAAGAAGCATTTACCAAGGGAAAACCCGTTATTACTTACAACACCAATACGCGCATGGGGGGTACATTATCGGTCCCCATTCTACTCCGCGGGCAGATCCTTGGTGTTCTGGGTTTAAAGTTCCAAAGCCGTGAGATACCCGACGAGACGATTAATGTAGTTGTAGAGGCGGCCAATCGCCTTGCGATGGCACTTGAGAACGCCCGTCTTGTCCAAGACGCCCAGCGATTGGCACTTCGAGAGCGACAGATCAACGTCATCAGCACCCAGGTCCAGCGCTCAACGGATCTGGAGACAATCATGCAAGACACTATCCGCGAACTCGGTGACATGCTCGGAGTACCTAGAACTTTCATTCAAATTGGAATTTCATCCAACCAGGAACAGGGAAAGGTGGAATAAACCATGCGGACAAGATTCAGACAACTCCTGCAACCACCTGTTTTTGAAGATTTGCGCCTGACCACTGCGGCCCAATACACCAACGCTGTCCTGTTGATTCTATTCGTTTTCAGCTTAGCTTTCTTTGCATATCCAGCAGCATCCCAAGAAGGCGCTGGTCTAGCCGTCACCAGCATCTTGATTGTGGTCGAGATCCTCCTGCTTATCTTGCTTAGAATGAAGTATGTGCAATTAACCGGCGCGCTGACAACGACATTAGTATGGCTTGGATTATCAGGAGTTATGTTGCTCTCGGGTGGTATTCAGAATCCGGGGATATCATCGTTGGCTCTAGTGATCATCATTGGTTATCTAAGCCTGGGTTCACGGGGAGGGCTGTTTTTCACTGGCCTGACCCTGGTGACAATTTTCGCCTTTAGTTTTCTCGGCACACCGGGAGACATGCCAGCCTACTTGGCAGGGGCAGGATTCTCTAGCGCGGGTATTTACTCGCTTGTTTTTATAGTCATATCCTTGCTTCTGTCGCTGGTTATCCGAAATGTCAACCGATCAACAGAGAGAGCGATAATAAACCTGGAGGCTCTTACCAACTCAATTTCATTGGTTGAGGAAAACAAGAAGGCTATTTCTACACAACTGAGAATGCTTGACGACCGCAATCTCCAGTTACAACTCCTGTCGACTATTGTCACAATGTTGCCACAACAGGACAATATCGTCGATATCACACAACAGACGGTGGATTTCATCGCCAAAGGCTTGCAGATAGATCATGCGAATATATTCCTGGTCGACTCAATGGAAGAATTCGTCATATTGCATGCCTCCAATAGCCCCCCGGGAAAGAGTCTGATCGACGCCTCGTACCGTTTGCCAATCTCCACTTCCGATCTTGGTTTTACGACATCCGAAGGGACCGTTTCTTTCCGAACAGATAACAAACATTACCTTGTTCCTGCGCCCAGGGTATTCTCCGACGTACGAACACAGTTGACATTCCCGCTGATCGCCAGCGATAAATTCTTAGGCTTGCTCAACATCCAGTCCACCTCCGAATCGTTGGATCCTGAGGTCTCGGGAGTGCTCAGGATTATTGCCGCCCAGATCGGCCTGCGGATGAAGAACCGCAGCCTTGAAAACCTGATGACTTCACAACAATCGGAGTTGGGGCACCTAGTAACCCAGACGGTCCAGAGCGCATGGAGTCGGGTGGCTGAGGGGCAATCCCTTGGTTACCAATATGACCGCCTGCAAGTCCTGCCCTCAAGCGAACAACTGCCTACAAAAGTATTGTCAGTACTCGAAGAAGGAAAAGCCGTCAATTATGTAACAAAAGATAAACCTGCCAAAGCAAAACTCATCGCCCCGATAATTTTACGCGGGGCGGTGATCGGAGTTATCGGGTACGACAGCGAGGATCCTAAATACGCCTGGCAACCCGAAGAACAAGCCCTCCTCGAGACGATTACCTCCCGGGTAAGCCTGGCTTTGGAAAATGCACGATTGCTCGCTGAATCACAACAGCGGGCCGAAAGAGAACGCCTGGTCGCAGATATCACCTCTGCTGTAAGTGTCAACACCAACATCGAAGCAATACTAATCTCGACGATCACTGAAATAAAACGCTTGGTTGGGGATTCAGAGATCATTGTACAACTTGGATCGGACAATGTCAATTGACTGGACCTAGTATGACAGAAGAAATTCATCCTTCTCCCCCACCCTCAGAGCGAGCGCCTCGCCGAGATGCAGGTTTCTTCCGCCGTCTCGTGGCTGCTAATCCTGCAGTCAGGGAAGTCGGCGCGCAGCGCCAGGCAGAGTTGACTGCAGGGCTTTCTTTGATCGTAATGGCGATCACCATTATCGCCATTATTTCAATCGCCGTCGCGGGTAGACTGGAGACCTACGCCGCGACCAACCTTGGGTTGCTCTTTGGGGTGTCATTGATTACTTACATCCTGACCCGATTAAGGTTTTACAGAATAGGCGGAATGCTCTTATCTTGGGGATTTGCCATCACCGGGTTTCTCAATTTGATATCCGCACCAGAGAGCCAAATTTATTCGCTCAATTTATTTCTTCCGGGAGCGTTCATCATTGCAAGCGTACTAATTTCTCTCCCGGGATTGGTTTTCTTCATTTTGATCAATTCAGTAGCGACTGGGCTGATCCCGCTGCTCAAACCCGAGATCGCTACCACGGAAGCCATATCTGTTGCAGGCGGTTTCGTGACTTTGGGTGTGTTCTTGATCATTGCGGTCATTTTTCGCAATGTGGTTGAACGCCTCCGTTTTGAAGAGATATCGAAAATCAATTTGGATTTACTCCAGGTACAAGATACTCTTGAAGAAAGGGTTGCCGAACGCTCTTCCGAGGCAACCGCAGCAAGCGAGCGAGCAACACACCGAGCGAAACAACTAGAGGCAATTTCTGAAGTCGCCCATACGATCACGCTTGTGAAGAATATCGAAGACCTGCTCCCTTCTATCACACAGGTGATCAGTGAGCGGTTTGGATACTATCATGTTGGGATCTTCCTTCTTGATGAAAAGGGCGACTTCGCGATATTGCAGGCCGCGAATAGTGAAGGCGGCCTGCGAATGTTGGCGAGAGGCCACCGGTTGCAGGTTGGCCATTCGGGTATTGTCGGCTATGTGACCTCCCAGGCGATACCCAGGATTGCTCTCGATGTTGGTGAGGATGCTGTCTATTTTGACAACCCCGATCTCCCAGACACTCGTTCGGAGATGGCACTCCCGCTTATGATCGGAGAGCAGCCCATCGGTGCTCTCGATGTTCAGAGCACAGCTGAGGGCGCATTCACCCAGGAAGACCTTGATGTGATGAAGGTCTTAGCCGACCAGGTCGCGCTGGCGATCGAAAACTCACGTCTCTTTACCGAAGCCCGGAAAACGCTCGAAACATACGAAAAGGCTTATCGACAGTTCTTGGGCGGAGCCTGGGCACGCCTGGTAGCAGAAGAGCCGGTTGCCGGTTACCGGATCATAGACGAGAAAATAGAACCGATAACCGAACGGATCAAGCGGCCTGAAATGCTGACAGCCGTAGAGACTGGTGAAGTATCCCAGGGACATTCAGCAGAGCTGGCTGTTCCCCTCAAGATCCGTGGCGGAGTGATCGGAGTATTGAATTTCCACCACAAAGATAAAGCACATCGCTGGTCCTCCGAAGATATCGCAGATATCCAGGTGATCGCCGACCGCGTCGCCGTTGCCCTCGAGAACGCGCGATTACTGGAAGATTCTCTTCGCCAGGCTGAAAACGAACGGGCGATAGCGGATATCACCGGCCGGATGCGCGAAACCCTTGACATGGATACCATTCTACAGACAGCCCTCAAAGAAATCCATCGCTCATTTGATCTACGCGAAGCAGAAATCCGGCTTGGCCAAAGATCACAGGGCGTGGTTCAGAATTAACTCGTAGTTTATGGCCAGGATGAAATACTGAATGAAAAATCTACGCTGGATCTTACTGCTAGTTATTATTACACTCGGGTTGAATGCCTGTGCTGGTTTCGCACAAGAGGAGCGCGAGCCACTCACGGTGATTTATACCGACTGGCCAGGTGATTATGTTGTCTGGTTAGCGTATGACCTGGGACTCTTCCAACGGTATGGGGTTGAAGTCGAGCCCGTTTATTACCCATCAAGGTTTGATGCTGTTGCCGCATTCCTGACCAACCAGGCAGACGGTATCAACATACAACCCCTGGACTACTTGATCGCCGTACAGAGCGACATAGCCCGGGCGGTCATGGCAACTGGTACTTCTCAAGGCGCGGACCAAATTGTCACAACCGAGGACATCCAATACACTCAGCAACTACTTGGCAAGAGAATAGGTTTTAGTTTTGGGTCTTATGCCGAATATCTAATCAATGACATGCTCACCCGCGCAGGAATGAACCACACGGATGTGACTCTGGTAAACATAGCACCGGAAGATGTCCCCGCAGCGATCCCCGAATTAATCGATGCCGGGCATACTTCAATCCCATATCTTGATGATTCCCAGCAAGCTGGTCTCCACCCGGTTTATTCAAGTAGTGAGACGCCCTGGATACTGACCACCGTTTTCGTCTTCCGCAAGGATATCGTCGCCGATAGACCGGATGACATTCAAGCCTTTGTCCGAGCCTGGCTGGAAGCTGCCGATTATTGGATTGAAAACCCCGGTCTTGGTGCGGCGCGGATCGCAAAGTACATTGGACTTGGCCAGATGGAGATAACCTATGCTGGTGTGCGCCTATACTCCATTGAAGAAAATCGCCAGGCTTTTGAGGAAAACTACACTCCCTCACTTTACATCGTCGGTACGGGAGTCCCATCCATTTATTATGTCACCAGGTTAAATCTCGAATTCGCAATCCGGCAAGGGTTCATCACCCTGGCCCCCGAAATCGATTTGATGTTTAACCCCTCTTTCGTTCCATAAACCAAAGAAATAATATGAGCATACAAACTAAACCCGAGCTAAAACGTTACCCTCTCAGCGAACTACCGCTTTCTGCCCGAAATGGTTTCTGGACATCAATCGTTGTCGCTACTGTAGCCTTTGCAAATGCGCTTGTTGCCCTTGTGAATGGCTTATTGAATGAGGCATGGCAGGGCTACGTTGACAGCGGCGTTGCCATGGGCCTGTGTATTGTAGCTCTAATTTCGATCATTTATTGTAGGAGGGGACGAACCGAACGGGGAATCTGGATCCTGTTTACTGCCATTTTCTTCACATTAATATTTAAGACTCTGCTTAACCAGGGGTTGGGAATTATCTTCGGCTTGATCTCTGCGTTGATTATCTCAATTGTAGGATTCATCACCCTGCCGCCGAGGCAATTCATCACTGCCACCAGCCTTGGATTCAGCGGAGGCGTGCTCGTTATTATCCTAGACCAGTTCGGTCCCGCATTTCGCTTACCGCCATTACCCATCTTCACCACGGGCATTCCGGTAGTTGGGATACTCATCATCGTTGTGTACAGCATCTTCATCGTCCGGCAGTTTACCAACTTCATGCTCAGTGCGAAATTAATGGCAGTCCTTACTTTGGCCGCCCTGGTCCCCTCAGTCCTTATCGGGTTTATCGGCTTCCAGACGCTTGGGTCAGCCCTCAATGTCAACGCTGAACAATCGCTTCAGAATGCGGCCGAGGATACAGCTGACTCGCTGGACAACTTCATCATCTCCAACCTAGACTCCGTCCGGGTTGAAGCTCAAACACCCCTGTTTTCCACTTTCTTGGCTCAAGCGCGGAATATCCAAGCGCTCGATCCCGCAGCCGCGGAAGAATCAATATCAACTCTCAGGTCTTTTGGCAAGAAAGATCCGGTTTTCATCACCTCTTATGGCCTCCTGAATGTATTTGGATACAATGTGGCCGACAGCGATGGATCGAACATCGGTCTCATCGAGCGAGAAGCCTACTTCTTCCGGCCTTCGACAACCGGCGTTCCCTATGTATCTTCTGTTGAGTACCGTGAAGACGGTATCCCATACATCCACTTTAGCAGCCCAATCCGGGATCAGGTCGGCCGGATCATCGGCATTCTCCGCGTCCGCTACCGGGCAGCAGTCTTGCAGCAGATCATTGTCGAACAGGGACAGCTTGCCGGCCCAGGATCATATGCTGTCCTGCTAGATGAAAACCACATCTTTCTATCCCATGGATTGCTACCGTCCCGTCTGTATAAAATCTTGGGCGCTATTGACGAAATATCATTAACCTCTCTCCAAGAGCAAGGCCGCTTGCCCCCAGGGACCTTGGAAACACTCTTTGCGAATCAATTGGATTTTGAACAGCGACTGATGGAATCCCCATCGGGGTCATTTACGATCAGCGAACTACACGGACAAACTCGAACCAACCCGGGCGAGCTGCGCATCGAATCCGTGTTTACCTCCACGATGACGACCCAACCCTGGATCGTTGCCTTCATCCAGCCTGAGGAGATCTTTCTTGCCCCATTGGAATCTGCTACCCAGACGACTACTCTGTTAGTCGGCGGGGTGGTCCTCTTTACCATTGCCACAGCGTGGTTTTTCTCAAGAGCTCTCACAACCCCGCTTGAAAAATTAACCCAAACCGCCAGCCAGATCGAGGCCGGCGACTTGAATGTTAGTTCAGACATTAAATCCCGAGACGAAATTGGTGCTCTGGCGGATACTTTCAATAATATGACCGCCCGTTTACGCGACCTGGTTGCCTCGCTTGAAGACCGGGTTGCAGATCGTACCCGCGCTCTCGAACGGCGGGCGGTCCAACTCCAGGCAGCAGCGGATGTCGGTAGCGCAGCAGCATCTCTACGTGACTTGAACGACCTGCTCCGCCAGGCAACCCGTTTGATCAGCCAGCGGTTTGGTTATTACCATGCGGGTATCTTCCTGATGGACGAGAGGGGCGAGAATGCCGTTCTTCGGGCAGCATCCAGCCCAGGCGGACAGCGGATGCTTGCCCGCGAGCATAAACTCCGCGTTGGCCAGGAAGGTATCGTCGGCTTTGTGACGAGTCAAGGATTGCCCCGTATCGCCCTGGATGTAGGCGCCGATGCCAGCTTCTTTGATAACCCGGACCTTCCAGCGACTCGTTCCGAAATGGCCCTTCCACTGATTGCTGGCAAAAAAATCCTCGGTGCCTTGGATGTCCAGAGTACCGAGGAGAGCGCCTTTTCCGAAGAAGATGTTGCCACCCTGCAGGTGGTTGCAGACCAGCTTGCAATTGCCATAGATAATGCCCGCTTGTTAACCGAAAGCCAGAATGCCATTGATGCGCTCAGGCGGGCATACGGAGAGCTCGGACAGGAAGGGTGGAGACAGATGCTCTCACAGCGCGCGGGCACGGGGTTCATCTCCGTTTCCCCCGAGATCGTGGCTCCGATTGCCGGTGAGTGGATCGACGATTTTGATATCATCGCCAAAGATGGCCAGGTTCGCCTCTCGGATGACCATGGTATCTTGTATCTGCCGGTCAAGGTGCGTGATTACACCATCGGTGTGGTTCGACTGGTCAAGACCGAAAAAGGCGGTACTTGGAAAGATGAAGAAATCCGAAATGCCGAGGCAATCACAGCAGAAATGGCCACCACGCTGGACGCCGCCCGCTTATTCGAAGAGACATCAAGGAGGGCAGCCCGCGAGCGCCTCATCGGAGAGGTAGCAAGCCGCCTGCGTCAGACCCTTGATATTGATACGATGCTCAAGACGGCTGCAGAGGAGCTGCAACGCGCCCTGGTTCTCAAAGAAGCAGAAGTCCGCCTGGGTGTACCCGCGGAAGCTGCCGAAAAGACGATCCACAAACCCGATAATCCGGTACCAGCCGATAAAGGTAAACCCTAGGAGAGCCCATGCGCATCCGCACTCGCATGATCATAACCATCCTTCTCGTTGGACTGATTCCCCTGATCCTGGCCATCGTCATTGCGCTTCAGGTAAGTTCGAATCTCACTACTGGCGTCAGGGGTAACCTTGCTTCCATCAACGAAACGATACGCGTAACTCCTCCTGATGAACTGTCACCTTTACGGATAACCTCATTCATCGCAAATCTCACCCGGTCAAATGACTCGACTGGCAGGACAGCGCAGGCAGTTATCATCATTGCAGGGAGTGTTCTCATCATTAGCACAATCGGTCTGGGAATATTTGCCGCTACGCGTCTTGCAACTCCGTATGAGGGGATGGCAGAATCAGCCCAGCGATCATTGCGGATAATGGAAAGCATGTATCCGGAAATTCCATCGCCTCCCGGCCGGGATGAAATCACCTCTGCGAGTCATACTCTCGGGCTGATGGAAACACGAATCCGTGACGAATACATCAAGCTAGAACGCCAGGTGCAGGACCTAACCGGTGACCTCCACAAGCGGATGAACCAATTAAAGGATACGGCCCGGATCGTCCGTGAGACCGGCGATATCCTCGACTTGGACCGGTTCCTGGAGGAAACGGCCACGTTGATTGCACGGCGGTTCGGATACTATCACACCGGAATCTACCTGCTTGACTCAACAGGCGAGACCCTCTCGCTGATGGCCACCGATCCAAGTCCAGGGTCCAGACAGATGCTCGCTGCCGATAAGAGCATTCGCATTGGTCCGGACAGCATTGCCGGTTTTGTTATCCAGAGCGGCGAGCCATACATCGCCATTAACGCAGAAACAGATCCGCATTATCAGAAAAGCGACTACCTACCCCAAACCTGGTCGGAGATTGGCTTGCCAATCATGTCCCACGGTAACGTCATCGGCGTTCTCGATCTCCAATCGACGACAGCGGGTCAGTTTACCGATGATGACCAGGCAATCCTTCAGGTTATTGCCGATCAGATCGCCCTGACCATCGAAAATACCCGCCTTTTCCAGGAAAATCAAGCGGTTCTTGACACCACGCGTCGCCTGCTCGGGGAAGGCGTCACCCGTGCATGGAGAGAGTTAGTGGAGCAGAAGTCGAATATTGGATATATCAAGACCGCCCGCGAGGGGCGAGTTGTGGATGACCAATGGGATCCCGAAATCAAAGTGGCATTTAGCAATAACAGGTCAACGCTTTCCGGGGACGGAGCTGGTCTGATCATTCCAATCCTGATCCGCGGCGAAGCCATTGGAGTAATCCGGCTCACCAAACCCGATCATGCGACCTGGACGGAAGAGGAAATAAGCCTGGCAGAAACCCTGCGGGATCAATTGACGGATGCGCTTGATTCCGCAAGACTCTTCGACGAAACCAGGCGGCGCGCAGAACGTGAACAAGCAATTTCCCAGGTTACCGCAGCGATTGGGGCGTCGTCAGATATCGAAGCCATTCTCGAAGCTACAGCCCGGGAAATCGGAAAGTTACTGGGCGATTCGGACGTAGTCATCCAGATCGGGCAAGAGATTGGTGAATCAAGGTAAGTAAAGGAAATACCGATGCAAAAGATTTTCCGTACATTTTTCTTACCTCCAACCTTTGGCGATGAGGATAAAACGCTTTCAGCGTCATTCCTGCATTGGTTTACGCTGTTCGCCACGGGGATATCGCTGATTCTCCTTGTTGCTTATTGGTTATCTGGTGCAATGACCCAGGTTGGGATGGTGAGCATAATCATCGGCATTTTCATCCTGTCCAATGCACTTAACCACTTCGGTCAGGTGCTACCGGCAAGTATTTTCCTACTGCTTACGCTATGGCTGGCGATCGGCTATCTGGCGTACACTTCAAGTGGCGTCAGGGATGCAATCGTCATTGCTTATATTGCGCTTGCGTTCTTTGCAAGCGTACTCGTAAACTGGCGGGCATCTATCGTCATCCTGATCTTAAGCATTGCCGTAATCTGGACTATGGCTATTCTGGAATACAGCGCGGTGTTCACGCCCGCACTTGACGAACCTACCATCTATGCCCGTGGCCTGACCTTTATCTACCTGCTTGTCGCAATCTTGATCATATCAACCACCTCCAGTTTGCGCAGACTTATTTCCCGCGCCAGGAAGGTTTCGGCCAGGCTAATTCTCAATAATCAGGAACTCGAGAAATTGCGTAACGATCTTGAAAGTCGGGTAGCTGAACGAAGTACTGAAATTGAGAGAGTATCCTGGCAAGTACAACGACGTGCTAAGCAACTCGAGACAATAAGTGAATTAGCAAAGAGCGCAATTTCTGTGCAAGACCTGGATCAGTTTCTAGAGGATATCACCAGGCTGATCGCGGATAATTTTGGATATTACCATGTCGGCATTTTCCTCACCGATGATAAGGGTGAGTACGTGGTCATCAAAGCAGCAAGTAGCGCCGGTGGAAAACGCATGCTCGCTCGCGGGCACAAACTGCCACTGGGGACGACAAGTGCCGTTGGATATGCTGCCCAATACCGTCAACCCCGCGTAGTCGCAAACGTAGCTGAGGATGCAGTCCACCTCAGCAACCCAGACCTGCCCGATACCCGGGCAGAGCTCGCCCTGCCCCTCCGGATTGGCGACCGCACAATCGGAGTCCTGGATGTACAGAGTAATAAACCCGGCATCTTCACGCAGGATGACATCATCATCCTAGGCACTCTCGCGGACCAATTGGCGATAGCACTTGAGAATACCCGCTTACTCAATGAAACCAGGCAAGCGCTTGCGGAAGCCGAGAACGCATACGAAAAATATGTCCGCCAAGCGTGGAAACAAGCCAGTTCAATATCTCCAGTATCCGGTTTTAGGTATACGGATAATCAGTTGATTCCGATCACGGAGCCTCTTACTGAGGAATCCTACCAGAAAGTCATCTCAGTTGGAGGCATGATAACATCAGATGAACATGGACCTGAATTGGCCATCCCCGTGAAACTACGCGGCCAAGTATTGGGAGTCCTCCATGTCCGGTCCAAGGATACATCCCGCAGATGGACTCCGGATGATATCGCATTGACACAAGCTGCAGCCGAAAGGGCCGCACTTGCCCTCGAGAATGCGCGCCTATTAGTAGACGCCCAACAGCGGGCAACAAAAGAGCGTACGATCAGCGAGTTGACCGCGAAAATTGGAGAGTCGCCTGTAGTCGAACGGATAATGCGAGTTACAGTTGACGAACTTCGTACACTGATTGGCGCATCTGAAGTGGTGTTAAAGATGAGCATGGACACTGAGACGGAATAATCTCACGCTACCAGCCCTGCGAAAAGGAATTTGCTGTGAATAAAAAAAGATATCGCTTCAACCTCCGCGCTAAACTGATAACCGGCTTCTCGCTGCTTTCATTAAGTGTGTCCGGGCTTTCTACTGGGGCATTCTATACATATCAGGTCGAAAGGATGATAGAAGAATTCCGGAGCCGTGCTCTTAGTATCGTACGGCTGGCCTCTTTGCAACAAGACGGTGATGAGTTTGTTCTAATCACATCTGCAGCCGATGAACTCTACGAAACATATCGCCTGAGAAATCTGGCTATACGTTACTCAGATCCAGATATCATCTATGTCTACACACTGCGAAAACAGGAACAAGGGATCTACTTTATTGTCGATGCCGGTGAACTTGGTGAAGAAGATATCGCCCCATACGGAGCGCTTTATGAAGAGCCAAGTCCAACTCTTGTCGAGAATTTCGATACCATGGAAACCGCAATTGCAGATGAAGAAGTGTACACTGATGAATATGGCTCTTTCTTGTCAGCATATGCGCCCATATTTACCGGTAATGGGCAAAAGGTGGGCATCATCGCGGTTGACATCCTCGCTGAGACCATCGTATCCAGGCAACGGCAAATCCTTACACAGAGCGTGCTTATCATGGCGTTTGCTACCCTCTTGGGTGTCATTATGGGTGCGCTCGCCGGCAATTACTTCTCTGGCCCAATCCGAAAATTAGCAGAAGGGACAGAGACAATCGCCAAAGGCAATTTCACTGCACGTGTACAGATTGCATCGCGTGATGAGGTCGGCGAACTTGGGTCGGCATTCAACGACATGGCAGCCCAACTTCAGAATTTGGTGACGAACCTTGAATCTCTAGTTGCTGAACGGACATCCGCTCTTGAGGAAAGCAATCTACAAGTTCAGAAACGAGCGGGTCAACTACAAGCGATTTCAGATATCATCAAGTCCATCGCCTCTCTCCAAAAGGTCGAAAAATTGCTCCCCCTAATTGCCGACTCGATCAGCCAGCTATTAGATCTCTACCATGTAGGTATTTTCTTGTTGGATGAACGGGGCGACTACGCTGTATTGAGTGCATCCAACAGCGAAGGCGGGCGGAGGATGTTGCAGAGAAAGCATATGCTTCGTGTTGGCCAGGAGGGCATCGTTGGATACGTGGCTGCGCAAAGAAAGTCTCGGGTCGCCCTTGATGTCGGCGACGATGCTGTATATTTTGATAACATCGACCTTCCCGAAACGCGCTCAGAAGCAGCGATGCCACTGATCAGCGGTAACCAGATCCTGGGTGTCCTGGACGTCCAAAGCCGAAAGCCGAATGCCTTTTCTTCTGAAGACATTGACATCCTAGAAACTCTCGCCAACCAAGTAACACTGGCGATAGACAATTCACGTTTGTTCCAACAATCACAACAAGCTCTTGCAGATCTCGACGCCATACTCCAGCGATACATCCGGACAGAGTGGCGCCAGTTCGTCGCAAGCACCGATGTCAAAGGGTACCGCTCGAGTGATAAAGGGGCGGAACCAATCTCGACCCTTGGACTGGAACCCATTCCTACGAAGGACGATTCAGGAACCTATAGAGTGCCTGTAACATTGCGTGGCGTAAACATTGGTTCCCTAGAGATCAAGGGAGGTGAACATAAGCAGGCCTACTCTCAGGAAGAGAAAGATATCATCCGGGCTGCTGCTGAACGCGTGGCCCTTGCCCTGGAGAATGCCCGCCTGTTGGCAGAGAGCCAGAAACGAGCTGCCAAGGAACGCACGATCGGGGAAATTTCATCGAAGATTGGTGCGTCTGTTAATCTACGTAACGTCCTCCAAACCGCAGTTGAAGAGCTCGGACGAGCATTGGGTGAACACGAAGTCGTGATCCAGATCAGCAGCCACGAGACCAAAGGAGGCCAAAATGGTTGATAGTCGTGGCACCTCGCCTCTTTCAGAAAAGAGTGTGTCAAGCAAGATGCCCTCATCTGGATACTCGCTCGAGCGTTGGACACAATCCTTTGTGCGCTCCATCCTACGGATTGCCCTTGTCCTCGGGCTGATCCTCTTTGTTGTCAGCTTCAGCGACACGACCCCTGTGTTGCTCATCCTTTATGCTGCCAGCTACTTAGCCTTACTCCTGGCCACCTTTCTACCGATAACATATCGTGCAAAAGGGATTGTGTTTCTTGTCCTCCTCTTTACACTGGGCGTAAGCGGCTTGTTGGAGAATGGCCTGCGTGGAGATTCGCGTGTCTTCCTTGTTGCGTTTTCTGCGATCGCGACAATCCTCTATGGTCAACGTGTATTGGTTGCCACATTGATCATCAATGCTGTCGCGATCATCGTTATCGGTATTCTGGTTCTCCTCGGGCAATTGACCCTGATCAATGCTGCCGAGGTACCCCCCGGCGATATCGTTGTTTGGATCACGGGGTTAATCAACACACTCATAGTAGCCTTGCTGATTGGCGCAGGGGTTACCCAGCTCCAACGGGGGTTCCGGCAATCGATCTTAAGTGTCCAAAATATGGTTGATGCGCTTTCACATGAACGCGCAATGCTGGAGGGGCGCGTTCTTGAGCGGACAACCGAACTGGAGGAATCGAACAAGCATAATGCCAGAAGGGCGCTCCAGTTCCAGGCTATCGACCGGGTTGCCCGAGCAATCACATCGATCCGCTCCCTAAACGACCTGTTACCTGAAATTACTCGGCTGATCTCCGAACAATTTGATTATTACCATGTGGGTATCTTCCTGAATGATGATGCGAGTCAATATACGGTTCTCAGCGCCTCCAATAGCGAGGGTGGAATCAAGATGCTGGAGCGGAAACACAGGCTGAAGGTTGGTGAGCAGGGAATTGTGGGCTATGCCGCTGGAACCGGGAAACCCAGGATCGCCATAGATGTAGGCGAGGATGCCGTCTTCTTCGATAACCCCGACCTCCCAGAAACGCGGTCGGAGATGGCAATTCCTCTTCGGGCAGGCGACCAGATCATGGGTGTGTTGGATGTCCAGAGCCGGGATGAGGTCGCATTTTCTGAGGAAGACATCGAAGTATTATCAACTCTTGGGGAGCAAGTTGGCCTGGCAATCGAAAATGCCCGCCTTTTTGATATGACCAGTCGGTCGCTTGCCGAAGCTGAAAGTATCTACAGACTTCAATTACAACAAAGCTGGAAACGATTGGCCTCAGAGCAGACTGCCGCCGGTTACCGCTACACACTCACCGGGGTAACACCTTTGGAAAATCCGCTTGTGCCATCGTCCGCTGAAGCAGGCCAACCCGGTCTTCAACTTGTTGTTCCGATCAACTTGCGCGGCGAGAACATCGGTTCATTAATCATCCAATCAGCATCTGCCCGTGTTTGGTCCGAAGATGAACTCGATCTGATAAACGCTATCGCCGATCGAGTTGCAATCTCTGCCGAGAACGCCCGGCTATTCGAAGAAACAACCCGTCGTGCAGACCGGGAACGCGCGGTTACCGATATTACATCGAAGATCCGCGCTACAACTGATCCCGACGCAATGATAACCAGCGCCATTGAGGAATTGAAATCGGTCCTCGGTGCTACAACTGTTCGGGTGAGGCCATACGCTCCTGCCCAAGCAATGGAACATCAGGGAAATATGACCAAGAAAAATCCGAAGAAATCAAAAAAGAGACCCGACTAGTGTTCGGAAGGCTGAGTTGACATGGCTTATGCAATCACGATTTCCAACGAAAAAGGCGGGGTGGCTAAAACGACGACCGCCCTGTCCCTGGCTGCGACCTTGTCCGAATTGAACCAACGGGTGCTGCTCATAGACCTGGACCCTCAGGCCAACTTGACCCTAGCATTAGGGTTTGAGCCCAATTCTCTCGAGCACACCTCCGCAGATGTTCTCCTTGACAAGATTCCATTGCTCGGGACATGCCTGCCGACAAAGATAACGGGTGTCGACATTATTCCTGCCAACAATGCAGTTGAACAGGCCGAACAAATGTTGCCCGTCCAGATCAACTTTTCCAGACGCTTGCGGAATGCCATTGAAGCCGCCGCGCCTGTTCCATATGACATCATCCTGGTCGACTGCCCGCCTTCCCTGGGGGCTGTGACCACCAACGCCTTGGTCGCAGCAGATCTCCTGATCGTCCCCACCCAGGCAGAATACTTCTCAGCGTATGCCCTGCGAGATATGATGACGATTATTCGTCAGGTCCGTTCAGAAGACAACCCGAATCTTTCCTATCGGATCCTTATTACCTTGCTGGATCTCAGAAACAGGACTCACCGCAATATTCGCGACCAACTCGAACGAACATTCGGTGAAGGTCTGTTCAGGACCAACATTGAAATTGATACTAAGTTACGCGAGAGCCCCATTCTAGGAATACCGATTACCCAGTACAAACCCAACAGCCGTGGTTCCTTACAATACCGGTCTCTGGCCGAGGAGTTGATCCAGTATGTCCAAGAAGCGAATTGAAAAACGGCTAGACGAAATATTTATTGATATCCAAGAGGCCAAGGATGTCAGTCCTACTAAACGGGCTGTTCCCCCCACGCGTCCTGCGCTGACACCTTTCAAGCCACCGCAGCCCAAAGGTATTCCTCCTAAGGTAAGTGAAAGGATTCCCCGTCAGGATCGCTCCCAACAGCCTGCCTTTGAGCCTCCGTCGCCAATGACGGACACCACTCTGACACTTCCTTTCCGGGTGGATCCAGAAAATTGGGCCATGTTAGAAATTGGCCGGCCACAAGACGGTCGGAATTGGGGTCAGGACGAACAGCTTCTGGTCAAGCAGGTTGCCGACCAACTCGCCTTGGCGCTAGAAAACGCGCGCCTTTTCCAACAGACACAGTCACAGGCGCAAGAACTCTCCATTTTGAATGAGATGGCCCTTGAACTGACGTCCCTCCTGGATGTCGGCAAGATCGTCGAGACAATCTACCAGTATGCATCCAGGCTGGTTGATACGCAAAATATATCGATCTCTTTATATAACCAGGAAATCGACGAGGTTACCT
Organism: Chloroflexota bacterium; assembly: GCA_043826785.1. Taxonomy (GTDB): domain Bacteria; phylum Chloroflexota; class Anaerolineae; order Anaerolineales; family Villigracilaceae; genus JBDRPT01. The sequence goes on along the minus strand of JBDRPT010000094.1, from coordinate 11,326 downwards.
TCCCGCTTACCTATGAAAATGGACAACGAGTCACCTGGAAGGAACGCCGAGGTGGTAAGGGATTAACCGAATACGTTCTAGAGACCGCCAAGCCTCTTCTGTTGAGCGAGAATGTTGCTGAAAAAGTTCAGGATCTCGATTTGGTTCACATTGGTACTCCCGTTGAGTGCTGGCTTGGTGTACCCTTGATGATCGGCAATAGAGCAATTGGTGTAATGGCGCTTCAGAGTTATACAGCACCGAATGCTTTCGATTTTCAAACCCGCAACTTACTCTCATCGATTGCTAACCAAGCGGCCATTGCTCTTGAAAATGCACGTCTGTTCAACGAAACGCGCGCCTCCGAGGGTAGATTCCGGGATGTCGTCAATGTAAGCGCAGACTATGTATGGGAAACCGACCTGGAATGGAAATACACCTATGTTTCCGAACGTGTAAAGGATATTCTCGGGTATACCGCTGAAGAGATTCTGGGCTTATCTGATTACGAGCTCGCTGACCAAACCGAGGCCGACCGGGGTTCCCAATTACTGCTCGAGGGCATCGATAAGCATGGCCAGGCAATCGACATTGAGAATATCCTACGCTCAAAAGACGGCGAGGATGTCTATGTTGCGACAAGCGCCGTACCCATCCTAGATGCAAGCGGAACGCGAATTGGTTACCGCGGCGTCGATAAAGATATTTCTGAACGAAAACGAAGCGAGAGGATCCAGGCGGCCATCCAGCAGATATCTGCTGCAGCGTTAACCGCTCCGGATATCTCCTTGTTGATCGGGGAGATCCATACCGCAATCAATACACTCATGCCCGCAAAGAATTTCAATATAGCCCTATACGATGATAAAGTCGATTTGGTGACTTTTCCGTATTTTATCGATGAGCGCGACGAGTCCCCATTACCGCAAAAACTGGGCACGGGATTGACAGATTTTATCCTGCGTACCGGCAAACCTCTCCTTGCCACTCCCGAGATTCTAGAGAAGCTGCTGGAATCTGGAGATATGCCTATCGGTGGAACACCGGACGTGGATTGGCTTGGCGTCCCACTCCATAGCGGTGGTAAAACGATCGGAGTGATGGCGATCCAAACATACGACAACAAAATCCGCCTAACGGAGCAAGATCGGGATACACTTACATTTGTTTCCGACCAGGTAGCAGTCGCCCTCGAGCGGAAGCAATCCGAAGTGGAATTGCGCACGCTCTTTGCATCAATGACCGATGTCATTATCGTTTACGACAGGCAAGGTCGCTACCTCCGGGTCGCCCCGACAAACCCCGCTCTCCTCTTCCGCCCGCCCGACGAGATGATCGGAAAAACAATTGCTGAAGTACTTCCTCCAGAAGCCCATCAGCCCTTAATGAATGCAATCACAACGGCATTGGAAACCGAGCAATTGGTCAAGTTGGAATATCCGCTCGTCCTGGAAGGACAGACATATTGGTTTGATGCCAGTATTTCCAAATTATCCGAAGATCAAGTCTTCTGGATCGCCAGAGATGTGACCGAACGCCACCAATTTGAAAATACGCTTCAGCAGCAAAATGAATACCTGGCGATCTCGGCGGAAATCGGCCGCTTGGTAACCTCCACTCTCGATTTGAACATTCTTTTTACCCGAACGGTGAATCTGATCCGCGAACGCTTTGATTTCTACCACTCAGCGATCTTTTCCGTTGACGATAGCGGGTTCAACGCAGTACTCCAGGCTGCAACCGGCGAGGCGGGTGAGGAGATGCTCCGCAGGTCGCACTCGTTGCCGGTCGGTTCTCGCTCCATCGTCGGTACAGTAACGTCTACGGGTGATGCATTGATCGTTAACAATACGTCAATTGACCCGATCCACCGGCCAAACCCTTTGCTTCCTGAGACACGCTCTGAGGCAGCCATTCCCCTGCGGATTGGCCGGCGCGTCATCGGCGCGATCGATATCCAATCCACCAAGGTAGATGCTTTCGCTCAAGCAGAGATCACCGTCTTACAAACCCTGGCCGACCAGATTGCCGTTGCGATTGACAACGCCCGGTCTTACGAATTGGCCCAAGAAGCGATCAATGAAATGCGTGAGTTGGACAGCCTCAAAACCCAGTTCCTGGCGAACATGAGCCACGAGCTGCGAACTCCGCTCAACTCGATCATCGGGTTCTCGCGCGTAATCCTGAAGGGGATTGACGGGCCGGTGACAGATCTCCAACAACAGGACTTGAACGCAATATACAACTCAGGCCAACACCTATTACGGCTGATCAACGACATCCTCGACCTCTCGAAGATTGAGGCGGGAAAAATGGAACTCGCTCTCGACGAGTTTAACATCCTGGACGCAGTCAACAGCGTCCTTCCGACCGTCAATGGGCTCATCAAAGACAAGCCGATCAAGCTCGAGATGAAAGTGCCCGAAGGTCTGCCTACAGTACTGGCGGACAGTATGCGCATCCGTCAGGTACTCCTTAATCTCTTCTCAAACGCCGCCAAGTTCACAGAAGAGGGCACGATCACAGTCAACGCGGATGTCAGCACCGATACTGAGGGGAAACAGGAGATTGTCGTGCGGGTCATCGATTCCGGCCCCGGTATCGACCCGGAAAACCAGAAGAAATTGTTCCAACCCTTCTCGCAGGTGGATGCTTCCCCAACACGCAAGTCGGGCGGGACTGGACTCGGCCTTTCCATCTCGCGGCGTTTGATTGAACTCCACAACGGCAAGATCGGTGTGATCAGCGAGATCGGGAAGGGGAGTACTTTCTACATCACGATACCCCTCCCCACAATACTGGATGACCATCCTGAACCATCGGGAACCAATGAAGATATATCCACGGGGGGTAGAATTATCCTTGCAATCGACGATGACCAACAGGTGATCAAATTGTACGAAAGATACCTTACGCCGCAGGGTTTCCAGGTTATCCCATTGACCCGTCCGGAGGAAGCGATCGAGATGGCCATCAAGCTGAAGCCGTATGCGATCACCCTGGATGTCATGATGCCCGAGCGGGACGGATGGAGCGTTTTGAACGACCTGAAGAATCACCCAGAAACACGTGACATCCCGGTAATCGTGTGCAGCATTTTGGAAAACGAAAAGAAGGGCTTTAGCCTTGGTGCCGCTGATTATCTTGTAAAACCAATTCTGGAAGATGACTTGATCAACGCACTGAACCGACTAAACGGGGACGGAAGCATCCATGAGGTCCTCGTCATCGATGATGATCCGGATGATCTGCGATTGATCGAAAGAATCCTGACCGAGAGAAGCCACTACCGGCCAATCCTTGCCGAGGGAGGCAAACAAGGTTGGGAACTGCTCCAAAAGCAACCACCGCAAGCGGTCATCCTTGACCTTTTCATGCCAGACATGGATGGGTTCACGATCCTCGAAAAACTGCGCACCACACCAGCCCTGAATGACATCCCGGTAGTGGTGATCAGTGGAGCTGATCTTACTTCAGAGCAGCAAAAATCCTTATCCGATTTCGGACAGAAATTGCTCAAGAAGGGCTCACTTACCGAGAAGGATTTGTTTGCGCTTCTGGATAAGGCTCTCAAGAGGCTTGGCCCACGATAGAAAGGTACTATTAAATCAGTTATGTCTTTCGTAATTAAGTGCATTGATTGCGGGCATACCGCTCCCTATTACCCCACTTCGGTGAATTGTCCCCGGTGTGAAAGCCAGTGGCGGGAGGCAGAATACGATTATGAGACAATTGCGCAAACCCTGCCGCTTCAACTACCGGGGCGACCTTTTAATTTATGGCGCTACCGAGAGTTATTGCCTATACGCAATCCCAATCTGGCTATCATGCTCGGCGAAGGTGGAACTCCTCTGATCCAGGCGATTAATTTGGGCATGATGCTGGGTTGCCCGAACATCTTTATCAAGGATGAACGTCAGGGACCCACTGGATCATTTAAAGATCGTCAGGCCGCTGTGACGATTGCGGCACTTAAAGAAGCCGGAATCACCGATATTGTTGCCGCCTCCACCGGCAATGTGGCTATCTCCTACTCCGCTTATGCCGCCCGGGCTGGGATCAAGCTTTGGGCATTTGTGACCAGCCTGGTGCCGGCGGTCAAAATGCGCGAAATTGCTCTCTATGGAAGTCAAGTGGTCAAGGTCACAGGCTCTTATGACCAAGCCAAGCAGGTAGCCTCCGAGTTTGCCCGCCAACGGAACCTTTACCAGGATCTCGGCTCGCGGACGATCACCTCTATCGAGGCAATGAAAACCATAGCCTATGAGATTGCCGAACAATTGACCGCGGCGATGGGTCCTGTGAATAATTCGGCCGGAAAACATGCCTCCATTTGGCGAACACCCGACTGGTACGTCCAAGCTGTAAGTGGTGGAATGGGCCCATTGGGAGTCTACAAGGGTTTTGATGAACTCAAAAAGATGAAATTTGGCGACCGGATCCCAAGTCTCGCTGTCGTACAAACGGAGGGTTGTTCGCCAATGGTCCAGGCCTGGAAGCAGGGGCTGGAGAAAGCCATTCCTGTGACATCGCCGCGGACGCACATCGAAACGCTGGCTACGGGCGATCCGGGAAGGTCATACTCCATTCTCAGGGGCTATGTGAATAACACCAACGGAGTATTCGAAAGCGTGACGGATGAGGAAGCCTTCCGGGCAATGCACGTCCTCGCCAAGATGGAGGGTATCTCGGCGGAACCTGCCGCCGCAGTAGGCTTTGCGGGACTGTTCAAGCTTGTCCGTGCAGGCGTTATCAAGCCAACCGACGTTGTGGTTGTGAATTGCACCGGCCATACCATGCCTGCGGAACCCTTCGTTCTCGGCGATAACTGGGCTCGAAATGTCATCCTCCCATCCAAGGTCATGGAGGAAACCCCTCAAGACGGTCTCCTGGCCGCCCTGAGCCGCGTCGCTCCAGACAGGTTCCCCACGATTGCTGTCGTAGACGATAACCCCGACGTCCGAAGATTGATTCGCAGGATTCTGCAATCCCAGGGTAATTTCACGATCCATGAGGCTGCCGATGGGAAACAAGCCCTCAAGCTGATCGATAAGGTAAAACCGGACCTGATCGTTCTTGATCTGATGATGCCTGAACTAGATGGCTTTGCGGTTCTCGATGCCCTTAGGGCAAAACCGGAAACAGCTACCATCCCGGTCATTGTTGCCACAGCAAAAGAATTAACCCAAGAAGAAAAATCCCGCCTTAAAGGACAGATCCAAACACTTTTACAAAAAGGCGACTTCTTGAGTGATGAATTCCTCGAAGAAGTCCGAGCATTGATTCAGTGATCCGGAACAGGACATCAACGTGAAGATTAAGGGCGGACGAGCCCTTGGCATCCAAGCCGCGTTAGCTTCTGCTGTATTCCTTGGTTTAGCCCCTGTATTTGGAAAACAGGCAATCCTATTCGGGTTCTCCCCATTAAGCGTGGTTGCATTAAGGACAATACTGGCCACTTCCCTGTTGTTACTTATTATGGTTGTTTTCCAAAGAGGTTTTTTATTTATCTATCCTGCTGGCTTGATGGGGTGTGGTCTTGCAGGCGCCATAAACGGACTTGGATCCATATTGTACTACTTATCCCTCGGTCGCCTTAACCCTAGCGTTGGGCAATTGCTTTATTCTCTCTATCCTGTATTCCTTGTTCTCTGGCTATCCATTGACAACCAAAAACCCGGCAGAGTAACCCTCTTACGCATTTCCTTGGCATTAACCGGGGTGATCCTGCTCACAGCACTCGATGCGCAGAGAGTTGACTGGATCGGTATTGCATTGATGCTTGGTGCTGCTGCGTTATATGCCATGCATTTACCGATTAACCAGCGCGTCCTCTTCGACATTCCCGCGCCGACTGTAACCCTGTACACTCTTCTGGCAATGAGCGCAATCGTTGTTCCAGCCTTCTTTATCTTTGATCGCCAATATCCATCCATCGAATTGCCTTGGTGGCCACTGATTGGCCTGACCCTGGTAACATTCTTCTCGCGTTTGACCCTCTTTCTGGGAGTTAAGCACCTCGGCGGAATGCAGACTGCGCTATTGGGCCTGGGGGAACTTTTGATCACAATTACGATCAGCCATATCTGGTTGGGAGAAAGGTTATTGCCCATTCAATGGCTGGGGGCTTTATTCCTATTTGCCAGTCTTGCCTTGATCGGAGCCGATAAGACGAAGTTCGATCAGCATGGACCCTGGCGATTTCTCCGCTGGCTGCGCCCACCCGGGATTCCCCCTAACATCCCCTGGTAGCCAGCGTAACTCACCATTCAAAAATATATCCGGTAGCCCGTACACTGACAATCCGTTCTGCTAGCTTAGGGATGTCAGCCAGTTTTTGCCTGAGCCGACTGACCAGTGGACGCAGGATCTCTGGAGCCTCCTGGTAAGATGTCGAATATCCTTGAACCAACAAGACCAGGTCACGGTGAGAAAAAACCTTTCCGGGGTTTTCCACAAAGACCTTCAACAATCGGCCCTCAGCCGGCGTCAGAAATATGTGCGTCTCACCAGCGTCTACCGATCGACGCCCAAAATCAATCACAACACCATCGTCCATTGCAATAATCGTATGCTCATCGATCTGGCCTGTGTCGGGATGCTGTTTTGATTGCCGTCTCGCATTCAACCGCTCCAAGCCACGGGCAACGCTCTCGATGATCTGTGTTGGTGATGCCGGTTTCAATAAATAATCATGGACCCGGTTTCGCAGTGCATCAATGGCAGTCTCCATCGATCCGTGAGCGGTTAATAATACAATTTCGATCTCTGGGGCGAACCGGTTGACGACCTTGACAACATCCAAGCCACTCATGCCGGGCATCCGCAAATCCAGCAATACTAAGTCCACAGGGTTGAGGCGGACGTAGTCCACGGCGGCTTCCCCGTTAGCTACCGATGTCACTCGATATCCCTCAAGGCGTAGTATGTCCGTTAGAGTTTGTCGTTCAATAGGTTCATCGTCAACGACAAGGATGTTCGCTCGATTTTTCATGCTTCACCTCGAACCGGTAGAGTGATCCTAAAACAGGCCCCTGGCCCTCGGTCTGGGGCGATATCCAGGTTGCCTCCGTGTGCCGCGATGATACCATAACTGACAGATAAGCCCAGTCCCGTTCCGCCTTCCTTGGTGCTCACAAATGGCTCAAAAATACGCGTGCGCTCATCGCGTGATATACCAGGGCCCGTATCCTGGAAGAGCAACTCTACTGTGTCTTTATGCGTACGGCCAGTGATCCGCAATTCTCCTCCCTCCGGCATAGCATCGTAGGCGTTCAATATGATATTTATAAAAACCTGTTGCAATTGATTGCTAACTGCCAGCACCGCAGGGAATTTAGATGAAAAGTTAGATGTAACGTGAATCCCGCGCTCGATAAGTTGCGTATCCAGCAGGCTGATCACATGATTCATCAATTCCGCCAGATTGATGGGCTGGGGATCTACCCCTCCCGGGCGATAATAATCCAGCATTCGCTGAACCGTGCTCATCAAACGGTCCAGTTCGGTCGTCGCCAATCCCAAGTATTCCTGACGTTTCTTCCCCGATACTTCATCCCTGGTGGCAAGATGCAGGCAATTTTGAACCGCCTGAAGTGGATTGTTAATTTCATGGGCAATGGAAGCGGTCAAACGTCCAGCAGTCGCCATCTTCTCTGCCCGGATAAGCGCTTGCTGGGACTCTTCCACCCTCTGAACATATGCCCTCAACTCTGCATATAACCTTGCGTTCTCCATAGCAACCGTGGCCTGTCGCGACAGGAGCAAGAACATCTCCCAATCGACTTCGCGAAAGGCAGTTTCCTCGGAACTTCGGGCTGCAAACAACACCCCCCTGACATTCAATCGTGCTATTGAGGCACACATGACCGACGAGAAGTTTTCCTTGATAATTTTTTTCTTCAATCGCTCATCGCCAGGACCACTAGCATTTACCCATAATGGGATACCCGTAGCGTCGACCTGTCCGATTAACCCGCCATCCACTTTACTGATATCATTTGGGAATCCCCTTCCCCTGCTCGCAAGAATGCTAAGGCTTTTATCGCCGTAGGAGTATTGGTAATAAGCTGCATTGTCCGTCCGTAGATGCCCGCAGACAGCGGTCAGAACCAGGTCGAGCAATCGATCTGGTCGGGTCTCTGCAAGCAATGACTCTGTGATATCAAATAATGGCCTCAATGCCTGGATACGGGCGATATCGCGTTTATTCTGGTTGTCTTCAAGTGCTTGCGCCACGGCAGAGACCAGTTCATTTCCAGTCTCAAATGGCTTTAACAGGAGCCCATCTACTCCTTGGCGGAGGGCCTGGATTGCAGTCTCCACCGTTCCAAAACCCGTCATTACCAAGACGGCCACATCGGGTTGATACTGTTTTGCGTTCGAGATCACTTCAAATCCGCCGATTTCGGGCATGCGGATGTCGACCAAGAGCAAATCTATCGGATGATACTTAAAATATTCAATTGCTTCAGCCGGGTTAGTAAACACCGTCACGGTGTAATCCGCTCGGCGAAGTAATCGTTCACATAGTCTGGTAATTCCAGGCTCGTCATCTACGACAAGTATATGCGCGTTGGTCATTCATCTGCCTCGTTAGGAATCCATACGGTGAAAGTAGACCCATTGCCCGAAAGACTCTCAACATCGATATACCCCCCGTGCTCCGCCACTATGCTGTATGAGACCGACAAGCCCAAGCCTGTTCCCCCCTCTCTGCCTCGCGTTGTAAAGAAGGGCTCGAAGACACGGTCTAAATTCTCCCGGGGGATCCCAACCCCAGAATCACGGACTGCAATTGTCAGCCAGTCCTGGTTATCGCTTTTTTGTACCCTCGTGGAAATATGTAACTCTCCACCTGACGGCATGGCATACAAGGCGTTATGGATCAGGTTTAATATAACCTGCTTTATTTGGTTGCGGTCAACCGAAACCCAGGGCAACTTCACCGGTAAGTCAAGAAAGACATCAATCCCACTCGTGTGAAGGAGGTGATTGATCAATCCCAAGACATCGGTTACGATCTCATTGATACTCGCCCGGGCGCGAACGCTATCGGATTGGCGCGAAAAATCCAGCAACCTCCGGACAACAGTCCTGGCCCGATGAGCCTCGCGCATTATCATCTCCATATCGGATCTGATAGCTGACTCCCTGGGAAGATCTTCGAGGATCAATTCAGAAAAACCAGCAACGGTTGTCAGTGGATTATTCAATTCATGGGCTACACCTGCGGCCATCTCGCCGACTGCTGCTAATTTCGCTGCCTGTAAAAGGCGCGATTCAGCGTTTCTTTGGGCAGTGATCCTTTCCTGCAATTCTTGACGAGCGATTTGAAGCTGATGAACTATTTCTTGTAGTTTCTGGTATTGCCCGATATTGGAAAACACACTGGATAGGATTCCGGCTAGCGACTCAAGTACAAGCAAATCATTTTGAGTAAATGAATATTTTGACCGACTTTCAACATCGACAACCCCAAGGATCACATCACCATCCCGCAGGGCCACGCACATCTCGGAATTGGCATCCCATCCACGAAGGGAAACATAATGTGGATCCTTCCCCACGTCGTTCACCAAACGACTATTACCGGTCGAAAATACCTGACTGGTTATCCCCCCGACGATATCCAGGTTCTGCAGTTCCCTTTTCACGACATTGGCAACACTCCCGCCGATTCCTGTAGGACGCAAAGTCCTGTCGGGTCCTTCCGCAATAGCTACAACCGCAAGATCATAGGCAAAATTCCGTGCCATCAATTCGGCTGCAATCTGGGCTGCTTTATGGATATCCGTCTGGCCGATCACCTGTTGTACCACCTGATGAATGAGTCCCAGATTCCTGGCTCGTGCTTCCGCCTCCTGGCGGAGGCGACTATTCTCGATCAGTCCCGCTAAATGACTGGCAATAATTACCAACAAATGTTCATCATAAAGAGTAAATGCTTCGGCCTGAAAACTCTCGAGCGCTAGCGCCCCGACGACTTGCCTTCGCGATCGCAATGGGGCAATCAAGGCTGACCGAGCGCCTGACAAGAAGGGTATATATTCGCTGGATGTGGATATTTCTGGTAACCTGAGTATCTTCCCGCTTTGAAGAGAGTCATAAATCTGCCAATCAGCAGTTGGTCTTGCCTGTAAAACGAGGCTCCCGTCGTCTTCCCTGTAGTGGTTGAGAGTGCTCCCATCTGTGGTCAACACCAGAAGATTGATATACTCGGTACGAAATGCCCGGCCAAGCAGAGCAAAGACACGCTGGGCAATCTGTTCCAATTCCAATGCAGAAGAGATCGTTCGGGCAAAATCGTTTAGCAACCCTAGCCTGCGAAGATGGTCTGCCAAATTGGAAAATGTGATCAACTCTTCAACGCGGGGAGAGATTTTTTGGACCCGGGTGATCACAGCCCGCCATTCGTGATCCGGTATACTGGAATCACGCCAAAATGAGACCAGCCCTATCAGCCTACGTCCGACGACAAGCGGGATAACTGCCCATGTCGATGTTTCTTTGTCAAGCCCCATTCTTGGAACCATACCCCAATCCGGATGACCGTGGTCAATTACAAGCGGCACCCTTCCCTGGATGATCTTCCGGATTAGTGGGTTTGCCTCTATCGAAATACGTTTTTCTTGGCATTCAGAGCACCTCATCTGGGATTCGATACGCAAGTAATCGCCTTCCCGCACTGCAATCCAGCTCCCCTGGAAAGATATAACCCGTTCCAACGATTTAAGGATTCCCTCAAGAGCTTTGGATAACCCATAAGCCATGCTTGCAGATAAATCCTCATCAAGGGAAAGCAACGGTGCTATCTCGCTTGGTCCACCTTGCAGAGTATTGGATTGGGCGAGAGCGCCCCACAATCTCTTCGAATCCAGTGAGAGGATTCGAGCGCCAACAAGAACACCGCCCTGGAGTGTTAAATCTGGGAACAAATATAATCGCCCGCAACCAAGGCCCGCATCTTCGGGTACAATCCGAGATCGGACGCGAAGCGAGGCGATCGCGTTACTGAACCAATGCTTAGACGAGGCCCGGCCAAGATATTTAGTCAGCGCCATCTTCTTTTTGGCGGGCATCCCAGAATCCAATAAAATGCTCCATTCGCTGCCGTCTGCATTTAGGAAACATGCCCAACATGCCGAAGTGAGCAAAGAGGCTTCTTTTAATACTTTTTCTTGGGGGTTCAATGTTTTAGTCATAATCGGCTTTGGTGCATGAATTATTGACAGGAAGGGCGTGACCGTGTAAGTTTGGTTTATGGCTAAACACAAGAAAACACAGTCACGCCCAAAGACATTATACCGTGTCCAGAACTGGTCTGAATATGACAAAGCGCTGGTGC
>JBDRPT010000093.1:0-46539 GCA_043826785.1 Chloroflexota bacterium | reverse complement strand
CCTCTTCCCCTTGACGATACGAGGCCCGCATTTCTTCGCGGGGAGGAAATTGGATGGGAGGCATGTTTTCAATTATCGCAGGCATTTGTTTGATTCACAGTAATGTTTCATTTGAACATCGGTATGGCTGAATAGTTACGTTTCCACAATCTATTAAAGTTTTGCCAACGTTTATTGCTATCACACAAGTTAAGCATTTCCGCAATCTCAGGATTTTTTAGAAATGCATCGAGCCGTTCGTTCAATTGTTGACTTTGTTTAATGAACTCGGTATGGAATCTTGTGAAAATCGAGCGTTGTTGTTCAGCGGACAAACTCGACATCCCAATTGTTATAATCTCATCAAGTAGATGATCCAATTCCCCAACTTCTGCCAAAACGATCCCCCGCATATTTTCCAAATCGAGAACTTTTCGGATGGATTGGTATCCTATTCTGGTGATTTTCGATAAAATATCGTTCCGATTTGAGACGAACACCCCCTCTAATTGTTTTTCGCGAATAGCATCCCATAAATCGCTGGCGTTACCAGCCGTATAGAAAATCACCTCTGTATAAACTGCATTATTTCTCAATTCGGCAATAAATTCCTGCCCATCTGGGTAATTTTCTAATTTTCGATCTACAACTATCAAGTCAAATTTTTCGAAAGGCATGTGGCGTGCAAATTCATCAGGGGTCTTAACCATCGTAATTTCCGGTTCAAAACCCCATGAGCGTACATCACCTTTTAATCCATCCAAGTCCACCGAATCAAGATATACCTCGTTATCATCGAACCATAGAACCGAAAACTTAAGTCTCATCTCGTTACCTCCACCCTGATTTCCATTCCACTAGGGTCAAGTGGGATAGCTGAAATTTTGCCATCCATATTTTCCACAATATTTTTGACATGGTAAAGGCCAAGTCCTGAGCCTGATGTCGTTGTAATACCCATCTCAAACATTGAATCAATGCTTGGAAGCTCTTTCGAGAGTCCTTTTCCATCATCTATAAAGGATACCCGCATCGTGTTTTGTGATATTTTCGCGATGTTTACAATTAATTTGCGCGCTTGTGCTTTACTGGCATTACTGATAATGTTGTCAATCAAGATGGATAGCTCTATTCGACTAGCCTTTAGTTCAAAAGGTTCGTTGACGGTATTGAATACTTGTAAGTTTAGCCCTGCTGCGATAAAGTCTTTTGCCACATTGAGCAAATACTGTTCAAAGAAAGCAGGAATATCTGTTGGTTCTTTTTTTGTTGCAGCACGGAAATTGGCTTTCGTAGCATATTGAGCTATTACGCCTATCCTTCTATTTGCCAGCGCTGCTTTTTGCAAGTACCGAAGGACATCTCGCGAACCAGGAAGATTTCGTAAGGCTTTCACTGCTTTTGCAATGTAGTTATCTACAATCGTAGAGTCAAGACTTATTTGATGGTGATAGGTCATCAATTGCTTAACATCCAGCGATGTTGCCTGTTGAAGAAACAATGTCTGTGCCTTGTATGTTTCAGTTCTCTCCTCCAGTCCCGTGATTTGTTCTTCTTTTTCGGCAACTTCCACTCTCAAATCTGCGGCGGCGGCTTTTGCAACCCTGGCATCTTCTTCTTTCTCAGCAATCAATCTTCTCAGCTTCAAGAGGCTTTTCGTCAAGTCGGTATCTACTTTACCAGGCTCAAAACCCTCGATGTTGACAAGAATTCTTTTTACTTCTTCTTGCCTGCTTTCATAAACTTCCTCCAGGAGAGCAGGATTAAACCAGAACTTAATAATCCTTTCTGGGGAAGACCCGATCAGAGTCATTATCGATAATACAATTCGTTGCTTCTTCCTTTCCCAGGATTCTGTATATCGCTCTGATGTATTTTCCCAATCAAGCCCTTCGCCTTTATTAAGCTCTTGGCGAATGCTGTCCGGTACGCTATCCCAATGCAACCCTTCAACGACAAATCTTTCAAGCTTGCGAAATACATCTAAGAAAAAGTTTTCCCTTAGTTGCTGGAAAGCTTCGGTATTTTTGAGTCCCTCTCGGCTTGAAACAGGAGTGAATCGATTGTCTTTGCTGAGAATCTCAATGCGCCCTACTACATCACGGCTACTTAGGTATCGCTGTGTTCCTTGAGTTTTTCTAACATCTAAACCCAGCCAATCATCACCACGGCCCCCGTATGGAGCAATACGAAAGCCATTTAGAAACAAGAAAATAGAACCAAATTCAACAGAACGAACGCCTGTCTGTCTCGTGAAATATGCCTTCTTATATGGGTTCAAGTAATAAACCACAATATGAACTCCCCCAAGCAATGGATAAGAATCATTGCGTTCTAGAAGATCGAAAACTTTGTCTCCCTCGTGGTATAAAACAACAGATATGGTTTCACCGTCTGCTGAAATTTCAGCCTCAATATAGGTAGTGTTGAATTTGAGTTTTTCGAATATCTGATTCTGTATCTCACCTGTGATCCGCTCCAAGTAACTTTTGCCCATCTCTGCCTCTTCGAGAGCAGGAACGGAGAGATCAATCCTGAATTGGTCGCGCTGAAATAACTGATTGGGGTTTAAGAATTTTTCTAACGATATCTTTAAGTCTCTAAGACTATCAGGATTCCATTTGCTTCTTAGTGTGGAAATAACCAAAACAGTCCCGGTTTCTGGAAATTTTTGGAAACCTGATAACTTGGCAGCTTGCTCGTTATCGATAGATGTGATTTCTAATTTTATATCTTGGATTGTAAGATCCTTGTCTCCTTCGATTTCAAAATCGGGCCAATAAATTGGTAGGTGAAGAAGCTCGCTGCCTTTTTTTCTCGTCAAGAGATGGAGTTGCTCTCCTAATCTATCACAAGAGAATCTACCAATTCCTTTGTTCCCTGCCAGATACGCTCCCTTGTCTTGTTCTAAATACATTTTTTCGGAATAGGCGATGTTGAGCCATTTATCCTCGATATCGCTCATGTCCATCCCTACTCCCGTATCAGCAATGATGATCTGGCTTGATTCTGTCGAGACCCCACCTTGCGTAAAACCTGTGAATCGGACTAGAGCCCCCTCTGATTTCGCGTCATAACTATTTTTTACTAACTCAACGATTGCAATATTGTCATCGTTGATCAGATCCTTTCCAACCAAGTTTTTTAGTAATGTATTCGTTTTAAAATGGAGTGTCTTTTTCATGAAGGAGATTGCTGGCTATAAGGGTTATGTTAAAACCTGTATGATTGCCATACCGAGTTGCTCAACAAATAAAGGAGGTACTGCATTCCCAACCTGAGTATATCGAGGCACTTGTCTTGTCCTCTCTTTATTGCCAGTCGTGTATGGCCCCTTAAATTCATACCAATCAGGAAAAGTCTGCAATCTCGCACATTCACGTACAGTCATCACTCTGGGTTCTGAATAATGTACAAAATCGTCGGGAATGGTTGTTATTGTTGGTGTCGGCTGATAAGGATCCAAAACCATTAGGCTTCGTTTTTTAAAGCCATAAAGTTTTCTTTCTTCATCTTTAATAGTTCTATTTCTCGGGGCTTTGTCTAATAGCAGTTCAAAAATTTCTTTTACCGCGGGAGTATGATTAACAAATCGATGGCTATCAGGAACATAATTTGTATTATCAGTCAAACGTAGAGTTTTTTGAAATTCAGTTTGTACAGGAGAAGTTATTCCAGATAAGAACCGAGGCGAGTCTGGACATTTTGTAGTCCCGTGTCTGCGTTCAAGATCAGATAATGCAGATCGGCTACCAATCTTAGCGTTTATCCCTTTCGCCATCAGGAATTGATCCTTATTTCCTTCAAGCTCTGAAAATATATCATCAGCTAAGTTTTCGCGAGTAGCAATGACTAGAAAGCGGCGCCTCTTTTGAGGAATACCAAACTCGGCAAAGTTTATCATTTCGCCGCGAGCGTCAGTATAGCCCAATTCATTTAACTTTTGTAATACTATTTCAGAATATGCTACTTTTTTGTGTTTTTTAGAATTAGGAAATTTAAACGTAAACCCACGAACATTTTCAAATAAAATAATACGCGGTTGAACAACCTCAACAAATTCTAAATATGAATGGATGAGTTTATTTCTTTGATCTGTAGCACGGCGGCGTCCGGCAACTGAAAACCCTTGACAAGGAGGACCACCAGCAACAAGATCAATTCGTCCGCGTAGTTTAATAAGATGCTCAGAATGTGTTTTTAGAAGTTTATCAATATCCCAACTTTTAAGGGGAAGCCATTCAGGCCATTCAAAATGAAAACGATTGTCAAGTAAATTATGCTTTAGCGTTAGAAAAGCATCAGGATGTTTTTCAATAGCAAAAACTCCTTTTAGCCCAGCATTGTGCAAACCCAGGCTAATTCCTCCGCATCCAGCAAAAATATCAATGTAATTCAATTGCCGTGTCATATGTACATTTTATCGCATAATCTATTCATGCGGTTATAACTCTTATGTTCTTGATGAATAAGTTGTGGATTTCTACATACTTTTTCAGGTTACGCCCAACGGCTTGGCTCACCTGCCGCCGATTATGGCGAGACGACAAAATCATATTAGCATGAAACTTCGCAAAATGCCGCTGCGTACCCACGCCGAAGGCGGTCAGGTGGAGCCGGTGTTAGCCGCCGCTCTTATTCTTCTTGAACTCGTTTAATAAAGAATTCGCTGTTTCCTCCGAGCCAAGAGCCACATTAACCATCAATCGCAAACTCATAATCGGCCCAGGAACAATTCCACTTTCGTCTATTTCGTCGGCTTTTCCAGCTAAGTCTGGATTCGTCGGAATTTCGACATTGACAATCCACCATCTTTCGATCTTGTCCAATAAAGCGACCATATCGTTGAAACATCCAGGGAATTCAGGCGGTAATCCTTTAGCCAGAAATTTGGTGATTTCGTGAGCGAGTAAATTGCGACATTCTTTCACCTTATTGAACTTCTCAATATCAACTTCATCAATCGCTTGCGACTCTAATAGCCACTTGAGTGAAGCGTAGGTTGGACTCTTGTCTTTTGATAAAACCTGCCGTGTGTATTCGGGGTCAATTATCCAGCCATTTTCGTCAAAACCCGTGATGTAAAAATCTCGAATGCGTTCAATAATGGAATTCTTCAAGATTTCAAAGGCAGCAATATACAGCGAGGCCATGATTAGGTTCGGCCTTAACTCTTTCGGATCAAGAAATCTTTCCCACTCGGCTTGAATATCTTCGTTCATATTTTATTCCGAAAGGCGGCTAACTATGTACTCGGTTGACGGTCTCAACCTAATCGCTTATGGATTGAAATTGCCTTTTTTGTACTATAATTATGGACACAATCAACCTAAAACGCAGAACGTCACCGTCCACTGAGTATCATTATTATGACCCAAAAGGAAAAGTCAAGCACTTACGGGCTAACTGGCGTTTAATCGGATCGTTCACCCCTGCGGGGCACTTCGTACCACTGCGTGGCACCTAACAAGATGCCAGCGCGAACATCACCTGAGGCCCCGGCCACCCACGCGGCGATGACAATAGGAATCGACACCGAGGAAGAACTGACACAAGACGTTCTCGAGCTGGTGGTAAGTGCTGAATCCGTAGGCTATGGCTAAACAACTGGATTCCCCACAGGTAAAGCGCTGAGGGCCGGCTTCTTGCAGCGGTTTGGCATCCTGGCAATCGGACTGTTCACATTCGAGCAATATCCCGGAGGTGATGGTGACTTGATCGCCGGTGAACTCCTGCTTGAATTCAAAGCTCATGCTTGGTTTGGGACCCATATCTGCGGAGACGGAGCGAAGGGGTAAAAAGGAGACCGCCAATAGCAGCAGGATGAGCAGAATGCCAGTCTTTTGGCGCATTTGAAAATCCTTTCTCCAGGAATGACCGCGATGATCCATTTATATATAGGAATATCACCATTGACTATTTTTTTCCGATCAGGAATAAAAACTCTTTGCGTTTATTCTCATCTGGAAGTGTATCGGGCCAATTGACATCCCATACGAAACGAGCTACCGGTTGTCCCGGTTGTTGCGGTTGTCGTCGGATGGCCTTGAAGAATTTATCGAATCCGGGTTTGGTTTTTGCGATCCGGGCAGCCTTGGCTTTTACAATAATACTGCATAAGCCACTTACGATCATCATAAAAACAAAACCCAGGACGAATAAGGTGGGTCCGTAGTGATCGAAATTACCAAGATTGATATTATCGTTAATAGTGTTCACCCATATAACAATGCTCGCAACAAAAGGAATGGAGCCCAGATCGACACTATCGGTAAGAGTGTTTATCCACATAAAAATGCCTGCAACCATAACAATTGTCCCCAGGGTGGAAAGCAGCATTATTAATCGTTGATATTCCCCATATAGCTTCTTACCTTCCAGGAGATAATCCATGTAAAGATCATCAATATTTACATGCTTGTATGGACCCTCTTCGCTGATTATCTTTTCAATATCCGCTCCGCACTTGGCGCAAAAAACGCTATCCATTCGATTTTGCGTGCCGCATTTGGGACAGGTGTGAAAGAATGATCTGCCGCAGTCACCGCAGTACTGGGCCTGCGGGGGGTTGGCAAAGCCGCAATTCGGGCAGGCCAGGTCGCCGCTGTCCTTTTTTTGTTCGTTGTACGGAAGATGGACTGTCCCGCAATATTCGCACTTGATGCGGCCGGCATTTGCCTTGACAGGCAGTACGGCCCCGCATCCCCGGCAATGGAATTTCTCAACTTGAGCCATTTGTTCCTCCCGATGTAGACCTCAGCGATTATCTTGTAAACTTTCCCGTGCTCACACGCGCCATGGGTTTTTGCATGGTCTGTAAAATCAGTATATAACCATTTCCCCCCAAAGACAATGACCCCGATTATCCTCTAAAAGTTCCCGGCGGACAACGAACAAACCCTAGATGCAATCGAAAACTAATACGGGCGAGCCAGTATGCAAGACCTCGTTGATCATATCGATTATGTGGTGCGACGGATCGGATTTGATCACGTGGGTTTCAACTCCGATTTTTTCAACGAAACATTAAGCCTGCCCGCCTGGCGGTCATGGCCCTGCTATACGTAGTCGACAGCGCTGACTTCATCTTCTTGATGAACCAGACCGGCCTGACCTGGGGCAACCTCTCAGCCCACATGAGCAAGCTTGAAGATAGCGGCTATATCGAAGTCCATAAAACCTTCAAAGGGAAACGTTCGAACACCATGCTGCGCCTCACCAAAAAAGGACGGGAGGCATTCCAGGACTATCGCCAGCGCATGAAACAGGTATTCGATAGCCTGCCTGAGTGACCGTCGAAATTCCCGTCCAGGTTTCAGGTGGAAACCATCGATTCTTGGGTATACTCAATGTCACAGACAACAGATTGCATTCAATCACAAAGGAGAAACCCTGATGAAATCCCAAACCCGTCTCCTCGCCATTGCGCTGGCCGGCGCGCTGCTGCTGCTCGCCTGTTCGATGGGTGGCGTCGCACCAACCACCCCGCCTCCGAAGACCCCGGAGCCGGGCGTCACGACGGTGCCGATGGAACCCCCAACGGTGCAAGTTGAACCCCCGACCGTACAGGCTGAACCTACTTTAGGCCAGGCGATCGACCTGACCGGCACAAGGTGGCGCATCTCCTACGTCGACCCGGTCACGGAGCAATATCGCGAGTTCGACCTGATCTTCAACCCGGGCGGGGTGCTGCGCAACACCCACCCGAACGATACGACACCGGACAATGACACCTGGGAACAATTCAACACCACGGTTGTCATCCGCTTCAACAACAACTATGCCACCTACACAGCAGAGATCGACGGTGACAACATGCTGGGTACCGCAATCAACATCAACGACGTGCGCTGGCCCTGGGAGGCCTATCGGCTGCCCTGAGATTCACTGCGTCTTTCATCCAAATCTAGGCGCAGTTCAAGCACAATTTCATCCCTGACCGGGATCCCATCGACCCCGTACTCAGGGATTTGTGGCTTAATCCTGCGGCTCTGGGTGACTGCATCGCAATGGATCGCGGCGATCCTGAACCCCAATTTCTGATAAAAACGTATTGCCGGAGTGTTATCGTTGGTCGTCGTCAAGACCAATTTGATGCAGCCCAGCCGTTCTGCTGCCCTTCGAACAACCTGAACGAGGGCTGTCCCCACGCCAACACCTTCAAACCAGGAGTTCAGGGTGATAATCTCAAGGCTATCTTTCGATTCCTGATAGGTAATCAGGCCGACATTTTCACCGTCCTTGTCGGCAACAAAACCTCTCAGAGTTGCAGGGCTGAACACTTCGCCATGGACGATGATCGTTTCACTACCCCATTCTATGGTCAGCCTCTCCCGGATCCAGGCATCATCCGGGTCAACTTTCGCGCGGATAATGAAAGCGGTGGTCATGGTATGACAACGATTTCAATGAAGATCGGATCGCCAAAAGGAAAACCGCGTGAATCATAGGCCTGCCAGGCGCTGCGGTACCTGCCGGGTGTTGCCGGAGCGACAAAGGCGATCCGGATCACAGCCTGTGAACCAGCCCGGGCAGGGTAGAGCGCCTGCTCGATCGGAGCACCGAGGGCATCGCCTCCATTCAGGCGCAGCCGGTAGCGGGAATCCCAGTCACAGGTCCCACTGTTGCCGACCAGCCATTGCTTGTCCAGGGTTTCGCCTGGAGCGGCCTGGCTGCCATCGGGGATGGTCAAATCTTCCACGAAGGAGAGAGCATCGCTACAGGTGAACACCGTCGGCAGGTATTGAACCTGGGTCGCCAAGGGGACGGTTGCCTCGGGAACGCCATAAGCGACCCGGGTTGGCGCCAGGAACGCCGTCGGGAGTGCATCCCCCTGGCCATTACAGGCAGACAGGCCTGCAACCAGGACTGATGCTAGCAATAAAAAGATGGATACAGACGAAACTCTTTTCACCCGGTCCGTATCCATCCACAAGCCTCCTGCATTCGCTATCGAGGGGTCTATTCTTCTGATTCGGAACCTTCCTCGTCGCCCTCAACGGTCAAGGTCAGTCCAAGTTCACCGCCCATGGCGCGCTGGCGGACAATCTGGTCGATTTCATTGACAAGGTCCAGGTTTTGACGCAGGAATTCTTTCGCATTCTCACGACCCTGCCCGAGGCGTAAATCACCATACGAGAAGAACGCCCCGCGCTTATCTACGATCTCCAGTTGGGTCGCCAGGTCGATCAGGTCGCCGACTTTGGAAATCCCTTCGTTGTACATGATGTCGAACTCGGCGGTCCGGAAGGGAGGCGCAACTTTATTTTTCACCACGCGCACACGCGTCCGGTTGCCGACGATCTCCGCCCCGACCTTGATGGACTGGATCCTGCGGACGTCCAGGCGGACGCTGGCATAGAATTTGAGCGCGTTCCCGCCGGTGGTCGTCTCCGGGTTGCCGAACATGACGCCGATCTTCTGGCGCAACTGGTTGGTGAAGATGACCGCGGTCTTGGTCTGGTTGATCGCGCCGGAGAGCTTGCGCAGCGCTTGAGACATGAGCCGGGCCATCGCCCCCATGGTGGCATCGCCCATATCTCCTTCGATCTCCGAACGGGGGACAAGGGCGGCCACCGAATCGATGACGACCAGTTCGACGGCACCAGAACGGACCAGAGTCTCGGTGATCTCGAGCGCCTGCTCGCCCATGTCGGGTTGCGAGATGAGCAGGTTCTCCACATCCACTCCACAACGGGCAGCATAGGTCGGGTCGAGGGCATGTTCCATATCGATGAACGCAGCCGTACCGCCCTGTTTCTGCGCTTCAGCGACAATATGCTGGCAGATGGTGGTCTTCCCGGATGATTCCGGACCGTATATTTCGGTGATCCTGCCGCGCGGGATGCCGCCCACTCCCAGGGCCAGGTCGAGAGAGAGAGAGCCTGTCGGGATGATCTCCACAGCCATGCTGTGGGCCTCCCCCAGGCGCATGATCGAGCCATCGCCGTACCGTTTGACAATATCGCTGACCGCCTTATCGAGCATCGTCCGACGGGCATCGTCCATTTTAGATTCGGAATCAGTTTTTCTCGTCATAGTTTTCCTCTCCATCCATGATTAACCCGAGTATAGCACAAATGTTCGGTACGTCAAGGGGGCGGGTTGAGGATCGAATCGAGGTCCGGTGTGGGCGGTAACTCGAAACTGTAACGCTGAAAGCCCTGGAAAGAAAAGTAGGTCACCTGCCCCGGGAAGACCTGAATTTCTACTTCGTTATTCCTGCCTGCATAGGGAACATTTAGCAGATAAACCCCTTCCGGCAGGTCGCCGAGTACCAGGTTTTCGTTGTAATAGGGATCGCTATTGACCGCGCTCGGCCCATAGGTCTTGACAGCCCAGAACTGGTTGGTATCCAGCGAACGGACGGTGACCAGTTGGTCGGGTAAGAGTTGTTGGTAAGTGCTCATCACCCGGCCCACCAACACCCCCCATCCTTGCGGAGGAGCCAGCCAGAGCTCGGGGTTGCGGGTGGAGAAGAAATCGTTCGAGTCAACCCGGACCTCGAAATGGAGATGCGGGCCGGTGGTAAACCCGGTCCGGCCGACATTTCCGATCACTTCGCCGGCACCCACCCACTGGCCGGGGACGACGTCGATCTCCGATAGGTGGGCATAAACGGTGAACAAGGGATGATCCCGGAACCCGAAGTCGTGGCGGATCACGACCGCCAGCCCGTAAGGGTCAGCTGTGTTCTGGGGCGCGCCTGAATATAATCCCCAACCCGCCGAAAGCACCGTCCCCGGACCGGTCGCCAGCACCGGGACACCCTCCATGGCATACAGATCCACGCCGGTATGGATGATATCCGAACTGAAGAAAATGCCGCCGTAGCGGTAATCCGCAACCGGGTAGGTGATCTCGTTGGCTGCAAATGGCCGGGTGAAATAGAAGTGATCGAACGGGGAGAGCGCCCAGGGGACCTGGTAAAGCGGCGGCCTCCAGACTGACTCGGGGGTCTCCGCGGGGGTAGGGAGCAGGAACAGTGCCGGGTCACGGGTCGCCTCCGATGTAGCGGTCTCCTGGGGAGTGGGCAGGACCGGCGGCGGCAGGGGGGTTGGAAGGCCAGGCGCATGGGTCGCATCAGCAATAGGGATGGGGGTATCCACCGCCGGCGACGGTCCGGGCGTGGACGACCCGCCGGGCTGGCAGGCTACCAGCAGGAGGAGGGTTGCCAACTGGAGGAACCGCAGGCCCGGATGTTTTTTCATGGACCGGAGGTGAAGGTGGGACGCATGGTCGGCGTGCGGGTAGGTGTGGGGGTGCGGTACCAGAGAGGCGTCCGGGTGGGGGTGCGTGTGGGCGGAATGATGGCTGTTGGGGTTGTCAATACCTCCGGCGGGTAGAGTTCCAGCATTGCCGTCCGCCAATCCAGGCCCTGGGTCATTGCAAACTCGGAGAAGCGCGACCCTGCATAGAATGTCCGCCAGTTAGGAAGCGCCCCCTGGCGCTGCCAACCGTATTGAAGCGCCAGGGAGGTCAGGTCGAACCAGTATCCGCCGGGGATGGAGGTCATGTAGCTGCCACCCCGCTCATAAGGGTCGGTCATGCCTCCGTAGCGCGAGTTGAAGTCCCACGGCTGCGCCGTAAGCGGCAAGCCGCGCGAACCGTCCTGGGAGACCGGTTTCAAGAAGACCCGCCAGTAGGTCTCCGAGCTGAAATCTTCCCGCATAACCAGCAACCAGCCGGCATTCTCCAGGAGCGGGTTCAGTGAAAACGCCCGTCCCGTATACAACCAGTCCTGGCCGCGGCCGGGATCGAGGGGGGTTGTCAATGGAATGAAAGCGTTCTCGAGGCTGCCCAGCGCATCCCAGCCCAGCTCGAGGGCAACCCGTTGCCGCAAGGCCTGGAAGGATTCGTCCACCGCGTCGTGCAACTGGGGGTACGGCGCGCGAACACCTTCCAAGGGTATCAAGCTGGCCCGGTTGGCGGGGATATCCGCTGATGAGGAAATGCTCGGCAGGTAAAGCGGCTGCGGGGTCGCCCCCGCCACCGTCTGGAACACGCTCTGGATCAACGCAGGATCGAACGAGCCGTAGGAAAGACCGTGCACATCTCCCGGAACCTGGACCGGAGGCAGGGAAAGCCCGCCATCGAGACGATATCCGGCCAGGAACGACTGGTTCGGGGTGATCAGGCGCGTCGTCAGCCGGGTAACATCCTGCCAGACAGGCCAATCGCCGCTGCCTGTGCGGGTGACCCCGTTCCCCGGCATCAGGCTGTCCCATACGAAGACACCGGTCAGTCCATTGGCCCCTTCGAACGCCCCCCAGGCCAGCCTGGCACCATCCGGAGACCAGGCCGGATGGGTTTCCTCGTGGCCTTCCCGGCGACTGATGTTCGTGAACCGCTCGGCGTCCACCCGGTCGAGGTCGGCCAGCCAGATATCGACGCTGCCGCCCCGGTTCGAGACGAAGGCAATCTGGCGTCCCAATGGCGACCAGGCGGGTGAATGGTCGGGTGCTGGATCGCTCGTCAAACGGATCGGCGGCTGGGTCAGGTCATCCATCGATTGGATGTAGATATCCAGGTTTTCGTTCCAATAGCTCTCATAGACCAACCAGCGCCCATCCGGAGACCAGGAAGGCGCCCCGTCATAGGCTGGTGTGTCGGTCAAGCGCAGGACCTGCCCGCTGGACAATTCGAGTAGATACAGATCCCAGTAGCCGTTGCGCTGGGAAGCAAATGCAACCCGGCTGCCATCCGGGCTGGTGCTGGGAGTGATATCGTCCCAGGAGCCGGTTGTCAGGCGGAGCAGGCCGAGAGAGTCTGGGAAGTAAATGAACAGATGGAAGTACCCCGCTTCTGCCAGCGACAGGAGATAGGCCCCCTGTAGGCTCGAGGGCATCTCCGGGGTTGCAGTGATGACGTATGGCGTCTGGGTCACTTCCAGCGTCGGCGAGGGGGTAATGGAGGCCGTCACGGAAAGCGGTGGCGGAGTGGGGCTGCTGGGTGTGGCATCAAATCCGCAGGCAGAGAGCGCCAGGCTCCCGGCAAGCGCCACCAGCGCAAGCTGCCTTCCTGGATATCCGGGCAGCTTATTCATCGCCCGCCAGACTCCAGCGTGACCGTCGCTGCGCGTTGATCCACGATCCCGATCTCGGGATAGCTCAGACTGGCCGTGACTGCCAACTCCTGATTCGGAGGATGCTTGGCTCGCAGGTGCATCGTCAGTTCCTGTTTCCACGCCTGCGGCTCGATAACGCTGGTGGAGCCCAGGACGGTACCCTTATCGTCTGCCACCACGATCTCGATCATCGGCCGCACCTGGAAAGGGGTGAGTTCAAGGCTGACCCGCAAGCGGACGCCATCCGGGTACGATTCAACCCGGATATCGATGATGCGGGTCGCTTCAGGAGGCAGCCGTTCGATATTCGGGTTGTCGATGAAGAATTCCATGGGCTTATTATATCCAGAAACAACCACCTGCCTGATTTTGACAGCGTTACAGTATCGTTATGCCTCGAATCGACCGCCTCCGGCGAGGGAGGCGGCAAGCGTGTGTTCAGGATCGAGAGCCCACAACCAAGCCATCCCAGACGTGGGCAAACGGGCCGACCATGGAACCCGAATCAAACCGCGATCACCCCCATCACGGCGAAATAATGGGCCAGGGCACCCGCGACGACGAACAAATGCCAGACTTCATGGAACCCGAACCTGCCGGGGAAAAAATTGAACCACTTGGTCACATAGACCAGCGCTCCAAGCGTATACACAACCCCGCCGGTCACCATCCAGATGATCGAGCCCAGCGGCAGTCCCACGGATATCTGTCCAACGGCGGAAACGCAGAGCCAGCCCATGACGACGTACACACCCGCGGTAAGCCAGCGCGGCGCCCGGATGAAAAAGATCTTGACCAGGATGCCAGTCAGGGCTATCGCCCAGATGATCGCCAGCAATCCCCAGCGGAAGAAACCTGTAAACGCATTGAGACAGAAAGGAGTATACGTCCCGGCGATGAGCAGGTAAATCGCTGAGTGATCCAACTTGCGCAGGTATTCGATCACCTTTGGCTTGGCCCTGATGAGATGATAGCTGGCGCTGGCCGAGAACAGCAACACCAGGCTAGTTCCGTAGACCAATACAGAGACGATCTTGGTCGTGCCATCCCAACCGAGGATAAGCAGGGGGATCTGGCCAATAAATGCGGCGAGCGCAGCGCCCAGATGGATGAGACCATTAACGGGTTCACGCAATTTCGATAACATCGAACTCCTTTACAAATGAAACAACATCAACCCATGATACGCTCCACAAGAATTGTACGCCTATTCCAAACCTATCTGTTGGCTATCAATCCTAACTTTCTCGGTTTACCCTTTCTAAGGAACTCCAGCTTGAAAATGAATAAGCTCCTGCGGGTGTCATCCAGCAGGAGCTTATTCTATATACATGGATATAAGCAGTCGAGTTACGTACCTTCTTCCCAGGAATTAAGGTAGGCAACCTGTTCAGCAGTCAACACATCGATGGAGATGTTCATCGCCTGTAACTTGATCTTCGCAATTTCAGCATCGATCTCCGCGGGGACAGGGTAGACTTTCTTCTCCAGCGATTCCGCATTACGGATCATGTGCTCAGCCGCAAGCGCCTGGTTGGCAAACGACATATCCATCACCGAGGCCGGATGGCCTTCGGCGGATACCAGGTTGATCAGGCGACCATCAGCAAGGATGTTGATCTTGCGTCCATCCTTGGTCTCGTACTGTTCGACATATGGCCGGACCAGTTTCGGCTCGCCCTTCGCCATCTCCTTGAGCGCCGGGATATTGATCTCGACGTTGAAATGACCTGAATTTGCAATGATAGCGCCATCTTTCATCACCTCGAAATGATGGCTGTCGATGACATTGATATCTCCGGTAACTGTGCAGAAGATGTCCCCGATCTTGGCTGCCTGTGCCATCGGCATGACCTGGAAGCCATCCATGACTGCTTCGAGGGCCTTCAAGGGGTCGACCTCGGTGACAATAACCAGGGAACCCATGCCGCGCGCCCGGGACGCCAGACCGCGTCCGCACCATCCATACCCGGCAACGATGAAGTTTTTTCCTGCCAGCAAAACGTTCGTTGCCCGGATGATGCCATCGACTGTGGATTGACCCGTCCCATAGCGGTTATCGAAAAAGTGCTTGGTCATGGCATCATTGACAGCAATGACCGGGAACTCGAGGGCTCCATCGGCAGCCATCGCCCGCAGGCGGATCACTCCGGTGGTCGTCTCCTCCGTCCCGCCGATAATCCCTGCCAGGAGTTCGCGGCGGTTCTTGTGCAGTTCGGACACAAGGTCGGCGCCATCATCCATGGTCATGTGCGGTTTATGGTCAAGGGCTGCGGAGATATGTTTGTAATAGGTGACATTGTTCTCCCCCTTGATCGCGAACGTGGGGATCTCATACAAGTTTACCAATGCAGCCGCCACGTCGTCCTGGGTGGACAATGGATTGGAAGCAGTCAGAACCAGGTCCGCACCGCCAGCCTGAAGCGTGCGTGCCAGGTTGGCCGTCTCGGTGGTGACATGCAGACAGGCAGACAGGCGCACACCCTTGAGCGGCTTTTCTTTTTCAAAGCGTTCACGGATGAGACGCAGGACCGGCATCTCCCGTTCAGCCCATTCGATCCGCCGGCGGCCACCCTCAGCCAGGTTGATGTCCTTGATATCATAGTTGTTCATCATTCTTTCTCCTGAATCTAATTAATCAAACCGATTTCGATAATCCTATCAGTATGTCCAGGACACCGCGGTCGTCAAAAGACTTGCGGAACCTGGAGACGAATTCGCCAGGGGTATAGTGGTGATTCTGTGGGCCGTTTTGTTCCAGGCAATAGGTTGCCGCCAGCGAACCGAGCTGCCCGCAGAGCTCCCATCCCCAGCCACGGGCATAGCCAGCCAGAAAACCTCCCCGATAGGCATCACCCACACCGGTCGGGTCGACGATCTCCACTTCGGGGACGACCGGAATCTGGAATTCCTTGCCTTCCGCATAGATGCTCGACCCTTCTCCCCCGCGGGTGACCACAAGCACTCTTACCCGGGACAAGATCTGCTCGAGGTCGAGGGCGGTCTTTTTTGAGACGAGCCCAAACTCATAATCATTCAAGAACAGGAAATGGGCATCATCGAGATCACGGACCAGTTCAGTGCCATCCAGGCGCAGGACCTGCTGGCTGGGGTCGTAGAGATAGGGGATGTCCAATGCCCGACACTCGGCAGCAAACTTGGTCATTGCATCGGGTGCATTGGGCGAGACAATGACCAGGTCCGGCCTGGGATGGACAGCAGCAACGGATTGTTTCCCCGCTTGGGCCATCGCACCGGGGTAAAAACTCGCTATCTGGGCATTATCCCGGTCGGTTGTGGCGAAAAATGAAGCCGTAAAAAGGCCAGGAACGACTTCCATCAAGGATGTATCAATCCCCTTGCCGTCAAGCCAGGTACGATACTCGGAAAAATCCTCCCCCACGGTTGCCATGATCCGGGGCCGGACTCCAAGCAGAGAGAGGTTATAGGCGATGTTCGGGGCGACGCCTCCCTGCTGGCGGGTCATTGCATCGACCAGGAACGACAGGCTGATCTTTTCCAGCCTCTCGGGAAGTATCTGTTCCTTGAAGAAGCCAGGGAACGTCATCAGATAGTCATAGGCTACGGATCCGGTAAGCAGTAACTCCATGCCCTTGCTTTCTCGCTTTCGCTGTTGATGTCTAAGTATATTACGCTTGCAGGAAAAAGCGCCCTCCGCGGAGAGCGCCGATGATGTCAGCGCGAAGTTTATCATGGCAGGGCTTGATTGTCAAAGCATTGCGACGCATGGATTCCCAAAATCCACGCCTGGCTTGCGTTTTTTAATTCCCGGGGATTTGGCTGCAGGCGAGGGTTAAATCGGGTAGTACGTAATATTGAAACTGTTGTAGAATCTAGCAAACGGGTTCCAACAAAAGCAAGGAGATTGGTTCATGGATATGAATAAGGACTTATTCGGATCAGCGGAAGCATTGACATTTGATGATGTCTTGATGATCCCTGGCTACAGCGATATCCTTCCAGCTGAGACCGACGTGACCACACAACTGACTGCTGAGATCCGCCTGAACATCCCGATAGTCTCAGCAGCCATGGATACGGTCACCGAAGCGCACCTGGCGATCGCGCTGGCCCGGGAAGGAGGCATCGGTATCATTCACCGCAATATGTCTCCGGACCAACAGGCCAGCCAGGTGGATAGGGTAAAACGCTCTCAATCCGGCATGATCGCCGACCCGATCACCCTCCCGCCGCAGGCGAAGCTCCAGGAGGCAGAGGACATCATGTCCATGTATAAGATCAGCGGCGTACCGATCGTGGATGAACATGGCAAGCTGGTCGGCATCCTGACCAACCGGGATATCCGTTTCGTCGAACCGAAGGATTTTCACCTTCCGGTAAGCCAGTTCATGACTCCCCAGCCACTTGTCACTGCGCCAGTCGGGATTTCGCGCGAAGATGCCAAGGCCCTGCTCCAAAAGCATCGCATCGAGAAGTTACCGCTTGTCGACGGGGATGGCCTGCTCAAAGGACTGTTGACCGTAAAGGACATCCTCAAGGAAATCGAATATCCACATGCAGCCCGGGATGGTCAAGGACGATTGTTGTGTGGCGCTGCGGTAGGGGTCAGCTCGGACATGGAAACCCGGGTTGGTCTGATGGTCGATGCCGGTGTCGATATTATTGTCATCGACACAGCCCACGGGCATTCAAAAGGAGTCCTTTCCGCCGTCAAGCGCGTCCACCAAAGTTGGCCAAAACTCTCCGTAGTAGCTGGTAATGTAGTGACCGCGGCAGGCACCGAGGCACTCATCGAGGCCGGTGTCGCCGCAGTCAAGGTAGGGGTCGGCGCCGGATCGATCTGCACCACCCGGGTCATCGCCGGAGCGGGCATGCCGCAGTTATCTGCTATCTACGCCTGCGCAAAGGCTGCCAAACCGTTCGCTGTCCCGATCATTGCCGATGGAGGCGTCAAGTTCAGTGGAGATATCGTCAAAGCGATTGTTGCCGGCGCAGATACGATCATGCTGGGCAGCCTGCTCGCCGGGCTTGAAGAATCCCCAGGGGATGTAATCCTCCTTGAAGGACGGCGTTTCAAGGAATATCGCGGCATGGGCAGCATGGGAGCAATGCATGGTTACGGCAAGGACCGTTATGGCAGCGGGCAGGGCGAAACTGGCAAGCTTGTACCCGAAGGGATCGAGGGCCGGCTGCCATATAAAGGCCAATTGCACGACTTCATCTATCAACTTATCGGCGGCCTGCGCTCCGGGATGGGCTACACGGGTGCAAAATCCCTGGCAGACCTTAAGGAAAAGACGCAACTGACCCGGATCACGAATGCCGGTTTAATTGAGAGCCACCCCCATGACGTGATCATCACCAAAGAAGCGTCCAACTATCAACTGACCCAGGATTGATGGGGGTGACTGCTTGGCATGGCTACAAAACCGGGGCTCCAGCAAACATCAAGTGAACTGAAAGACGAATTGCGGACGAACCCCACTCTTCAGCGGTCATATTTGGGTCGTTTCGTGAGCATGATCACATTTTTCGTGGTCATCGCCTGCCTGACCCTCTGGCTGGTTGCTTTTTTTGTGCTCAAGGATTCGGTCGAGGTACAAGCGTATCTCGGCAATGCCCTTGACCAGGTTTTGTGCATCACCTTTTTCAGCGGGCTGATCGTCGCTGTTCTCCTGGGAAGCCTGGTCGGGAACATCGCCCGGCGCATTTTTTGGGGTATGATGATAAGACGCCAGCGCCAAAGCGAGTAATCGTAAAAAATATGTTACGGTAATGCCTGTCCTTGCAGCTTTTGATATAATTAGCTTGGAAAAGTTATGGATAATATCTCAACGAGGCCTTCATGAGCACAAACCGCAGCGAACAGATGGTCAACCGCCTTCGCTCCATGCAAGCTGCTGCACCCGACATTGAAGCTTCCGCGATCGTCTCGGTTGATGGCTTGATCATGGCCTCGGCCCTGCCAGCGGATGTGGAAGAAGATCGCGTCTCGGCAATGTCGGCAGCGATGCTTAGCCTTGGAGAACGGATCGCCGGAGAACTCGGCCGTGGACTTCTGGACCAGGTCTACATCCGCGGCGACCAAGGTTTCATTATTCTTACCTCCGTCGGGGAAGAAGCTGTCCTGACTGTACTGGCCCGCCAGGAAGCCAAGCTGGGACTCATCTTCCTGGAGATGCGCCGGGCGGCGGAAGATATACTGAAATTAGTCGGATGAGCAGAGATTACACATTTAGCGGAGACACCCATGCTGGGGAGGGCGCCGTACCACGGCCCTCCCCGCTTCTTTTTATTTAGAGCGCTCGGATGGGAAATGAGGATCCTATGACAACCAAATACCTTTTCTTCACCGGAGGTGTAGTCAGTTCGGTCGGTAAAGGAGTCACAGCCGCTGCTGTCGGGTTGCTATTGAAGGAACGCGGCTTTAAAGTCGCTGTCCAGAAACTCGACCCCTATATCAACGTCGATCCGGGAACGATGAGCCCATATCAGCACGGCGAAGTGTTTGTATTGGATGATGGTGCTGAGACAGACCTCGACCTCGGTCACTACGAACGCTTCATCGACATCCGTCTCAACCGCGTTTGTAATGTCACCACCGGCCAGGTATATGCCGAGGTCATCGCCAAAGAACGCCGCGGTGATTACCTCGGCGGGACGATCCAGGTCATCCCCCACATAACCAACGAGATCAAGCACCGGATCGGGCTGGTTGCAAAGACAACCGGGGCGGAGATCGTCCTGGTGGAAGTTGGCGGTACGGTCGGGGATATCGAATCGCTGCCCTTCCTGGAGGCACTGCGCCAGATGCGATCAGAATTTGGGCGCGAGAACACCTTCTCGGTCCACGTCACATGGCTGCCGTACATCGGTGCTACCAATGAGCTGAAGACCAAGCCCACCCAGCATTCGGTCCGTGAACTCCGTTCTATCGGCATCTCTCCCGACATGATCGTTGCCCGCTCTGATTTCCCGATCGATGATGGCCTGCGGGATAAGATCGCCCTTTTCTGCGACGTGGAAAAACGGGCGGTCGTCCCGATGGAGACGACCAAGGTGTTGTACGAAGTTCCGCTCCTCGTGGAGGCTGCCGGGGTTGCTGATTACATCCTCGGGCGTCTCGGCCTGGAAGAACGCAAGAAACCTGATTGGACCCGCTGGAAAAACCTCGTTGCAGAAGTCCGGCGGCCTAAGCCAGAGTTATCCATCGCCCTGGTAGGCAAATATGTCGAACTACACGATGCCTACATGTCGGTAAGAGAAGCCCTCAAACACGCCGCCCTCGCTGTCGGGGTTGAGTTATCGATTGAATGGATCCATTCCGCTGACCTTGAAAAAGGCAAAGGGTGGGAGGGAATCAAGAGATCAGCCGGCATCCTCGTCCCGGGCGGGTTCGGTTCCCGTGGAACGGAAGGAAAGATCCAGGCGATCAAGTATGCGCGTGAGAAGAAAGTCCCCTATCTTGGCTTGTGCCTGGGTATGCAATTGATGGTCATTGAATTTGTCCGCAACGTGCTGGGATATGAAAACGCCAATTCCACAGAGTTTGACCGCTCCACTCCCCACCCCGTGATCGACCTGATGACCGAGCAACGCTCGATCTCGGACATGGGCGGAACCATGCGGTTGGGTCTGTATCCCTGTGTATTGCAACCCGGGACGAAAGCTGCAAAAGCATATGGCCTGGCCCAGGTGGACGAGCGCCACCGTCACCGCTTTGAACTGAACAATCATTACCGGAAACAACTCGAACAGGCCGGCATGGTCTTCTCTGGAATTTCCCCGGACGGCAAATTGGTGGAAATCGCTGAAATTGGGGACCACCCCTATATGCTTGGCAGCCAGTTCCACCCTGAATTTTTATCCCGCCCGAACCAGCCCCACCCGCTCTTCAGAGGCTTTCTCGAAGCCGCCTGCAAGAAAGCACGGATTAAAACAAAGAACTGACCCTGTTGCGGCGCATATAGCTGTGAACAAGATAATGTAACTATTGGCATCTGATCGTTTAAAGATCACCTATTTATGCACGCAGCGGTAAGCTCGTTGGAATTTGCACTCAGAATTTTTTTGCCGTGAAATCACGATAAACGCCGCGCAAGTTATTGGGCAGGTGCTCTGCTAAGGTAAACATGATCCTTTCGGTCATGGCAAGAGGTAACTCGTCCTTTGCCGGCCAGATCGGCTTGCACACTCGGACTCGGACCCGAGTCCGGCGGGGGAAGCGCTTGAAAAACTGCTGGCTTCCATCGACCGCCACCGGGACGACCGGGCAATTGGCTTCGATTGCCAATCGGGCTGCGCCTGTCTTGGCGACCTTTAACCCCCTGCCCTTACTGCGTGTCCCTTCTGGGAAGATGCAG
Organism: Chloroflexota bacterium; assembly: GCA_043826785.1. Classification (GTDB taxonomy): domain Bacteria; phylum Chloroflexota; class Anaerolineae; order Anaerolineales; family Villigracilaceae; genus JBDRPT01. The sequence goes on along the minus strand of JBDRPT010000093.1, from coordinate 25,149 downwards.
ATGACCTGCCCGGCTTTAATCAACCGCTTGGAATGCATGATCGCCCACTCGTCGCGGGCGCCGCGATAAACAGGGTAGCCCGCAAGTTGACGGAACAGTGCATGAAGGATCGGGTTCTGGAACAACTCCGCCTTGCCCATGTAGAACAGGCACCTAGGGATGGCGATTTGCAATGGGAAGGCATCGAAATTGGTCAGGTGATTCGGAGTCAGCACGGCCGGCCCCTGGCGAGGTAAGTTCTCCAGCCCCTCGACCTCCAGGATCATCATGAAGCGGAAAAGAAAACTCAAGAATGAAACCACGCCCTTGTGCAGCCAGGTTTCCTGCATGGGATAGTTGGTGCGATCGCGGATATCATCGCGGGGGATTTCGAGCACAGCCTAGCCACCTCCAGGGGAACATCAGAAATGGATTATACTTTATCCGTTTTCAAGAATAGAACGGCAACTTCCGTTTAAACTTAACCCCGGAGAATGAAATGGACACGACAATCGAACTCATCAGTGCACTGGAAATCCTGGATTCGCGCGGCAACCCGACCGTCGAGGTGGAGGTCATGCTCGCAGATGGCTCGTGGGGCCGCGCCGCAGTGCCATCGGGGGCATCCACCGGGACCCACGAAGCGCTGGAACTGCGTGACGGGGATAAAGCCCGCTACGCCGGAAAGGGAGTATTGAAGGCTGTGGCCAATGTCAACAACATTATCGCCGACGGCATCTACGGCTGGGATGCATTGGATCAGAAAGGCATCGATGCGGAAATGCTCGCCCTCGATGGCACACCCAACAAAGCCAAGCTGGGGGCAAACGCCATCCTGGGAGTCAGCCTGGCGGTAGCCAAGGCTGCAGCAAACTCCCTCGGTTTACCTCTTTATCGCTATATCGGCGGAGTCTATGCTCATGTCCTACCGGTGCCGATGTTGAATATCCTTAATGGGGGTGCTCACACCGGCTGGCAATCCACCGATGCCCAGGAGTTCATGGTCATGCCATTGGGCGCAGCCTCCTTTGCGGAGGGCTTGCGCTGGGGGGCGGAGATCTACCATGCCTTGAAATCCGTCCTGAAATCAAAGGGCTATGCAACCCTGGTCGGTGACGAGGGCGGTTACGCGCCGGCACTGAAGGCCAACAACGAGGCAGTTGAGATCATCCTCGAGGCGATCGACAAGGCCGGATTCAAAGCCGGTCGCGGGGAGCAGGTCGCCATCGCCCTCGACCCGGCAGCCTCGGAACTATATGATGAAAAGACGAAAACCTATCACCTGCGCAAGGAAGGCAAGAAACTAACCGGTCCTGAGATGGTCGCCTTCTGGGCGCAGTGGGTAAAAGATTACCCGATCGTCTCGATCGAGGACGGGCTCGCCCAGGACGACTGGGATTCATGGAAGTTGATGGTCAGTGAATTGGGCGATACGATCCAGATCGTCGGCGACGACCTCCTGGTGACCAACCCGACTCGGGTCCGGAAGGCGATCAAAGAACGCGCCGCCAACGCGTTGCTGGTCAAGCTAAACCAGATCGGGTCGCTCAGCGAGACGATCGAAGCTGTCGAGATCTGCCACCGCGCCGGTTGGCGGGCAGTCACCAGCCATCGTTCCGGGGAGACTGAAGACGCGACCATCGCCGACCTGGCCGTTGCCCTGAATATGGGCCAGATCAAGACCGGCGCACCAGCCCGCTCAGACCGGGTGGCAAAATACAACCAACTCCTGAGGATCGAAGCGGAACTCGGTGATACAGCAACTTATGCCGGATGGGATGCGCTGAGCTAATGTTTATTTTTAGACCTATGCCCCACATACGGTGGGGGTTGGGCATAGGTGATTCCCCCCGGTAGATCAAATTAACTGCGTACCATCGTACGCAGTTAATTTTAAGGATTGCGATTAGTTAAAAGACTTGACAAAGTTTTTAGATATGCTATTATATTAACAATAATCGACCCGCTTTTACCTTGGATGGCGTTTAGTGAGTTCTTATTTATGGCCTTCGCCGACACGCAATGTAAAGAACATTAACAAACATGCCGTCCTGGATTTAATCCGCTTTACCCCAGGTGGCATTTCCAGGGTGGAAATCTCCCGCCGCCTGGGGTTGACCCGGGCAGCTGTCACCTCGATTGTGAACGACCTCATGCCGACAGGCATCATACGCGAAGCTGAAAGCATTATTGTCAAGAGCGGACGACCACCGATCGTCCTCGAGATCAACCCTGCAAGGGGTCATGTCATCGGGATAGACTTCGGCGCCACCCATCTCAGCGTCCTGATCGCTGACCTGTCCACCCGAATCCTCGAAGAAAAAGAGATCGAGCTCGACATCCAGAAAGGTCCGAAGGTCTGCCTGGATGAAGCAGCCCGACTGACACGCGAACTGCTTGGCAGGCAAAACCTGTCTTTCGAAGCTGTCCTCGCCGTCGGGGTGGGCGTCCCCGGGCCAATCGTGGCTGATGCAGGCATGGTCATCTCCCCGCCGATCATGCCAGGCTGGGACCGCTATCCGATCCGCGATTCGTTGGAAAAATTATTCGAATGCCCGATTTCGGTCAATAACGACGCTGAACTCGGGGCGCTAGGGGAGTGGGCAGCCGGGGCAGGCCGAGGGGAACGCAACCTGGCCTATATCAAAGTCGGTTCTGGCATTGGCGCAGGATTGCTGATCGATGGGCAGATCTACCGCGGTGTCACTGGATCAGCAGGGGAGATCGGTCACCTGACCATCGACGAGAACGGCCCCGTCTGTAATTGTGGCAACTCCGGTTGTCTCGAAGCGTTTGCCGGTGGTCATGCCCTTGCCGCACAGGCCCAGGAAGCAATCCGCAAAGGGCAACGCACCCAATTATCTGCCATTCTGCCGATTGAAAACATCTCCGCCCGCGACATCGCAACAGCTGCGCGGCGCGGCGATTTAGTATCTCAACAGATCCTGGCCAAGGCAGGCACCCACATCGGGATCGCGATTGCCGGCCTGGTAAACCTGTTCAACCCTGGCATGGTCATTGTCGGTGGAGGAGTCGCCCAGACTGGCGATATCCTGCTGGAGCCTTTGCGGCAGGCTGTCCGCCGGCGCAGCCTGCCGGCCGCAACCAGCGCCGTCCAGATCACGACCGCCATGCTTGGCCGCAGGTCATCTAGCATGGGAGCTATCATTCAAGCCTTAACCATTGCACTTCATCAAGTTGCCGACCGAAAGGAGGTGAGGCACCCCCTGAAGGCTCAGCAGAAGAGCCTGGTAAAATCGGAACAAACCATCCCCACGTGAGATAACTTGCGTCCTGCAAGTGCTCAAAGAACCAACCACCTTATAAGGAGAAAGAAGATTATGAAACGCTCGTTACTTATTTTAGTCAGCCTTCTGGTAGTAGCCAGTATGGTACTGACCGCCTGTGCCCCGGCCACGGAAACCCCCGCGACCGAAGCTCCGGCGACCGAAGCCCCCGCGACCGAAGCCCCCGCGACCGAAGCCCCGATGGAACCCGTTACGATCTCCATCTGGCACCAGTGGTCCGGTGACTATCTCATCGCCATCACTGAAGTCTTCAACCAGTACATGGCCATGCACCCGAACGTCACCATCGACCTTTCCAAGCCGGATGACGTCACCGCCTCTTTGGCAGTCGCCATCCCCGCGGGTGAAGGCCCCGATATCATCGCCTGGGCCAACGACCAGATCGGCACCAACGCGCTGAACGGCAATATCGTTGCCCTGAATGATTATGGCGTCGATATGGCTTTCCTTGAGAGCGTCTACGAACCCGCCGCGATCGCCGGTGTCGTCTGGCAGGACATGATCTGGGCACTTCCGGAAACCCAGGAAGGTATCGCCTTCGTCTATAACATCGACCTGGTCCCCGAGCAGTATCTGCCCACCAACCCGCTGGACTTCGCTGCTTTGCTCGAAAAGGCCCAGCAGTTCAAGGCCGACACCGGTCTGGACCTGTTCTGCAACCAGGGTTTCCCGGGTGGCGACGCCTTCCACGTTGCGCCGCTCTACTTCGGCTTTGGCGTGCCCTCCTATATTGACGACCAGGGCATTGCCTACTTGAACACTCCCGAAGCGATTGCAGCTGGCGAGTGGCTGGTCGAGATCAGCGGCGTTCTCTCCACCGAGGCAAGCCATGAGATCTGCAAGACCCGCCTTATCGAAGGCCAGGCTGGCGCCTGGTGGACCGGCCCGTGGGCGATCGCCGACCTCGAAGCTGCCGGCGTCAACTACGGTATCATCCCGATGGGTCGCCCATTTGTGGGCATCAAGACCGTCATGATGACCGCCAATGCTGTTGACCGCGGCCACGTTGAAGTAGCCCTCGACATCATGATGTACTATACCTCCGCTGAGGCTCAGTCCCAGTTGGCTCTGATCAACAAGACCATCCCCGCCCAGACCGCTGCGCTGGCAGATCCCGAAATCCAGGCCCTGCCGAGCATCATCGGTTTCGGCGCCGCCCTGAACCTCGGTATCCCGATGGCCAATACGCCGTACGCTGGCGCCCAGTGGGGCCCCGTTGGTGACGCCACCGGTGCAATCTGGAACGGCAGCCAGACCCCCGCGGAAGCCCTTGCGGCTGCTCAGACCGCGATCGAAGCTGCTATCGCCGGAATGAAGTAAAGGAATACAAACAGTTGGATGGGAGGGCTGAAATGCCCTCCCATCTTCCAATGGTCGACCGGAAGGAGGACAGATGGCGCAATGGCGTGGCTGGCGTAAAGTTCTGACAGTAATGGCATTCATCCTGCCGACCCTGATCGGCATTCTCATTTTCAACATCTATCCGATCTTATTCAATACCTATATCTCGCTGACGAACCGGAACAAGTACCACCCCAACCCCGATTGCTCTGTTGGATTGACAGGCATCCTAGAACCGACTTGCTGGGCCATGTTCCAAGAGAACGCCCCGCGCGGCTTGGCAGACCCTTTCGTTTTGCAGGATCCACTCTTTGGCAACTATGAGGATCTTTTGGGGCAATTCTTCAACAATGATGTTCTGGTTGCTGTCGGCAAACTTCTGCTCTGCTTCGGCCCTTTGATCATTGCCGGTCGACTTAATAAGTTTTGGAGCAAGAAACCCGAACGCCCCATTTCCCCGGGAACTACAACCCTGATCTCCCTGGGGACCGGCATCGTTGGATTCTTCGCTTTAGATCTGGGGACAAGCATTAAAACGATCATGAGCACGGGCGATTTCCTGGTGGTCAATTTCCACTCCATCCTCTATGTTGCCGCCTGCATCCCGTTATTCTTCCTCGTCGGCCTGGGACTGGCCTTGCTACTCAACGTCCATGACCTCCCCGGGCGGTCCTTCTTCAGGGTCATCCTGATCGTCCCTTGGGCTGCCTCCACCGTGGCAATCATGATGTCGCTCGTTTGGAGGTTCTTCTTCCAGGAACAGGGTACGATCAACCAGGTCCTGAGCTTGATCAATATCCCCGGGAAAGCCTGGTTGCAGGACCCGACCTGGGCATTCTTCGTGATCATCGTTGCCAATATCTGGTACAGTTACCCATTCTTCATGGTGACGACACTGGGCGCGCTTCAATCGATCCCGTTAGAGTTGTACGAAGCCGCGGAGGTAGATGGCTCCAGTTGGTGGAACAGCCTTAATCGGATCACCCTTCCGTTGATACGTCCGGCGATCATCCCGGCGATCGTCCTGAGTTCGATCACTACGTTCCAGATGTTCGGCACTGTCTGGGCCATCACCGGAGGCGGCCCTTCCCGCGGGGCAGGCCAACCGGGAGCCACCGACCTGGTCATGACTTATGCCTACAAACAGGTCTTCCAGACCCAGGCTTACGGTCGCATGGGTGCATTTGCCATCATCCTGTTCATCCTCCTGTTCGCAGCGACGCTGTACAGCCTGCGCATCTCACGGATCACGAAAGGAGCTTACGAATGAAACGCAAGACAAGACCCATCGTTCGCATCCTGCAGGTATTCGCGGCAATCGTGGCCACCATCATCGCCGTGTACCCGGTCTGGTTCATCGTCCTGGCATCCGGCCGCGCCGGTGACCGGCTGCTCACCTTCAACCTGGCCGGGATGTTCATCCCCACTGAATGGACATTCGAGAATTACCAGGCCATGCTTTTCGATCAACCGTTCCTGACCTGGATGCGCAACAGCTTGATGGTCGCCGGGTTGACCACAATCGCCTGTATCTTCATCGCTACGTCGGCAGCCTTTGCCTTCTCGCGGATGAAATTCTACGGGCGGGAATGGGGGCTGGTGCTCTTCCTGGCGATCCAGTCTTTCCCCGGTGTACTGGCACTGGTGCCGATCGCCCAACTCCTTACCGCCATCGGCGGCTACGGCCAGCACTGGGGCCTCATCCTCGCCTATACCAGCGGCACGCTGATCTTTACTACGATGAACCTGAAAGGCTACTTCGACACCATCCCGATCGACCTCGAAGAGGCCGCCATGATCGATGGTTGCGGACCGGTGCAATCATTCCTGCTGATCGCCCTGCCCCTTGCTCGCCCGGCGTTGGCCGTCACGGCGTTGTTCGCCTTCATGGCCGGCTGGGGTGAATATGTGCTTGCATCCGTGCTCATCCCGGCTCCCGAGGTGAAGAAGACCGCCATGGTAGCGCTCTTCAGGCTGGCCAATGATATTTCTGTCCCGTGGGGCCTGTTCGCAGCCGGTGCCGTGATGATCATCATCCCCGTCCTGCTCGTGTTCCTCTACCTGCAAAAGTATTTAGAGGGTGGGTTGACCCTGGGTGGCGTCAAGGGATAAGCATGCAATCCTGCTGGCTTCAGCGGTGATATTCTCTTGCCCGACAGCGATGCTGTCGGGCAAGCTATCCGGAACAGGACGATGATCGACAATATTTTCGGAAATCTGATCGAGCCCGGGAACCGCTTGGTGAACTACCGGGAGAACCGGACCGGTGTCAAACACCTCCACCGGCAGTCCCCGCTCGATCCCATCCCCGGACAACCAATCCTCCTGACCCTGACAACCGGCGGCGCTCACCCTTACAGCAATGCCCGCTGCAGCTACACACTGGACGGTTCCGACCCTGGCTCGCCTGCCACGACTGTGTTGGATATGGAATCCCACTCAGTAGAGTGGGACGAGATCGCATGGGGTTATCTAAAGACATGGACGGTCAGCCTGCCCGCACAACCTGCTCAGACGCTCATCCGCTACCAACTTGCTGCCCGCCGGGCGGATAGCGGGGATTGGACCTACGCAGACTCCGGGACCGAGGATTCGACCCGGGCAGAGAGTTTCTCCCTTTGGGTGGACGATGACCCGATCCCGGAGTGGGCCCGCGCCGCGATCGTCTACCAGGTCTTCCCCGACCGCTTCTATCCCGGGGACGGCCGCGCCTGGAACAAGGCAAGCTCGCTGACCGACTTCTACGGCGGGACCCTGCGGGGCATCATCGACAAGCTGGATACCATCCAGTCGCTCGGTTTCAACACCATCTGGCTGAACCCTTTCTTCAAGACCAGCAGCCATCACGGCTATAATGCCAGCGATTACTACACCGTCGAACCACGCCTTGGGACGAACGCCGACCTGAAGGAACTCATCGAACAGGCCCATGCCCGCGGCATGCGCATGATCCTCGATTTTGTCGCCAACCACTGGTCGAAAGACCATTTCACCTTCCAGGAGGCGCAGGCCAACCCGGATAGCCCTTACCGGGACTGGTATCTATGGAAACACTGGCCGGATGATTATGAATGCTATTTCAATGTCCGCGAGTTACCCAAGATCAACCTGAAGACCAGCGCGGCGCGCGAGTATATGCTCGCTGTCGCCCGCCACTGGCTCCAGGAGGGGTTTGACGGCTATCGTCTGGACTTCGCCTATGGCCCGCCCCACGATTTCTGGGTCGATTTCCGCCGCGCCTGCCGCGCAGTCAAGCCCGATTGCTGGATCTTTGGGGAAATCGTCCACGCTGTCCCGACGCTGCTTTCCTACACCGGCATCATGGACGGGACGCTCGATTTCCATCTCGCGCGTGCCCTGCGCGAGACGTTCGCGTTCGGACGGATGGACCTGGCCGAGTTCGAGGCCTTCCTGGGTGGGCACGAGGCCTGTTTCCCGAGCGAACATCTCCGCCCGTCTTTCCTCGACAACCATGATGAAGCCCGGTTTCTGCATATTGCTGGCGAAGACAAGGCCAAGCTGCGCCTCGCCGCGCTGGTGATGTACACCCTCTCCGGACCGCCGATCGTTTACTGCGGTACCGAGACTGGCCTCTCGCAGCAGCGTCCGATGCACCAGGATGGGCGCTATATCTTCGAAGAAGCGCGCCTGCCGCTCAACTGGGAGACCGCGGACAGCTCACTTCAGGGGTACTTCCGCCGCCTCGGGGAACTGCGCCGCGCTCACCCGGTCTTGTGGGCTGGCAACCGCCAGTTGCTTCATCTTTCCAGCGAGGCAGGCACTTACGCCTATCTCCGCGCTGCCCGCCAGGAACGGGTCGTCGTTGCGGTCAACACCGGCTCAGCCCCGAAAGTCATTTCCATCGCCAACCCGGGCTTCGAGAATGCCAGCGACCACCTGAACGGCAACCGGGTCGAGGTCCAGGAGGACAAGCTCATCGTCCACTTGCCGCCTCAATCCGGCGCGTTCGTCAGCCCAGGAACCAACGATAAAACTGATAAAGGTATCGCTCATGTCCATCACAACACCCGAATGGGTTAGAGACGCCGTCTTCTACCAGATCTTCCCAGACCGCTTTGCCCGCAACGGCACAGCCGTAAATAACGGCCTGCTCCTGGAACCCTGGGACTCGCCGCCGACAACCTATGGCTTCAAGGGCGGCGACCTGGCCGGTATTACCGAACACCTGGGTTATTTACAGGAACTCGGCATCAATGCCCTCTACCTCAATCCGGTCTTTGCATCGGCGTCAAACCATCGCTATCATACCTACGACTATTACTCTGTGGACCCACTCCTGGGAGGCAACGTTGCCTTCCGGGATCTGCTCGATTCCGCCCATGGGCGCGGCATCCGGGTTGTCCTGGATGGAGTCTTCAACCATGCCAGCCGCGGCTTCTGGCAGTTTCATCATGTCCTCGAAAACGGCGCTGGTTCTCCCTATCTGGACTGGTTCCACTTCAACCCGGACCGCCTGAACCGTAAGAAACACTGGGGAGCCTATCCCACCCACGACGAACAAGCAGCCCTGAATGGCGGCACCGGGAGTTATGACGCCCTGGGATACCGCGCCTGGTGGAACCTTCCCGCCCTGCCCAAGTTCAATACCGACACACCGGCGGTGAGAGCGTTCCTCTGGGATGTCGCCGCACATTGGATCGAATTCGGGATCGACGGCTGGCGGCTGGACGTCCCGGATGAGATCGGCGACGATTCGTTCTGGCAGGAATTCCGCCGGCGGGTCAAGTTAGTCAACCCTGATGCGTACATCGTCGGCGAGATCTGGCACGAATCCCAGCGCTGGCTGCAAGGGGACCAGTTCGATGCAGTGATGAATTACCTGCTGACCGGCGCGCTGATCGGGTTCCTGCTGGGTGACCAGATCGATGACGAGCTCTTAAGTACGGGCGATTATCATAAATACCTCCGTCCCCTGGATGCGCCCGCCTTTGCCGACCGGATCGACCACTTATTGGGACTGTACCCCCCGGAGATCAACCATGTCCAGTTCAATCTGCTCGACAGTCACGATACGCCCCGCTTCATCACCAGCGCGCAGGGGGACTCCTCTGCCCTGCGGTTGGGCCTGCTCTTCCTATTCACTTTCCCGGGTGCGCCGTGCATCTACTACGGCACCGAGATCGGCCTGGACGGCGGGAAAGACCCGGATTGCCGCAAGGCGTTCCCCTGGGACTGCACCCGCTGGGACCTGTCCTTGCTGGAATTCACCCGCAGCCTGACCGCGTTGCGCCATCAACAGCCTGCCTTGCGGCGGGGGTCCTTCCAGCGGCTTTATGCCACCGACGAAGTGTACGCGTTCGGACGAAAGCTCGACCCGGATGCCCTCGTCGTTATCATCAACACAGCAACGAGCACCCGGGTGGTCGATATCTCGGTGGATCCATTCGGCCTGCCGGATGGCCCGCTGACAACCATTTACGGAGAGGGCCAGGCCCAGGTCAGCGCAGGCCAGATCCGGGGTTTGCGCCTGGCGCCACGCAGCGGAGTGGTGCTCTCGAAGTGAGCCATGTTTAAACGAATCCGAGCTCTCCAACCGCTGGTGATCGTCCTCCTCCTGGCCGTTTTCCTGCATGTCTGGGCAGTGGCGTTACTCCCCGAGGATTTCGACGAGCCGGTCTATCTCCAGGCCGCCTTCGATTACGCTGAAAACATCCGGCAAGGCGATTGGCAGGCGGTGGTCGATGACCCCGGCATCCGGGAACACCCGCCCCTCGTCCGACTGCTGTACGCAGGCGTGATCACCCTGCTGGGGGATGCTGCGAGCTGGATCAACGCCTTCTACGCCAGCCGGGCCCTCTCGGCCGCCTTCGGCATCCTGGCGATCATGGTCATCGCGCTGACGGTCGACCCGCTCGCCGGGGGCCTGCTTGCCGTCCATACCCTGGCAGTTAAATACACCAGCCAGGTCTATCTGGAGGCCGTCCCGCATGCCATGATGGTGATTGCCATCCTGGCCATGGTGCGCAGCGACCGTGAAAGGCGCGACCGCTGGTTCTGGCTTTCAGCCGTCGCGCTGGGCATTGCCGCGGCCAGCAAATATGCTTACCTGCCTGTTGCGATCCTCGTCCTGGGGTATCTGCTCGTGTTTGAAAAGAAGACCCGGATTGCAAATCTGCTTGGGTTCGGTGGACTTGCCGTCCTGGTCTTCTTTGGTCTGAATGTGACCCTCTGGCATGACACCCTCGGCCGCCTGCTCGAATCGTTGTTCTACCACGTACAATATTCGCAAGGAGCCCATGTCCAGGAGGTCGGTTACCCCTGGTTCCAGCCATTCATCTGGATCTTCACTTCCTCTCCCGCCCAGTGGCATCCGCAGGTCTTTTTCTATCTGGGTTTCGACGGCCTGATTGCGATCCTTGCATTTGCCGGCCTGCCCCGGGAATGGAAAGAACGGCGCTGGCTGGTTGTCTGGCTGATCTTCGGGATACTCTTCCTGCTGGTATGGCCCACCAAGTGGCCGCAATACAGCCTCAGCGTCACACCGGCGATATGCATCATGGCTGCTGGGACTGGCCGCCGGTTCTACCGCTGGGCGCGCGACCAGGAAAACTACTGGGAATACCTGAAGGAAATGCTCCCCCGGCCAGGGAAGTGGTTGTGGATCAGCCTGGCGGCCTTCAGCATTTTCATCGCCACGGTCTACCTGTCGGCGGCTATCCGCCTGGCAATCGGACAGGTCGGCTGGTCGCAGTTGACCCGCGCCGACAGCCCCTTGCCGAGCAATACGGTCAATGCCCTGCTGCCCCTTGAAGATGGTCGCATCCTGATCGCCACAGACCAGGGCCTCGCCATTTGGGTACCCGCCCAGACCGCCGACCTGGCCGACGAGTGGACGATCTACAACCAGGGGAATTCCCCTCTGGCCGGCAATCGGGTCCTGTCTCTGGGACAGGATTCCAGTGGAACTTTCTGGATCGGGACTGCAACCGGTCTCAACCGTTACGACGGCATCAACTGGACAACATTCACATCCGCAGACATCGGGCTGGCCGACGATACTGTCTTTGCCATCGCCATTGCCGCCGACGATCGGGTCTTCATCGGGACGCCCTCCGGAGCATCCACCTGGGATGGGGTCGCCTGGGAGCCGCTCCCCCAACTCCAGGACCAGGTCGTATTCTCCCTGGCGATCAGCCCGCAGGCAGGCGACACCCTCTGGGCTGGAACGGTGAGTGGCACAGGCCGGCTGGAACTCCAGTCGCAAGCCTATTCGTTCTACTCCACCGGCAGGGCAGTCAGGTCCATCCTGGTCGACACCGGCGGTCAAGTCTGGATCGGAACAAGCGGAGGCGGCCTGGCATTCTGGCAGGCGGAAGGCTGGCAATATTTCAATACGGCCAGTTCTGAACTCCCCTACAACACCGTCAACAGTCTGGCGGAAATCGATCCAGGCGTTATCTGGGTGGCAACCTCGCTCCCGTCCGAGATCGGCGGCGTGGTAGCCGAGTATGACGGCACCGGCTGGCGCCGCTTCCTGACGACCAACTCCGGCGCCTCCGGTGCGGAACCGTTGGTGATCGTGCGCACAACCTCGAACCAGGTCTGGATCGGCACCCGGTCCCATGGGATCGACATCTATAACCTTGGAAGGTAGGCCATGAAATTTAGAACTGTACTGGTTTCGCTCGGTATCATCGTATTCATCCTTGTAAGCTGCACGCCGGTTGTAGCTCCCACACCAACGCCAGTCCCGGTGCCGACCATTCACCCGGTCAGCCCGGTAACCGGCCTGCCGGAGGGCAGCGATGGCTACCCCTGGTGGAACGACACAGTCTTCTATGAGATTTTCGTGCGCTCCTTTTACGACAGTGATGGCGATGGGATCGGGGATTTCAATGGCATCATCGAAAAACTGGATTACCTCAATGATGGCGATCCGGCGACACACCAAGACCTGGGCATCACCGGTATCTGGTTGATGCCGATCAATCCATCACCGTCCTACCACGGCTATGATGTGACCAATTACCAGGCGGTCAACCCCGAGTACGGCACGATGGAGGACTTCAAGCGCCTGGTGGACGAATGCCACGCCCGCAGCATCCGCGTGATCATCGACCTGGTCCTCAACCACACCTCCAGCCGGCACGCCTGGTTCGTAGCCGCCCAGGACCCCGCATCGCCGTACCGTGATTACTATATCTGGGCTGAAACCCGGCCCGAATACTATGGACCCTGGGGCCAGAATGTCTGGTACCGGCGGCCATCCGGTTACTATTACGCTCTCTTCTGGGAGCATATGCCCGATCTGAACTACGCCAACCCCCAGGTCACGCTCTCGATGGAGAATGCGATCGCTTTCTGGTTGACCGAGACCGGAGTGGACGGCTTCCGCCTGGATGCTGCCCGCCACCTGATCGAAGACGGCGCGGACCAGGAGAATACCGAGGCCACTCACCTCTGGTACGAAGGATTCCGCCTCTTCTATAAGAATCTAAATCCCGCCGCGGTCACAGTCGGGGAGATCTGGGATGATACCGGGTCGGTCTCCGAGTACATCCAGGGCGATGAGCTCGACCTCGCATTTGAGTTCAACCTTGCCGAGGCCTTTATCGCTTCTGCCAACCAAGGTAACGCCTATTCGGCCACTGGACAGGTGCGCCTCTCCTACCGGCTGCTCCCGGACCTGCAGTTTGCCACCTTCCTGACCAACCATGACATCGACCGGGTCTATTCCCAACTCGGCACCGACGTGAACAAGGCCCTGGTCGCCGCTTCGCTGCTGCTCACCGCGCCAGGCGTACCATTCATCTATTACGGGGAAGAGATCGGCATGCAAGGTACCGGGGCGCACGAGAATATCCGCCGCCCGATGCAGTGGTCGGCAGAACGCACAGCCGGCTTCTCCACCGATTTTCCCTGGATCTCCCTCGGTCCGGATTGGGAGACGAACAATGTCGCCATCGAGACCGCTGACCCCGATTCCCTGCTCAGCCACTACCGCATGTTGATCCAATTGCGCAACGATCATGCTGCTCTGCGCGTCGGCGACCTGCGCACCATCACCACCCTGAACCCGGGAGTGTATTCCATCCTGCGGGTCAGCCAGGAAGAGGCGGTCATGGTGATCATCAACCTGACAAGCGAGCCGGTCAGCGATTACCGCCTGACATTGGAGAACAGCGCCCTGGTCTCGGGGACCTATCTTGCCTTGCCTTTGTTGGGTACCGGGACATTTACCGACCTGACAGCATTAACATCCGGCGGCTTCTCCAATTACATCCCCCTGGCAGAGATTCCGCCATATGCTACGATCATCCTGCAACTTCAAATCAAGTGAAAGGGTTTGCACCATGAAAAAACGATTCTTTCTCACCAACGTAATCCTGTTGCTTACATTGTTGGTCTCTGCCTGCGGGGCGCAGCCGACGCCAACAGCCATTCCGGAACCCACCGAAGAAATCACCCCCGACCTGTACCTGATCATTATCTGGCACCAGCACCAACCTTTCTATGCCACCGACCCGGACACCGGGCTGGTCAGCGCCCCCTGGGTGCGGATGCATGCTGCCAAGGACTATGTCGACATGGCTGCCATGTTGCGCGACTATCCCGACATACACGCTACCTTCAACCTGACCCCGTCCCTGATCCGCCAGTTGGATGCTCTCGAAGCCGGGGAGCGCGATATCGTCTGGGCGTTGACCATGGTCCCGGCAGATCAATTGGATGACGAGCAAAAACTGTACATCCTGCAACGCTTCTTCGATGTCAATGGCAGGATCATTGCCCGTTTCCCGCGCTACCAGGAACTCCAACAGATGCGCGGCGGTGCGGATGCCGAAAGCCTCGCTGAAGCCATCGATTCATGGACTGCCCAGGATTTCCGCGATCTGCAAGTGCTCTTCAACCTGGCCTGGACCGACCCGGATTATCTTGCCGAAGCCCCGTTAAATGACCTTGTCCTGCGCGGGCAGGGATTCACCGAGGCCGACAAGACCGTCGTCCTGGATGTACATGCCCGCTTGATCTCGGAGGTCATCCCGGTCCACCGCGAACTCCAAGACAGCGGCCAGATCGAGGTCACCTTCACACCCTACGCCCATCCCATCCTGCCCTTGTTGATCGATACCAACCTGGCCCAGATCGCCGTCCCGGATATCGACCTTCCGGCAACCCGTTTCACCCACGGTGATGATGCCATCGAACAGCTTGAACGCGGCATGGCCCTCTACGAAGAACATTTCGGCCAGCCTCCGCGCGGTATGTGGCCTGCGGAGGGTTCGGTCGCCCAGTACATGGTCGGGATGGTCGCCCGGGCGGGCGTCGAGTGGATGGTCACCGACGAGGGTATCCTGGCCAACTCGCTCGGCCTGGACTTCACCCGTCTTGCCGGAGGCGTGCCGATGAATGCCACCTCCCTTTACCGCCCGTATACCGCCGCCCGCAACGACCAGACCGTGACCGTCTTCTTCCGCGATACAGTCCTCTCCAATAAGGTCTCCTTCGATTACAGCCAGATCTCCGCGGAAGCCGCAGTGGATGACTTCATCACCCGCCTGCGCGCCATTCGCGATGCGGTCCGGGATGAACCCGGCGGCCCGTACGTGGTCACCGTCATCCTCGATGGCGAGAACGCCTGGGAGTGGTACGAGAACGACGGCAAGGCCTTCCTGAACGGGATGTACACCGAACTCAGCGCTGACCCGACGATCAAGACCGTCACACCTTCCGAGTTCCTCGCCCTTTATGATCAGCAGCCCGAGACCATCCCGGACCTGTGGGCGGGGTCCTGGGACTCGGCCACCTTCGAGACCTGGATCGGCGAACCTGAGGAGAATCGCGCCTGGGATTACCTCGCCGATACACGTGCCGTGCTCGAAGATTACCTCAACGGCCCAAGGCAGGGACAGGTTAATGCTGATGCACTGGAACAGGCCTACCAGGCCATGCTCGCCGCCGAAGGGTCAGACTGGTTCTGGTGGTTTGGCGCAGACAAGGACTCCGGAAATGACGCTGCCTTCGACACCCAATTCCGCGAGACCCTCGGGCAAGTCTATGATGCGCTCAGTCTCGAGCGCCCGGCTTATCTCTCTGTCCCGATCATCCAGCCCACGCCTGTGAGCCCGGATGTCGGGCTGGAAGGCACATTCACGCCGGTCATCGACGGGCAGATGACCACCCGCAGCGAATGGATGGATGCCGGCAGGTTCCTGTTCGAAGACCAGGAGCTGACTTCGCTTGATTTTGGTTTCGACAAGGACACCCTCACCCTGCGCCTGGAACAGCCAACCGGACAGGACCTGGATATCTATTTGAAGGTCCCCGCCCGGAACGACGGCCAGCCCTTCAGTGAAACCGGGCAGGTTATCGGTATGTATGCGACCCACCGCATCGCATTCCGCCCGGCAAGCACTGAATCAGAGTGGAGCTTCTACGCCTGGGATGTCCAGTCCGAGTCATGGGAGCACATCCTGGATGGGGACGTCCAGTTCGCTTCAGCCGAGTTCACCGAGATCGCCATCCCACTGGCCTCCCTATGGCCAACCCTGGACACCGGCGATACCATCACGGTCCGGGTGGCAACCGAAACAGCGCTTTACCCGCAGGCCGGCCCCGGGAGGCTGCTCCTGCCGGACCTCGGTCGAATCACCTGGGTCATCGATGTCAGCGACCCGCTGAATGACGACCACGGACCCGGGGGCTATGTCTACCCTGGGGATGGGGTCTTCACACCCGGTGTGTTCGACCTGGCCAGTTTCCGGGTCGGCTATGACGAGAACAGCCTGGTCTTCCGGGTCGAGATGCGCGGCGCGGTCGAGAATCTCTGGGGCGCCGCGAATGGGCTTTCCATCCAGTTGATCGACATCTACATCGATACCGATGGGCCTACCAACGGCGCGAGACTGATGCGCAATGCCCGCAATGCTGCTTTCAATGAAGCATACGGCTGGGATCTCGGCTTGTCCCTGGCAGGCTGGAATTACGGGTTCTTTACTGCCAATGCCCCGGAATCGATCCTGCGCGATGTGCCGGTGACCATTATCACTGATCCGGGCAAACGCGTAGTCATCGCCAAAATCCCTCTTGAAACGATCCCCGGCGACCCCGCCACCTGGGCATATGCTGTGGCAGTCCTATCGAATGACGGCTATGGAATCAACGGCGTCCGGGAGGTCATCCTGGCTGCGGAGCAATGGCGCCTGGGTGGCGCCCCGGCAGACAGCAACCACACTCGCATCGTCGATATCCTCTGGCCGGCAGGAAACACGCCCACCCAGGAAGAGATGCTCTCCAGCTACCCATCGAGCCAGGGTGATCCATCCAGTCTGGGTCTCGCCGACTTCCCCCAGTTGGAGATGTACAGGCCCTGACATCCTTCAGGCTATCTGAGAAAACGGTCCCGGGAGGGCGGCTGAATCACGCGCTCCTCCCGGGGCATGTTTTTTGAAGTCAAGGTATACTCGGCGAGTGCAACGAAATCTTACAGTTAAAGGAATTGAGCAAACTTCATGACCGTCCCTTATTGGGTGCAAGACTCCATCTTTTACCAGATTTTCCACGACCGCTTCGCCAACGGCGACCCCGGGAACGACCCGGTCAATGTACAGAAGTGGGGCTCCCCGCCCAGCCTGTGGGGGTTCCAGGGCGGCGACCTGCGCGGCATCGTCCAGCGCCTGGACTATCTGCTCGACCTGGGAATCAATGCCATCTACCTTAATCCCATCTTCCAGGCCAATTCCACCCACCGCTACGACACCTGCGACTATTTCACGATCGACCCGCGGCTGGGCACGCTGGACGACTTCCATGCCCTGGTCGATGCCCTCCACCGCAACAACATGCGCCTGATCCTGGACGGTGTCTTCAACCACACCGGTCGGGGTTTCCATGCCTTTGTGGACGTCCTCGAGAACGGTGAGCACTCAGCCTACAAGGACTGGTTCCACATCCGCCGGTTCCCCCTGGATGCCTACAGCGCGACCGATACGCAGAACTATCTTTGCTGGTGGAATCACAAGGCCCTGCCCAAGCTGAATACCTCCAACCCCCAGGTCCGCCGGACCATCTTCGATGTCGCCCGCTATTGGATCGAGCAGGGCGCGGATGGCTGGCGTCTGGACGTGCCGAATGAGATCGACGACGACGCCTTTTGGGAAGAGTTCCGCCAAGTCGTGCGCCGCGCCAACCGGGATGCCTACCTGCTCGGCGAGATCTGGACCCCCGACCCGCGCTGGGCGAACGACAAACACTTCGACGGCCTGATGAACTACCCCGTCCGGGAGGCACTCGTCCAGTTGCTGACCGGCAAGGAGAACGCTCACCAGTTCGCAGACCGGGTCGAAGGCCTGTTCAAGGTCTACGCCCGTGAGAACATCCATGCCATGTACGTCACGCTGGGCACGCACGATACCGAACGGATCAAGACCCTGCTCGGTGCTGACCTGCAGAAGTTGAAACTGGCCTACCAGTTCCTGATGGCCTACCCCGGCGCGCCGGCCATCTATTACGGCGATGAGATCGGCATGGAGGGGGGCAAAGACCCCGACTGCCGGCGGGCTTTTCCCTGGGGACAATCCGGATGGGACCAGGAACTCCGCCAATGGATCAAGACCCTGATCGGATTGCGTAAACGGACACCTTGCCTGCGCCGCGGCGAATATACGCGCATCCTCGCCAGGGACGGGCTGTATGTCTTCGCCCGCAGCCTGGGAGAAGAGCGGGTAGTTATCGCCATCAACGCCTCAGCGGACAGCCAGAATGTGGCTATCCCCTGCAAGAATCTCAAGTGGAATCCCGGACAGGAAGTCCACAACATGATTAATGGACAGAAATATATTGTCCCGGGCAAGACACTCCCGGTCAGCTTGCCGGCCTGGAGCGCAGTCTGGATCGGGTCCTGAGATCGTCCCAAGAACGCCAACCCTGGAAGGTTTCATCATGGATACCTACAACAAGCTCGAACGCCTGACCCGTAAAAGAGTTTTTTACCTCCTGCTGATCCTCATTCCGGCAAGCCTGCCTCCGATTGCCGTCACCGGGTTCGGCTATCTGGCCGAGCTGCCCGAGTTCAGCCTTTACCTTTCGGCGGTGCTCTTCGAATTGAAGGCAGTCTACGCCCCCTACATGCCTGTCCTGCACCTGGTGGTGGTCTTCCTGCTTTTGGCGCTGTTTATATTCAGGCGACGATTTGGGCGGGTCTTCGCATTGCTCGTCGGCCTGAACCTTGTCCTGACAGCCGTCATCCAGGCGACGGCGGTCACCGAGCGTTATGGCCTGGTGATCCTGACGCAGGTTTTCCTCTGGTACGCTATCGTCTTCAGCCTCTGGTTCTGGGAGGCATGGATTGGCAAGACCGATTTCTCCTTCAAAGGATCCTTGCGCCCCTGGTGGCTGATCCCCTTGGCAATCTATGCCTTCTGGGACCCCGACCAGGCCTGGAACTTCGACCTGTCGTTCTTTGTGTACGGCTTCGCCCCGACAGCCTTTTGCATGATGAATCCGATCTACCTGACGGTTTTACTTTTCAATTATCCGAATGTCAACCTGCCCCTGGTGCGCGTCCATAGCTTCATCGGCCTGGTCGTCGGGGTGATCTCGCTGGCGATCTCATTCATCCAGGAACCCTCCGCCGGGATCTATTGGGCTATCCTACATTCTCCGCTGATCATCACTGCCCTCTACGGGTTCCGCTTGGGGCTGAAAGCGACCCCGGAGACCGGCGCGAGACCGGTCCCCGTCGCCGTGGAAATCGCTTAAAGCAAACAGGTCACGCACTCGTGCGTGACCTGTCTTTTCCTGGCGCACGGCCGTTCAGCCAATGCCTCAGGTGCCACCCGGGCTGCATGCAGCCGAGGCACTCGATCCAAGCGAGAACGAACTCCCCCCGGCGACCTTCGATGCGAAGGATGAAAGCATTTTCTTGATCTGTGCGCTGCCGCACTTCGGACAGGCCAGCTCCCCGACCGAATCGGCGCTGCGCACCAACTCCTCGAAGGGGTGGGCACACTGGTTACAGATAAATTCGTATAAAGGCATGTTGACTCCTGGACATTCGGTTTTACTCCGCTGATTGGATGCTCAGCCGCTGAAAAAGTTGCATGGGTTCCATGTTATTTATTGTCCATAATTCAGTGACTCGCCTCCACGCATGCATGCAAATCCGGATGCTTACTCTCCCCAGACTGCCCTGACCAGCCCCGGCATGATTTCCCCCGATTTCCCGTGCAGGGCATAATCGACACTCGGGGTCAGCGGGGTCGCCTCGGCGTTGACTTCGACCACGACTGCGCCGTTGTTTTTGGCTGCATGGGCCAGCGCCGCGACCGGATGGACCACCCCCGAGGTGCCGACCGAGAAGAAGACCTGGCAACTGCGCGATGCTGCGACAGCCTGTTCCAGTTCGACCCGGGGAAGCTGCTCGCCAAACCAGACCACGTCCGGACGCAGCAACCCGGCGCAGCCACCGCAAGATGGAACCCGAACGCCATTATCCTGCCAGGACCCGGCAGCCAAACCGCACAGCGAGCACTTGACCCGGGTGATGTTGCCATGCAACTCGATCACCGCCAGGCTGCCGGCTTTCTGGTGCAAGCCATCCACGTTCTGGGTAATCAATGTGAAGTGGGGAATTCGCTGCTCCAGCGCCACCAGGGCGAAGTGACCCGGGTTCGGTTCCGCCGCATTCACCTTCTCCCGGCGCATGGCATACCAGTCCCAGACCAGCCGGGGGTCGCGTTGGAAGGCTGCGGGCGTGGCCAGATCCTCGGGCCGGTACTGCGACCAAAGCCCGGCCTGGGCGTCACGGAATGTCCGCAGGCCAGACTCCTGTGAGATACCCGCTCCGGTCAGCACGGCCAGGCGGGATGCGTTCCGTAGGGTGGAGATGAGTTCGGGAGGGTATTCCATGGTATGCAATTGGATCCAACCGGAAAGGTAACCTGGCTGGGAAAGTGTAAGCTCGATGGTTGCTCCAGGCGGCGATCTCGCCACCTGAACCAGGTTGCGGTCAGCATACTTATTGTACAATAAGACCATGCCTGCCATCGAAGTCAAGAACCTGCAAAAGACTTTCCAGACCAAACGCAAGGCCGCCGGGTTGGGTGGCAGCGTGCGCGCCCTGTTCCGGGCCGAGTACAGCACGGTTGAGGCGGTGCGCGGCATCAGCTTTGACATGGAACCTGGGGAGTTGCTCGGTTTCATTGGGCCGAACGGGGCCGGAAAATCCACCACGATCAAGATCCTGACCGGGATCCTATACCCCTCGGGCGGCGAGGCGTCCGTCCTCGGCTACGTCCCCTGGAAGGAGCGCCGCCGGCTGGCCTACCACATCGGGACCGTCTTCGGTCAGCGCCCACAGTTGTGGTACCACCTGCCGGCCATCGACACTTTCACCCTGTTCGGCAAGATCTATGAATTGGACGACCGCGAAACGAAGCAGCGCATCGCCCTCCTGGCGGAAGCCTTCGAGATTGGCGACCTGCTCGAGACCCCCGTGCGCAAGCTCTCTCTCGGCCAGAGGATGCGCTGCGAGGTGGCAGCCTCCCTGTTGCACAAGCCCAGATTGTTGCTGCTCGACGAGCCATCCATCGGCCTGGATGTGGTCGCCAAGCAACGCATCCGCGATACCATCCGGGAGATGGCCACCCAGGAGAAGGTCGGCGTGCTGTTGACCTCCCACGACGCCGGGGACCTGGAAGCGCTCTGCAAACGGGTCATCATCATCAATCACGGGCAGATCGTTTACCAGGACAAGGTCTCGGCCCTGAAGCGCTCCTTCCTGACCTCGAAACTGGTCGAAGTGCGCTACGCCCAACAGGTCCCGGCCGATTTCCAGATCGAAGGCACTGAAACGCTCAAAGTCGCCCGGGAACGTTACGGGGTCAAATTACGCTTCGACACCCGCGCGACGCACGTCGACGCGGTCATGTCCCGTTTGAGCGAATTCGGCGCGGTCGTGGACATCACCATCTCGGACCCGGAGCTGGAGGAGGTCATCGCCGCGATCTACGCCCGGTCCGAGTCCGGAGAAAGCATAAATCTGTCACGTTGATAATGCTCGCTATACGAAAGATATCCAAGTATTGGGCGATCTTCCAGATCCAACTGCTCAACAGTCTGGCTTACCCTGGCGAGTTGTTCTGGCGCAGCATCATGATCGTACTCTTCCTGTGGGTCTTCGCCCAACTCTGGAAGGTCACCTTTGCCGCGGCCGGAACGGACAGCATCAACGGCTTGACCTTGCACGATACGCTCTGGTACCTGATGCTGGCCGAATCGATCGAACTCTCCCGCCCGCGCCTGAGCCGGGCCATCTCCGAGGCAGTCAAGGACGGGTCGATCGCCTACCTGCTCAACAAGCCTTACGACTTCCTGCTCTATCAGCTCAGCACCGGCTTAGGAGACAGCCTGTTCCGCTGGGTGTTGAACGTCCTCTTCGGCGGGATCGTCGCCTGGTTGCTCGTCGGTCCCCCGCCAGAGCCGCGCGGCTGGCCCCTGACGCTGATCGTAATTCTCGGATCCTGGCTGCTCAACTTCTGCATGAGTGCGCTGATCGGCCTGCTGGCCTTCATCACCGAGGAGATCGCCCCTTTCGAGTGGATCTACCAGAAGTTCATCTTCATCCTGGGCGGCATGCTCATCCCGCTGGACTTTTATCCACAATGGCTGCAGGAGATCGCCAAGGCGCTGCCTTTCGCCTACCAGACTTACGGGCCGGCCCGGCTGTTCGTCGACCCAAGCCTGGAGCGTTTCGTCCCCCTGCTGCTCGGACAACTGGCCTGGACCGTGACCCTCGGCGGGTTGCTGGCCCTGGCCTATGCCCGCGGCTTGCGCCGGCTGGCGATCAACGGCGGCTGACCAACCCACAAATGGTAAGGAATCGATGAGAAAAGAGTTATCCTTTTTACTAGCACTCTGGAAGACCAACATCGCCGCGGTGATGGAATACCGGGTTGCGTTCATCTCCCAGATACTCGGGATGATACTCAACAACGCAGTCTACTTCATTTTCTGGGTCATCTTCTTCGACCGTTTCAAGCAACTGCGCGGCTGGGAATTGAATGACATGTTCCTGGTTTTCGGGGTGGCTGCCAGCGCCTTTGGATTGACCTCCTTCCTATTCGGGAACGCCTTCAACCTGAGCGAGATCATCGCCCGCGGTCGCCTAGACTACTACCTCTCCCTACCCCGCCCGGTCCTGTTGCATACGATCTCCAGCCGGTCGATTGCCTCCGGGTTCGGCGATCTCCTGTACGGCCTGATCAGCTACCTGTTCTCCGGTTATTACAGCCTGGACGGCTTCGTCCGCTTCCTGATCGGGGTCATCCTGGCCAGCATAGCATTTACAGCATTCATGATCCTGGTCCACAGCCTGACATTCTGGTTGGGCAACGCCTCCGGTTTCGCCAACCTGGCCCTGAACGCGATGGTCACCTTCGCCCTCTACCCGGTCAGCCTGTTCGAGGGGGCGGCCAAATTGGTGCTCTTCACCGTGGTACCTGCGGCGTTGATGGGCGCCCTGCCGGCGGAATTTATCCGTTCCTTCACCTGGGGCAGCCTTGGGCGGTTATTCCTTGGCGCGTTCCTGCTCCTCGGTCTCGCCGTGCTGGTCTTCCACAGTGGCCTGAAGCGCTATGAAAGCGGCAGCGCCATCCAGGTGGAGGTCTAAATGGCGACCTGTGCAGACTTGCGCCAGGAAATCGAATCCGTCCGTCTTGACTATCACCGGCTGCTGGACGAAATCCCCGAATCTGCCTACCTGCTCCCCAGCGCCAACCCGGCCTGGACGGTGGGGCAGGTACTCTTCCATATGAGCCTGGCAGCCCGCCTGCTCCCCGGGGACGTGGGCATCATCAAGAGCCGGGTCGGATGGCTACAGTCCATCCCCCGCCTGGTCCCGAGGCAGATCTTCCACTGGCTCAACGAACGACATGCCCGCATCGGGGGACGGCGGGCCAGCCGTGAGTCCCTAAAGAAGACGTATGACCAAGCTCACCGCGGCGCGCTGCAGGCCCTCGAGTCACTCAGCAATGCAGACCTGACTCTGGGAATGGAATATCCCGGTTGGGACCCGCTGTTATCGGGGCAGGTCACCCTGGAAACGCTATTCCGTTATCTCAGACTTCACTTTGAGAGCCACGCCGGCCAGGTCCGCCAGGCGATCGAGGGTTGACCACCACGGGCTGTCAGCGCAGACGCACAACCCCGCGGAAGACTCTCAACTCCATCCCCTCGCTTGATTTCCGGTCAGGGACATGCTATAGTCAGTCAGGAAGGAAAACGCCCATGACCACCAAAGACGCTTATATCCAACACCTGGATGAAGCCCGCGGCGGGCTGGAGGCCCTGCTCCCCCGGGTGGACATCCACAAGCAGATCTACCCCGGTTGGACCCTCAAGCAACTGCTCGACCACATTGCCGGTTGGGACGATGCTGTGATTGCATCGCTGCGTGCCCACATGGATGGCCTTACACCCGGCACACCTGCCGCCCGGGGGATCAACTACTACAATGCTGAAACAGTCTCCACCCGCGAGAGCCTGGATTATGAACACTCCCTGCACGAATGGCATGCCTCCCGGAAATTGCTCAAGGAGACCATCCGCAGCTTGGCGGAGGAAAAGCTGACCCAGCCATTGACCCTGCCCTGAGGGCACGCCGGGACGATCTCCCAGGTTGTCGAGATCTTCGCCCACCACGAGAAAGAACACACTGCAGATATCCTCCGTTGGCTCGAAGACCCCGATCGACCCATCCCGGACAGCCAGGCCTGACGAGATCCCAGCGCAGGAAGACAAGAAAGCGAGGCAACGATGTCCCATACGGTCACATCCACACAATTGGTCAAAGCCCCCCCAAAAGAGGTCTATTTTGCCTTCACCCGGGCAATCGCCCTGCATGAATGGCTGTGCGATTACGCCACCGTCGCGCCTCGTCCCGGCGGGAGAATGTACCTCTGGTGGCATGGTGATTTCTACTCTGCAGGGGAATATATCGCCCTGGAGGAAAATCGATCGGTCAAGTTCAAATGGTTCGCCCGTTTCGAGCCGGCACCCTCAGAAGTGACTGTAACCTTGAAGGAGCAGGATGGCGCTACGCTGGTGACGCTGGAACACACCGTCCCCGAGGGCGAAGGCTGGCCGGAACGGGCCGACAGGTTCAAGGTAGAGTGGGATGTCACCCTGCCCAACCTGGCCCATCTGCTCGAGACCGGCCGGGACAAACGCACCTTCGACCGCCCGATGCTGGGGATCAACATCAGTGACTTCAACCCCGAAATTGCCGCAGCCATCGGCGTTCCGGTGACCGAGGGCATCCGCCTGGACAGCCCGGCCGAGGACATGGGGGCCTACAAGGCCGGCCTGCGCAAGGACGATGTCCTGATCAGCATGGACGGACACACGATCAAGAATGACTTTACTGATGTTACGCACGAGCCAGAGTAAAAATCGGGTAAGATTTGGGCATGAACAAAGAATACTTGGAACTGTACACAGATTATTTGCTCAGCACGTTTGGTTATGCCACCGCCACCGGTCTTTCACGGATGGTGGAAGG
>JBDRPT010000092.1:0-16877 GCA_043826785.1 Chloroflexota bacterium | reverse complement strand
CCTTCCACCATCCGTGAAAGACCGGTGGCGGTGGCATAACCAAACGTGCTGAGCAAATAATCTGTGTACAGTTCCAAGTATTCTTTGTTCATGCCCAAATCTTACCCGATTTTTACTCTGGCTCGTGCGTAACATCAGTTAGTAATCATAAGATTAATTACTACATTGGTGTCAGATATCCATTGAATTAAAATGGAATCTGCAAAGCATCCGCCTTCTTCTCCAACATAAACCCAAATATTCTCTTCGTTTAGAACAAATTCGGTTGGAATATTGGTCGGCAATTTTATAGCATGTGGAAATATAGCAAGCGCCTCACTGAGGGACATTACCTGAGGTTCGATGATCGTAACAGTGCCGGGATAATTATCTCCCGGATAATCATCAGTCACTTCGAATGATTGACCAGAAATAATAATGATCAGCGATGAAACAAACGCTCTCACCGGTGAGACTGTCATCGCGGCAAAAAAGCTAACCACGATCAAGACGGTTATCCAAACCGGTTTTGCAGATTTGCTTCTGAAAAACGAGTTAAAGCTCGTGATTGATCTCCAGTCAGAATTTGGATGATATCGGGTTAGTTTTCGGTGTAAGCTTTTTGCGAACTCCGAATCGGGTTGCTCGCGCAATTGATATAAGAATTGGTCATCCATGATTCTCATCCTATCTATTACGAAGACCTTTTACGGTCCGGTGTAAAATACTGCCCACGTTACTTTCAGAAAATCTGGTTATTTCGGCAATCTCGCGGTTGGTTAAGCCCGCGCCATATTTCAATGCGATCAAATCCTGTTCACGTTCTGGCAGTTCTTGGAGCATCTTTCGCAGGCGTTCTCTGTCCAGATGTTGCGAAATACTTTGTTCAATATCGATCTCTGAAGGTAACTCATCAATTCGTGATACTGGTTCTATTCTTTGTTCAACGGTCTTGTTCCTCCGCAGATGTTCTTTCAAGACATTTCTGGCGATTCCAAAAAGCCAAGTGGATGGTGACGCAATAGCACTTTTGTATTTGTAACGTATTTTCCAAGCGCGCTCTAAAGTTATCGATGTCAAATCTTGGGCGAATTCTTTATCACCAATCTTGTATAAGAAGAAGTTGTAAATTCGTGGTAGTTCTGTTGCATAGACAGTCTCCCAATCAATAGTTTGTTTCATTTTGCGTATTGTTTGTAGAGCTTGAAATTGATTTGTCATTTTGTTTATATATTGCCTCTTGCGCAGGATGTATCACACGGTTTAAGGCGAAAGCATGAACAATAATAAATGAGGCTAGGCTGCACCTGACCTCGTTTACCCTTACGAGCCATCCAGACCAGAAACGACCTCGCCTCACTCCCCGATAAGCTGCAGGACCAGTTCCCGGCGCCGCGGGCGGGTGTCGAAATCGATGTAGATGACCTGTTGCCAGGTGCCGAGGGTCAAGCGCCGGTCCACGAAGGGGATGCTCATCGAGGACCCGAGCAGGGCCGCGCGCACATGGCTATGACCGTTGCCGTCATGCCAGGCGGCTTCATGGGCATAGGCCCTTCCCGGCGGGGCCAGTTCATCGAAAAGGCGGCGCAGGTCGCTGCACGCGCCCGGCTCGTACTCGATCGTCGTCACCCCACTGGTCGATGACGGGCAGAAGACGGTCACGAGGCCGGATGTGATCCCGCTCGCCAGCACCTCCTGATGGATTGCATCCGTCAGGTCGTGGATGTCAGCATCGCCTTTCGTGTTCAAGCTCAGACTGCGGGTCTGGACGGTCATCGCATTGCTCCTTTCTCGGTCGGGTACCAGGCGGCCGTCATGCCCGGATCAGCCTGCCGATGGCGGCGTCGATCGCGGCGAAGTTCTCCGCGGCGTACTCCGCCCGCAGCGCGGCGGCCTCGCGGTAGGCCTCCAGCGGGTAGAGCCCGGAATGGCGCAGGACCTCGGCCATCGCCGCCAGCGCCCAGCGCTCCGGTTTGATTCCCGTGCCGGAGAAGTCCAGCGGAATGACCTGTGCGCCGGTCTCGACCGGCAGCAGGCCGGAATGGATGTAGAGTACGTCGTCTGCGGTCAGGCGCTTGATCTGGGCGGCGACCTTCTGCAGCCCCTCGGCGAAGAGCACCACCATCAGGTCTGGCTTGACGATCCCGGTGAAGAGCGTCTCTTCCGGGCTGAGGATGACTTCGGCCAGCGAGAAACCGGTCCGCACGGTGACCGGGTAGTCGTCCCGCTGGGTGGCCCACAACCCGGCGAGCAGCGCGCCGCGGCTGAAATAGCCGGCCGCCGCGCCGATGCGTTTTCCGGCCGCGCCGGCGATGACGCAGGCTGTCCTGGCGCTCAGGCCGGACCGGTGGCGGGCCTGCAGCGGCCTGGCAGGCAGGGCTGCCTGCCCGTTCAGTGGGGCGACGGATTCCCGGTAGGCACGGCTGTACTCGGGATGGGGGTCACGATGGACCACACCGGTGGCAAAACCCAGCGTAGCCAGGGTCCCTTCGAGGACCTTGCGGCTGAACTTGTTCGCCGGAGCGTAGTAAGCCGTGCACAGTTCCCAGATGTCCACCAGCGAGAAACCGTCGTTCTGGATGGCTGCGGCGATCAGGTCCGGCAGCGCCTTGTCGAAAGTCGTCGTCCGGGCGGCCAGGCTGGCCCCGTTGACCGCCACGGTCGCGCAGATGTCCATCGGGCGCTCGATGTTGCCAGCCTGGGTGGTGGCCGTGCGCCCGCCGACCGGGGTGGTGGCCGAGTGCTCTCCGCCGGTCATGCCGAAGTTGAAGTTGTTGAAGACCAGCACGGTCAGGCCAATATTGCGCCGGGCGGCGTTCAGCAGGTGGGCCCCGCCGATGCCGCAGCCGCCGTCGCCGATCAGCACGATCACCTTGAGTTCCGGGTTGACCAGCTTGATGCCGGTGGCATAGGTGATCGAGCGGCCGTGCAGGCCGTGGAAGGCGTTGGTGGCGAAGAACTGGTCGGAGAGGCCATGGCAGCCGATGTCGGTCACCAGGACGATCTCGCGCCGGTCGAGGTTCAGCCGGGTGAGCGCCACATCCAGGGCATCCAGGATGGCAGCATGCCCGCAGCCCGGGCAGAACGGGTAGGGCAGCATCTTCACGTCGAGGTAGGTGGTCGTCTCTGCGCTCATGCCAGCCCTGCCTTTGCGAGGATCTCCTGCGGGGTGATCAGCTCGCCGTCCACCCGGTTGACCCCGACTACTTCCTGCCCGTCCGCCGCCAGCCGTTCGATCTCGCGGCGGTACTGGCCCAGGTTCAGCTCGGGCACGATGACCCGCTCCACTCCTGCCAGCGCCTGGCAGATCTGCGCCTCCGGGACCGGCCAGAGCGAATGGACTGTCAACATGGAGACGGCCGCGCCCCGTTCGCGGGCTATCCGGGCAGCTTCGATGGCCGACCGGGCCGAGACACCATAGCTCAGCAGCAGCGTCGTGGCACCGGGCTGCAGGTCGGCGGCGACCATGGCGATCTCGTCCAGGTGGGCGTCGACCTTGGCCTCCAGGTGCCGGTTGAGCCGCCCGACGATGCCCGGGTCCTTGACCAGCATGCCCTGCTCATTGTGCGAGGAGGCGGTGATGTGCTGGATGTGCGCCCCGCCATAGGGAGTCAGCGGGTGGACCGCGTCCGGTGGCTCATAGCTGTAGGGTCGGTAGTCCGCCTGCGGGGAAGCCGTTTCCCGTTCACGCACCGGGACCGTGACGAGCGCATCGGCCGCGACCGTGGCGCTGGTCAGGACCAGCTCCTTGTCCACTGCCAGGAAGACCGGCAGGCGGAAGCGTTCGGCCAGGTCGAAAGCCTTCTGGGTCAGCGTGTAAATGGAGGCGATGTCGGTGGGCGCCAGCACGATGACCGGATAGCCCCCGGAGGTGCCCCAGCGCAGGAACTGGACATCCCCCTGGGCGACAGTGGTCGCCCCGCCGGTCGCCGGGCCCATCCGCTGGCAGTCGACGATAACGAGCGGGACCTCGCACATGATCGCCGCGCCGATTTGCTCGGAGTACAGGCTGATGCCGGGGCCGCTGGTGGCGGTCATCACCCTGGCGCCGGTCAGCGCCGCGCCGATGCAGAACCCCATTGCGGCGATCTCGTCCTCCGCCTGGATGGCGATCCCCCCGACTTTGGGCAACTCGCGGACCATGTGCAGCAGGATGCCCGTGGCCGGGGTGATCGGGTAACCGGCAAAAAAGTTGCACCCGGCCTTCAGGGCGCCGCGGGCGACCGCTTCCGTCCCGTCGATAAACTCACGCATAGATTTCCTCATTGATAGATTTTGTGATGAAATTCACGATTTGATTCTACCACCCCGGCCGATGACCCCCCGGCCGTAGCGTTCCTGCAGGCTATCGAGCACTTCCTGCAGGCGGCGGTCCTTCTCGTCGTCCTGCCCCCACAGCTCGAGCTGGCGAATGGGCGCCCGCAGGCCGCTGACGCCCACGCCGATCAGGCGCACGGCCCTGCCGGGCTGGCGGTTCTTCTTGAGCAGTTCCGCAGCAGTGCGGTAGATCTCTCCGTCCTGGTCTGTTGGCTGGGGCAGGGTTATCTGGCGGGTCAGGGTGGTGAAATCCGGCCAGCGCAGTTTGATCTTGACCGTTGTCCCCGCCAGGTCTACCGCCCGGAGGCGCCGGCCGACCTGGGCGGCGAGGCTGCTCAGGGTCTCGGCCAGGGATTTGTCGTCGCTCAGGTCGCGGGCGAAGGTCACTTCCTGGCTGATCGATTTGACCTCGTGCTCACTGACCACCGACCGGTCGTCCAGGCCGCGGGCGTGGC
The DNA here is from genome assembly GCA_043826785.1 of Chloroflexota bacterium. GTDB lineage: Bacteria > Chloroflexota > Anaerolineae > Anaerolineales > Villigracilaceae > JBDRPT01. Next base: position 12,126 of record JBDRPT010000092.1, on the reverse strand, counting down.
GGGAGAGGTCCCGGCCATTCTCGCCGAACCAGCGCACCAGGTCGGATTCAGGGTGGCGGGCGATGTCGCCGATGGTCTCGATGCCGTGCTCCCGCAGCCGGGAGGCCGTCTTCGGCCCGACCCCCCAGAGCAGTTCCGCCGGCAAGGGGGAGAGGAAGGCCGCTGCCTCTCCCGGCGGGACGATGGTGATGGCGTTGGGAGGACTGTCTGTTTTGGAAGACTTCTTGCCGACCTCAGTGGCGATCTTGGCGACCAGCTTGTTCGTGGCTACGCCGACCGAACAGGGCAGGCCCAGCCCGTCGCGGATCTCGGCCTGGATGCGCCGGGCGATGGCCTCGGCCGGCTCGCGCAGGTCGCTGATGTCGACGAACGCCTCGTCGATCGAGATCTGTTCGACCAACGGGGAGAGGTCATCGAGCCGCTCCATCACCTTTTTCGACATCTCGTTGTAGCCGCCGTGCCGGGCTGGCAGGAGGATCAATCCCGGGCAGAGGCGCAGGGCCCGGCTGGTCGGCATCGCCGAGCGGACGCCGTGCTTGCGTGCGGCGTAGGAACAGGACGAGATCACGCCGCGTGCCTCCGGCCTGCCGCCGACGGCAAAGGGTTTGCCGCACAGCGCAGGGTCATGCAGTTCCTCCACTGCACAGAAAAAGGCATCCAGGTCGAGGTGCAGGATCACCCGCAGCATGGCATTGATTATATCGCAGAGGGATATTCATTTCGCGTAATTTGCGTTATCATACAGAGGTAGCAAGATGTGGAACATTAAACATCGCAAACTCGTCTCTAGAGTGATTATGCAGGGATGCTTGAGGCGCAAGTGCGCCTCCCTGCGCGTTTCCCGCTGATGCGGAAGGAGGAACATATGAAACTGAGACGCATATTGACAGCCACTGTCCTAACGGTGGTCGTATTGGCGCAGTTCATCCCGGTCGCGAGCATCGGTCCCCGGCCAGCTTCGGCCGCGGTCATCACGGACTGGGCGCAGTTCGTCGCCGATGTCACTGTACCAGATGGGACGACTTTCTCGCCCGGTGCAACCTTCATCAAGACCTGGCGCCTGCGCAATATCGGTACATCCACCTGGACCACATCCTATGCACTGGTGTTCGTCAGTGGCGAGATCATGGGTGCAGGAGTGTCCCTCAACCTGCCGATCAATGTTCCACCCGGCAGCACGGTTGACATCTCTGTGCCGATGACCGCGCCCAGCGTGGCGGGTCACTACCGCGGCTACTGGAAACTGCGCAACGCAGTCGGAACCATCTTCGGGATCGGTTCGACTGCGACCAGCGCTTTCTGGGTGGACATCAATGTCGTAGCCAGCGCAACCGTGGCATATGACTTCGTCGCCAATTACTGTTCGGCCGTCTGGACGACCGGCGCCGGGGCGATCCCCTGCCCGGGCACCGATGGCGACCCGAACGGTTTCGTGATTAGCCTGGCTGCGCCGCAACTGGAGAACGGTACAATCGATTCTGCTCCCGGCCTGCTGGTCTCCCCACAGAATATCACCGACGGCTACATCCGGGCGGTCTTCCCTGCTTTCACCGTCCAGGCTGGTGACCGTTTCCAGAGCCTGGTCAATTGCCAGTACGGTGCTATCGCCTGCTACGTCCGTTTCCGCCTGGATTACCAGATCGGCGCTGGACCGGTGCAGACGCTCTGGACGTTCCGGGAGAAGTACGAGGGCTTGTTCTACCGGGCGAGCATCGACCTCTCTGCTTTGGCCGGGCAGAATGTGACCTTCATCCTGATTACCGAGGCTTATGGCTCGCCGACCGGCGACCGGGCGATCTGGGGCGCGCCGCGGATCACGCGCGGCTCGATCATCCCGTCCACCCCGCTACCGCCTCCGCCGCCTCCGCCCTCCGCCTGTGACCGGGTGACTTTCATTGCCGACATCACCGTCCCGGATGGCTCGGTCTTCGCAGCCGGGACCCCATTCACCAAGACCTGGCGCTTGCGCAACACCGGCACCTGCACCTGGACCACGGCTTACTCGCTGGTCTTCGTCAGCGGGGATGCCATGAGCGCGACGCCCGTGAAACCTCTGCCAGCCAGCGTCGCCCCCGGACAGTACATCAACCTGTCTGTCCCGATGGTCGCGCCGACCTCGGCGGGCCACTACCGGGGATACTGGATGCTCAAGAATGCCTACGGCACACCGTTCGGGATCGGCTATGCCGGCAACAACCCCTTCTGGGTGGACATCAATGTCGTCGGCACATATGGCCTGGTCTATGACTTTGTCGCCAATGCCTGTTCTGCCACCTGGACGAGCGGCGCCGGTGCGCTGCCCTGCCCGGGAACGGATGGCAGCCCCAACGGCTTCGTCCTGCCCGTCAACCCCACCGCACTTGAAGATGGCACCGCCGGCGGCCCGGGCCTGGTGACGTTCCCGCAGAACATCACCGACGGCTATATCCAGGGCGTCTACCCGGTCATCGTTGTCCAGGCCGGGGACCGCTTCCAATCGATCGTCAACTGCCAGTATGGCTCCACCGGTTGTTACGTGACCTTCCGCCTGGATTACCAGATCGGCACCAATCCGGTCCAGACCCTCAAGGTCTTCCTTGAGCGGTACGAGGGCCTGTACTATCGCATGGATGTGGATCTCTCTGCCCTGGCAGGCTATAATGTCAAGTTCATCCTGACCGTCCTGGCCTACGGGTCCCCGGCCGGCGATCGGGCGCTCTGGGTCGGGCCGAGCATCATCCGGCTGGGCGGAGTACCTGTACCGACCGCGACTTCAGTCCCAGTGCTGGCCACCGCCACGCCAACCCTGGTGCCTACGGAGACCCCGACCCCATCTCCGACTCCATAATCCGTACCCGCGAAACGAATACTGCGGAGGTCTACCGGCCTCCGCAGTATTTTTTATTTACGGATCATTTACTAGCCACCTGACAATTTCAGATGGAATACCGAATGAGCCTATCAACCACATCCGCCAGGGACTAAAGTCCCCGGCTCAGAGTTAAAGCCCGCTAAAGCGGGCTGCTTTTAGCCGTCTTTAGACGGCTTCCGCTGTGAGCCGGGGGATTCATCCTCCGGCCGGCGTAAGGCATGCTGATGCCAATTCTGGCAAAGTGTCAGGTGGCTAGATTATTTATGATCGGATTATTTTTCCTTGTGGCCCCGGGTAACGAGCTTGATCGGAGTTCCAAGAAACCCATAGGCTTCGCGGATCTGGTTCTCAAGATAGCGCATATAGGTGAAGTGGAGCAGTTTTGGGTCGTTGACGTGCAGGACAAAGGTCGGCGGGTCGGTGCGCACTTGGGAGCTGTAATAGATCTTCGGTTGCCGCCCGGCATGGTAGGGGGGCGGGTGGGCATCCATGGCCTTGAGCAGAGTCCGGTTCAGCTTGGCGGTGTTCAAGCGGGCGAGGCGTTCCTCCTGGACGCGTAGGGCGAGCGGCAGGACCTGGTCGACGCGCTGGCCGGTCAGGGCAGAGATGTACAGCAACGGGACGTAATCCATGAAGTTCAACTCGTGACGAATCCGCTCGGTGTAGCCTTCCATGGTGTAGTTATCTTTTTCAATGGCGTCCCATTTGTTGACCAGCACGACCGTGCTCTTCCACGCGTCCAGGATGTAACCGGCGATATGGGTGTCCTGGGCGGTGATCCCGCTGGTGGCGTCGATGATCAACAAGACGACGTCCGACCGTTCGATGGCCTTGATCGAGCGCAGGACGCTGTATTTTTCCACCCCGCGCTCGACCTTTCCCCGCCGCCGGATACCGGCTGTATCGATCAGGGTGACCGGCAGTTCATTGACGGTGATGCGGGTGTCGATAGCGTCCCGGGTTGTCCCGGGGATGGGGCTGACGATGGCGCGTTCTGCGCCGACCAGCCGGTTGAGCAGGCTGGATTTCCCGGCGTTGGGCTTGCCGACGATGGCGATCTTGACCGATTCATCTTCCTCGACCGAGGATTGGGGCGGGAACTCAGCCACCAGGGCGTCGAGCAGGTCGCCAGTCCCGGTGCCGTGCACGGCGGAGATCGGATAGGGGTCACCCAGGCCCAGTTCGTAGAACTGGATGGTCTCGGCGCGCAGGGCAGCGTTATCACACTTGTTGGCCACGATCAGGATCGGCGGCCAGGGTTTATCATTGACCGTCTTCTGGTAGCGGCGCAGGATCCCGGCAACCTCGCGGTCTGGCGGGGTGACCCCGGCGGCGCCGTCCACGATCAGCAGGACTACATCCGCATCCTGGACGGCGATCAACGCCTGTTCCTTGATCTGCTCGACGAAATCCGCCGATCCGGTGGAGAGCGGTGTTTTCCCGCCATGGGTCGGGTCGATGCCGCCGGTATCGACGATGTCGAAGGTCACGCCGTTCCATTCGGCTTCGGCTACGATCCGGTCCCGGGTGGTTCCGGGCGTTTCGTCGACGATCGCCAGGCGCTCTTCGATCAGGCGGTTGAATATCGTGCTCTTACCTACATTCGGACGTCCGACTAATGCAATAATTGGTTTCATCGCGCTCAATTTAGGGGGTTGGGGTGAAGGCGGGACGGATGACTACTTCCACGGTCCCGGGAAGGATCGATTCGACTGTCACGCCCTGGACGAGGATCTCGACGGTCGGCGCAAGTTGGTACGTACCGACGGTCAACCGCTCGGCGTTGATGACCACGAGCACGTCGCTCGGGGAGAGGGTCTCCAGGACCGGCAGCGGGCCGGAGAGGATGACATCCACCCGCACGGGTGAGATGGTCGCCTGCAGGGAGGGCGACAGGTTGATGATTTCCACGGGACGGTATGACATCGTCAGGCTGCCTTCGATGGGGGCAATGCCAATCTGGACCAGTACGTGCTGCTCGCCAATCAGCATTATGCCCTCAGGTATGTTCAACTCCAGGAAGACTTCGATATCATCGTTTGTCCCGCTGAGATCGAGGGGCATCGTCTCGATCTGTCCAGGGAGCGAGTCAATGATCGCCGCGTTGTCTGAGAACACGGTGACCAGCGGGGGGAAGACCGAGACGCTTGTCAAGCGGTACCCGCTGGCTACCCGGCCGCGGGTTACAACCTTGACAGCCAGGTCACGGTATCCGATCAACTGGGTGACCGGGACACGGACTTGGACTTGTTCGGGGTACATGGTGATCCCCTGGACGGTTTCTCCATCCACGGTCTCGGGGTAGAGGGGCAGGACCGCCTCGACATCCTGGCGCGTCCCGGTAATCTGTATCGAAGCATGGACAGCAGCGATACTCTCGACAATGGACTGCGGCCCGGAGATGAGCACCTCGCTGGTCTCCAGGATGGGAGTCTCGGCTTGGAAACCGACAGCCGGTTCCCCTTCCACCGTGAGTTCGATCGGTATCGAGCGGGTGATCAGGGATTCGAGAACTAGCGTGATGGTTTGCGGCGAGCGGGCGATCACCCGCACCGGGGTGATGGCGATCTGGATCTGAACCTCAACGGTATGGGTCCCCGGAGCAAGCCCGGAAAGGTCGGCCACCGCCCGGATCGCGCCCTCTTCGCTGATCAGCTGGTCCCATACGGTTTGAGGGGCTCGCAGGGTCAATTGGACATTCTGGGGGATACTCCCGCTGATGACCAGCCCGGGGTCCTGGCCGACGATCTCGATGCGGACCTGGCGCGGGAAATCCTGGGTCCTGTCAGGGTCGGAAGCGGAGACGGCCGAGACCCAGATGGCGATTGCCAGGATGAAGGCTGTAAAGAGCGTGCGGATGTTCTTGATGATCCAGCGGAACATGCAACCTCACTCGTTCTTCGGAGGAAATAGATAGGGGAAACGACGCTGGAAGTAGTTCAGCTTGTGTGAGCGGTCGGAACTGTAGAACGCGACCAGGACGTTTTCCAACCGTTCAGCGTCCAAGCGCCTGATCATCCGGCCGGAGTGGGCGATCGAGATGGCGCCAGTCTCCTCGGAGACGACCACCGCGACCGCATCGCTGACTTCCGAGATGCCCAGGGCAGCCCGGTGTCTCAATCCCATCTGGCGCTCCGGGGACCGAGCCAGGATCCCGCTGGATGAGAGCGGCATCACGCAGGCCGCTGCCAGGATCCGGTTCCCTGAAACGACAACTGCGCCGTCATGCAAGGGTGTGTTGGGGTGGAAGACCTGGATCAACAGTTCCGGTGAGATGTCTGCTTGCATGTTGACACCGGTTTTGATGAACTCATCCAGATAGTCGAAGCGTTGCAGGACGATCAGGGCGCCATATTGACGGGCGGAGAGCCGCGCCGATGCGCTGGCCACCGCTTGGATGGCCTGCGCCATCTCGTGGCTTGCATTCTTGTTTGGCGGCTGCATGTATGTACCTGCCCGGCCGATCCGTTCCAGGGCGCGGCGGATCTCGGGCGCAAAAATGACCGGGATGGCGAACACCAAGGCGGGCAGGGCTGCACTGAGCAGGAACGAAAATGCCGGTAGTTCCACCAGACTGGTAAAGATTGCGGTGAGGACCAGGATGAAAATGACACCACGCAGGAGCACCGTGGCCTGCGTATCCCGGACCAGGTAGAGCACGCTGAACAGGATCAACATGACCAGCAGGATGTCTAATATTCCCAGCCAGTCCAGGCGTTGAAAGATAAAGAGGAGGTCACTAAGCAGTTCAGACATGGGATGAGCGATTCAAGGAGGTGGTCAGGGTGTCGGGGAATGCCCTGGCTTCCCTGCCACAGATTTATCCAGTTTGTTAGATCGGGCGCAAGATGCGGTCAACGCGGAGTTGCTTGAAGAGCAGGACAGTGTTTGCAGGCATGGACTCCTCAGCAGCCTCCTGCCAGGCGCGCACACTAAGTGAATGGGGCGTTCGGCGTTCATAGCCCAGTTCCTTCCAGGTTGTTACGTGGACGACCAGATGGGGAGGCAGGAAGACCAGCGCGGCCTCACATTGAAGGTCAGTGGAGGCCTTCTCCACCTCAGAGATCAGCGTCTTGAGAGCTTGCGCCGGCAGGACACTCGGGTCGAGGTACAGGTCAGTGGTCCGCGAGACCAGGTTCTCCACCTGCCAGCCTGCAAGACCGACCAGGGTTTCGTTATCGATCAACAATAAAAACGCTTTTTCGCCGAAAGCCGCCATAACGTCGTCTGGTCCGAAGGGGCGGGGGTCGGTGTTGAGTCGGGTGATCAGTTCGGAGATGGCGTCTATATCGCGCACCCGGCCGCGGTGCACCGCGAGACCAGCGGTATCCGCTATCTTGACCACGGTTGGCGTGGCATCGGTAGTTGTGGAGAGTTTCTTCCAACCGGCGACTATTTGTTGCCAGGTTTCTTCAAATGAGCCAATGTTCGTGATCACCAGGTTTGCGGCGGCTTTCTTGGCATCCTGCGGCGTCTGGATGCGGATGCGGTGGAGAGCCTCGTCTGCGGTCATCGAACGCTTGCGCATCAAGCGGTCTTTTTGGACCTCTTCAGGCGAGTACGTGACCCAGATCGTATCGCACTGCGAACCCAGTGTCCCTTCTAATAATTTGATCGCCTCGATGACAATCACCCGCTGCGAGGCTCTCTGGATCATCAGGTCCACGGCATGTTCCACCAGGGGATGGACGATCGCTTCCAGATGGTTGAGAGCTTCCGGCTCATTGAAGACAACGCTGGCCAGTCTGGCACGGTCGATCTCACCCTGGGAATCCAGGATCCATTTGCCGAATTGATCGAGGGTGGCTTGATAGCCGGGCGCACCTTTTGAGATCGCCCGGTGGGCCAGGGCGTCCGCGTCAATCCCGTACGCTCCCAGATGCTCGAGCATACGGCGGACAACGCTCTTCCCGGTGGCGATATTCCCGGTCAGGCCAATGACAAATTTCCCAGACCACTTACCCACAGATACTCCAGATCGGCATGATTGATCCCGATATCATTTTAGCCGTTGCTGCTTAGAATGTCAAAGGGGCGGCAAAAAAAGCCTGCTTCCCAACCGGGGAGCAGGCCAGTGTGTTTCTGCTAATTTTAAGGGGTAGGTGTGGCGGTCGGTGTCCTTGTAGGCACCGGAGTCACCAGGTTGACCGGGACGATCAGGATTTGGCCGGGGTAGATGATCGAAGCCTCCCCATCGACGAGGATGTCAAGGTTTGCCTGAAGGATGCCTTCAACGGTGCTGTTCAGTTGATTGGCGATGTTGCCCAGAGAGTCTCCCGGGAGCACCAGATAGGAGATGCGCGTGCCGCGCGGCGCATCCGCCGGCCAGGGTGTTGGTGTGGGCAGCGCCATCCCAGGCGGTGGCAGGGTGATCGTCTGGCCGACATAGATGAACTGGGTCTGCGGGTCGATGCCCGTCCCAGCGATGGGGTCATATGGGTTGAGCAGCAGGATCAGGATGATGCCGTTATCACCCAGGTTGTTGGTCTCGATGATCCCGTAAAGGGTATCGCCCTCCTGGACTATGTAATCGAATGGCGCCGATGGAGTCGGTGTCGGCGTATCTGTCGGCGTGGGGGTGATCGTGGGCGTCTCGGTGGGGGCCGATGTACGGGTAGGGCTCGGAGTGATGGTCGGGGTGGGCGTGTCAGTGGCAAACAGGGCGATCCCACCGCCTCCAGAGAGACTCGTGACTACGATGATGATCCCGATCACTACCAGGATGATCGCAACCCCGGCAATGATGTAAGGGATCAACCTCTGGCGTTTTTTAAACGAATCGATAGTATTTGTGATTGTCATCGTCTTATCCGTCCTCTAGGCAGGGCAAAGGTGGAAACCTTTGCTTTTTCTGAGTACTGCATATATATGAACCCACTTTACCGTTTGTTCCTTGTTATCTGATCGATTAAGTTCTGAATTTTACGCAAGGAGCAGTAATATTCTACCTGAACTTCATTGATTTTGGGAATATCCTTTTTAATGTTATGATTTCACGAAAACTGGGGGAGAATGGTGCTAAATCTATGCAATCGAGCCGTAACACCAGAGGGTATTGGGATGAGTAGCAGAAACGAATAAGAGCAGAGGGCTTTTCAGGCTCTGCTCTTATTCCATCCAGAGATGGGAATTATTTCAAATGTCCCTTAAGGAATTGGCCGGTGTAGGACTTGGGCATTGCGGCGATCATCTCCGGGGTGCCCTCACCGAGAAGTTCTCCACCCCGGTCGCCGCCCTCGGGTCCGAGGTCGATGACCCAGTCCGCAATCTTGATGATTTCCAGGTTGTGTTCGATGATCAGGACACTGTTGCCGGCATCCACCAGGCGCTGGAGCACCTCGATGAGCTTATGGACATCCGCAGCGTGCAGCCCGACCGAAGGTTCATCAAGCACATACAGTGTTCGGCCGGTGGCCCGGCGTGAGAGTTCTTTCGCCAGCTTGACCCGCTGCGCTTCACCCCCGGAGAGGGTGGTGGCGGGTTGTCCGATCCGGATGTACCCCAGTCCGACTTCCTTGAGCAATGTCAGCTTGTTCATCATCGATGGGAAGGCCGAAAACTGCTCCAGGGTCTGGTCGACCGTCATCTTTAGGATATCGGCAATATTGTGCCCTTTGAACCTGACCTGCAGAGTCTCGCGGTTGAAGCGCGACCCGTGGCATACATCGCAAGGGATGTAGATGTCGGGCAGGAACTGCATCTCGATGCGCAACTCGCCCTGGCCCTGGCAGGCTTCGCAACGCCCCCCGTGGACGTTGAAAGAGAAGCGCCCGGGTTTGTACCCGCGCACCTTGCTTTCGGGCAGTTCAGCGAACAACTTGCGGATCTCATCGAACAGGCTGGTGTAGGTACCGGGGTTGGAACGCGGCGTCCGCCCGATCGGTGACTGGTCGATGTTGATGATTTTATCCAGGTGCTCGACCCCGTCTATCTGATCGTGATCACCGGGTTGGGTGCGAGCGCCATGCAGGCGTGCAGCCAGGGCGTTGTAGAGGATATCGCTCATCAATGTAGACTTACCGGAGCCGCTCACCCCGGTGATGCAGACCAGCTTGCCGAGCGGGACTTTGATATCGATGTTCTTAAGATTGTTCGCCCGCGCGCCGATGATGGTAAGATGCTTCCCATTGCCTGTCCGGCGTTTCTTTGGCATTGGGATTTGCTTTCGGCCGGAGAGGTAGGCGCCAGTCAACGACTTGGCGTGGGTCAGGATGTCTTGGGGGGTGCCCTCGGCGACGATCTTGCCGCCGCGCTCTCCGGCGCCTGGGCCAAGGTCGATGATCCAGTCTGCACTCATGATTGTCTCGTTGTCGTGTTCGACAACCAGGACGGTGTTGCCCAGGTCGCGCAGACCTTTCAGCGTGTTGAGCAGGCGGGTGTTATCGCGTGGGTGCAGACCGATGGAAGGTTCATCGAGTACATACAGAACCCCGACCAGCCGCGAGCCGACCTGGGTCGCAAGACGGATGCGCTGGGCCTCCCCGCCCGAGAGACTCCCTGCAGTGCGATGCAAGGTGAGATATTCCAGACCTACGTCCACCAGGAAACCGAGGCGGGAACAGATCTCTTTCAGGATCCGCTCGGCGATCGCCTGTTGCCGGGAGTTCAGGGGGGTCTGTGCGCTGGAGAGCTTCTCCACCCATGCGAGGCTAGTGTTGATCGGCCAGGATGTGGCTTCGATGATATTCTTGTCGTCCACAGTCACGGCGATGGCTTCCGGCCGCAGGCGTTTCCCCTCGCAGGTCGGACAGGGCTGGTTGCTCATGAATTCCGAGATCTTATCGCGGATGTAATCGGAGTTGGTCTCGCGATAACGCCGTTCGAGGTTGGTGATGACACCTTCGAACTCCCGGTCGAAGACATACTCACGGCCGTTGGAGTTGCGGTAGCGCATCTCGATTTTCTTGCCTCGCGTCCCGTATAGGATGATGTCCAGTTGTTCGGGAGTCAATTCGCGGACCGGTGCTTTGAGACTGATTTTGTAATGGTTGGCTGCGCCTTCGAGGCTCTGCCAATACCAGCCGCCTTCATCGCGTGGCCCGTTCCATTCCATTGCTGCAATGGCGCCGTTATTCAGAGGACGGTCCCTGTCCGGGAGGATCCGCTCCGGGTCGATCTCCAGTTTGGAGCCCAACCCTTGACAGTCGGGGCAGGCGCCGTGAGGTGTATTGAAAGAGAATGTGCGCGGTTCGATCTCCGGGATGCTGACTCCGTGTTCCGGGCAGGCGAGGTGTTCGGAGAAGTGCAGGTCTCGTTCCTGCTTGTCTTGCTCCCCGGTCAGGACCTGGATGGTCACATAGCCATCGCCGAATTTAAGCGCAGTTTCGACCGAGTCTGTCAAGCGGGTCATGTTGGCTTTGCGTTCTTCAACGGACCCGGGATTGGATATCACTAACCGGTCCACCACCGCTTCGATAGTATGGATCTTGTAGCGGTCCAGGGTGATCTCGTCATCCAGACTGTGGATCGTCCCGTCGACGCGGGTGCGCACGAAACCCGCTTTACGAATCTCTTCAAAGACTGCTTGGTAGGTCCCCTTCCGGCCACGCACCACCGGCGCCAGTACCAATGTGCGCGTCCCTTCCGGAAGGGTCTGGATCGCATCGACAATCTCCTGAGCGGACTGCTTGACCACTTCGCGGCCACACACCGGGCAATGGGGGATGCCGATGCGGGCGAAAAGCAGGCGCAGGTAATCATAGATTTCAGTCACCGTACCGACCGTCGAGCGCGGGTTGTGGGACGTGCCTTTCTGGTCGATGGATACGGCTGGCGACAGGCCTTCTATATAATCGATATCCGGTTTGCTCATCTGGCCGAGGAACTGTCGGGCGTAGGCCGAGAGTGATTCGACATAGCGGCGCTGACCTTCGGCAAAGATCGTGTCAAACGCCAACGACGATTTTCCGGATCCTGAGAGGCCGGTGATGACGACAAGTTTGTCACGCGGAATCTCAACGGTAATGTTTTTTAGGTTGTGCTCTCGGGCGCCAACCACGCGGATATTGTTGGGTGACATGCTGGGTCTCTTTCTCGAACAATAAGATTATAGCACAAATGTTTTATTTATCCAATATTTTAACGCAATCACGCATTATACCAGTCAGCCCCGGCGGGATCTCCCGCGCATTGCCTCAAATAGAATCTTACTATTGGTAATATCGTTGCCTCAGAAAGAATGTTACCTTATGACGGAGCCGAAAGGCGCCGGAGGAGAACATGATGAGTCGACGAAGCAAGCGAGAATTGTCAGAAGAAATTTATCCACGTTATCT
>JBDRPT010000091.1:0-20155 GCA_043826785.1 Chloroflexota bacterium | reverse complement strand
CCGATGAGCGCTATAATTGATGAAGCCCTCTTTCTTCCAGATCGCTGGGGGTTGCCTTCTGAGGCGGTAGCCAATCTTGGGAACCGATTACAGAATTCTCGGTTCCGTTATCAAAGTTGTTTCAAGACCAAAACGCGTGATAGTGCGGAACATGCCTGGACCTACCTGCGAGGACTTCTTGGAATGAAGACGGGACGAAACTATGCCAACATTGCCCGTCGGGTCACTGACCCTGAGGAAGATGGGCAGAATTTGCAGCAATTTATGTCCGATTCACCCTGGGAGGCACAGGCGGTGATTCGGCAAGTCCAACGGGAGCTTGCAGCCACGCCGGGGTTGCAGCAAGGCGGAGTGTTGCTTCTGGATGAGAGTGCGGACGAAAAAAGCGGTCCGAAGAGTGCGGGGGCTGGACGTCAACATAACGGGCGTCTTGGCAAGATCGAGATGAGTCAGGTGGGTGTGTTTCTGGCCTTCTACAAAGAAATAGTGTGGACCTGGGTAGATGGTGAATTGTTCCTGCCCAAACATTGGTTCACACCTGAAATGGCGAGTGAGCGGAAGCGAGTGGGAGTTCCTGAGGATCGCCAATTCGCTACCAAGATCCAGTTGGGCTGGCAAATGATTCAAAGGGTCAAAGAGCATGGTTTGTCATTTGAAGCGGTGGCGTGTGATGATCTGTATGGGCGCAGCGGGTGGTTTCGACATCAAATGGACCAGGCAGGCATCATTTACATGGCTGAAGTGCCTGAAGATACCCAGATCTACCTGACCAAACCCGATTTTGGGATACCGCCACACGCTCGAGGACAAGTCGGACGATTTCATACTCGTTCCAAGGTGATGAGCGAAGACCAACCCGTGGAAGCTCGTCAGTTGATCACTTACCCGGATACCCATTTCCAACGCTTTCCGGTGCGCAATACCGAACGAGGCGAATTGGATGATCGTTTTGCGATGCGCCGCATATGGACGATCCACGAGGACGAACTGGCCGAAGAATGGTTGGTTATCCGGCATGAGAATGACCAACGCTATACTTACGCTTTGAGTAATGCGTCCGTCGACACTACACCAGAACGCCTGGCCTGGCTCAAATGCGTTCGCCATTTTGTTGAACGCACCAACCAGGATGCTAAATCTGAAACCGGTTGGGATGAACTGCAAGCCCAGAAATACCGGGCCTGGGAACATCACTTGGCCATGACTATTATGGCCACCTGGTTCATTGCCCAGACCAAATATGACTGGGCCAATACCTATGCTCGGGACCCTGAGTTGGCCCGGGAGCTGGAGGTGAAGGCTTTGCCAGCTCTGTCGGTCGCCAATGTGCGTGAACTCTTGCAAGCAACGATGCCCCTGCCTCAACTAACGCCCGATCAGGCAACCAAGTTAGTGGTCAAGCATTTGGTCAACCGCTCTCGTTCTTCTCGAAGTCGTCATAAGGCTCAACTTAAGAAACGCACTCTGACCTAATCTAACATTGTCGAGCTACTCCGAAGCCTACTATGTACATGGCCTCGCCGTCCAGACCGCCGAAGCGACCGCCGAATATCTCCATCGTCACATCCGCCGTGAGTTGGGCCTCCCCGAAGGCCAGGGCAAACGCTACTCGTGGGGCTATCCCGCCATCCCCGAACTGGAAGACCATCGCAAGGTCTTCGACTTGCTTCCGGTGGAGGCTGAGCTCGGGATGACATTGACTTCGGCGTACCAACTGGTACCCGAGCAATCCACAGCCGCGATGATCGTCCACCACAGGGATGCAAAGTACTATAGTATCGGTGAATCCCGAGTGGATCAATTGATGAAGTAAAGCAAGACATTTTTCAAATCGTATAGCAAGATCATATCTCGTTCTACGTGGATGAACCTTATGCCCTACAAATTCTGCCCACAATGCGCCACCGCCCTGGTCACAGGCGAAATTGACGGTCTCTCGCGCCTGAAATGCCCTGCCTGTGACTTTGTCTTTTGGGACAACCCCACCCCGGTGGTCGCCGCGATCGTCGAGCACGAAGGCAAGGTTATCCTGACCCAGAACAAGGGCTGGCCTGAGAAGTGGTTTGGTATCGTGGCCGGTTTCCTTGAAAAAGGGGAGACCCCCGAAGCTGGTGCGCTGCGCGAAGTCAAAGAAGAACTCGGGCTGGATGGGGAGATCGTCTGTTATATCGGCCACTATGCTTTTGAACAGCGCGCCCAGATCATTTTCGCTTTCCATATCCGGGCTTCAGGCGAGATAACGCTCGGGGAGGAGTTGGCTGCCATTAAGGTCCTCCGTCCAGAAGAAGTCCGCCCATGGGATTTGGGCACCGGCCCGGCGCTGAAAGACTGGCTCGACAAGCGGAAGCAAGATTCTAGGTAGGCATGAATTTCTACGATTCTCTATCCAAAGGGATCATCCTTGCCGATGGCGCCATGGGCACCTTGCTCCATGCCCGCGGGGTCGATTTTGGCCAGTGTTTCGATGAATTAAACCTCACCGAACCTGCCACCATCGCAGACGTACATCGCCAGTACATTAAAGCCGGCGCAACCCTGATCCTGACCAATACCTTCGGGGCAAACCGGTACAAACTTGCCAAACATGGTCTTGAAGAGAAAGTCTCGGAGATAAACCATGCCGGAGTGGAATTGGCCAAACGCGCCGGGGTTGACGCATTCAAGGACATCCTGATGGCAGGTGATGTCGGCCCGCTGGGTGTTCGCATCGCCCCATTCGGTCGCGTCCAACCTGAGCAGGCCCGGGCTGCCTTCGCGCAACAGATCGAGGCCCTGGCCGCAGCCGGCGTGGACCTGATCGTCATGGAAACCTTCAGCGACCTGTACGAGATCGGCGAAGCCGTCCGGGCAGCCCGGGAGGTTGGTAGCCTGCCGGTCGTCGCATCCATGACCTTCACCCGTGATGACCGCACGCTTCTTGGAGATGACCCTGGCAAGGTCGTCCGTGATCTGGTCGCTGCCGGTGCGGATGTGATCGGGGTCAACTGCTCCGGAGGTCCCGCACAGCTCCTGCGCCTGCTCAGGCAGATGCGTCAGGTCGTCCCGGACGGCAGGTTCTGGGTCAAACCCAATGCGGGCTGGCCGGAACAGGTTGGTGGGCGGATCATGTACCCGGCAAATGCAGAATACTTTGGCAATTATGCCATCTCATTCTGCCAGGCCGGTGCCAGCATCGTGGGCGGTTGCTGCGGAACTACACCCCTGCACACTGCCGCCATGCGCGCCGCACTGGATCAATATCCGCAAGGCTGTGGAGACTCGACCTTTGAGTTCACCGTTCCTTCAGATCCGGATGAAAGCGAAACGACGATCGATCAACCCTCCAAACTATCGCAGAAGCTGGTCGGAAACCAGTTCGTCATTGCAATTGAAATGGACCCGCCCCGTGGCCTTTCGACCCACAAGTTGATTGCCGGGGCATCCCTGCTGGCAGATGCTGGTGCAGATGTCATCAACGTGGCCGACAGCCCGATGGCCCGCATGCGCATGTCTGCCTGGGCAGTCTGCGATGTCATCCAGCGCCAGGTCGGTGTCGAGACAACCCTGCATTTCCCGACGCGCGGCCGTAACCTGCTGCGTGTCCAGGGCGACCTGCTTGCCGCTCACGCTCTGGGAATCCGCAATGTGTTCGTGGTCATGGGCGACCCGACCTCGATTGGCGATTATCCTGAAGCCATGGACAACTACGACCTTGTCCCCTCGGGCTTGATCAAACTCATCAAACAGGGCTTCAACACCGGCCTAGACCACAGCGGGACCAGCATCGGGCAGCCGACCAATTTCTTCGTTGGCGCAGCCCTGAATCTATCCACAGCGGATATCGACCGCGAATCCAAGAATTTACACCGCAAGCTAAAGAGTGGCGCAGACTTCTTCCTGACCCAGCCCATTTACCAGATCGGACCGGCGCGAGATTTTCTCCGCCAGTACCAGGAAAAACATGGGCCGCTGGACAAGCCCATCCTGGTCGGTATCCTGCCTCTGGTCAGCACCCGCCATGCCCGCTTCCTGCATCACGAAGTCCCGGGCATCCATATTCCAGATGATACGCTTGCGCGGATGGAAGCCGCCGGTGAGAATGGCGCTCGCGAGGGCGTGAAGATTACGACCGAGTTAATCGAAGAGGTCAAGGATTGGGGTGCAGGGGTCTATATCATGCCGCAGTTCCACCGTTACGACATGGTGGCGGAAATTATTGAAGCCATAAGATAACCAACACCAATTGCAACCATTGCTCCTTTTTCTGGGTACAATAAGGGTATGCTGCTCACAATTGACGTTGGCAACACCAATTTGACTCTCGGCCTTTACGACGGCGAAAAGATCGGCCCACACTGGCGGCTGGCGACCGACCACGCCCGCATGCCGGATGAATATGGCCTGCAGTTCCTCGGGCTGCTGGAACATGCCGGGATTGGGCAGGATAGTCTGGCCGGCATCGTATTGGCATCCGTCGTCCCGCCTTTGACCGGGCGCGTGGTCCAGGCCTGCCAGGAATATCTCAAGCTGGATCCTCTGGTTGTCGATGTTGGCATCAAGACCGGCATCCGCATCCGTTACGAAGACCCACGCGCTGTCGGCGCCGACCGTGTCGCCGACGCTGTCGCTGTCCATCACCTGTATGGTGGCCCGGCATGCGTGGTAGACTTTGGCACCGCCACCACCTTCAATGCATTGACCAAGGACGGCGAATACCTTGGCGGAGCCATCACTGCCGGGGTGAACCTTGCCGCTGAAGCCCTCTTCGCCCGGGCCGCCAAACTTCCACGCATCGACCTGCAACGCCCACCCTCGGTGATCGGCCGCAATACACCTCATGCCATGCAATCTGGCTTGTTGTTTGGATATGTCAGCATGGTCGAGGGCATGGTACAACGCTTCCGGGGTGAACTCGGCCCAGAGATGAAGGTCATCGCCACCGGCGGCCTGGCCGAGCTGATCGCAAAAGAAACCGATGTCATCGATGTCATCGCTCCCTGGCTGACTCTGGACGGCCTGCGGATCATCTGGGAGCTCAATAAAACCAAATAATGGATTGGACCAATTGGAGACTTACATGAAAAAACTTGTGTCATTAGTACTGCTTGCGCTCTTTCTGGTTGCCTGCGGCCCCTCCCCAGCCGATATCGGCACCAGCGGCATCGAAGGGCAAGTCGTCTTGGGGGAATGTCAGGGAAACCAGATCGGTATGGAGTGTTTTGAAACCCAACCTTACCAGGCGATCATCGTTGTTCTGGATCAGACCGGCCAGGAAGTGACAAGTTTCGAGACTGACGAAGACGGCGCCTTCCGGGTAGCCCTCGATCCCGGCACCTATATCCTCCATCCCACCAGTCCCGGCCCGTTCCCTGTCGCGCTTGACCGGATCGTCACCATCGTAGAAGGTGGCTTCGTCGAGATCAATATCCTCTACGACAGTGGTGTCCGCTAAACTCTCGACAAAGGAGGACCATCATCATGAAGAAGATCCTATCGATCAGTGTAGGATCAACCTCCCGAGACCACACCACAGTTCACAAATTTCTCGGTCAGGAGTGTGAACTCTCCCGCAAGGGGACCGATGGCGATTTTAACAAAGCGGTCGCGATATATCGCGATCTCGATGGCAAAGTGGATGCATTCGGCGTCGGCGGGGCGGAATTCTACCTGCAGGTCGGCAGACGCCGCTATACTTTCCGTGACATCAAGCGCATCCGCAAAGCCATAACCATCAGCAAAGTCGGCGACGGCAATGGCGTCAAGGGTCTACTGGAACGCCGCGCTTTCGCATCCCTTGAGAAGTACCTCAACGAAAAAGAAGACCGGAGCCTGCGCGGGCTGTCCGCCTTGCAGACCACCGCGGTCGACCGCTACGGCATGGGAGAGGCGATGGTCGCTGCCGGCCTGGATGTCACCTTCGGCGACCTGATGTTCTCCCTTGGGTTGCCGTTTCCAGTCAAGAAACTGTCCACGATCCGGCTTCTGGCCGCGCTGCTGCTCCCGATCATCACCCAGGTACCCTACACGTGGCTTTATCCCATTGGCGCCAAGCAAGATAAGGACCCGGAGCCGAAGTGGCAGAAATACTACCAGCAGGCCCAGGTCATCGCTGGAGATTTTCTGCAAATCCGCCAATACATGCCAGATAATTTGACCGGCAAGATCATCGTCACGAACACGACCACCGCAAAGAATGTCGAGGAGTTGAGACAACGCAACCTGCACATCCTGGTCACGGTCACGCCCCGTCTCGAAGGGCGCAGTTTTGGGACCAACGTCATGGAAGCCACCCTGCTGGCATTGATGGACAAACCGCAAGCGGAGGTAACACCGGCAGACTTCCTGGACCTGATAGAGCGCATCCCGCTCCTTCCGAACATCGAAGTGCTGAACCTGGTCTAGGAATGCTACCGATCCACCATCCGCCCTTGACAGGCTACTGAAATTGCAGATAATAAACGCCAAGAGCGAATCAAATCAAAAGGCAACGACGGAGGAAAGTAAACCGGTGAAAACCGCCAGAGAGGTGCAGGGCGATGGCTGAGACCCGCACCCGGTGGAAACCCGTTGAAGTTCCCTCCCGAGCCGCCCGGGGGAACACGATGACCGAGATATCGTCTTGGACATCGAGAGTAGTCCGGGCCGCAATCCCAGCGTTAGCAGGGATGCTGATCATCGTCAGCACAAAGTGAGCCGTTCATGCTAATTTGGGTGGTACCGCGGGAATCCCTCCCGTCCCTTATGTGGACGGGAGTTATTTAATTGTCATGGAGGTTGGCATGCTTGACAAGCTCAACGAAATCGAACGCGCCGCACTGAAAGGCCTGGCTGCCATCGAGAATGAGCAGGATCTCGAGACCTGGCGGGTGGCAAACCTCGGGCGGAGTGCAGCCTTGATGCAGGTGTTCGACGGCATCGGCACGCTTTCCACGGAGGAACGCCCGGAGGTTGGGAAACGCGCCAATCAGGTCAAGAATGCCCTCGAAACTGCCTTCACTTCCCGGTCCGCAAAGATCCGCCAAGCAACATTGAAGCGAGAACTGGATCAGGAACAATTGGATGTCAGCCTGCCAGGCCGGCGCATACCCCGAGGCCGCCTGCATCCGGATACGCAGATACTGCGCGAGCTGTACCGCATCTTTGGTGATATGGGATTCCAGGTTTTCCGTTCGCGCGAAGTAGAGACGGACGAATTCAACTTCCAACTGCTCAACTTCCCGGTCGGTCACCCGGCACGCGATATGCAGGACACCTATTTCATCGAGGCGGAGGGCCGCGGTGACAACCCGCTCGTCCTGCGCACGCATACCTCGCCCGGACAGATCCGTTCCATGCGCATGTTCTCGGCGCTGAACCCGGATAATCCACCGCCGGTGCGGATCGTCCTGCCCGGGATGTGCTACCGCTACGAACAGGTGGACGCCCGCCACGAGACCCAGTTCGACCAGATCGAAGGTCTGGCTGTCGGACCGGGGATCACCTTCAGCGACCTAAAAGGGACCCTCTCCGACCTGGCGCGGCGCCTCTTCGGGCAGAACGTACGCACCCGGTTCCGGGCCTCATTCTTCCCATTCACCGAACCGAGCGCGGAATTTGACATCGAGTGTTTTCTATGCGCAGGCAAGGGCTGCACGGTATGCGGCGCCGGCTGGCTCGAGATCGGCGGCTGCGGCATGGTCCACCCCGTGGTGCTCGACAATGGCGGTTACGACCCGGAACGGTACACCGGCTACGCCTTCGGCCTGGGCCCGCAACGGATTGCCATGCTGCGCTACGGAATCAATGACATCCGCTACTTCTGGGACAACAACTTGCGCTTCCTGGAACAATTCTAGGAGAAGAACATTATGAAAGCACCCTTATCATGGTTGAAAGATTTCGTTGACATCGACATCCCCATTCCTGAACTGGCCTTCCTGCTCACCATGGCAGGTTTGGAAGTCGAAGCCATCCACTATTTCGGTCTGCCCCTGCCCACACCGGGCAGCGTGGACGCCAGCATCACCGGCTTCGAGTGGGACCGGGAGAAGGTCGTCGTTGCCTCCATCGCGGAGATCATGCCGCATCCAAATGCCGACCGGCTGGTGCTGTGCAAATTGTTCGACGGGGTCCAGGAACACATCGTCCTGACCGGCGCGCCGAACCTGTTCGAATATAAAGGCAAAGGTCCCCTGGCTACAACATTGAAGGTCGCCTATGCAAAGGAGGGCGCCCAGATCTACGACGGCCACCAGCCCGGCCAGGTGCTGACCACTCTGAAGCGGGCCAAGATCCGCGGCGTCGAGTCTTACTCCATGGTTTGTTCCGAAAAGGAACTGGGCATTTCCGACGAACACGAGGGGATTATGTTCCTTGATGATGATGCGCCCGTCGGCACCCCGCTGGCAGACCACATCGGCGATGCCGTCCTGGACGTGAAACTGCTGCCCAGCTACGCCCGCTGTGCGAATATCCTCGGGCTGGCCCGTGAGATCGCCGCCATGACCGGCAAACCGCTCAAGCAACCACCCCCAGGAGACCAGCCCCCTGCCGGGAAAGCCGATTTCGCCGAGATCGAGATCATCACCCCCGAGCTCAACCCCCGGTTTGTCCTGGGCCTGATCCAGGATGTGGAAATCCGGCCTAGCCCTGGATGGGTCCAGCGGCGGCTGCGCATGACCGGTATGCGGCCGATCAACAACATTGTTGACGCCACCAACTACGCCATGCTGGAATTTGGGGAACCGTTGCATGCATTCGACTATTCTGTGCTGGTCGAACGCGCCAAGGACAAGAAGGTCAAGATCATCACCCGCACGGCCACTGCTGGCGAAAAATTGACCACCCTTGACGGTGTGGAACGCTCCCTGGACGATACCACCGTGCTCGTCTGCGATGAGGCGGGAGCCCTCTCGATCGCCGGGGTGATGGGTGGGGCAGAATCCGAAGTCTATGACGCCTCGCAGGAAGTATTGGATGCGCGCGGCCTGGAAACCGGCGGAGATGAACTAGTGCAGGGTAAGATCAGCGCGCGCAGCAAGAGCAGCACCAACATCCTGCTCGAAGGCGCGGCTTGGAATTTCATCAATATTCGCAAAACAGCCCGCGCCCAGAACCTGCCCTCCGAAGCCTCCTACCGTTTCTCGCGCGGTGTCCATCCATCCCTGGCGGAGCTGGGCGTCCGCCGCGGGTTGGAGCTGATGCTCGCCTGGGCTGGCGGCAGGGTGATGCCCGGCCTGGTGGACAACTACCCCCTGCCGCCTGAAAACCCGACCGTGGAGATCACTCCCGCCGATGTCCGCCGCTGGCTGGGGATCACTCTTTCTACCAGGCAGATCGCCGACCTGCTTGCCCACCTGGAGTTCAGCGTAGATGTACAGGCTGAGACAGTCCGCGCCACCTGCCCGGATCACCGCCTCGATATCGGCACAGGCATCACAGGCAAGGCTGACCTGATCGAGGAAGTCGCCCGGGTTTACGGATACGATAACATCCCCGAGACGCGCCTGGCCGATGAGCTTCCACCGCAACTTGGCAACCCAACCCTCGACAAGGAGGAACGCCTCCGCGATCTGCTCGTCACGCAGGGCTTGCAGGAGATCATCAGCTACCGTTGGACGACGCCTGAACGCGAGGGACGCCGCCTTCCCCCAGGTGCTCCCCCGGATGACAAGCCTTATCTCCGCCTGGCAAACCCGCTAGCCTACGAAAAAGCATTCCTGCGCCACAGTGTCCTGGCCAGCGTTCTCGATACCGCTGAGCGCAACGCCCGCGTCCGGGAACGGCTGGCGCTCTTCGAAATTGGCCCGGCATTCCTGGCCTGCGAAGACCAGGGGTCGGGAACGGAAATGGCCGGACTCCCTGAGGAAGCGCAACGCCTTGCCATCCTGCTCGCCGGGCCGCGCAACCCACCCGGGTGGCAGCCGGCTGACACAAAGCTGATGGATTTCTTCGACCTGAAAGGGGTGCTGACTGAACTGTTCGCCGGGCTGCGCATACCCGCGGTGGGCTATGAACCGGCCCAGCAGCCCAGTTTCCATCCCGGGAAGTGTGCCCGGATCATATCCGCTGAAAAACAGATCGGCATCTGCGGCGAGATCCATCCACAGGTGCGGGACCAATACGACTGGCCTGCCGCCGCCGCCCGGACACCGATCCTGTCTGCCGAGCTCGACCTGGATACGCTGCTCGACCTCATCCCGCGCCTCACCCAGACCATTGACGTGCCCACTCTCCCGCCTGTCCTCGAAGACCTGGCCATCGTTGTCGACGAATCCGTGCCTGCCGGTAAGATCGCCGAGCTCATCCACCAGACTGGCGGAAAGATCGTCACCGAGGTGCGGTTGTTCGATGTCTATCGGGGCGAGAAGGTTGGCGTAGGAAAGAAGAGCCTGGCCTACAGCATCACCTACCAGGCGATCGACAAGACCCTTTCAGATCGGGATGTAGCCGGCATCCGGACGCGCATCCTGCGCCGCCTTGAACAGGATGCAGGTGCGGTCCTGCGCAGTTAGGTTCTTGCGTTAAGCAACTATCACATGTATACTGACATCTGGACGTACATCACCTGAGGAGGACGATTATGGAAAACAAAGAAAAGAAGAAGACCGGCGCGATCATTGGGACTGTGGTGGCTGCGCTGCTCTGCGGCTGTCCCGGGCTGGCCGGCATCTGCTTGGGCGGCCTGTCCGCCATCGGCAGTTTCATACCAGGTGCCGAGATTAATATTTTCGGCAGCAGTGACCCCAATATTGCCTTGCTGTGGGGCATCGGCGTCCTGTGCGGCGGCCTGATCTTCATCGTCATCCCGATCGTCGTCGGGATCTTGACCCTGCGCAAGAAACGCCCTGCAGAGCCCAAGCCGGAAGGAGAACCCCCGGTCTCTAACGAACCTCTCCCACCGACAAGCTAAGGTTTCATCATCTGACGAAGCGGCGCTCTTCTGGATAGAGCGCCGCTTGTAATTCAAAGCGCGGTTACAACTTCTCCATTTTTCCCATATGCGTATCTTTGTCGTCCTCCTCTGCGTGACCACCGCAGCCGGGCTTATGGCCTACACCGGTCTGGCCCTGGCACAGCCATTCACCCCGGAAGTTGAAGCAATAACTGCCAATCTTGGGATCACCCTGCTCCTGATTTCGACAACAGTCCTGGTCGGGCTGATCGTAGCAGGGAAAGGCACCCTCCTTGCACTCCGCAGGGCATGGTTCCTGATTGGAATTGCTGCACTGATGAAGTGTGTTGCCGCGGGTATTGATATCTTCTCATCACGGATCTTCCAGGGTGCGGCTCATCCACTACTGGCAGAATCGTTCTCGCTGGCATTCTACCCTTTATTGTTGAGCGGAATTCTTTTATTTCCATATATTCCATTGCAAGGGGGGCGACGTACACTGGTGACGCTGGATACAAGCATTGTCATCCTGGTAGCCAGCCTTTTCGGGTGGTATTTCCTGGTAACCCCACTGCAGAACGAGGTCCTTTCGTTATCATCAGGATTGCTCACTTTCACCGCTCCGGTTGCGGTCATCATCATCATGATCGGGTTGCACTCACTCACCCGGCGGGAAATCCAGAATGTAAGCAGGGCTCTATTACTGTTCCTGAGCGCAAGTCTGCTCTTCATCATCACGGCAGACAGCGTTAGCGCGATCCTTGATGCGTACAAAATCCCACATTCGATGTTCCTGATCAACCTCTTGTGGATGCTCGCCTTCTGGTTCTTGCTGATGTCTGCCGGCTGGCAAATCCTCTACCCGGAAGAAGAGACTGTCGAATACAAAAGCCTCCATCCACTGATCCAGAACGCTCTTCCCTTGATCGCAACTGCCATGGCAATGGTGATGGCAATTATCAGCGCATTGCGCTTGATGACCCTCGATCTCAGGGCATACGGACTATTCCTGGGATTACTGGCATTCGGCATCCTGATCCTTGTCCGCCAGTATGTCGCCCTCATCGAAAGCCAGCGCCTGTATAAAAACCTGGAACAGATCGCTGTCACCGATGCCTTGACGAACGTCTACAACCGTCATTATTTCAACACTGCGATCGAGCGCGAGATCAGACGCGCCGGAAGATACAACCGTTGTCTCTCGCTCTTGTTAATTGATGTTGATAACTTCAAGTTATTCAACGACCGTCATGGTCATCTTAAGGGGGATATCCTCCTGAAAAATATCGCCGCGCAGCTCGGCAACTGTATCCGAGGTACCGACATTCTGGCCCGGTTCGGTGGCGATGAGTTCGTCGCTCTGCTCCCGGAAGCCGGCATCGAAGATGCCCAGGAT
Source organism: Chloroflexota bacterium (assembly GCA_043826785.1). Classification (GTDB taxonomy): domain Bacteria; phylum Chloroflexota; class Anaerolineae; order Anaerolineales; family Villigracilaceae; genus JBDRPT01. Next base: position 7,907 of record JBDRPT010000091.1, on the reverse strand, counting down.
GTTGCCCAGAAACTTAAGCACATCATCGCGACCAATTTTGTGTATGATAATTTGGGAGTCAGCATCGGGATTGCGATATACCAACCTGGGGCAACGGCGCAATCTATCCTCAACGACGCCGACCGGAAGTTATATGCTGACAAGCGAAGCAAGCTGAAAGTCACATCTACTCCAGAGTGAATAGACATCATCTGGAAGAGAAAACCCCCGCTTGAGGCTTGTAACTCAGTCCGGGGGATGTTTTTATTAATCAATGCCCACATCGTTGTTCAGGATCATTCCTCAGGGTAGTTCCCCAAAATTTCCTCGATCCGCTGCTGGACGGTATCGGTTAACCTCACGACCGCCTCGGCGGCTGCCAGGTTCTCCTCCAACTGCGCTTGTTTCGTCGCGCCGGTGATGACGCTGCTGACCTCCTTCCGCCGCAGGAGCCAGGCGATCGCCAGTTGCGCTGTCGTCAGCCCAAGGTCACGGGCGATTTCGCTCAACTGGCGGACAATGGCCACCCATTCCGGTGTGATCCGGTCACGGATCCAGTCATATTCTGGCAAATCTGCCCGGGTCCCCTCTGGAATCCCTTCGTTATACTTGCCGGTCAGGATGCCGAAATAGAGTGGGCTCCAGGTAGTCAGCCCGATGCCGAAATCCTTGCAGATCGGCGTCAATTCTGCTTCAACCCTTTCCCGGTGGAACATATTGTATTGGGGTTGTTCCACCGTAGGTGGCAGGAGGTGGTGTTGGTTGGCAACGCTGAACGCAGATGAGATCTGCCAGGCGCGCCATTCGGACGTGCCCCAGTAGAGGATCTTGCCCTGGCGGACGAGGGTATCCATCGTGTATACGACCTCGTCAACCGGCGGATCCGGGTCGAAGCGGTGACAGAAATACAGCCGTCCCCAGCCGTTTCAAAGAGGCATGGATTGACTCAAAGACATGCTTGCGCGATAGCCCGCGCCCGTTTGGGCCGGGCATGGTCGGCCAGAACACCTTGCTCGAGATGACCAGTGCCTCCCGGGGTAGGTCACGGATCGCCTCCCCCATCAGTGTTTCCGCCATGCCGTTGGCATACAGGTCGGCATTATCAAAGAAATTGACGCCGGAATCATAAGCCGCATGGATCAACTGGCCGGCAATTCTTGCGTCCCCCTGGGATCCAAAGGTAATCCAGGACCCGAGGGAAATTTCGCTGACTTTCAGGCCGGAACGGCCCAGACGCCGGTAATGCATGCTTCCTCCTATCTAAACCCGCCCCTCTCTGTATGAAAGGGGCGGGAAACATCATTCGATCTATTCGTCCTTGCCATCTCCGATGCCAAGCGGTTTCCACTTGGCATCGTCTTTGAGCCGGTGCTGGATACCATGGCGGTCATGCACCTGGTCGAACCCTTCGGGCTTGACGAACATCTTCTCGCCGTCGAGTAAACCGGTCAGCCCTTCCTGTCCTTCTTCCGGACGCTTGAGGCCTTTATATTTCGCTGCCATGGCCGGATTGTAATCGGTGGGTTCCTCATAGGTAGTGATATAGCCCTCGAAGTTGCGGAAGACAACTTTATGGTCAGACATCGTCAGCATGTAATTCGGCATCACCGGGATCTTGCCACCGCCGCCGGGTGCATCAACAATGTACTGCGGGACCGCAAACCCGGAGGTGTGCCCGCGCATGCCCTCCATGATCTCAATCCCCTTGGCCACAGGCGTGCGGAAATGGCCGGCGCCCTCCACAAGGTCACACTGGTAGAGATAATACGGCCGGACGCGGATGCGGACCAGGTCCTGGGCCAGTTTCCGCTGGATATGGACATTGTCATTCACTCCGGCCAGCAGGACCGATTGGTTGCCAAGCGGGACCCCGGCGCGGTTCAATTTATCACACGCATCCGCCAATTCCGTGGAAATCTCATTCGAGTGATTGACATGGATGTTCAACCAGAAGGGATGGTATTTCTCAAGCATCTGGCAGAGTTCATCAGTCACCCGCATGGGCAGGAACACAGGCACCCGCGAGCCAATCCGCAGGATCTCGATGTGCGGGATCTCCCGCAAACGGGAGAGGATCTCCTCCAGGATCTTTGGCGCCAGCACGAGCGGGTCTCCGCCGGAGAGCAGCACATCCCGGACCTGTGGCGTGCGTTTCAGATAATCGATCTGCATCTCGAATTCCTGGCGAGAGAACGTCGCCGCCGGGTCGCCGACAATTCGCGAGCGGGTGCAATACCGGCAGTAGGAAGCGCATTGGGTGGTCACCAGCATCAGCACCCGGTCTGGATAGCGGTGGACAAGGCCCGGGACCGGCGAATGGCGGTCTTCAGCCAGCGAATCCTCCATCATGGCGGTAAACGGGACCATCTCCGTATCGGTGGGGATGATCTGCCTGCGGATGGGATCTTCCGGATCGTCGGGATCGATGAGCGAGATGAAGTAGGGAGTCACTTCCACCCGGAAAAGGTTTGTTGCATTGAGCGCCTTGCGCTCGGATTCGGTCAGCGGGAAGACCTTCTCGATCTCCTCCGCGGTATTCAACCGGTGGCTCAATTGCCAGCGCCAGTCATTCCATTTTTCATCCGGGACATCTGTATAGATTGGGGCCCGTTTGGAAGTAAAAGGTAAATTCATGGGTTCCTCCAAGATAGATCAATCAATAAGCTAATCGTTACGGTTAATTATAAAGAAGCGCGTGGGGGGTCGTGATCGGGTCGAAAAAATCCCCCGAAAGATCGTCCGACAGCTAAGATCAACAGGATCCTGAGCTTCATGAAAGTATTGTAAAGTCAAACTGGGGCGAGGTCAATACAATCGAGATCGAGCCAGCGTCTGTTTCAAGAAATGCTCTTGGGCAGAAACGCGGACCGCAATGAAAGTTTGCTCACCGGAGTCTGCTTTTTGGGGCCACCCAATCCCAAAAACGGTAGGCTTTGACCGGTCCCTGCGCTGCCAGGGCACTAAGATAATGTGGGTCAAACAGCAGTTTTTGCAAATACCAGATGTCCTTGCCGTCTTTCAAGGCCACCGGCCCTGATTTAGTCACGGACTGGATACTGATATTCTTCATCGGGATGGTCAAGCCATCGCCGCGCGCTTTCTGATAGGCTTCTTCCAACGTCCACCATTGGAGGAATACCCGCTTCCGTTCAGCGGAGGGGATCTGCATAAACCAGTTCTTATCGTTATCCGGGAAATATCGGGCAACATACTTGTCTGATTCTTTTTTAGATCTTTCCACTTCGATATCGATCCCGACACTGATGCCAGTTGAAACAGCGCATAATACCAGGTCGTCGGTATGGGAAATGTTGAACTCCAAGCCGGGTGGATTCGCGGCCAAGTACGGTTTCCCCAAAGGGCCATAATCGATTTGAACATCCACGGGGTCAACTTGCAGGTACGAACCTAATATCGTCCGTAAAATGCCCCGGGTGAGGATCCATCTTGTGCGCACAGGCTGGGAACGGAATTTTGCGACCCGCGCACGCTCATCCTTGGACAGGAGGGGTTCCATCTTGGAAACAAGGTGCAGCCAGCGGGTCAATTCCGCCCGCCAGATATGGATTTCATCACCGGCTGGTGCGGGTATTGGTTGTGGCGGCGTTGTGAACTGGATATGGTCCAACATACCGGTCTATTTTATCGCACCTGACCATATATGGGAAAGAATTCGTGATCCTTTTGGGTAAGCCCAAATGCCTTGCATATCCCGGATATTGCTAATAAAATATATTGGTCACCACGATGACGATGAAATCAACGATATTGGATACAGCCAGGAGATTTGCATGCTAAAAAAAGTTGCCGTCCTCACTGATAGCACAGCCAGCATCCCCGAACCGATGTTGAAGGAATTGGATATCCATCAGGTCGCTTACTACATCCACCGGGGGCAGGAAGTGTTGCGTGATCTTGTCACCATCCAGCGGGAGGAGTTCCTGCAGTGGTTGACGACAACCAAATTTCTGCCGACGACAGCGAGTCCCGGTCCTGGTGATTACGTTGAAGCATACAACTTGCTGGCCGATGAGGGTCATAACGAGATCGTCAGCATCCATATGACATCCAAGGGCAGCGGGGCCTTCCAGGCGGCATCAGTGGCCCAGTCCATGCTCAAGGAACAACGCCCGGATGTCCGGGTCGAAGTGATCGACACACGCAATGTCTCCCTTTGCCAGGGATGGATTGCCATCGAAGCAGCACGCGCGGCTATTTCCGGTTTGAACCTAGAAGAAATAACTGCCAAAATAAAACAGATGATCCCGATCACACACATGGTCCAGACCGCCGACACGCTAAAATACCTGTACATGGGCGGGCGGATTGGCAGGGCCAAACACCTGGTCGGCAGCCTGTTAAATATCAAACCTTTAATCGGCATGGAGGATGGCGAGATCGTCCCCATCGGTGTCGCCCGCAGCAGGAACCAGGCTTACCAGGCGATGGCGGACAAGGTCGAGGAAGTGGTGGGCAGATCCAAAGTCAAGATCGCCTATGTCCATGCCGGGGCAGTGCAGGAGGTCCACAAGCTCAAGCAGGTTGTCGAGAAGAAAATCACCGCTGTCGAATCGCTCATCGCTGAACTCTCCCCTGCACTCGCCGTCCACACGGGCCCGGGGACTACTGGATTGTGTTACCTGACTGAAGGATAACTCTTCAACCAAGTTGCAACGAAAATTCCCCCATTAGAAAGAATTCGACCCACCCGAGAGAACACAAATCCGGGGTGGGTCAAATTAATGATATCTGCTTTCCTTAGGGTGAGGCTTTTACTTGCTCCGCAGCCTGGAATCCAGCTGCCAGGGCCTTGCGGTTCATCTCCTCGGTCCCTTTTGGCGCCCGGGCAGCGACCGCCTTCTCGATTGCCTCGGGCGAGACAATACCCGTCAAGCCGACCAGGATTCCCAGCGCCACTGTATTGGCGGTAATCGCCTTGCCGGTCGTTTCGATGGCCAACTTGCTGATCGGGATCTTGATCGCCCGGTCGGGGGCAGCCTTGATCTCGTCTGAGTCGACGATCAAGAGGCCATCCGCTTTGACTGTTGTGTAGTATTTCTGGTAGGCCTCCTGGCTGAGCGCCACCAGCACGTCTGCCTCGAGCACCTCGGGATGATCGATCTCGCCATCAGCGATCACGACCTCCGCCCGGCTTGCCCCGCCGCGCGCCTCAGGGCCATAGCTTTGGGTCTGGACGGCATTCTTGCCATCGTAGATGGCTGCCGCTTCTGCAAGGATGATCCCCGCCAGGATCATCCCCTGCCCGCCTTCTCCCGCCAGGCGGATCTCGGTCCGGTCAATCGCCATTTGGGCTGACATTAATACCCTCCTGCGTGGCGTCGTTTACTCAGTTTGGTTTCGCTGACCCTCTCGAGCAAGCGGTCGTACATGCGGGTATATTCTTCCCGCTGGTCGTTGATGTGCAGCTCACCGCGCACGACCTTCCCGTTCGCGGCACGTTCCTCCGGGGAGAGCTTCTCAAAGGCAGCCAAGGGCATGCTGTTCTCCTTAAGCGACCGCATCATATCTACCGCTGTGCCCAGTTTGTTCAGGCGTCCATAGGTGGTATGACAATAACTGACCGCCTCGACCATGGTAAAGCCTTCGCGCTCGATCGCCCGCTGGATGTACTTGTCCAACTCAAGGGCATGATAGACCGTGCTGCGGGCGACATAGGTGGCACCAGCCGCCTCGGCAAGTTCACACACCGGGAAGGGCGGTTCGATATTGCCAAACGGAGCGGTCGTAGCCCGCCCTCCCAGCGGTGTCGTCGGGCTGTATTGACCGCCAGTCATCCCATAGATGAAATTATTGACCACGATGGCTGTGATGCCGATATTCCGGCGGGCGGCGTGGATGAAGTGGTTGCCACCGATCGCCAGAGCGTCTCCATCCCCCATGATGGTGATGACGTTCAACTCCGGGCGGGCAATTTTCAATCCGGTGGCAAATGCCAGGGCGCGACCGTGGGTGGTGTGCAAGGTGTTGAAATCCAGGTAGACCGGCATGCGCGCCGTGCAACCGATCCCCGAGACCAGGGCCACTTCGTCATTGCTCAAGCCCAGATGGTCAATGGCCCGAATCAACGCGCCCATGACAATGCCGATCCCGCATCCGGAACACCAGATGGTGGGGAACCGCTTTTGCTTGCGCAGCTTGTGAAGCGTTTCGCTCGATTCAAACCAGTCCGGGCTGGGAATCAGGCCCTCATTTGCATCCAGGTCGTGTGCCGCTAAGATATGTTCTGCCATAAGATCATCCTAAATCGCATCCAATATCAACTGGGGGGTGACCATCTCACCGTTGGCGCGGTTGACCCGGACTACTCGCTTACGCCCCACAATCCGTTCAACCTCCAAGGCCAACTGGCCCAGGTTCATCTCCGGGACGATAATCCGGTCCACGCGTTCTGCCAGTGCTTCGAGTTGAGCCTCCGGGAAAGGCCAGATCGTCAACAACGTCAGCATGTCCACCTTAACCCCCTTTGCCCTGGCAATCTTGAGCGCATGCCGGGCACTCCGGGCCGTTGCGCCATAGGCAACGATGGCCGTCTTCGCCCCCGGGACGGTATCCTGCTCGACAAGTACGATCTCGTCGAGCTGCTTGTCGAATTTATGATTAACCCGTTCCAGCCAGGCATCGATCTCATCCAGGCGCTGTGTGGGGAAGCCGCGCTCATCATGGAACAGGCCGGTGATGTGATAACGATAGCCATCGCCGAAATTGGCCATCGCAGGCACATCGCCGGGTCCGTTCCGGTAGGGCAGGTAATCCTCCGGTTTATCGGTGACCTGCCGCTCGAATGTTTCAACCGCCCCGAAATCAGGCAGTTCGACCGGTTCGCGCATGTGGCCGATGATCTCGTCGGTCAGCAGGATGACCGGGGTGCGGTATTTCTCGGACAGGTTGAACGCCTTGATGGTCAGGTCAAAAGACTGGCGAACGGAAACCGGGCAAAGCGCAATAATGGGATGGTCGCCGTGGGTACCCCAGCGAGCCTGCATCACGTCCCCCTGGGATGCGGCCGTGGGTTGGCCGGTCGATGGACCCAGGCGCTGGACGTTGACGACAACGCAGGGGACCTCGGCCATGACTGCATAACCGATGTTCTCCTGCATCAAAGAGAAACCGGGGCCGCTGGTGGCGGTCATCGATTTCAGCCCGCCGACCGAAGCGCCGATGATAGCGGCCATGCTGGCGATCTCGTCTTCCATCTGGATGAACTTCCCGCCGATCCTGGGCAGCTCGCGCGAGAGGATCTCGGCGACCTCCGTGGACGGGGTGATCGGGTAGCCGGCATAGAACTCACATCCGGCCGCAATTGCGCCCCACCCGATGGCTTCATTCCCTTGCATTAACTTGACTGTCAAACTCGCCTCCTGAGGAACCCTGGATCGCCTGGTTCCCTGAACACTAATCCAACCGCTTGACTACAATGGCCAGGTCAGGGCAATGCGTGTCACAGAAGTGACAGGCGGTGCATTTTTCCGGGGCAACCACAACCGTGCGCTCGGTCTTTTCATCAAAGGCCAGCACGTTGGTCGGGCAGAATTCCACGCAGATGTGGCAGCCCTTGCACCACTTCGCAAAGATGAAAACCTGCCCGCGGGGACCTTTTCTGGCCGGGACGGCTGGGGCACCCTGTTGGGCAGCATTGGGCCCAAGATTTGTCATGGTCATCCTTTCAATCCAATTAATCCTATAGATAACATCTTACTGCTTCTCGCATAAATATGTGAACTTTGGGAAAAAAAACGCCCGTAATTAAAGTGATCTTGGTTCACATCTTTACTTGAGTTTAGAGATGCCCAACTGAGCGCAAAGAAAAGCGTCTGGTTGGAACGAACCTTAACATGAGATGCAAATACCAAAATATGCTTTTCGGGTAGGATATCAGCAAATTTGCGGCTGTTTTAGCGCCTTTTTGG
>JBDRPT010000090.1:0-59656 GCA_043826785.1 Chloroflexota bacterium | reverse complement strand
GGATGTGACTGGTAACATTGCATTGCCGGAGGGAGTGGAGATGGTGATGCCTGGTGACAACGTGAACCTGGAGGTGGAGTTGATCGTTCCGGTGGCGTTGGAGCAGGGCTCGAAGTTTGCGATCCGCGAGGGCGGTCTGACCGTCGGCGCTGGCGTGATAACCAAGATTATTGCATAGGTGATGAATGACAAAACAAAAGATCCGCATCCGCCTCAAGGCTTATGATCATCGCGTCCTCGACCAGTCTGCCAAGCGGATTGTCGAAACAGCCGAGCGTTCTGGTGCCCATGTAGTTGGCCCGGTACCCTTGCCAACCAGGATAGAACGGTTTACAATACGGCGCTCGACTTTCATTGACAAGGATTCGCACGAGCATTTCGAAATCCGCACACACAATCGCCTGATCGATGTTCTTGATCCTGATTCAAAAACGATTGATATGCTCATGCGGTTGAACCTTCCGGCTGGTGTGGATATCGAAATAAAAATCTAATGATGTGTTCTAGTCTCACTGGTCTGGCAGGCTGGTTCGGTCAGACCAGTTGGGTTGGAAAAGGCAGCATAAGAACGGTTTTGTACGTGAGGCACAAAATCAAAAGCTTTGCGGCAGGCCAGTTGACTGTGCTGTACTGAGATGATGCAGCCTAAGCCCAGGCTGACAGTCTCACGAATACTTATTCAAGGAGAAACCGAGTATGTTGAAAGGGCTGATTGGAAAGAAGATCGGCATGACCCAGATCTTCGACGAGACCGGTGCGGCTGTGCCGGTGACTCTGATCGAGGCTGGGCCATGTTTCGTTACTCAGGTGCGCCATCCCCAGAAGGATGGATACGCTGCAGTACAACTCGGCTTTGGTGAGGTAAAACCGAAACGCCTGACATTAGGGCAATTGGGTCACCTCAAAGTGTCCGAGTTGCCGCCACTGCGTTTTTTGCGAGAATTCCGCATTAAAGACACGCAATACCAGGTCGGTGATAAAGTCACCGTGGAGATCTTTGGGATCGGTGAGCGCGTGGATGTCGTCGGAACCTCGAAAGGCAAAGGTTTCGCCGGTGTGGTCAAACGCTACCACTTCCGTGGCGGTAGTAAGACACATGGCGCCTCAGACCGGGTCCGGGCTCCCGGTTCCAGCGGTGCGACAACCACGCCGGGGCGTGTCTTTAAGGGCACCCGCCGCGCTGGCCGCATGGGCAATGAGCGTGTCACCGCTCAAGGTCTCAAAGTGGTATTCGTGGATACCGAGCGGAATCTCATCGGCGTGAATGGCGCCGTCCCTGGCCCGAAGGGTGGCGTGGTCATGATCAAGGATGCGCGCAAGCAGTAGGCGCCACAGATGGGAGTTATGGACCTATGAAAGTAGACGTCTTCAATATGCAAGGTGAGAAGGTGAAGAGCATGGAATTGCCTGCTGACATCTTCGAAGCCCCGGTAAACGTGGATTTGATGCACCAAGCGTTTGTCCAACAAATGGCGAATGCCCGCCTGGGTACGCACAAGACAAAAACCCGCGGCGAGGTCGCCGGTGGTGGTCGCAAACCCTGGCGCCAAAAAGGCACCGGTCGCGCCCGTCAGGGGTCAATCCGGTCGGCGCAATGGGTCGGTGGTGGAAAAATCTTCACGCCCCGCCCGCGCAAGTACACCCAGAATATGCCCAAGCAGATGCGCCGGGCAGCGTTACGCTCGGCCCTTTCGGTGAAGGCATCGGAGTCAGGTGTAGTTGTCGTTGATGAGATCGCGCTGCCTGAAGCAAAGACCCGCCTGATGGCCAAGGCATTGAATGCCCTCGTCGGCAATGCCACTGCCCTCGTGCTCATTCCGGAAAAGGATGATAACTACGAGGCGGTCATCCGCTCGACGAAGAATCTGCCTGATGCGAAGTTGCTGCTGGCGAATTATCTCAACATTCGGGATATCCTGCGATACGATAAACTCGTCCTGTCAGTAAAGAGCATCGACGTGTTGAGGTCTTATCTGGTAAAGGAGGCAGCATGATTACGATCTATGAAGTGCTCCGCCGTCCGATTATCACCGAGAAGACGAACTACCTGGCCGGAAAATTACGCCAGTATTCGTTTGAGGTCGCCCCGAACGCGACCAGGACACTGGTCAAAGATGCCGTGGAAACGCTCTTCGATGTGCAGGTTCTGAAAGTCAATATCATGAATGTGCCGGCGAAACGCGGGCGACGAGCACGCAGCCGCCGTTTACTGGTCCGTTCATCGGGCTTCAAGAAGGCGATTGTCACCCTAGCCGAGGGCAATACCCTCGAGTTCTTTGAAGGGGTTAAGTAATGGCCGTCAAGAAATATAAACCGGTTACTCCCGGTCAGCGTGGCATGACCGGTTATACCTTTGAAGAGATCACCAAATCGACACCCGAGCGCAGCCTGATCGTCCCGCTGCGGAAACAGGGTGGCCGGAACATGCATGGTCGCGTGACTGTGCGCCATCGCGGTGGTGGACATCGCCGCTCCATCCGCCTTGTCGATTTCAAGCGGGACAAGGTTGGCATTCCCGCCAAGGTCGCCGCGATCGAATATGACCCCAACCGGACTGCCCGCCTGGCGTTGTTGTTTTATGCGGATGGAGAAAAGCGCTACATCATCTCCCCGGTAGGTTTGAAGGTCGGGGATACCATCCTATCCGGGCCTCAGGCGGAGATCCGCCCTGGGAATAGTCTGCCGCTCGCCAACATTCCTGTTGGTACGATGGTTCATAATATTGAGTTGAAGGAAGGCAAAGGCGGTCAGCTCGTCCGCTCTGCCGGTGGATCGGCTCAATTGTTGGCAAAAGAAGGTGATTATGCCCAGATCCGCTTGCCTTCGAGTGAAGTGCGGCGCGTCCGTCAGACCTGCATTGCCACTATTGGCCAGGTGGGTAACTTGGACCATGGCAACATCAAGCTAGGCAAAGCGGGCAGAAAGCGCCATCTGGGCATCCGCCCGACTGTCCGGGGTAGTGCCATGTCTCCGCGGGATCACCCGCATGGAGGCGGCGAAGGTCGACAGCCGATAGGCATGCCGGGTCCGAAGAGCCCGTGGGGCAAACCCACTCGAGGTTACAAGACCCGTCGCAACAAGCAAACCGACAAGTATATTGTGCGCCGCCGCAGCAAGAGCAACCGCTAAAGGTTAGTGAGGTAAGAAGATATGTCACGTTCGCTGAAAAAAGGGCCATTCATTGACCCGAAACTACTGAAAAAAATTGAAGTCATGAACCAGAAGAGCGAGAAGAAAGTCATCCGCACCTGGAGTCGGGCAAGCACGATCTTCCCCCAGATGGTAGGTCATACAATTGCCGTCCATGACGGTCGCCGGCATGTACCGATCTATGTGACCGAAAATATGGTTGGACATCGGTTGGGAGAATTTGCCCCTACGCGCACGTTCCGTGGTCATATGGCTTCTGAAAAGTCATCGAAGACCAACTAGGAGCAGGCTATGGCTCAAGATATTCGTGCAAAATTACGTTTCTTGCCCATTTCGGCCCAGAAAGTCCGCCGGGTCATCGACCTGGTCCGTGGCAAGGATGCCGTGGAGGCGTTGGAAGTCCTGCGTTTTGTGACCCAGGGCGCTGCAATACCTGTGGCGAAATTGCTAGCCTCTGCTGTGGCAAATGCTGAAGAGAATTACGGCGTCAGCCGTGACGAATTGTTCGTTGCTACGATCTTCGCGGATGAAGCGCCAACACGCAAGTGGCGCCGTTTTGGGGCGCGCGGTCGCTTCAAGCCGATCTTACGGCGCACCTCGCATGTAACCGTTATCCTGCGCGAGCGCGGGTCTGCCTGATGGCGATGGAAGAAGGCTAAGGAGAAATTATGGGACGTAAAGTACATCCAATTGGTTTTCGCCTGAATGTCACCCGGGATTGGCGTGGGCGTTGGTTTGCTGAAGGTGAACAGTATCGCGAACAGTTATCTCAGGATCTCGCGATCAGTGATCTCATCCGCGCGGCAGCCGGACGCGCCGGGGTTTCGCGTATCGATGTGGAGCGCTTCCCGGGCAAGGTCAAGGTGGCTGCCCACACTGCCAAACCGGGTATTCTTATTGGCCGCAAGGGCGAGGGCATCAAGAAGATCCGCCAGCAGTTGGAAGTTCTGGCTGGCAAGAAGATAGACATCGAGATCAAAGAGATCGACGCCCCGGACTGTGATGCCTACCTTGTCGCGTTGAATATTGCTGACCAACTCCAGCGGCGAATTAGTTATCGCCGGGCGATGAAACGTGCCATCCAACAGGCGATGCGCCAGGGTGCTGAGGGCATCAAGATCGAAGTTGCCGGGCGTCTGAGCGGTGCTGAAATGGCACGGTCGGTCTGGCTGCGTGATGGCCGGGTCCCCCTGCAGACGCTGCGGGCTGACATCGATTTTGCCCGCGCGGAAGCCCTGACGACCTATGGAAAGATCGGCATTAAAGTGTGGGTCTATAAAGGCGAGATGAAGACCGAACTGGAAGAAAAGGTTGAGACGACAGAAGGCGTATACGTCAGCGAGTGATCGCGTCGTCGATTAAGTGAGGTTGTTATTATGTTGATGCCAAAACGAGTAAAGTACCGCAAACAAATGCGCGGTCGCATGAAGGGGAAGGAATCTAGAGGCATAGAGATTTCCTTTGGCGAATACGGTCTGCAGGCTCTGGAACCCGGTTGGGTCACTGCTCGCCAGATCGAAGCTGCACGACGGGCGATCGTACGTGCCATGAAACGGCGTGGGAAGGTCTGGATACGTATATTCCCGGACAAGCCCTATACCCAGAAACCCCCCGAAACCCGCATGGGTAAAGGGAAGGGTGGTGTGGAATACTGGGTTGCGGTTGTAAAACCAGGCCGGATCATATTTGAGGTCGGTGGATTACCTCAAGATGTTGCCTGTGATGCGTTAGATCTTGCCAGGTATAAATTGTCAATCAAGACCAAGGTCGTCACAAGACACGATCTGGCCGGAGGTGAGTGATCATGAAACCGGAAGAGATCCGCAAATTATCGGATGATGAGCTGGTAGCCAAGCTGGATCAGAACCGCGAGGAAATGATGAAGCTGCGCTTCCAACAGGTGACCGGCCAAATGACCGACTCAAATCGCTTGCGCTTGTTGCGCCGTGATATTGCTCGCATGCAGACCATTCTCAACGAACGGGTCGTCGCGGCCGAATAGGAAGGTGAGTTATGAATACACGTCGTCGAATTACTGGTGTGGTAACCAGCAATAAAATGACCAAGTCTGTAATGGTTGAGATCGGCCGGACGTACCGTCATCCGCTTTACCGGAAAGTTGTCCATCGGAGCAAGCGTGTTATGGCACACGATGAACTCGATTGCCAGATCGGTGATAAGGTCCAGATCGTAGAGAGCCGTCCTTTCTCGAAGAATAAGCGCTGGATGGTCGAAAAGGTAATCAAGCGAGAGATCCGTACAGCGGATACAGGCGTGGAGGTCTAGGCATGATCCAGCAGGAATCTCGGGTTAAGGTCGCCGATAATACCGGTGCACGGGAGTTGCTTGTCATCCGTGTTTTGGGTGGCTCAACTCGGAGATATGGCCAGATTGGTGATGTTGTCGTGGCTACAGTGAAATCGGCAACGCCTCAAGGTTCGGTCAAGAAGAGCGATATCGTCCGGGCTGTCATCGTCCGCTGCGCAAAAGAGTGGCGCCGCGAGGACGGTTCGTACATCCGCTTTGACGACAACGCTGCGGTCATCCTAGACACGGACGGTCAGAACCCCAAAGGAAGCCGCATCTTCGGCCCCGTCGCGCGCGAGCTGCGTGAGAAGGGGTTCATGAAGATTGTGTCGCTGGCTCCGGAAGTCCTCTAGGCCAGCCGAGGAGTTTGAGGATGAAGAATAAGATACGCAAAGGCGATACCGTTGAGGTGATCAGCGGGAAGCTGGAAGAACAAGGGAAACGTGGCGAGGTGATCAAGGTCTTGCCGGATGTCAGCCGTGTTGTTGTTCAGGGCATCAACATCCGGACCAAGCACCAACGCCAGGTACAAACCCAAGGCCGGACGATCAACCCGGGACGGATAAAATTTGAAGGTCCGATCCATATCTCGAATGTCATGCTGGTGTGCTCGAAGTGCAACGAGTCGACCCGCGTTGGTGTAAAACGCGACGAAAATGGCGCCCACCGTGTATGCAAGAAATGTCAGGCCCTGATCGATTAGCCTGCGGAGCTTTATCTATATGAATAGAATGAGAGAAAAGTACCAGAAAGAAATTGTACCGGCCTTGATGAAGGCGTTCGAGTACCAGAATATCATGCAGGTGCCGCGCATCAATAAGGTAGTTTTAAATATCGGCACCGGTGAGGCCATGGATAATCCCAAAGCCCTGGAAGCTGCGATGGGAGACCTGGCATCCATCACCGGCCAGAAGCCCGTCATGACCAAAGCTCGCAAAAGCATTGCTGCGTTCAAGTTGCGCGAAGGGCGGATCATTGGCACGAAAGTCACATTGCGTGGTGAGAAGATGTGGGCTTTCCTTGACCGGCTGATCAACATCGCGTTACCCCGGGTGCGTGACTTTCGGGGTATCTCACCAAATTCCTTTGATGGGCGTGGTAACTATACCCTCGGGTTACGGGACCAACTGCTCTTCCCTGAAATTGAATACGATAAGATTGACAAACTTAGAGGCATGGAGGTCACTATTGTGACGACAGCCCATGCTGATGACCATGCACGATTGCTCCTGCAACTGCTTGGGATGCCGTTCAAGAAGGAAGCATAACTATGGCTAGTACTTGCATGAAATACCGTGAGGCACGACGCAAATATCCTCATCGCGTCCGAAATCGCTGCTCCCGCTGTGGCCGACCACGTGGATTTATCCGCCGCTTTGGCCTGTGCAGGATCTGTTTCCGTGAATTAGCGCTCGAGGGCAAAATCCCAGGCGTGATGAAGTCGTCTTGGTAGCCGGATGGAGGTTAGGAATGAGTATTTCTGATCCAATTGCTGATATGCTGACCCGCATACGGAATGCGGTCATGGCAGGCCAAACCATGACAGCGATGCCTCAGTCGAAGGTCAAGGTGGAAATTGCCAAGATCTTGAAAGATGAAGGCTTTATTGAAAGTTTTGAGGTTGTAGAAGGAGAACGCCCCCCGCAGAAGGTCTTGCGGGTGAAGATCAAGTATGTGGGTGAGCGCAGGCAGCGCAGCCCGGTGATCTCCGGTCTGCAACGAATCAGCCGTCCCGGCCGGCGGATATACACCAAGAAGCAGGATATCCCCTGGGTGCTCTCAGGTATGGGTGTCGCCATCCTGTCAACGCCGAAAGGCATCATGACTGGTCAACGCGCCCGCCAACTGGGTGTCGGTGGCGAAATCCTCTGCAAGGTCTGGTAAGAGAGGAGGTTAGTAGCGTGTCTCGAATTGGACGTATGCCTGTTACCATCCCAAATGGTGTGCAGGTCGAAATCATTGGTTCGCACGTGCGCGTCGCGGGCCCTAAAGGCAAACTTGAGTTCACTTTCTCCCACCTTATCGAGATTGAGCGGGAGAATGACGAGATATTGGTGAAGCGATCATCCAATGCCCCGGTTCAACGAGCTCTGCACGGAACTACGCGTGCTGTCCTGGCAAATATGGTCCACGGCGTGAGCACCGGTTTTGAACGGATTTTGGAAATAGCCGGTGTCGGTTACCGGGCGGAAATGAGCGGGAATAACCTGATCTTACATATGGGCTATTCCCACCCTGTTGAAGTTGAACCCCCAGATGGGATCAGTTTCGACGTGGACATGAAAGCCCGCCAGATATTTGTCCGTGGGTTCTCAAAAGAAGTGGTGGGCCAGATTGCCGCTAATATCCGTAAAGTAAGACCACCGGAGCCGTATCATGGTAAAGGGATACACTACCTCGGTGAGAAGATCCGCCGTAAGGCTGGTAAATCTGGAAAGGCTAAGTAGCTATGGCTGAGAAAAATCGTTCTGCTGCTCGTATCCGGCGTCATGTGAGGGTGCGAAAATCCGTCTCAGGCACGGCTCTCCGGCCGAGGTTGAGCGTCTTCCGAAGCTTGTCGGAGATCTATGCCCAAGTGATTGATGACCAGGCTGGTCAT
Source organism: Chloroflexota bacterium (assembly GCA_043826785.1). Classification (GTDB taxonomy): domain Bacteria; phylum Chloroflexota; class Anaerolineae; order Anaerolineales; family Villigracilaceae; genus JBDRPT01. Next base: position 51,600 of record JBDRPT010000090.1, on the reverse strand, counting down.
ACGATTGCATCTGCATCCAGTATTGACCAGGACTTGCGCAAGAGCATGAAAGGTCTGAAGAAGGCCGAACAAGCCCAATTGGTCGGGAAAGCACTGGCGGATCGAGCCAAGAACAAGGGAGTCAAGGCGGTCGTGTTCGACCGCGGTGGGTTCAAGTATTGCGGTCGCATCAAGGCATTGGCTGACGGCGCACGTGAAGGCGGCCTGGAATTTTAGGCCTGAGCGGAGATAGATTATGATGAATTATCAAGCACCTCAAATGGACCAGCAAGTTGAACAACTCGACGAACGAGTGATCGAGATTGCGCGCGTTGCGAAAGTTGTCAAAGGAGGCCGTCGCTTCCAATTCCGTGTGACCATTGTTGTCGGTGATAATCATGGCAAGGTTGGGATGGGAGTTGGTAAGGCTAATGCCGTCCCTGATGCCATGCGGAAAGCGACCGAACGCGCCCACAAGAATATGCGCCGAGTAAACTTATCTGGCACGACCATTCCACACGAATCAGTCGGTCGGATGGGCGGTGCGGTCGTCCTGCTTAAACCGGCTTCCCCAGGAACCGGCGTTATCGCAGCAGGTGGCGTTCGCGCTGTTCTCGAGGCTGCTGGCGTGCGCGATATCCTGACCAAGTCGATGGGCTCTGCTAATGTCCTTAATGTCGTCCAGGCATCCCTTGTCGCGCTAGAGACACTGAAATCTCCCCAGGAAGAAGCAGCCCGGCGCGGTAAACCCGTTGAGGAGTTGATGCCCTTCTGGGAGAGGAGAAAGAGGAATGGCTAAGACCAAGGCGGAAGCCAAGACAATAAGAGTAACCCTTGTGAAAAGCCCGATCGGATTTTCAAAGACCCAGAAGGCAACTGTGCGTGCCTTGGGCTTTCGGCGCTTGCATCAGACAATAGAACACAAGGATTCCCCCGCCCTGCGCGGGATGCTTGTCAAAGTAATTCACCTCATTCGGGTTGAAGAGTAGGAAAGAAGATGAAACTTAACGATCTCAAACCCAATCCCGGGTCCAAGCATGACCGTAAGCGCGTGGGTCGGGGCATATCGGCAGGACAGGGCAAGACCTGTGGCCGCGGTACCAAAGGGCAGGGGGCTCGCTCCGGTGGGGGCGGACATCTGTACCGGCAGGGTGGTAACCTACCGTTCTACCGCCGCTTGCCGTTTGTCCGTGGCCAGGGCTTTACCCCACTCAATCGTGTTGAGTTCAACGAAGTCAACCTGGATCAACTAAGCGACTTTAAAGCGAATGCCGAGATTACACCAGAGACGCTTTTCGAAGCTCGCCTGCTGCGCGATCCCCGCAACCCGGTTGCCATCCTTGGGCGTGGTGAGTTGAAGACCCCACTAAAAATACATGCCCATCGTGTGACCAAAAGTGCGAAAGCCAAGATCGAAGCCGCTGGTGGTTCTGTAGATCTGATCGGTTAGCTTTTACGAGGAGACCCTTCTAATGAAATCCACATTCTCGGGATGGCGCTACCTCTGGAAATCGCAAGATATCCGGCGAAAACTACTGGTCACCATTTTTCTCCTGGTGATCTATCGCCTGGCCTCGAATGTTCCTGTACCCGGAATTGACACCCAGGCTTTGCAGCAATTGCTCCAGAACCTGCGCGGTACAGGCACTTTTATCGATTTCCTGGATCTCCTGTCGGGTGGCACGGTATCGAACTTCTCCCTCCTGGCGATGGGTGTTTATCCGTACATCACCGCCCAGATCATCCTGCAACTCCTTGTGCCGATCATCCCAGCGCTCCAGCGGAGGATGGAAGAGGACCCACGTGAAGGCCGCAAGTGGATGGAAAAATGGACATATTATCTGGTGATTCCAATGGCAGCTCTCTCTGCGGTCGGTCAGATCAATATTTTCAACTCGATAGCACTCAACACACCCTTGATTGGTCGCCCGATCATCAACTTCGGTTTCACCGCCGAGAACTGGCTCTCCTCGATGACGGTGTTGTTAGCCATGGTTGCCGGGACGATGTTCGCGATCTGGCTGGGTGAATTGATCTCGGAATTTGGCATCCGCGGACAGGGCCTTTCGCTGATCATCTTCGCTGGTATCGTTGCCCGTATGCCCGCCACCTTCCGCGGCCTGTTGTCTGATGAGCAATACGGTTGGATCCTGGTAGTGGCAATGTTACTGATTACCGTGGCAGTCATCTTTGCGATTGTTTACGTCCAGCAGGGGCGCCGGAATGTCCCCGTGATGTATCCGGGACGCCGGGTCGGCAACCGAATGTCCATGCCGGTGAAGGGCACCCTGCCGTTGATGGTGAATATGGCCGGCATGATCCCACTGATCTTCGCGAGTGCCTTGTTGCAATTCCCGACGATTGTTGCCAGCTACTTTACCAATCCCAGCAAATACAGCGAGGGTGTGGTGAATTTCTCGACCAACGTCCAGGCCATGTTCAGTGGCCAGGGTGCAAACTCCTGGGTTTACTGGCTGCTGTACTTCCTGATGGTTGTGATGTTGACTTTCTTCTACACAGATGTTTTGTTCACCCAACAAAACTATGGGGAGAACCTGAAACGCGTCGGGGCGCAGATCCCGGGTGTCAATCGTGGTACTCCCACTCAGAAATACCTGACCCGCGTTCAACGGCGGATCACATTCCCGGGAGCGTTGTTCCTCGGCCTGGTGGCGGTATTGCCGTTTTTAATCAACCTCATCTTCCAGGCATTTAACATCGGTGGAGGATCATCCTCGACAATGTTCCTGGTCTCTTCGGCAGGCTTGCTGATCGTTGTCGGTGTCGTGAGGGATACCTTCATGAACATCGATGCCGAGCTCAAGCTGCATGGGTACGAGGATTCAATACTCGTCAAGTAGGGCAATGATGCGCACCTATCTTGTTCTGTTGGGACCGCCTGGTGTTGGCAAGGGGACACAAGCGAAAATCGTCTCTCAGAAGATGGGGCTACCGCATCTTTCCTCCGGGGATCTGTTCCGGGAGAACATTAAAAATCAAACTGAACTCGGCAAGCTGGCAGAGACGTATATCAACCGGGGTGACCTGGTTCCCGATGACGTCACCATTGCGATGATCCGTGAGCGGCTTTCCCGTCCAGACTGCGTCGGTGGAGCCTTGTTGGATGGGTTTCCGCGGACGACTGTGCAAGCGGATGCTCTTGATTGCATACTGGCGGAATTCGATGGCAAGGTCAATGCGGTCCCATATCTGATTGCCTCTGAAAAGACGCTGGTTGAGCGCCTGGGCGGCAGGTGGACGTGCAGAGCACAAGGCCATATCTTCCATGCGATGCACAATCCGCCGCGGGCGGAGGGTGTGTGTGATCTGGATGGTTCACCGCTTGACCAACGCGATGACGATAAAGCCGAGACAGTTGCCCGGCGGATCCATGTATACTTCGAACAGACTGCTCCGCTGATTGCCTACTACCGTCGGCGTAAGATTGTGTGTGAGATCAACGGCGCCCAACCCATAGAAAACGTTACGGCAGATTTATTGTCGGCGCTTGGACAGTAGAATGGGTTTATCGCCACAGATCCATGTCAAATCGCAAGATGAGATTGCGATCATGCGCGAAGCAGGCCGTGTCAATGCACTGGCATTGGCGGCTGTAAGAGAACTTTTACATCCAGGAGTTGCGACTGCAGACCTCAACGCGGCTGCTGAGGAAACTCTGCGGAAGCATGGCGCGTATTCGCCCTTCAAGAATTACGGGCACCCGCCATACCCAGCCTCGATTACTGTCAGTATCAATGAACAACTTGTTCATGGAATTCCTGGCAAACGGAGGCTACGAGAAGGTGACATCGTCTCGATTGATTGCGGTGCTGTTGTAAATGGCTTCATTGGCGATGCTGCCTTCACGGCGGGAGTCGGAGAGATCACTCCCCTTGCCCGAAAATTGCTTGAGACAACCGAGCAAGCCTTGAACGTGGGTATCTCGATGATGCGCGCTGGTAAGAAAACGGGTGATGTATCTGCGGCCATCCAGCTATTTGTGGAAAGCCAGGGATTTCACGTCACCCGGGAGTATACCGGACACGGGGTCGGTCGTCAGATGCACGAGGGCTTGCAGGTCCCGAACTATGGCAACCCTGGAACCGGGGTCCTGTTGCGACCAGGCATGACAATTGCCCTCGAGCCGATGGTGCTTGTTGGCACCCACCGGACCCGTGTTTTGTCTGACCAGTGGACAGTTGTCTCTATGGACAGGTCATTGACAGCCCATTTTGAACACACCGTGGCTGTCACCGAAGGCGATCCTCTCGTCCTGACTGTCTTATGACCTAGTCGAAAAGAGTGCTGAATAACTGGACGGAATAAGATAGAAGAAGTATAATTAGAACTTTGGCTGGAAAGCCAGGATGTAAGGAGAAAGGCATAATGAAAGTATCACCATCCATCCGGAAGCGCTGTGCAAAATGCAAAATCGTGAAGCGCAGTGGCAGATTGTATATCATCTGTGAAAATCCTAAGCATAAGCAGCGACAAGGATAAATAAACATGGCACGTATCGAAGGTATTGACCTCCCAAGGAATAAGCGTGTAGAAGTCGGCCTGACATATATTTTTGGAATTGGCTCGACACGCTCGCGCGAAATTCTAACCGCGACCAATGTGAATCCCGATACTCGGATCAAAGATCTCACCGAAGCTGAGGTCTCGTCAATCCGCGAGTACATTACGAAGAATTGGAAAGTGGAAGGCGATTTGCGCCGGTCTGAGCAAATGAATATCAAGCGTTTGGTCGAAATCGGTTGCTATCGGGGTTTGCGCCACCGTCGCAACCTGCCAGTCCACGGTCAACGAACGCGGACGAATGCGCGTACCCGCAAGGGACCCAAAAAGACGGTTGCCGGGCGCGGACGTCGCCGTGGCGGCAAGAAATAAGTAGAGAGGTATTATGGCTCAAACAGTACGTTCAACACGTCGTTCTTCGGCAAAGAAAGCCAAGCGCACTTTGTCCTCAGGACAGGTGCATGTGTATGCATCATTCAATAACACGATCATCACAATTACTGACCTTGACGGGAATACCCTGTGCTGGGGTAGCGCTGGTTCAGTAGGGTTCAAAGGGTCTCGGAAGAGCACTCCTTTTGCTGCCCGGCTTGCCGCTGAGCAGGCCGTGAAGGCTGCTCAATCAATGGGCATACAGGAAGTGGAATTGTATGTCAAAGGACCCGGCCCTGGACGTGAATCAGCGATCCGCGCAGTACAGGCGATGGGCCTTAAAGTCAAGTTGATTTCGGACCTGACCCCCGTTCCTCATAACGGCTGTCGGCCTCCGAAGAAACGCCGTGTATAGTTTTATTCGAGAGAGGTAAGAACGTATGGCGAAAGATCTTGGACCAGCCTGCAAACTTTGCCGGCGTGAAGGTGAAAAATTATTCTTGAAGGGTGAACGTTGTTTCACCCCGAAGTGTGCATTCGACAGGCGCGGTTATGCCCCCGGTCAGCATGGGCGCACTGGATCACGTGGGGGTCGGGGTCGGGGTACCGGTCGTGAATCAGACTACGCCCGCCAATTGCGGGCGAAACAGAAAGCCCGCCGCGTCTACGGTGTATTGGAGCGCCAGTTCCGGCGCTATTACAGCCAGGCATTGCGTGCTCGCGGATTGACCGGTCTGGTGCTCTTGCAGACACTTGAGTCCCGGTTGGATAACGTCGTCTATCGCCTGGGATATGCCAGTAGCCGCTCACACGCTCGTCTATTGGTTACTCATGGGCACTTTACAGTCAACGGTCGCCGCACTGATATCCCATCCATGGTGGTGAAAATTGGCGATGTCATTTCCGTTCGCGAAGGCTCCTTGGATAGTACATATTTCAAGGAATTAGCACCATTTGCGGAAACCCGCAATCCACCAATCTGGTTGAGCCGGGACATCAAAGGCCTAAACGGCAATGTCCTGCGTCTGCCTGAGCGCGGCGAAATTGACGGTAATTTGAACGAGCAATTGATCGTTGAGTACTACTCGCGCTAATCTTTGTTTGTTTGCTCTGTTAGATGCGGCGTACCAAATGTACGCCGGGGAGAGGTAAACCTTGACGATAACAAATATGGTCATGCCGAAGATCGAGCGCGATGCAGAAGCTCGGAATTATGGCAAATTCGTCATCAGCCCGCTGGAGCGTGGTTATGGAGTCACATTAGGTAATTCGCTCCGTCGTATCCTGCTCTCGTCGCTTGAAGGGGCGGCAGTAACTTCCATACGGGTCGCAGATGTCCTGCATGAGTTCACTGACATCCCTGGTGTTCGTGAAGATGTTCTCTTGGTTATGTTGCAGATCAAGCAATTACGCTTGATCCTCAATGATGTCGACACAACCCGGATGCATCTGGAAGTCCGCGGTGGTGGTGTGGTCACGGCAGCAGATATCATCACACCTCCGGAAGTCACCATTGTCAACCCTGACCTGTACCTGTTTACTTCCGATGATGCCAAAACCCGTGTGGACATTGAGCTAATCGTCGAACGGGGTCGAGGTTATTCGCCAGCCAACGAACGTGGGCGGATGCCGATTGGGGAGCTGCCAGTCGATGCGATTTTTAGCTCGGTCAAGCGTGTGAACTGGGAAGTTCAATCTGCCCGAGTTGGACAGAGCACGAATTATGACAAGCTCATCCTCGAAATTTGGACTGATGGTACGCTTTCTCCGGAAAGTTGTATCAGTACTGCTGCCAAGCTTCTCATCGAACACCTGCGCTTCATTGCCGGTGTCAGCGAGGAATCACTGACGATTACGATGGAGAAGGAAATCGCCGGCTCACGCTTGACTAGTGAAGTCGCCGAGACACCGGTCGAGGCGCTGGACCTATCGGTGCGGGTGTTCAACTCGCTCAAGCGGACAGGCATTACCACGGTCGGCGATGTATTGGATCTGCTCGAGAAGGGCGACCAGGCGGTGATGAGCATACGCAACTTCGGCGAAAAGAGTCTTGAAGAACTCCGTCAGAAAATGCTCGAAAAAGACTTCCTGAAAGACGAAATACAGAAAGAGTTGGAGTAATTAAAAATGCGACACCAAGTAGCAGGGTATAAATTAAACCGAACCAAGGGCGCCCGGATCGCCTTGCGGCGAAACCTGATCAAACAGCTTTTCACCCATGAGCGGATTCAAACCACACGGGCAAAAGCTGCAGCGATCCGCGGTGAGGCAGAACGAATCATTACCATTGCACGCAATGTAAGTAATGCCTCGGATGCAGAAAAAGTCCATGCCCGCAGGCTTGTCGCTGCGAAATTGGGCGGTAACGCCATCATTCCGAAGCTGTTTGATGAGATTGCCCCCCGGTTTACCAACCGCAATGGCGGTTACACCCGGGTGTTCAAGCTCGGCCCCCGGTATGGTGACAAGGCCGAGATGGTGCTTTTAGAACTTGTCGAAGAATAAGTGGATCGGGTCTAGTTTCGCTGGCTAGTCCCACAATGGAACGTTACCAGATTATCCTATGCTATGACGGCACCGATTTTGTCGGTAGCCAGCGTCAGGCTGCAAGGCGAACCATCCAGGGTGAGATCGAGAAAGCATTACGACAACTCAACTGGACCGGGAAATCGATCCTGCTTGCAGGGCGGACGGACACCGGCACACATGCCAGTGGTCAGGTTGCCTCATTCGACCTCGAGTGGGGTCATGGTCTGGATGCCTTGCAAAGAGCATTGAATGCTAACCTCGCAAGTGATATCGCGGTAACACGAGTTATACGTGTAGCGGAGAATTTCCACCCGAGGTTCGATGCCACTTCTCGTCGCTATCAGTACTGCCTTTTCTGCCAGCCTGTGCGCGACCCTCTGAGGGAGCGCTTTGCCTGGCGGGTCTGGCCACCAGTACCTGACTTGGCTTCCCTTCAATCCATCTGGCTCGGCAGACACGATTATTCTGCATTCGGCACCCCGCCCCGGACCGGAGGCAGCACAACCCGTACTGTGACCAGGTCTGAATGGAATTCTAGGGGAGATGAATGGGTCTTCGATATACAAGCTGACGCCTTTCTCTACCGCATGATCCGCCGACTGGTTTTTGTCCAGGTAGCAGTGTGCCAGGGAAGGAGTTCCATCGAGACACTGGCAAGACATCTTCAGCAGGGTCGCAATCCTGCTCTAGAGCATGGTAGCGTAAAAATCCCTACGGGGTTAGCTCCCGCATCCGGGCTTGTGCTTGTAGAAGTCCGTTATGATAATCTGGTTGATTAGTCTGTAAGTTTGGAGAGACAACAGTGTTTAAAACATATTATCCTAAAGCAGCTGAGATTGATCGCAAATGGATGTTGGTCGATGCAAATGACCAGAACCTTGGCCGTTTGGCCACCCGGATTGCCACCCTCCTGCTCGGCAAACACAAACCGACATTCACACCCGGAGTGGAAATGGGTGATCATGTGATCGTCATCAATGCCGAGTTGATCACCGTAACCGGCAATAAGATGACAGAGAAGTTTTACCATCACCATTCCAATTACCCGGGTGGCTTGAAATCCATCTCACTGCGCGACCAGCTGCGAAAGCGTCCCGAGCGAGTCATCCGGGGGGCAGTCTGGGGGATGCTGCCTCACAACCGCATGGGACGTCACATTCTCAAGCGTTTGAAAGTGTATGCCGGAGCGGAACACCCGCACGGCGCGCAGAATCCGCAACAGGTTGCCTAAAGGAGCCGGAACATGTCTTTGCAATATATAGAAGGTATTGGTCGTCGGAAAGCATCAATCGCCCGCGTGCGAGTGATGAGCGGCACGGGAAAATTCATCGTCAACGAGAAGGAATTTGCCGCCTATTTCACCCGCAATGGCGATATGGATGCCATCATGTCGCCATTCAAGGCCGCCGAACAGGATTCGAATACATACGATGTCTCTGTCCTGGTAAAAGGCGGTGGAGTAACCGGTCAGACGGATGCTGTCATGCTTGGCCTCGCACGGGCATTGGTGAAGATGAACCCTGAATGGGTGTCTGCCATGCGCAAAGGCGGGTTATTGACCCGCGACGCGCGCGTGAAGGAACGCAAGAAACCCGGCCTCAAGCGTGCGCGCAAGGCACCGACCTACACGAAGCGTTAACACATTTTCCGATCTATTATGCCGCGGAGACGCGGAGGATGCGCAGATCAGGCAATTATCTCCTGTGTCCTCCGTGCCTCTGCGGTAATATTTAAGGAGCGATCATGCCCGGCGTAACCCTCCTCGGACTTGGCCCCGGTAATCCGGAGCAAATAACCCTTCAGGCTTGGGATGTGATCAAGAATGCAAGCGAACTCTGGCTACGGACAGACCAGCATCCAGTCGTTAGCAACCTACCTGACACGATCGATATTCAATCGTTTGATCCGGAATATGAACAGGGCGAAGCCTTTGAAGATGTCTATGAGAAGATAGTTGCTCGTGTCATCGAACTTGCCCAACGGCCTCAGGGAGTGATATATGCCGTGCCAGGAGATCCTTACGTCGCCGAAGCCACTTGCCCGGTGATTGCTGAACGCGCCCAACAACTTGGGCTCACGGTCCGGGTTGTTCATGGAATGTCCTTCCTGGAGGCCGTGTTTGGGGCGTTAAAGATAGATCCTTATCCTAAGCTGGTCTTGATGGATGCGCTCACATTGAGTGACGCGTGTGTCCCGGGATATCCGCCTAACCTGCCGGTGCTGGTCGCCCAGGTCTATTCTCGGATGGTGGCTGCGGAAGTGAAGATGACGTTGGGGACTGTCTACCCGGATGAGCACCCGGTCCGGATGGTTCACGCAGCCGGGACCCTGGAACAGGTCGTGGAAGATATCCCGCTCTACCAGATTGATCGCAGTCAGCAGATCGGAACCCTGACCTGCCTCTACATCCCGCCGCTGGCTGATGGGACATCCTTCGAAGCCTTCCAGGAGATCGTTGCCCGCCTGCGGGCCCCGGATGGTTGTCCATGGGACCGGGAGCAGACGCACCTATCGCTGCGGCCGCACTTGCTCGAGGAGGCATACGAAGCGCTGGCGGCAATGGACTCTGGTGATGCAGGGAAGATGGCTGAGGAGCTTGGGGACCTGTTGCTGCAAATTGTTCTGAATGCGCAGATTGCCAGTGAAGAATTGAAATTCACCATGGTCGATGTAGTCAAAGGCATTCATGACAAGATTGTTCGTCGGCACCCGCATGTCTTCGGGGGAGTACAGATTGAAGGAGTGAAGGGTGTCTTGCTGAACTGGGAAAAATTGAAGGCATCTGAGCGCAAGACTAACGGAGGAAAGGAAGCTGGTTTCCTGGATGGCGTTCCATTGTCTCTTCCGGCTCTCTCGCAGGCGCAGGAGTATCAGGACCGTGCCGTCCGGGTTGGTTTTGACTGGCCGGATATCGGCGGAGTCTTGGATAAACTCATCGAGGAGGTCTCCGAAGTCAGAGCCGCGACGGATGGTGCCGAATTGGCCGCGGAGATTGGAGATTTGTTGTTCACTCTGGTGAATTTCTCTCGCTGGAAGAATATCGATGCTGAATCCGCCCTCAGGGCGGCGAATACCCGGTTCAAAAAACGCTTCGCCCAGGTAGAACAGGGTGCCAGTGAGAAAGGGGTTCCACTCACCGAGATGAATTTGGATGAGATGGAAGCACTCTGGCAGTTGGCTAAAAATAAGGAGGGTTAACCCCCCGACTTCCACAGCAATAAAATTTTAAGGTTGTCTTTGAAAACTTTAAGGCAAATCCCCTATCTGTCCTCTTGAATAGAGAGGGCAGATGTGTTAAAATTGCCTTTATCGCCCCATATCTAGGGGGACCCTAGATGTCTAGTACCATATATGGCGGCTACATTTGTTCTATTTATCACGGAGTAATCCTGGATGCGGTGTCCGTACTGTCAACATAGAGATACAAGAGTCATCGACACAGCTCACGACAGTCATGGCGGTATTCGCCGCCGTCGGGAATGCCTGGATTGCCGCCAAAGGTTCAGCAGCACCGAACGTCCGATTTTTTCCACCCCTCTCATTATCAAGCAAGATGGAACCCGCGAGGAGTTTGACCGCGAGAAACTCGCCCGGGGAATACGCATCTCGTGCGCCAAGCGCCCTGTCTCTGCAGCGAATATCGAACGCATGATTGGCCATGTCGAGACGAGTTTACAGCAGATGGGCAAAGCTGAGATCTCGTCTAGGGTTGTGGGGGACTTGGTAATCAATGGCCTGAAGGAATTGGATCAGATTGCTTATATCCGTTATGCAATTGTATACCTGCGGTTGGACGACCTGCTCTCATTACGGACAGAAATAGACAGACTACTCGAAGAATCGTAGAGGAGAATACTAATGGTAGTTCGCGAAACCACGTCGAAAAAAGAGCCGATTCCAACACCAACCATCCCCTCCGATTTATCAGGCGTTGAATTGACCGATAATGCTCGGCAGGTCTTGACCCGGCGGTATGTCCGCAGAGGCGAGGATGGGGAACCGGTCGAAACAGTTGAGGAGATGTTCTGGCGAGTGGCCTACCATATTGCCAAGGCAGAGCAAGCCAGGGGTGCTGATGTCCTGGCCCGGGCACGCGATTTTTATGGTTTGCTGACGACGAAAAAGTTTTTCCCCAATTCGCCTACGTTCACCGGCGCTGGCACGCCACTGGGCCAATTGGCGGCCTGTTTTGTACTGCCGATCTCTGATGACATGGGTCGGGATTCAGCCGGCATCTTCCAGACATTGCGCGACGCTGCCCTGATCCAACAGACGGGCGGCGGGAATGGGTTCTCGTTTTCACGGCTGCGCCCGCACGGTGCGCTTGTCAAATCATCTGCCGGGCAGGCCACGGGTCCGGTGGGGTTCCTGCGGGTCTACGATCATGCCTTTGGAGAGATCGCCCAGGGGGGAACACGCCGGGGTGCGAATATGGGCGTCTTACGAGTGGATCACCCGGATATCGAAGAGTTCATCACCTGCAAGACAGATGAAAACCAGATCACGAACTTCAACATTTCGGTGGGTATCCCGGACGCCTTCATGAAGGCTGTCAAGGACGATGCCGAGTGGGAATTGCGCTTCCCGGATGTCAGTTCACCCGGATACAAGCACTTCAGCGGTACTGTGGACCAGGCAGAACAAGCCGGGGTGCCGGTCAAGGTGTATATGAAGGTGCGCGCCCGCAGTCTGTTCAACAAGATTGTCCGCCAGGCACATCATAACGGCGAGCCCGGGGTCCTTTTTCTGGATGCAGCCAACCGGACCAATCCCGTCCCGCACTTGTATCCCCTCGAAGCAACCAATCCATGCGGGGAGCAATGGCTTGGCCCCTATGAAAACTGCTGTCTTGGATCGATAAACCTGGCCGAGCACTGCGGACCGGATGGAACAGTAAACTGGGACGACCTACGAACAAGCGTCGAGCTTGCCACCCGATTCTTGGACGATGTTGTCGATGCCAATGCCTATGTCCCAGCGGTAGCGCAGTTGCAGGAGGCAGCCCACAGGGCCCGGCGGATTGGCCTTGGCATCATGGGTCTTGCAGACCTGATGTACCACGTCGGAGTGCGATACGGCTCCCGGGAGGGACAGGCATTTGCAGCTCAGGTCATGGAATTCGTTCGCTTCCATGTCATGATTACGAGTATCGAACTGGCAAAGGAGTGTGGACCATTCCCAGCCATTGAGGGCAGTATCTACTCCTCCCAGAATATGACCTGGGAACCCCCGGTGTCGATTGTCCCGTATCAAACAGATTGGGGCCGCCCGGAACTGGACTGGGCTGATGTCGTCAGCGGGATCAAGGATCACGGGATTCGCAATGCTGCCCAGACGACAGTTGCTCCTACCGGTACGATCGCAACGGTTGCAGGCTGTGAAGGCTATGGTTGTGAACCCGCCTTTGCGCTTGCTTACATCCGCCATGTCAACGACCGGGGGAAGGACCTCCGGCTGTCGTATACAAGCCCTCGTTTTGAGCAGACTCTGGAAACTGCGGGTATCAAAGAGGACGACCGGCGGACGATCATCGAAAAAGTCATGCACCGTGGCACCTGCCAGGACATCCCGGAAGTTCCCAAGGCATTGCGGGAAGTTTTTGTTGTCGCCGCGGATATCACCGCCGAGGAGCATGTCCGCATGCAGGCCGCCTTGCAGGCTTTTGTGGACAATTCGCTTTCAAAGACAATCAATTTTTCCTCCAGCGCAACGGCCGAGGATATCGCCAAGGCTTACCTGCTCGCCTGGGAATTGGGTTGCAAGGGAATCACAGTTTATGTTACTGGTTCGAGGGAAAAAATTGTCTTGGAAACGATGGATACAGTCGAGAAAAAGGATATTCCCCAAGAATCAGCTGTATTACCTTACGGCAATGCTGGGCCACGTGAGGTTTCCCGTGACCAAATCGCTGCTCAGCTGGCTGCCTGGAACGAGACGAAGAAACCCCGCCCGAGGGCGCTGCCAGGCAGCACGTACAGTGTGGAGACCCCGCTCGGCAAGGCTTTTGTAACTATCAACGAAAATGGTGGTGGCCAACCATTCGAGGTGTTCATCAACACTGCTAAAGCAGGGTCGGAGACCGCCGGCATCTCGGAAGCGATAGGTAGATTGATCTCCTATATTCTTCGGCTGACATCCGCAATCCCGGCGCGGGAGCGGTTGGAGGAAGTGGTCCGTCAGCTCTCGGGGATTGGCGGGGGACGGTCGCTCGGTTTTGGCCCTAACCGGGTCCGGTCACTGCCCGATGGGGTTGGCCAGGTACTTGACGAGTACTTGATGGGTAAAATCCGCACCGAGGCAACAGCGGAAAAAACGAATGGAAAGGGAACCCGCCAAGAAACGGACCCATCTCCTTCGGCTCGACAGGCCGCATTGCGCAAAGGTGACCTCTGTCCAGAATGCGGTGAAGCCACCATGGTGAATGAGGAGGGTTGCCGCAAATGTTATTCCTGCGGTTATAGCGAGTGTTAATGATCTGGTTGGATTGACGATCAGACTGGTGCTCTGGATAGCGATGACGCAGGGACTCACATAACTGTGACCCTGCGTTTATCATCCGATGGAAAGTTGATGTACATTACATCGATCCTTGCTCATTGTTCCTGTAATCATAAACATCTACAACCTATACCAAAATAGACAGGAAGGGTGTGGTCATCCAAGGAGGCATGCAGTGAACATCACTTATTCGTCTGTTCGCAAATCCGGTGACATCGAGCTGGGTAAGCTCAAGTTCGCGCAAGAAACTCCGTGTACAATTAGGAATTGGTAGGAGGTGAAAATGTCCAAACGCTTGGTGGTCGTTGCAGGGAATATCGGGGTGGGGAAGACATCGTTGACCGAACGTATCGGGACCCGCCTAGGTTGGCGGACGGATTACGAATCGGTGGCCGATAACCCATATTTGCCTGATTTCTATGCAGATATGCGTGCGTGGTCATTCCACCTGCAAATATATTTCCTCGGCCATCGTGCGGACCAGTACTTGGATGCAGCCCGTGACCCGCTGTCGGTCATCCTGGACCGTAGCATCTATGAAGATGTATATATTTTCGCCAGGGCGCTTCATCATATGGGCAATCTATCTGAACGGGATTACCTGGCTTATCGCCGCCTATTCGACCTGGTAGTGAATAGCCTGCCCGCGCCGAATTTACTGGTTTACCTGAAATGTCCGGTAGCAGTCCTGATGGAACGGATCCGTCGCCGGGCACGGAATATTGAGACCGGCATCTCAGCAGACTATCTGACATTGTTGGATACATTCTATGATGAATGGCTGCATTCGTATGACCTCAGCCCTGTGCTGACCATCCGGACAGATGACCTGGATTATGTCCACCAGCCGCAGGCGCTCGAGATCGTGGTTGCGAGAATCAAGGCAAGATTGGGAGGAAAGGAAGAGATCGATTTCATGGCGGCGTAAGCTCACGGGGATGAGCTTATTGAATTAAATCAACTGGTAGAGGTAGAGATGGCATACAAAGATACAGACTCAATGAAATACGCACAGACTTTAGGAATGATGGTTGTTTATCTTGGCCTGCTCAAGCGAGGGCCGAAATGGACTGCGGAAGAAACGCCACAGGTCCTGGCTTTGCAAGAAGCGCACCTGGCGAACATTGATCGCATGGTCGAGAAGGGGAAGTTGGTTTTGGTCGGGCCGTTGTTGGATAATAGCGAAATTCGCGGTATCTACATCTTCAAGGTGAAATCATTCAAGGAAGCAGAGAAATTGACCAAGAGAGATCCTGCGGTCAAGGCAGGTCGTCTGACGGTCGACATCCATCCCTGGATGATTGCAAAAGATAAACTATAGGCCTGCGCAAGTAACCCTTTGGTTACTGTGCGCTGCCCAAATATTTGAACCCAAATCGCCGTTTGGTCCACGATTTCCGGTCAATTCAATTCAGAAATTTGTGCGAAGAGCAGAAGAAGACCTGTGGAAAATACCCGGAGTTTTCCTGTTGTCGGATGGGAGCCCCGTTGTCTTGCTCAGGGCATTCTTAATGAGATGTCCAAATCTTAAAAAAACTGCTTGACTTTGAGATTCCGTTGTGCTAGAATGAATCAGTTAAAATTCTTTCGCATAGAAGAACACCAGTGACCAATCCTCGTAGACCTCTGCGGTTGAATGTTGGTTTTTTGATCAATGCAGCAATCGGGACAAGCCGCGAATTTAATTTTGATTATGATCATATGCAATTGGGGGATGATATTGCGCTGGAAGAATTCAATGGAACGACACGTTTCAGCCGGACACCACAAGGCTTGCTGCTCCAGGCGGAGTTCCGGGGTTTGATGGGTCTCGAATGCGTCCGCTGTCTGGGTCCGTATCACCAGCAACTCAACTGGACATTTACAGAACTCTATGCCTTCAATAAACGCTCCGTCACCGAATCGGAATTGATCTTGCCGGAAGATGGCCAGGTTGACTTGGAACCTCTCCTACGGGAATATGTATTACTTGAAGTACCGATAAAACCGGTCTGTCAACCGGATTGTAAGGGGTTATGTCCAGTGTGTGGTGAGAACTGCAACCTCACCGATTGTGGCCATCGAAATGATAAACCTGATTCTCCGTTTGCAGTCTTGATGGGGCTGGACGGAGAGTGATGTGTATCGGGTACGGGAGGGAGAACATTGACACACGCTAACCGCCGCCGAAGGAATAAGGAAGTTCTTAACCTGTTGATGGAAAAAGCCTCCCTCCAGGGATACCTGACTACCGATGACTTGATCGAAGTCTACCCGGATGTAGGTCAGGATGTTGAGCGTCTGAGCGTGATCATGCTGGTGCTGCGAAACCGGGGGGTGGAGGTTGTCGACGCCGAAAATTATGACCCGGGCCCAGAAGAGGTGCTGGCTGGAGAGATCGAAGTGATCCCAGAGAGGGAAATCTCCGACTTTACCAGCGACGACCCGGTCGGCATGTATCTAAAGGAAATGTCACGTGTGCCCCTCCTAAAAGTCGACGAGGAGTTGGACCTGGCCAGGAGGATTGATACAGGCCGGAAAGCCAAGTCCGAGTTGTCGCGGAAAACCACCCGCAAGCGGACTTCTGACTGCGCCCGGCTGGAAGCGTTGGTAGATGATGGGATGCAGGCACGTGACCATATCATTAAAGCCAATACACGACTGGTCGTGAGCGTTGCCAAGCGCTATATCGGCCGAGGTGTCCCGTTCCTGGATCTGATCCAGGAAGGCAACCTTGGCCTGATGAAAGCGGTCGAGAAGTATGATTACCGCAGAGGCTTCCGTTTCTCTACTTATGCGACCTGGTGGATCCGCCAGACGATCACCCGGGCGATTGCCGACCAGGCGCGGACGATCCGTGTCCCGGTGCACATGATCGACCGCATCCGCCAGATCTACAAAGCGACCCATGAGCTTGAGCAGACCCTGGGCAGAGTTCCAAATGCCGAAGAGCTTGCTGTGGCCCTGGATTTGAACCTGAGCAAAGTTCAGTGGATATTGAAGGTGTCACGGTTACCGCTCTCCCTGGAATCGCCGGTCGGCGACGATGAAGATTCTGAACTCGGCATGTTCATCGAGGATGATACCACTCCCACGCCGATGCAAAGTGTCTACCAGTCCATGCTGAGGGAGAAGATCGATGACATCCTGACCACGCTCTCACCGCGTGAAGCGCGTGTCCTGCGGTTACGTTTTGGCTTGGATGACGGCAACGCGTACACATTGGAAGAAGTGGGCCAGAAATTTGGACTGACGCGTGAGCGCATCCGCCAGATCGAAGGCAAAGCCCTGCGCCGTTTGCGACATCCTCGTAGATCACGCCAGTTGAAGGAATATCTGTAAACTCATCAGTTCATGTCTGAACAGCGGGTTGCCCAGGAGGCAATCCGCTGCTGTTTTATTCCTCAGCTGCCATTGTCTTGAGCACGCGCTGCCTAGCAGCCTCGATATGCTCCAACATTATCTGGCGGGCAGCGGATGGTTCCCGCTGGCGCAGGGTGGCAACAATCCGACGGTGCTCGTCGATGGACGGGCCTGCGCTATCATCCCGCTTCCAAGCCGCGAAGTTGAAGCGTGTGGCCACCTGATGGAGATGTATCAGGTGCTGGCACAGGTAGCGGTTTCCCGTAGCCTCAGCAAGCTGGCGGTGGAAAGCATAGTCCAGGTCCGCCAGGGAAATATAGTCGTTGCGAGTAGCCGCAGCCTCGGCCTGTGTAACGAGTTCGTCCAGCCGTGAGAGATCCTCCTCGTCCAAGTGTTTGCAGGCCAGCGATGCGGCCGCGCCAACGACCAAGCCCATCGCATCCATGACATCCACAAAGTCGAAGACGGACAAGGGCGTGATGACGACCCCATGGCGGGGGATGAGTTGCACAAGTGATTGTGCGGCGAGTCGCTGGAATGCCTCCCGAAGGGGAGTGCGGCCCCAGCCGTACTGTTTCATCAGGGTCGCTTCGCTGACCGCCAGCCCCGGTTCCAATTCAAGGGTCAGGATCAGGTGGCGGAGTTCCTGCTCGACCTTGTCGCTAGCCCGGTTGCCAATTGATTTCTCTGTTTTTGTGTTCATTAGGTTAATTAAACCATACTGCGGGGCAAACTCCAATATCCAATTCATATCCAAATCGTATATTTTGTTGACAAGCCTGAAAGTTGGGAGTATATTTTGAAAGCAATGGAGCTGGTAGCTGACATCACCCAACCAATAGAAAAGCGCCTCTTCCTGGAACCTTCCGGGAAGATCTTTGATATTAAACGATATTCAATCAACGATGGGCCAGGGATCCGTACTACCGTCTTCTTCAGCGGCTGTCCCCTGGACTGCCGGTGGTGCCATAACCCGGAGGGTCGTTCCCGCCAGTCTGAGCTGTTATATCGTGCCTGTCGCTGCATTCGCTGTGGTGCCTGCGCAGCTGCCTGCCCAGAGGGGGCAATAAAGGTAGAGGCCGCCATCTTAACCGACCGAGCCGCCTGTATCGGTTGCCAGTCCTGCATCGATGTCTGTTTTACGGATGCACGCCAATTCGCCGGGCGAAGTGCCACGATCACCCAAGTGATGGCGATCGTCCTTAGGGACATGCCATTCTATGAAGAATCAGATGGGGGAGCGACCTTCTCGGGAGGTGAGCCTCTCGGCCAGCTGGATTTCCTGGCTGCCCTTTTGAAGTCTTGCCGGGAGAATGGCATCCATACCATCGTGGACACAAGCGGGTATGCTGGCTGGGATGCATTTGAACGTATCCTACGAGATGTCGACATCTTCCTCTACGATATAAAACTGATGGACGATTGCCGCCATCAAGAAGTTGCCGGTGTCTCAAACCGCCTGATCCTAGAGAACCTGCGCAAGCTCTCCGCCAGCGGGGCAAGGATCGTCGTCCGGATGCCCCTCGTTCCGGGAATCAATGATGGCGAGGAGAATACTCGTCAGCTGGGTATCTTCCTGTCCGGGTTACCCCTACTGCCGGAAGTAGAAATCCTGCCTTACCATGCTAGCGCGGAGGAAAAATACGCTGCCATGGATCGGGAATACCGTCTGGCAGGGCTGAAGCCGCCCAACCCGGAGCAGACCAGGCAGGTAGAATCGATTTTAAGGTCTTATCGTCTAAACGTTCATACCAGCCCAGCCGCACGTATCTCTGGACTTCAGGAGGTTGCTCATGGCGATGACAGAACGTGTCCGTAAGTTACGTGAACAGAGCCTGGATGCGGTTGAGACTCTTTCCAGTGAGCGAGCCGAATTGCTGACCGTCTTCTACAAACAGGACCCTGGGCCGGTCTCCGCACCAGTACGCCGGGCGATGGCTTTTGCATACCTGCTGGAGAACAAGGGTATCTGTATCCTACCCGGGGAACTGATCGTTGGCGAGAAGGGAGCCGCCCCCAAGCATGCCCCGACCTTCCCTGAATTATGTTGCCACTCGTTGTCCGATCTGGATATCCTGGACAGCCGCGAGAAGATCGCCTTCCGGGTTCAGTCTGAGACCCGGCGGGCATTCGAAGAGGAGGTCATTCCGTTCTGGCAGGGCAAGTCCATCCGCAACCTGATCTTCAGGGAGATGACCCCTGAGTGGCTCGCTGCTTACGAAGCCGGGATATTCACCGAGTTCATGGAGCAGCGTGCCCCCGGCCACACTGTGCTTGACGACAAGATCTACAACAGAGGCATGCTTGATTTCCAGGCTGAGATCGACCGCCGTCTTGAAGAGCTCGACTACCTGCATGACCTCGAGGCGTACGACAAACAGGAGCAACTGCGCGCCATGCGGATGGCGGCAGGAGCGTTAATCCTCTTCGGGGAGCGCCACGCCGACCTGGCAGCGGAACAAGCCGAGGTGGAATCCGATCCGGTACGCCGCCGAGAACTGGCGATGATCGCTGATGTCTGCCGACACGTTCCGGCCAGGGCGCCGCGCAATTTCTGGGAGGCGTTGCAGTATTACTGGTTCGTCCACCTGGGCGTGACCACGGAACTCAACACCTGGGATGCCTTCTGCCCCGGAAAGCTGGACCAGCACCTGTTTCCGTTCTACCAGCAGGGGCTGGCAGATGGGGGCCTAAGTCGTGAATCCGCTGAGGAGTTGTTGCAGTGTCTGTGGGTCAAATTCAACAACCAACCGGCACCCCCCAAGGTGGGTGTCACCGCTGCCGAGAGCGGGACCTATACGGATTTTGCCCAGGTCAACCTCGGCGGGGTTCGCCCGGATGGTTCGGATGGTGTCAATGAGGTCACTTACCTGTTGCTGGATGTCATCGAAGAGATGCGCCTGTTGCAGCCATCGTCTTCGGTGCAGGTCAGCAAGAAGAACCCGGATAGTTTCGTCAGACGGGCTGCCCGGATCATCCGCAGTGGCTTCGGTCAGCCGTCCGTCTTCAACTCGGATCTGATCGTCCAGGAACTGGTGTGGATGGGCAAGAGTGTGGTAGACGCCCGTTGCGGTGGCTCTTCTGGCTGCGTGGAAGTGGGCGCGTTTGGCAAGGAGGCCTACATCCTGACGGGGTATTTCAATCTGCCCAAAGTGCTGGAGATCAGCCTGCATAACGGCATTGACCCCCGAACAGGGCGAAAGATCGGTGCGGAGACCGGCGATCCGAGCCAATTTGCTGATTTCGATGCACTCTTCACCGCATTCGAGAAGCAGTTGAACTATTTCCTTGACATCAAGGTGCGCGGTAACAATGTCATCGAGCGCATTTATGCCCGCCACATGCCTGCACCGTTCCTCTCCCTGCTGATCGATGATTGCATCGAGCGGGGCCGGGATTACCATGCCGGGGGAGCGCGCTATAACACCACTTATATCCAGGGAGTGGGGTTGGGGACGATCAGCGATGAACTGGCGGCTTTGAAAACCCATGTCTACGACCAGAAGACGATGGACATGGAGCGGATGCTTGCCATCCTGGATACAAATTTCGAAGGGTACGAGCGCGAGCGCCAGATGATGCTCAACCGGACACCGAAATATGGCAACGATGACGATGCTGCGGACAACCTGATGATACGTGTCTTTGAAGCCTATTATCGCGCTGTCGATGGCCGGCGCAACCTGCGTGGTGGGGAATACCACATCAACCTCCTGCCAACTACCTGTCACATCTACTTCGGCGCGGTGACCGGGGCCACGCCGGATGGCCGCAAGGCCGGGCTGCCGCTTTCCGAGGGGGTGTCCCCTGTCCAAGGAGCGGACCGCCACGGTCCGACCGCGGTGCTCCGCTCGGTGGCAAAGATGGACCATGTCCGCACCGGAGGGACGCTGCTCAACCAGAAGTTCACCCCCCAGGTGCTCGCGGCTGAAGAGGGGTTGGATAAGCTCGTCAGCCTGATCCGTACGTTCTTCAAGCTGGATGGCCACCACATCCAGTTCAATGTCGTTGATGCAGAAACATTGCGGGCTGCCCAGGCCAACCCGGAGCAGTACCGTAGCCTGATCGTCCGCGTTGCAGGTTATAGCGACTATTTCTGTGACCTGAGCAAGACCTTGCAGGACGAGATCATCGCCCGCACCGGGCATCAAGCGCTCTAACCAGATAGAGAATAAACAGGTGAGGAGACCCGCAGGCCTCCTCATTATTCTTGCGAGAACAAGGATTTACGGGGGAGGGGTCCCAGTGATGGTAATGCGCTGTTCAACAGATGGAACCGGTGGCGTAATGGTCGCCGCTGTTAGCCATGAAGTCATTCACCGCTACCTGATAAGTGGCAGACGGATCGAGCGGCGATCCTGTGCTCATGTCGATCACATCACCGATGATGACACTATCTCCAACTGCCACTGTGCCATAATCAAAGCTGAAACGCAAACCTGAGACCTGGATCAGGTCGTGTTGGCCGGTGTTGCCTTCCCGCAAGACTCGGATGACTTCAGCACCACTCAACTCGACAGGTGACCAGGATAAAGCCTTTACCTCTCAGCTTCCACAACTAGAATAAGAAGTGTTTTTGCCGTCCCGAATCCTCTCTTGGACGGATACTCAGGATACAAAATGAGTGCCAGTGAATCAAGTTGCTGATACTTTCAACTCATACCGGTCTTGTTTAAAGCCTTAGCTAGCCCGGAGTCCGATTTTGATTTGATCATCCTGTACGCCATGAATGTCTTCATTCCATTGACAAACCCTGCTGCCTCGCTTAAACTAATATCCGATGAAAACGCTCCGGTCACTTCCAATGCATACGATGATGAAAACGATGAACATGGTCATGCGCAGCCGCTCCCGGGCAGTGACGGAGACATGGCGTTAGCATTCTGACGCACTTTCTCACGGGCTGTCCGGTTGCGGATGGCCCGTTTTGTTTGTAAGCTGGCTTCAGGAGTCCACCGCCAGCGAGGCGCAATCCACCAAAGAACTAAATGCAGTACCGTTTCCAAAGCGGTTGCGTCCCTGCCAAGGAATGAGGAGAGATCATGCCCGAAAACATACTTGTTGCGATTGCCTGGCCGTATGCCAATGCCGAAATCCATGTCGGCAACATCACCGGTTCACATCTGCCCGGGGACATCGTCGCCCGCTACCATCGCTTGAAGGGGAACCATGTCCTGATGGTCTCCGGGACCGATTCGCACGGCACCCCGGTGACCCTGAAAGCAGATGCGCTCAACAAGCCAGTTGAGGAGGTCTACAAACAGTACCACGACGGCTTCCTGGATCTGTTCCAGAAGATGGGCATTTCCTATGATTTATTTACCACCACGCACACTGAGAATCATTTTAAAGTTGCCCAGTCGATTTTCCTGGCGCTGAAAGAGAATGGCTTCCTTTTCACGCAAAAGTCGATGCAGTGGTACTCTCCTGATTCCCGCCGCTTCTTGCCAGACCGGTACGTTGAAGGCACCTGCTATATCTGTGGCTCTGATGGCGCCCGTTCGGACCAGTGTGACAACTGTGGGAATGTGCTCGAACCTGAGAAACTCGTCAACCCGCGCGCCACGACCGGTGATGGAGCCCTCGAGTTGCGGGAGACCGAGCATTATTACCTCGATCTCTCAAAGCTGGAACCGGATGTCAAACAGTTCCTGAGGGAGCGTGCTGCCTACATGCGCGAAACCGTCCTTGGCGAGTCGCTTGGCAAGATCGAGGCCGAAGGCCTCAAGCCGCGCCCGATCACCCGCGACCTGGACTGGGGCATCCCTGTCCCGGTGGAGGGCTGGGACGGCAAGTGCCTGTACGTCTGGTTTGAGGCGGTCATCGGCTATCTCTCAGCGGCGGTCGAGTGGTCCCGGGTGTCGGGCGCCGAACCACGGCAGCATGCCGAGGGTCCGGGCGAGGCGTGGCGCGACTGGTGGGTAAACCCGTCGGCGCGCCAGTTCTATTTCATTGGTAAAGATAACATTTTCTTCCATACCTCCCTCTGGCCGGCAGAATTGATGGGCGTGGGCGAGAAATTCATGAAGATCTTCACTGAGGATGAGCAAAACCTATCGGTCCCGTTCGATGTTCCGGCCAACCAGTTCATGAACCTGGAGGGGCAAAAGATCTCTGGCTCGCGCAACTGGGCGGTTTGGGGCCGCGATGCCCTGACCCGCTACGACCCGGATGCCCTGCGTTACTATTTGACGATCAACATGCCTGAGATGCGTGATACCGATTGGGACTGGGCCGATTTCGTCACCCGCAATAACACTGAACTGGTAGCCACCTGGGGCAACCTGGCTAACCGGGTGTTGGCATTCTGTTACAAGCACTGGGACGGGCAGGTGCCCCAGGTCGATCCGGCGAACTTGCGCCCCGCGGACATCGAGCTGCTTGCCGTCATCGAGGCCGGGTTTGATTCTGTCGGAAGGGAATTGGATTCGGTACGTTTGAGGGCAGCTCTACAGGAAGCCTTGCGACTGGCGAGCGAGGTCAACAAGTATCTGGACACGACTGCCCCCTGGTTCGAGATCAAGACTGACAAAGAGGCTGCCGCCAAGTCCGTTTATACTGCCTTGAAGGCGATCGACTCGCTCAAGGTGATGTTTGCCCCATTCCTGCCGTTCACTTGTGAGCACCTGCATGGTTTCTTTGGCTGTGCGACCCCTCTCTTCGGCGAGCAGTACACTGAGACGGTGAAGGATTCTCTCGGTGAGCATTCAGTGCTACGCTATCGTCCCCCCGCCTTGAGTGAAGGCGAAGCTGGTGGCTTCTGGAAACCCAGCGATTTGCAGCCAGGCGCCAAGTTGAACCAACCGGCCCCGCTGTTCAAGAAACTGGATGAAAGCGTCATCGAAGAAGAACGGGCGCGGTTAGGGAAGTAATCTATCTAGCTGGCTCTTGGTCCATTGATGCAGCTCCCCTGATAGTTCTTTTTATTATAATGAAGCAATGTCGAGAGAATGGGGAGTAAGCGCTCCCCCCTGATTATCGGGAGGACCTAAGGATCGATCTGTTCGCCAGGCAGCCCGGGGATATTGCAAATTATCCAGGAGATGCAGTTTAGCCGCACCAATTGAGCTACCCAGCCCTGATTAGCCGGCCAGGAAATTCCTGATCACCCCACGGGTGTAGTGGCTGGCGATCCGGTTAAGGAACTTGGTAAAGTCGATCTTGGCGGAGTGGTCTGCCTTATCCGAGATCGCCCGCATGACCATGAAGGGGATGTCATGTTCATGACAGACCTGGGCGACGGCTGCTCCCTCCATCTCCACACATTTCAAGTTCGAGATGTCCAATCGCAACCGGGCCACCTTTTCCGGATCAGCGATGAATTGGTCGCCGCTGGCGATCGTGCCGATGACAACCTTCGGATGAGCGATATTGAATTCGGCCAAGGTTTCGGGACCGATGTCTGATGCAATCTGTTTCGTTAGATATTCCCTGGCTGCGCGGCCGACCTGTTCGACTGTATCGGCGGCGACCTGAAGATGAGTCACGCCCAAGAGGGGAACTTCGAAGCGCTGGAAAGGCGGGATAGCGCTTGCATCCAGGTCATGCTGGACAAGCTCGGAAGCGACGACAATATCCCCTATCTCCAGTTCTTCCGAAACTGCCCCGGCGACACCGGTGAAGATGATCATCCCCACCCCGAAATGGTCGATCAAAGTCGTCACCGTCGATGCGGAGGCAACCTTACCCCACCTCGAAAAGACAATCACGGCATCCTGGTCAAACAACTTGCCAGCAAGATACTGGCGCCTGCCGATGGTCGTCTCTTCTTCTTTCCTCAATTCGACAGCCAGGAGATCGATCTCTTCGGGCATGGCGCCAAGAATCCCAATTCTCATGGTGTAATTCCTTCGGTCACACGATTTTCTTTTCTTCGGTCAGGTTTCAGGAACAGGATGAAACCGAGCAAGCGCAGCCCGGCGCTGACAAGCAATGCCCCTCCCAGGCCGATGACGTCTGCCAGCGCGGTGCCGACCATCGGGGCGATGAACGCGGACAGGTATTGCAGCGACTGGGCCAAAGCTACGAAAGAGGCGGTGTACTCCTGGGGAACGGTCTTCATTAGTTCATCGAAGAAGACCAGGTCGAGACCAGATTGGAACAAACCGGCAATTCCAGCAAAGGCCAGGATCCACTCGACCCGGGGCGTGGCAGCGGTCAAGGCCGGGTAGAGGACCATCCCGAAGGTGGTTGCCAGAAGGACGACTCGCCCGCCTCGCTTCTTCGAGACCCTCGGCCAGAGGAAATAACCCATAAGCATGAATAGCGTGAAGACCATCGTGATCGTGCCGATCTGGGCGTCCGAGGCGCCAACCTCGCGGACGAAGAAGAGCGGCAGGATCGGCGCGCCCAGAGCCAGGGCGGAAAGGTAGACGAACCGTTTCGAGGCGAAGGAGACGAAGGCGGGGTTGGAACGCATCAAGGCCAGGTAGTCGCGGATGCCATCGCGAGGCGAATGTCCGATCCCGAACGGATGGGGGGCCTGATCTGGAATGGTGATCCGCCTGGAAAAATAAAAACTGATCAAGCCGCCAAGCGAGAGACCCAGGAACATTAAGGCGTAGTTCGATGGAAAGGTGATCCGATCGATCACCCGGGTGACCAGGAAAGTCCCGATCACGCTGGTCAAGCCGAAGATCGCCCAGCGCCGGCTGAGCAGGGCATAGCGCCCCTCCGGGCCAGCGACCGAGTTCATCACCACCGAGAAGGCCACCGCCAGCGCGGTCATGGGTAGGGTGGCAAGCGCCCAGATGACAAGTGTGGAGGTGATGACGTGCTGCTGAGAGATGAAAAGGGTCAGCAGGCCGGTCAGGGCGTAGGACGATATCACCAGCAGGCGGGAAAGACTGTACCAGGGGACGATATTGCGTCGGGATTGCAGGAAGCGGCCCACGAAGAGGGCCACGAAGAGGGCCAGGATCAGGCCGGTGATCCCTGGCATGGACGATAGCAACCCGACCTGAAAATTGGTTGCGCCCAGCCGGGTCAGGAAGACGGGCAGGAATGGGGAGGCGACGTTGGCAATGCTCACACCGATGGCATCGATCTGCACGTTGCGGAAGTTGCGTCGTTTGATATCCAGCGGGTGATTCTTCTCGAGCGAGTTCATGAATGGTGTTTATCAAATCCTGGAAGGGGGTTATTATACCCTCCGTCAACCTGGTTCATTAATCATTGACAAGGGGGAGACTCTGGCAGGGAGCACTCCGGTGAATAGATGGGCTGGCCAGAGGGCTCAACGCAGGCCGTTCAGCGATTAATTCCTGGTAACCAGTCAGCCAACTGGGCGACCAGAGTTTGCATCACTTCCCCGGTCCGTTCATGGAACAGGTCGATATTCCCATAGGCCTCGCCTCCTGCCGGGCTGACCAGGTCGGTCACTGCGCGCAGGATCAGGCAGCGGACCCCGTTCCTCTTTGCCACCCAGGCAATGACTCCGGATTCCCAATCAGCAGCAACTGCCTGGTATTTTTCCACCAGCATGGGGATGTCAGCCGGGAGGATATCGCGGTCGGCTGAGACGAGCAGCCCGCGGTGGACGGGATGGGGGATAGGATCCGGCAGCCAGGAAAGGTCAATTTCGGTGGTGTAGTGGGCGATGGCTGAGGTGGCATCCTCCATCTGCTCAAGGATGTCGTAAATGATCGTCCGTTCTACCAGGATAACCGTCCCGTGGGTGACGCAGCCCTCGAACCCGCCGCATGTACCCAGGTTGACCAGCAGGTCCGGCTTGAAATGGTCGATGACATACTGGGTTGTTGCCGCGGCAGAGACTTTCCCCCACCCGCCGTGGAAGAAGGTCAATCCGGGAGGATCGGCAGCCGGGAAGTATTCGCCCAATCCACTGGTGTGGCAAACCTGTGGGCTGAGTATTTCCTTAACGGCCCGCCATTCCGCCTCCGCGGAGATGAGCACGACAGTAACCTGCATCATAGTGGGCCGGTCAGAGAACCCGGCCCTCCAGATAATCGACCAGGAACTGCAAGGCGGCTTGGGCGGAGGATTCCTTGTTCTGCCGCCGGTCGCCGTCCCAGACGAACTTTCGCGCCCAGTCGCCATCGGTAGCAGAGAGCCCGATCCAGGTGGTGCCGACCGGTTTTTCGGGTAACCCGCCGGAGGGTCCGGCGATGCCGCTGACGCTGGCTGCCAGGTCTGCGCCCAGAGCAGTCCGGACGCCGCGGGCCATCTCGATCACCGTCTCACGGCTGACCGCGCCGTAGGTGCGCAAGGTATCCCGGGAGACATGCAGCAGGGCGACTTTGGCCTCATAGGCATAGGCCACCACGCCTCCGATGAAGTATTCTGACGACCCAGCTATGTCCGTGATCCGGTCGGCAAGCAGCCCGCCGGTGCAGGATTCTGCGGTAGCGAGGCTGGATTTTTTCTGGCGAAGTAGTTGCGCCAAATGGGATTCGAGATTGGGGGGCATGTCCTTCTCCTGCCGGAATTATACTGCCTGGACCTGCTTCCTTGGAACTGTATCCATCTCTCTAAAATTGGTTACGCCAGAACCGCTTTACAAATCTGTAAGGATCGCTTATTGTCATTCCACCCTGTAACCTATACAATCATATTGTCTATATCGATTCCCTTAGGCGAGATTTTTCTTATTATGAATATGTACCCAAGAAGGAAAGGCATGTCGATCAACAAACGATTCATTCTATCGCTCGTAGTCTTTATCAGCCTCATTTTTCAACTCATGGCCGCGGTCCCAGCCCGGGCTGATGAAGGCACCCCAACCGAACCGGCCCCGACCGAAGAGCCTGTCGAGCCACCGCTGGAAGGGGAACAACCGGCCGAACCGCTGCTGAGTCAGGTCCCCGAGGGGACAGCCGTGATCGTGGTGAACGAAACCGGGGAGGTGGAACCGCTGGCCACCCAGGCAGCTGCCGCGATCATTGCCAACAGCGACCCGATGTGGTGTCCGGCAGGCGAAACACCGCTTACCGGGACAGGCTGCACACCGGCGGAGCCCACCTTCACTGCTCTGGTCACCACGCTAACAGGTGGTAGCTATACCGGTGATGGAACGATTTTCTTCCAGGATGGCACCTATGGAGGAGCTGAGACATCGATCCTCCTCGACAGCACGGTTCTGAACTCGCTGGGCGCCCTGACCCTGCAAGGCGGCTGGGACCTGGCCACGCCATTAGACTTGGGCGGCACGACGACCTTTAATGTACCCCTGGTCATATTTTGGAATAACAATGTCTTCCTGAATGACATCAACGTCGACCTGACCGGCTATACCGGCCCAGCCTCCCCGGGGATCGCGGTGGTGACGGATGGCGATATCAGCCTGGATACGGTCACAGCCATCGATAACCCCACCGAGACCGGGGCTGACCTGAATAACTGTCTCCCGGATCCGGTGACCGGCGTCTGTACAGCCATCGCAGGCGGCAATATCAGCGTCGATGACAGCAATTTCTCAGATAATTACGGCTATGGACTCTATGCCGAGACGGGCGGAAACATCGACCTGGATAATGTCCAGGCGACCGGCAACCAGCAGGATGGCGCCGACCTGATCGCGGATGGCGATGTTACTGTGACCAGCAGTGACCTCCTAACGGACAGTAACTTCAGCGGCAACGGAGATACCGGTCTGAATATCATCTCAGCTGGTGCGGTCACCTTGGACGGCGTTATCGCAGATACGAACAATAGCGGCGTTATCGTGGAAAATCACTATGGCACAGGTGCTGTTACGATCACCGATTCCTCCTTCAATGACAACGCCTGGACCGGGCTCTATGTTAAATCTGCCGGCGATATCACCCTGACCAACGTCATCGCTGGAGAAGGGGGCACGCCTACCCGCGGCAACGATATCGGCGCATACCTCTATGCAACCGGCAGCGGGAATATTTTCGTCACCAACAGCAGTTTCGAATACAACAGTTCCATCGGCTTGAAGGCGGTCAGCAGCCAGGGGAATATCACTGCAGACACGATTATCGCATCGAATAACGGTTCCTTCGGCGCATGGTTGAAAGCTTACAGCGGGGGCACCGTCGATGTGATCGATAGCATCTTCGATGCCAACCTCAGCCATGGTTTGTTCGTCGTCGGCACGAATGATGTCCTGTTGGATAATGTCACCGCGACCAACAATGCCGGGGACGGCGCCCGCGTGTTGAGCGGCTGGACCTTTGGCTGCTTTGGCCCGACCGGAATTGGGATCACCATTCTGGATGGCAGTTACCAGAACAATACCGGTTTCGGCATCTATGCCGGGCCCGGCCCGGTGGGTGGCACGTTGACCCTGCAAGGGACGATCAATTTCCTTGCGAACACCAACGGGGATTATTATCTCGATCTAACCGATTCCTGCATCCCATGTCAGGAAACTGAAAAACCACCTGCCAAGCCTTACAACCAGGTGGAAGTGCCGGATAAGGGCGGTACGCCGGTTGAGCAGGACTGCGAAACGTACAGCGGCACCCTGATGGTGCTCCCCAATGGCGACAAGGTCAAGTTCGTTTGCCCGGGCAGCGGGTTGTTCCTGATCGAGCACCTCACCCAGGAGGAATTGCCCGGACCGCTGGCCACCGGCCCGCGTTTTGTCGCCGCGATCAAGGTCAGCCTCGAGAAGGACGGCGAGCCCGTCAAGGTGCTGGAGGAGGGTGGCTATTTCCAGGTGACCTTCGATATCCCTGAAGAATTGGTGCGTGGAAGCTACTCGATCCTGTACTGGGATGAGACTGCCCGCAATGGCCAGGGCGACTGGGTCGAACTGCCCCGCGACCAATTCGGCGGTGAGAACTTCCCGCTGCACCCGGATACGCCCGAGGACAATATGCTCATCCTGCGGGGTGTTCGCGTCCAGGATGACAACGTGAGCGTTAAGGTCAACTTCACCGGGACCTTCGTGCTGGTCGTCCGTTAGCCGGTGGAAGTCTGAGTATGATATGATTTCGAGGGATGGCCAAAGCCATCCCTCGAATTTTATCGTGTGGCAAAGGAATGGATATGAAAACCCGAATTTCGATCCCAGTCATTGTCATGACCGTGCTGCTGCTGGCCGCTTGCGGCGGAGGGGCAGAGCCATCCGAGGTTGTCGAGCTCTCTTCTGCCACCCCGGACGCCTGCTCAGCCCAGCGCCTGACAGATGAAGTTGCCCGGGTCCAATCCCTGATGCGTGAGTTCGATGACGCCTCCCAACTGGCCTCAGAAACTCTCCAGGACCAGCTGGTGCAGGTCATCCCGTCGCTCCAGGAGATCCGCCGCCGGGCGGAGGACCAGCAGGTACCTTGGTGCCTGGCGATGCTCAAATCCCAGCAGGTCGCCCACATGAACACGGTCATCGAAACACTGATGGGATTCATGGGCGGGGCCAGCCCGGATGCGTTGATCGAGGGGGTCAGCCTGGCGCGCACCCAGCATGAGGACTACAACCGCGAGATGGCCCGCCTGCTCGGTGCGACCTATGCTCCGCCCATGCCGTCCGTGGTGACGGCAGCATCCATCGATACCCGGGTGACGGTAACCAACCCGGGCCCTGGCTTGGTCAACATGCGCACCAGCCCGGATGTGAACGCGCCTTCGCCTGGCAGGTTGGAAGCGGGGGAGACGGCAATCGCAATCGGGATCACCGGGGATGGTGAGTGGATCCAGATCATTGCCCCGGACGACGCCACTCAGATAGTCTGGGTCTATGCGGCGCTAATCCAGGTCGATGGAGACCTGGCACTCCTGCCGCAGGCCACACCGGCGCCATGACCTTCGCCTGAATAACCCTTGGACGCCTCCCCAAGCCATCCCTGGTGGGGAGGTGTTTTATTATCGAGGCGTGCCAGTGCGGGCACTCACCGCTCGTATGTGCTAAAATACCCTGCGATGGACGTTTCCGAGCATCTCCAGGGGACCCTGGATACCCTCCCGGCCAAGACCGGCTGTTACCTGATGAAGAACGCCGATGGAAAGATCATCTACGTCGGCAAGGCAGTCAACCTCAGGAACCGTGTCCGCTCCTATTTCCACGCCGATGGCAGCCTGGATCTCAAGACCCGCCGGCTGGTGCGTGAGATCGCCGCTGTGGAGTGGATCGTAGTGGGCACCGAGCTCGAGGCGCTGATCCTGGAGATGAACCTGATCAAGGAACACCGCCCGCAATATAACATCCGCCTCAAGGACGACAAACGCTACCCGTACATTAAAATCCACTGGGCGGAACCCTTCCCCAAGGTCACCGTGACCCGCTTGATGAAGGAGGATGGGGCGCGTTACTTTGGCCCGTACACCTCGGCCTGGGCGGTCTACCAGACCCTGGATGTGCTCCGCCGTGTCTTCCCGTACCTGACCTGCGACCGTGAGATCACCGGACAGGACACGCGCGCCTGCCTGTATTACGATATCAAACTCTGCACCGGCCCCTGCATCGGTGCCATCAATCAGGCCGGGTACTACCAGATGATCGCCAACCTGCAAGACTTCCTCAGCGGGCATTCGGATCAGATCCTGACCCGGGTCCAGGCGGAGATGGAGAAGGTTTCCGAGGAGATGAATTACGAGCGCGCAGCCACCCTGCGGAACCAGCTCAAAGCTTTGCAGGCCATCGTCGAGCGCCAGAAGGTGGTCTTCCCGGCGGACTACCTCGATTCGGACGTCATTGCCTTAGCCCGGGAGGACAACGAGGCCTGCGTGCAGATCTTCTTCGTCCGCGGCGGCAAGCTCATCGGGCGCGAGTACTTCATCCTGGAGGGTACCGAGGGTGCAGATGATGCCGAGGTGATCGCCCAGTTTGTCAAGCAGTTCTACACCGAGGCTGCATCGATCCCGCAACAGGTGATGCTCCCCAAGGAGATCGAGGAGGCCCGGATCATCCAGAACTGGCTCAAAAGCCGCCGCGGGGGCGAGAAGGTCGAGATTACCGTTCCGTTGACCGGGCAACAACAGGAACTGGTCCAACTTGCGGCTGAGAACGCAGCCGAGACGCTCCAGTCCCTGCGGGCGCAATGGCAAGCCGATGCCCACCGCCAGGAACAGGCGCTGGCCGAGCTCCAGACAGCGCTTGCCCTCCCTGGGCCCCCCAACCGGATCGAGTGCTATGACATCTCCAATACCCAGGGGACGGCCTCAGTTGGCAGCATGGTTGTCTTCAACCAAGGTGTGGCAGATAAGAAGCTCTACCGGCGCTTCAACATCCGGTCGGTCGTCGGGCCGGATGATTTCGCCAGCATGGAAGAGGTGCTCACCCGCCGGTTCCGCCGCTGGCAGGCAACCCAGGAGGTAGGGGCTGAACCCGGGTCCAAGCCAGACGAGTCATTCGCAATGCTCCCGGACCTGCTCATCGTTGACGGAGGTAAGGGCCAGCTCGGGCGGGCTGTCTCGGTGCTGGCGAAGTACAACCTGGCGGAACGGATTCCGGTGGTGGGATTGGCCAAGCAGGAGGAGGAGCTTTTCCTCCCAGGCAAGGCGAGGCCGGTGCTCCTGGCGCGCCATTCCCAAGGGCTCTACCTGGTTCAGCGTATCCGGGATGAAGCCCACCGCTTCGCGATCACCGCCC
The DNA here is from genome assembly GCA_043826785.1 of Chloroflexota bacterium. GTDB lineage: Bacteria > Chloroflexota > Anaerolineae > Anaerolineales > Villigracilaceae > JBDRPT01. The sequence goes on along the minus strand of JBDRPT010000090.1, from coordinate 18,845 downwards.
ACCGCGCCCGGCGGTCGAAACAGGGGCTGGCTTCAGCCCTCGATTCCATCCCCGGGATTGGGCCGGCAAAGCGGAAAGCCCTCATGATACAATTCGGTTCTGTGGATATGATTAAGAAGGCTTCGTCAGAGGAATTATCAGGCGTCGCCGGGATCACCCCGTTACTGGCGGAGACGATCAAAGCGCATCTGGAGTGATGGTCGCGCCCATGGTGACCACGATAGGATCTGGAATGACGACAAAAAAACAGGCTTGGATTGTGGATGATGACGAAGAAATGTGCCGGGCAGTCCAGTTGATGCTCAAACTGCTTGACTTGGAGTCAAGGTACTACCTGAGTCCCCGGACTGCAGGCCAGGCTTTGCTCGAAGGGGAAACCCCGGATGTGTTGATCCTGGACATCAACATGCCGGATGTGAGCGGGATGGATTTCCTTGAGTTCCTGCGCAAGCATAGCGACTATGCCAACCTGCCGGTCGTCATGCTTTCCACCGAAGCTGCCGATGTGCAGGTCGACCTGGCGTTGGAGATGGGGGCAGATGCCTACGTCACCAAACCGGTCAGCCTGGAGGAGATGAGCGCGGCGATCCAGCGCGCTCTTCGGGTGCACGGTAAAATTTAATTTAACGAGAGGTAGTAATGGCTGGTAAGACCAAGAAAGGAAAGAAACCTGGCATGAACCGGACTCAACGGCAGACGCTGGTCATGCGCTTGGTGTTTATCACTGTATCAGTGATCCTGATTCTATCCTGGATCATGTCCATGATCGTCCAGATTTAGCGCAACCTGGAGGGTAGTGGTATAATGACGAGGCGCGGCGCTGGAAGCCGCGCTTATTGTCGCTTGATGATACTATTGGACACGAAGGCCACTCTGACCCACAGACGGGACAATCAAGTGCCCTTGGTGTCTCTTCGTGTGGAAACTTATGGATACCTTGCTGGAAAAAATCACTGGAATCGAAGCTCGCTACGAGGAGCTCAATCAACTGCTGATGGAAATCGGCAACGATTATGAACGGGCCGCCGAACTCAACAAGGAGCGTATTGATATCGAGCCGCTCGTCGATGAAGCGCGCCAGTACCGGCGCCTCTTGCAGCAATTGGACGAAGCCCGCACGATCCTCGACCAGGAAGAGGATGAGGAACTGCGCACCATGGCGACGGTGGAGATCAATGAATTGAAGCCTGAGATCGAGAGGCTCGAAGCCAGCCTGCGTGGCATGCTGGTCCCCAAGGACCCGCGCGATGCGAAGAATGTCTTTGTCGAGGTCCGTGCCGGTACGGGCGGGGATGAGGCTGCCCTGTTCGCCGCCGACCTGTATCGGATGTACACCCGCTACGCCGAGCGGGTAGGCTGGAAGTACGAGGTCATATCCCAGAACGAGATCGGCATCGGTGGCTATAAAGAGATCATTTTCGAGATCCGCGGCCATGGTGCTTTCTCCCGCCTGAAATACGAGTCCGGCGTCCACCGTGTCCAGCGGGTGCCGACGACCGAATCTTCGGGCCGCATCCATACCTCCACTGCTACAGTGGCGGTATTGGCCGAGGTCGAGGAAGTGGATATCGTGATCCCCGAGTCTGACCTGCGCATCGACGTCTACCGCTCGGCAGGGGCGGGGGGGCAGAGTGTCCAGAAGAATGCCACCGCCATCCGCATGACCCACGTCCCGACCGGGATCGCCGTGGCCTGCCAGGATGAGCGCTCACAGTTGCAGAACAAGCTGCGGGCGATGTCCATCCTGCGCGCCCGCCTGTACGATATCGAGGAACAGAAACGCCAGTCTGAGATCGACGAGGCCCGCCGGTCGCAGGTCGGTTCGGGTGAACGCTCTGAGAAGATCCGCACCTATAACTATCCCCAGAGCCGGGTCACTGACCACCGCATCAACCTGTCCAATTTCAATTTACCAACCGTCATGCAGGGGTACATCGATGAATTCATTGATGAATTGACCACCAGCGACGAGGCTGAACGACTGGCTTCCGCGGGGATCGATGATGAAGATTAAGAACATGCGGCACAAGCACAAGCTTGCAATCCCGGGCAGATGGAGACGCAAGATAGACGCTGAAATCAATCAACGTTTCCGCCAGTTATTCGAAGAAGACTGGCAGGCCCGGATGGAATCCAACTTATTGTTTGTTACACCTAACGGCGACCATTGCTACGACAACCAGCTCCCGGAAGTCTCCGAAGCCGGTTACGCGCGCAACCTTTCGAATATGCTGGCATTCCAAACACAGCTTGGGGCCATCGATAGTGGCAACTTTACCGCAAACACCTCCTCGACGATGCTGAACGTTACCAATGAAGTCGACCGCTACATCGCCTGGCCTGGGCAGGCATTGGCCTATACGATCGGCGAATTGAAGATCCACGCCCTGCGCACCCGTGCCGAGCAAACTCTCGGCGAAATGTTCAATCTTTATGAGTTCCACGATGTGGTCCTGACCAGTGGGGCGCTCCCGCTTGATGTGATCGATAGCATGGTGGAAGAATGGATTGCTGGAAAGTGATAACGATTGGCCAACTGCTCAAAAAAACTCCCTCCCGGCTGAAGAGTGACACAGCCCGCCTGGATACCCAGGTGCTTCTGGCCAGGGCGACGCGGAAATCGCGCTCTTGGGTGCTTGCCCATCCGGAGGTCAACCTGACCCAGGCACAGGAAAAGAAGTTGGAGGCCATGGTTGCCCGGGTGGCCGCGGGCGAACCTCTGCCGTACGTCCTCGGGGAGTGGGAGTTCAATGGCCTGACTTTCAAGCTCAGCCCGGATGTGCTCATCCCCCGCCCGGAGACCGAGTTGCTGGTCGAGACAGCCCTGCGCTGGCTGAAGCTGAACCCGGGGCGGCGCTGGATGGTCGATGTCGGCACCGGCTGCGGCTGCATCGCTGCCAGCCTGGCAACCAAGTTGACGGACCTGGAGGTCATCGCCACCGATATATCGGCTGCCGCCATTGAGGTGGCCCGCAAGAACGCCCGGCGCCTGGGTGTTGCCGAACGGGTGAATTTCAGCTGCTGCGACCTGCTCCCTGCCACGCATGACCAGTACGACCTGATCGTCGCCAATCTGCCGTACATTCCGACCGAGACCCTGCGCGGTTTACCGATCTACCAGCGAGAGCCATCCCTGGCTCTCGACGGCGGGGCGAACGGCCTCGACCTGTTCCGCCGGTTGCTTTCCCAGGCTCCCGACCGCTTGCGACACGGCGGGTTGATGTTGCTCGAAATCGAAGCCACCCAGGGGCCGGCGGTGCTCTCCCTGGCATACGATGCCTTCGCCGAGGCAGAGATCCGCTTGCATAAAGACCTGGGCGGGAGAGACCGCCTGCTCGAAGTCCAGACGTTCGACCAGTAAGGCTTGTGTTCGATGCCCCTAGACTTGGAAACTCAACTCATCCCTGCGGACCACTCCGAAGCGATTCCAGCCGCGGTGGAGGTCCTGTGTTCGGGTGGGCTGGTGGCTTTCCCGACCGATACAGTCTACGGAGTCGGCTCACTCGTGTTTATCCAGGCTGCCGTTGAAAGCATCTATGCCGCCAAGGACCGCCCGGTGGAGAAGGCCATCCCGGTCCTGCTTGGGGATGTGGATGACTTGGCCAAAGTGACCGCGTTCGTCCCGGAAATGGCGCTGACCCTGGCTGCCCGGTTCTGGCCCGGACCGCTGACCCTGGTGGTGCCCAAACACCCGGACCTGCCCGAGGCGATCTCAGCCACGCCGACGGTTGGGGTGCGCGTCCCGGACCATGCAGTGGCACGCGCTCTTCTGCGTGCCGCAGGTCCGCTGGCGGTGACATCGGCCAACCGTTCTGGCCAGCCCAGCCCAAGGACCGCCCAAGAAGTCATCGCCCAGCTCGGCGGCCGGATCGCCCTGGTCATCGACGGTGGGCAGACGCCCGGGGGCGTCCCGTCCACGGTGGTCAACTGCCTCGGTGCTGAACCGCAGGTCCTGCGTGAAGGCCCGGTCTCAGCCGAGCAGATCCGGGCGCTCTTCCCCTGATTATCCTAATCAAGTTCTTAAGCTAGCTTCATCGTATTCTTATCTGCATGGGTATAATAGGAATTGACATTCTCCTCATGTACAAACCGCCTGCGGCTGGGGCCAGCCACAAGGCGGTTTGGGTTTAAGAGCACGAAAGGGTGGATCGCCCGCGGGGTTCAGGTTAACGGCCAGGTCGGCAGGATATCGATATCCAACTCAGCGGTGTGGCCGAGGCTGAAGCGGTAGTAGCCGGCAGCGGCGACCATGGCGGCATTGTCGGTGCAATAGCGCAGCGGCGGGATATGGACCTTGAACTCGTCCTGGGCGAGGAAGGCAGCGCGTAAGGCCTGGTTTGCGGAGACGCCTCCGCCGATGACGATCTCCCTGGCGCCAAATTTACGTGATGCCTGGATGGTCTTTCCATAAAGGACCTCGATCACCGCAGCCTGGAAGCTCGCTGCCAGGTCAGCTACCGGGATGGGTGTGCCCTCCTCTTCCAGGCGCTTGACCTGGCGCAACACAGCGGTCTTGAGCCCGCTGAACGAGAAGTCCCAGGTGGCCTCCAGCCAGGCGCGCGGGAAATTGAACGCCTTTGGGTTCCCCTCCGCGGCGGAATTCTGGATCGACGGCCCGCCGGGGTAAGGCAGCCCGATCAGCCGGGCGGTCTTGTCGAAGGCTTCCCCGGAGGCATCATCGCGCGTTGCACCGAGGCGGGAGTAGACCAGGTGGTCTTCCATCAGATTCAATTCGGTGTGCCCGCCAGAGACAAGCAGTGCCACCAGCGGGAACTGCGGCTCGGGAGGCGGTGGGTCATCGGCGCCATGCAACCAGGCCGAGTAGATGTGCCCCTCCATGTGGTTGACGCCCACCAGCGGTAGTCCGGTCCCGATGGACAGACCCTTGGCCAGGTTCAGGCCGACAACCAGCGATCCGGCCAGCCCGGGACCGCGGGTCACCGCGATGGCATCGATATCGTTCAGGGTCATGTGCGCTTGGGCCAGGGTCTCTTCGACCACCGGCACGACCGAGAGAATATGCTGACGTGAGGCGACCTCGGGGAAGACGCCGCCATAGCGGGCGTGGAGCTCCATTTGCGAGGCGACGGTGGAGGCGAGCAGCATGCGCCCATTCTCGACGATGGCGCAGGCGGTCTCGTCGCAGGATGTCTCGATGGCCAGGATACGGGCGGGTTTCATGTTGGTCATGGGGGTTTCAGGAATAGCTTTCACGTGATGTGCTCAAACGGATTGGATTTGCTCCGGGGAGGTTGGTCATGCTTTCCATTTCTTCATCGGCAAGACAAAATCATATGGGTATTTGGCCAGGATCTCGACCTTCCCGTCCGGACGTACCCAAACCGAATCCTCGATGCGCACGCCCATACCTTGCTCGGGGTAGTACAGCCCCGGTTCAATGGTCATCACGACACCGGGTTTGAGCAGGTTGTCGTCCGTGGCGGTCAGGCTTGACCACGGGCGTTCGTGGACGTTCAAGCCCAGCCCATGGCCGAGTGAGTGGACATAGCCCTCCACCGGCGCTTCGGTGTGCAGTGGGGTTTGGTGGCCGTCCTGCTCGAACAGTTCGCAGACCAGCTTCTGGTATTCCTTGAACGGGGCGTTCAGATCCAGTTCATCCATCACCTTGGCAAACACCACCTGGACTTCAGCGTAGAGCTTCTCCGCTTCAGGGGTCGCATAGCCAAGGGACCAGGTGCGAGTGAAGTCGTAGAAGTAGCCCCCGCCTGCTTCGCACGGGAAGATGTCGAAGACGATCGTCCGGCCGAGGCGCAGCAGGTCGCTGTCCGTGCCAGAGGAATGGGGGATGCCGGCGTCGCGGCCGATGGCGAGGATCGTCCCTTCGGGGTTTTCAGCGCCCAGTTCGGCCAGCCACAGGTTGATCCGCGACTTGACCTCGCCGACCGTCAGGGGTTCGCCATCTTCCTTGAGCAGGACCTCATCCGGGCGCACCTCCCGGCTGGTGAGGTACTCCGCCACCCTGCGGACGACCTCGGTCGTGACCGCTCCCATCTTGCGGATGCGGGACAGCTCGGTTTCGTCCTTGGTCTCCATGGCGCACATCAGCAGCGATCCGTCGCGGGTCTCGCCGGCCAGTTCCAGGTCGGGGGCGAGACGGCGCAGGTGGTCGAGGATCGCCACGAAGGAGCCGACATCGCTGAAGCCGAACACCCCGACGCGGCCACGGGCCAGGCCCAGGTCAGCGAACATGCGCTGGTAACGGATGGCAGCAGCCAGAGCGGGATCGTTACCCGCCTCCTTGAGCAACGCCTGGTAGGGGTAGGCGCTGTAAGAGATGCATTTCAGGCCGGTCTTGGCGGCTTCCTCCCGTTCCATGTCTTGATGGAAGAGCACGGCTTGTTCCCCACGCATCTTGATCAAGGTCGCCGCGCTGATATGCCCACCGCCTGTAAGATAGTACATGGCCGGGTTGTGGCTGGCGTTGCCGATGACCATGAGTGCGTCGAGGCCGCGGGCTTGCATCAGGGCGTCGAGGTCAGATTTCATCTTGGATGTGCTCCTAGTGGGTGAAACGTTTTGCCGGGGCTTATTCGCGCTTGGCGAGCACGTTCATCAACCCAACCAGCAGCGCCCCATCCTGTTCGGGCAGGACGGTGCGCGGGTCAAGGACGACGCGATCGTCCTGCGCCCGGGCGATGACCGGAGGGCTTTGGGTGCGCAGCCGGGCCAGGAACTTGTCCGGGCTGTCGACATCCAAGGCCAGCAGTGATGTGGGCAGGGTTTCGCCGGGCAGGCTCCCCCCGCCAACGGTCGACTCGCCGGGGATCACCTCGCCCTGTCCGATCTCGGCAGCCCATGCCCGGGCGCGGGAGCGGACCTGTGCCGCTGGGGCGGCGATCATCCGCCAGATGGGGATCTCGGTCTCGGCCTCGTCGCGCAGGTAGTGCAGCAGGCATGCGGTCAGGCCGGCCAGGCGGGTCTTGTCAGCCCGCAGGGCGCGCGCCAGCGGGTGTTTCTTGACCTTGGCAAGCAGTTCCTTCCGGCCGACGATGATGCCTGCCTGGGGACCGCCGAGCAGCTTGTCGCCGGAGAAGCAGACGATGTCTGCCCCGGCAGCGAGTGACTCGCCCACCGTCGGCTCATGCACCATCCCGAAACGGGCGGTGTCCAGGAATGTCCCCGACCCCAGGTCATCGACCACCGGGACCTGGTGGGCGTGGGCGACCCGGGTGATCTCCTCGAACTCCGGCTCCTCGGTGAAACCGATGATCTTGAAATTGGACTGGTGGGCGCGCATCACCAGGGCGGTCGGTTCCTGGAGCGCTTCTTCGTAGTCATGCAGGTGGACCCGGTTTGTCGTCCCGACCTCGACCAGTTTCGCCCCGGATTGTTTCATCACGTCTGGTACGCGGAACCCGCCGCCGATCTCGACCAGCTGGGTGCGGGAGATGACCACCCGGCGCCGGTTGGCCAGGGCAGAGAGCACCACCAGCACCGCGGCGGCATTGTTGTTGACCACCATTGCGGCCTCGGCGCCGGTCAGGCGTTTGAGCAACTCCTCGGTGTGGACAAGGCGCGAACCGCGCTTACCCGTCCCCAGGTCATACTCCAGGTTGGAGTAACCGCGCGAGACAGCGTCCATGAACTGGATGGTGGCGGGGGAGAGCGGGGCGCGGCCGAGATTGGTATGCAGGATCACCCCGGTCGCATTGATCACTGCGACCAGCGTGGGGGCGGTCCACTCCTTGAGCAGTGCCTGGGCTCGTTCGAGGATCGCCTCCCGTGCCGGGATGGTCTTGAGTTTCTCAGTGCCATAGGCGAGGCGGATGTCGATCAGGATCGCACGCAAGGCATCCAGCGTCAGCGGGCGGCCGTAGGCAGCTACAAGCTCCGCAGCCAGCTGGGTCTGGAGCAGTTGTTCGATCGATGGGAGCTGCCGCAGGTCTGGCATCAGGATTTGGGGGGCTCGTCCGGATCTGGCGAATCCCCCGCCTCATCCGGCTCGACCTCTTCAGGGAGCGGAGGTTCTGCGAACGGTGCAGGCTGCCAGCGCGCCCGTTCGCGCATGCGGATCAGGTACTCGATGGCTACCAACCCGAGGCCGAGCCCGAATGCCAGCCACAGGGTGACCAGGCTGGAGTTCTCCAGCCAGGCGAGCGTCGCGCCGTAGACCCCGAACCAGATGGCCTGGCGGACGATGACAGCCGGGCCGGCCGGAGGCGTGGAAGGAAAGCGCAGGTTGAGGAACCAGGTCACTGGCATGGCTGCCCCGGTCAGCGCCAGGGTCAGGCACAGGTAGAAGAACCAGCGCGGCCAGACGGTCGGGGGGTAGCTAAAGATGACCAAGGCCAACCCTCCCCAGCCGGCGATGGCCAGGACAAGAGTCGAAGGCAGGAACTGGCGGAAGGAGGGGGGTTTCTTTGTTTCCATCGCTTAGATTATATCCTAAAGCAGTTTATAATGATGCCAGCTGGTCGCAGGCTTGTATATCTATTGACGGATGATGTACAATAAAGCATGGAGGCAGCATGAAACTGGCGATATTTTCGACGAAAGGTCTGGTCGGAGGCGTGCTCGTCGAGAGTGATGAGGTTGGCTGGTTGTACCGCGGGCAGGAACGGGTCGGGCGCATCGAGGTGGATTGGGGCGGTGAAGACCAGGAACACATCGCCTCGGTTATCATCGCGGGAAGTTGCGCAGCCACCGTGGTCCTCGATCGTTACGGCCAAAGCGCCGGCAAGGTCACCCGCCAGTACGATACCCTTGGTGAGATCCGCCCGGAGGGTGGGGGCGTAATTGGCATCTACCGCGGCCAGCAGCGGGTCGGCTACCTCCAGGGACAGGGCCTGAGCAGCAAGCACATGATCCTGTTTGGCGGAGCTGGCGCTGCCGTGCTGCTCAACTTGACCTCAGCCTGAGCGGGGTATAAGATCGGTGTCACAAGTCCAAAAGAGAAAATACAGGGAACCTCCCGGATGACAGATCCTACCTTGCAAGCATTCTTCCAGCCGCGCGGCGTGGTGGTCTTCGGCGCGTCCATATCCCCGGGGAAACTGGGCTACGGGGTGGCCCACAACCTGGTTGTTAGTGGGTATCCCGGTGGAGTCCACTTCGTAGGCCTGAAACCGGGGGCGTTGTTCGGCCGGCCGATCTACACGGACCTGGCCGAAGTCCCCGACCCGGTCGAGCTGGCAGTGCTGGTCGTCCCCGCGCCGGCCGTAGCGGAGGCGGTGCGCGCCTGCGGGGAGCGCGGCATCCGGGTGGCGATCGTCATCTCGGGCGGTTTTCGCGAGACCGGCCCGCAGGGTGCGGCCCTCGAGCAGGAGATGCTTGCCATTGCCGAGCAGTATGGCATGCGCCTGGTCGGACCAAACTGCGTCGGCCTGCTTGAGACCCACTGGCCGATGGACACGACCTTCCTCCCGCCGCCGATGCCGCCGGCCGGCAATGTCGCCCTGATCTCGCATTCGGGTGCCTTTTGCGGGATCATCATCGACTGGGCCCGCGGCCAGAAATTCGGCTTCTCGCGCCTGATCAGCCTGGGCAACCAGGCCGACGTCAACGAGACCGACATGTTGAACGTGGTAGCCGAGGATGTCCATACCCGCGTCCTGACCCTGTACCTCGAGCAGGTGGCCGATGGAGGGCGGTTCGTCGCCGAGGCCCGCCGGGTGGTGCAGCGCAAGCCGGTCATCGCTCTCAAGACCGGGCGCTTCGCGGCCGGTCAGCGTGCCGCAGCCTCCCACACCGGAGCCCTGGCCGGATCGGATACCGCCTATGACGCTGCCTTCGAGAAAGCGGGTGTCCTGCGCGCCCCGACGATGGAAGCGATGTTCGATTGGGCTTCAGCCCTGGCATTCTGTCCGCCGCTGCGCGGGCGCCGGGTGGCCATCTTGAGCAGCGCCGGCGGTCCAGGGGTTGTGTCTGCCGACTCGCTCGAAGACCACGGGTTGGGTCTGGCTGAGTTCAGCACCTCGACCCGCGCCAAGCTGGCGACCCTGTTGCCTCCGGCAGCCAACGTCAACAACCCGGTGGATATGCTCGCCTCGGCGACCGACCAGACCTTCGCTGACTGCCTGAAGGTCCTCCTGGCCGACCCTGGGGTGGACGGGGTCCTGGTCATCGTCCCGCCTGCGCCGATGTGGCCGACCGAGCTTGCCGCCCTGGCGCTCATCCCGCTCGTCCAGGCCGCGGACAAGCCGGTCATGATCGCCCTGATGGGGGCGGACCTGGTGGCGAAGGCCGGCAGCCTGTTCCGGGCGGCCAACGTGGTCACCTTCCCCTTCCCGGAACGGGCTGCAGCGGCATTCGATGCCCTCGCCCGCAGGGAGGAGTTCCTGGCCAAGGCTGAAGACATCCCCCAGCCGCTGGACGATGTTAACCGCGAGGCGGCCGGAGAGGCCCTGGCCGGGGCGACCCAAGGGGAATGGCTGGACCCGCAGGCGGTCGACCGTCTGCTCAACGCCTATGGCATCCCCACGGCGGCCATCCAGCTGGCGAGTGACGAGGCCGAGGCGGCCGCCCTGGCGGAGGCGCTGGGTTTTCCGCTGGTCGTCAAGGTTGCCTCAGCGGACATTGCACACAAGTCGGATGTAGGCGGGGTGATCCTGGGAGTGGACTCACCCGAGGCGGTCGCGGATGCCTTCCGGATGGTGACCGCCCGGGCGCGAGCCGCCCGACCGGAGGCGCGCCTCGACGGGGTCCACCTGCAGCGAATGGCCGGAGCTGGCCAGGAGGTCATCTTGGGGGCGACGCGCGACCCGCAGTTCGGCCCGTTGATGATGTTTGGCTCGGGGGGAGTCGAGGTCGAGGGGCTGCGCGACGTTACCTTTGCGCTCGGCCCCCTGACCGAGGCCGAGACCGGGGTTATGCTCAGCCGCACCTGGGCCGGGCGCAAGCTGGACGGGTTCCGCTCGATCCCCGCTGGGGACAGTCAGGCGGTCAGGGACGTCCTGCGCCGGTTGTCCTGGCTGGTGCAGGATTGCGCCCAGATCACTGAGATCGAGATCAACCCGCTGCGGGTGATGCCGGCAGGGGTGATCGCCATCGATGCCCGGGTCAGGTGCTGACCTGGGCTTGACGCTGGATGCCGCTAGGCGTCCAGCAACCTTATTTCGTTTGGTCGCTCTCCTGCGTTCTTAGTTCTAGAACCAATTCTTCGATCTCCTCCCCGCGAGCGTTGGCAAACCCCTTGGCCTCGGCGATCATCGTGAAGCCACATTTTTCCAAGACCCGTAGTGAGCCAATATTATCCTTGGCAACCCGGGCATAAATGGGACGCGTCTTGTTTCCGTGTGCCAAAAAGTCTGAGAGCGCCCGGGTGGCAAGCCCCTTACCCCAGTATTCCTTTCCAATCCAATAGCTGACTTCTGGTTTACCGGCCTCCTCATAGCTCAAGACGCTGCCAACCACCTGCCTGTCGCAGACGATGGTCTTTATGATGACGGTCGCTTCGGCCATGATCCTGTTCCAATGTGCGTTGAATGCTGCCTGGTTGGTTGGGTTCTTGGCCGTGAAGGCGGCCATGTGGTTGGCCTGCGGGTCCAATTGCTGCACGAAGAATATGGGCAGGTCGTTTTCGACCACATCCCTTAGGATGAGATTGCTCGTCATAGGGTTCTCTCCTCATACTTGGTATACATCGTGTCCGGTTGCTCTACCAGATTAGCTTAGTCGTCGTAAGTGGCTCGCGGATGCCTGCCGCGCAAGTGCGCTTATTCGGGTCGATGATAGAGCTTGAGGGTGCCTGCTTCCGTCACGCCCTGCCCCGCAGCTTCCCGGATCCATTCTTTCTTGGCGTAGTATTCGTCGCCAAAAACCTCCCAATCCTCGATGATAAATCCGCCGGCGGTCTGGCTCATTTCTCCCTGATGCAGGGGTAGGAATGCACCCGTCCAAAGCGGCGAGGGCGGGCTGGTATATGGTGGTTGATCCTCACAAGAGATGCTGTCTGTCGAGATCTGAGTCATTAGAGTTCCAAGCAAGGAGATGTGACATATGTCACTTGAGAACTTCCCGATACAAGTGTAAAAATTTGGATGCAGCTATTGTAGCCCGTTTCGGTCCGATTCTACTATCGAACATTGTCACTTAATCTATGGATAACCGACAAACTTCAAACTCTTGGGATCACATGGTCAACGCCAAGCGCCAGGTCATTGCATGCGCCACGGTTATCGAGGAAATGTTGCCGTTTCTCCCCAACGATGTGCCGTATGAGATTCTGGATTTTGGTTTGCACATACAGCCCGCGGAATTGAAAATGGCCTTGCAAGCGAAAATTGATCAAGCCTCCCAGAACGTGGATGTGATCCTCCTCGGCTACGGTTTATGCTCTATGGCGATAGTGGGTTTAAAAGCAACAACGGCTACACTGGTCATCCCGCGTGTGGCTGACTGTATCGCTCTCTTTTTAGGGTCAGATGCTGCCTATAAGCAACAGACACAGAAGGAGCCGGGAACGTACTATCTCACAAAGGGATGGATCGAAGCGGGCGATGGCCCCTTTGAAGAGCATAAGAAACTGATCGCAAAATTCGGCGAAGACAAAGCGCATCGTCTGACCCAACTCATCCTCAAGAACTACAAACGCCTTGGGTTCATTAACACCGGGCAGGTTGATATAGAGCGTTACCGAACTTATGCGCGTGATACAGCAGATAAATTTGGGTTGCACTATGAAGAAATCAAGGGATCGCCTGCTCTGGTAAAAAAGATGATCAATGGCCCCTGGGATGAGGAATTTCTAGTCATTTCTCCAGGACAAACCATTCATTATCTAGATTTTGTCAATTCAGACCCTAAATGACTTCACGCATTTGGGTCTAATAGCTTATCCGTGGAAGAAGTCTTTTTTTTTTCGACAGCTTGGTTGTGATCACTGTTTGGGCTACTGCCGGATCTGCCTTTGGGTTGTTCCCCTCCTGGGTACGGTAGTTGTTTTGTTGAATAAGAAATAGCGCTTCTACAGCTCGATCCAGCGCTGAGTTCAGGATATACTTGAACCCAGCGCCTGTTTTTATTCAAGGAAGGAACGTTACTTGCTGTTCACCATCGACTTTGAACCCATTGGCCGCCGGGGGGAGTTTACCAGCGATCTATCTTTGCTTGCATGTGCCCGCCAGCTCAGCGTTGATATCGTCAGCATTTGCGGCGGTGGCGGAAGTTGTGAGCGATGCAAAGTGCAGGTTGTTGATGGGCGTGTTTCCAAACGCACCCTCGAAGAAGAAGCCGCGCTAACTGCTAGCGAACTGGAGCAAGGCTACCGCCTGGCTTGCATGGCCTATCCGCTCAGCGATGTCAAGCTGCACATCCCGCCCGAATCGTTGACCGCACTTCAGCGTACCCAGGTGGAAGGATTGGGAGTGGACGTGGAACCGGAGCCCCCCATCCGGACACTGGATGCGTATCTGTCTCCGCCCACACTTGAATCTCCGCAGGCAGATACACAAAACCTTTGGGATGCCCTTGCCGCACAAGCTGTCGAAGCCGGGACCATCGACTATCGTGTTCAGAAGAACCTTTCGCAGCAGCTGCGCGACCAAGATTGGCAGGTGAGAGTTGCCCTGCGCGGACATGAAATCGTTGCCATTGGCAAATTGTCCATGCGCTGGTTGGGCCTGGCAGTCGATATCGGTACAACCAAGATCGCGGGCTATTTGTTGGATATGGAAACGGGTAAAACCCTAGCATCCAAAGGCTTGATGAACCCGCAAATTCCCTATGGTGAAGATGTGGTCGCCCGCATCGTAGCCGCCAGCAAATCCCCGGCAGATGCGACCAGATTGCAGACTCTGTTGGCCGAGGCCTTAAACCAACTCGCAGCAGACCTGTGTGCTGGAATTGAAGCGCAACCAACAGACATTGTCGAAGCCGTCGTTGTCGGTAACACGGCTACCCACCACCTATTTTTGGGTCTACCTGTAAAGCAACTCGGCTTATCTCCTTATGTACCCGGCACGACAACCGCGCTCGATCTAAAAGCTCGTGAGATTGGCTTGAACATTGCCCCGGGTGCATATGTGCATCTTTTGCCAATCATTGCCGGTTATATCGGTGCAGACCATGTCGCAATGTTGCTTGCCACCCGCATTGCTGATACCAAAGGGACAGTCCTGGCACTTGACATCGGTACCAACACCGAAATTTGTCTGACCCACAAGGGAAAGATGACCAGCGTCTCCTGCGCGTCCGGCCCCGCTTTCGAGGGAGCGCATATCAAATTTGGGATGCGTGCTGCGCCCGGGGCCATTGAACATGTCCGTTTGCAGGCTGATCGCTTGGAAATACAGACCATCAGCAGTGATGCCCCGGTCGGTATCTGTGGCTCTGGCCTGCTGGATATTGTCGCTCAATTGCGGCTGAATGAAGTGTTGGAGCGCAGTGGGAAAATGGGATCCCATCCGCGCATACAAATACGGGCTGGTATAAAAGAATTTGTGCTGGCTGAACGGCCAGAATTGGAACCGATCACCATCTCACAAAAAGATGTGCGTGAATTGCAACTTGCCAAAGCTGCTATTCGCCTGGGTATCCAGTCACTGGTTGAAGCCGAAGGCCTGACCGAGGCTGATATCGAGCAGGTTATCATCGCCGGTGCTTTTGGCACCTTCATCGACGTGGAAAGCGCCATCACCATCGGGATGCTGCCAGACCTGCCCCTGGAGCGCTTCAAACAGGTCGGCAACGCCGCCGGGACAGGTGCACGTCTGGCGCTGATCTCGCAATCTGAACGGGAAAAGGCCAAGCAGATTGCACAACGCATCGGCTATATTGAGCTGGCCAAAGTCCCGAATTTCAACCGAAAGTTTGCCGAGGCTACAATCCTATAGGGTACCCCTTTTCCAGCTTTTTACCCCCTCGATTGGCTTATCACTATAAGAGATTCCTTGACCTGACCAGCGGGCATGCTGCTGGAACCATGCATATTCTTGCGACCGTGAAGCCGTAACTCTCCTATGCCTGCCTGGTGAGAATAACAATTGTGACAATCCCCACGCCTGTGAGGACGAAAAGGGGCCAGGTTGCCACCGAGGCCAGTTGATAACCCGGCAGCGCCCAGAGAAGGAGCACGGAGGCCAAGGGAAGTATCCACAATGTCCCAGTCAGGCGCGCTCTCCAGCCGGTAAGGTTGACCCGGTCCGTTATCCTCAACCGGCCAAAGGCCAGGGCGTATAATCCGCCCAGCGCCATCATGATCGCTACGATCAGCATGAATCCCATTGTTTTCCCTCACTTTTCCTAATACTGGCACTATGTAAAATAGACTTGTGTCTGCTTGCCCCCAACTCTGACAGTGTCTCCAACCTGCCTGTCCCGCGGACTATGCGAGAGCTGCCCGGAGGCGGTGTTGGGCGGTACTCGCGATTACGATTCTATACTGGTCACGCCTTTGGGGAAACTGCACAAAGAACGCAACGGCGAATACCAAACCCATAGTACTCCCAGAAACACACCACTACAAGAAAGGAGTAATGCCGGACGTAGACCCCACTGCTCAGCCAGCCAACCACCAATCAGCGCACCCACAGGCAGCGCACCCTCCGTCAAAAAACGACTACTGGCATTTACTCGTCCCAAAAGCCGATTTGGGGTGATTGTCTGAGTTATGCTGGTCGTGGTAACGTTCCACAACATATTTCCAGCACCGGCGATGAGCATACCTACCGCAATCATGCCAAACGCCATCCACGATGTTCCAAATGCCAACGGGACGATTAGCCAACCGATGCCCAGCAACAATGCTGCGCCGATCGTTATCGGCCCAGGACCAAATTTCTTTGTCGCGTTTTTACTGAAATTCGTGGTAACCAGTGCGCTCAAACTGCCAACCGCATACACCAAGCCAATGGTTATAGGCGGTAAGTGCAAAGTTACAGCCAAATAGAGGATGAGTAGAGCATCGGTCATACCACCGAAAAGTTGCCACTGAATCCCCGTCAGCATGGATGGACGCAGTAGCGGGTTGTGCACCAGGTAAGCAATCCCCTCTCTTATTTCCTGCCATACACCGCCTTGCCGAATAGGAGCAGGTTTGCTTTCCTGTTGTTGAATGCGGCTAAGCCAGAAGGCTGACCATAAGAATGATACGGCGTCGATGGCGATGGCAATTGGCGCAGTAAGCACTTGCACCAATCCTCCAGCAATGACGGGAGCCGTCATCTCTGCCGTGGTATCAATCGCTGCAAGCTGACTATTGCCCTCCACCAGATGCTCGCTCCCAACAATGGCGGGAAGATAAGTTTCCTCCGTCACATCGTATAAAAGCGATAATATCCCTGTTAAAAACGCCACCAGATAAAGATGCTTAATATGCAATATTCCTAACAAGGCGAGTAACGGAATCATCCCCAATAATATAGCACGGCCAATATCGGCTGTAATGAGGATGGGACGACGCTGCAAACGATCAACCCAAACACCAGCGGGCAAACTCACGATAAGAAAAGGCAAAGTCCCGCATGCTGTCAGTATTCCCATTTGCACGGGCGAAGCATGTAATAAAGTGATAGCAGTCAAGGGGAGCGCCAAGAAGGTAATCTGTGAACCTAGACTGGAAACAGAATTGGCGATCCATAGTCTGCGATAATCGATGTTCTTCCACATAATTCTTCTGACTTTTCTGACCCTTTCTAAGGACTGGTAATTTCGTAGACAAAAAAAAGCGGTGAAGCATCTTGTTGTGAAGGTATCCAGCGCGCCGCCCCACCAGGATATTGTCGTTCAATTTGATCAACATCAGCCAGCCGATTAGGCAGGAACACAAAGAGGATGCGGTGACCCGGCGATAGAGTCAATTCAGGTGGTGTTGCCCCCTGTTCGACGTCAAAATACTGCACTTGGGGTGCCAGGTAAACAAATTGTGAAAACCCGCGATACCACATTACCGGCGGCCCAAAGAAGATTACTTGCGTACCTTCTGGGTAGCTTTCCAGGTACGTCGCCAGTCTCATTGCCACTGCAGAATTAACATCAATTTTGTCTCCAGCATTACCATAAAAACCGAATATGGGAGCGCGTTTTATGAAATAGAACTGCATCTCCGATCCAACGGTGATCAGTGTAAGGATCATGGCTGCTTTATAGACATATCCCCATGCATGCGGCCATCGATCCGTCCCCCAGGATATGGTAGCCATCAGCCCAACGGACACCGCCAAAAAAGCGAGGGGTGCTCCGAGAATATAGCGGTGTGCGGCAGGGGGAAATTGGGATAAAAAATTGATCACAACTACCAGTATCCCCCAAAAGAACAGCAACCGGTACCTCGCATCACGCAGATGAAATAATATGATACCTACACCCAGAATAAAAAAAGGAACGAGAATGGCAGGAAGCAGCGGTCGTTGCAGTGTATAAAAGGATATCAATGGCGTACTGACAAAACCCAAGATGACCTTGCTGAAATTCAAAAACAAATTAAACCAACCAATGAACGGGTCATACTGAAAATCCGAGATGATTAGAGGAATTGCACTCACCCGCAGCATGGGTTCCCAAAACTCATTTGTGTGGTCGCTGTAGTAAAGCGCAAGGGGTAGGAACACTACTCCTGCCATTACCGCCATATTAAGTAAATCGAATATCCGTTGTTTCAAACGCTGACGCTCGGAAACGACCATGCTGGCAAGCCAGATGAGTATGATGATTGGGACGACATGCCCACCGACATAGAAATACTGGCTCAATCCGATCAGTGCTCCCGCCCCGATAAAATACCATCGTTTTCCATTTCGCCAGCCGCACCAAAACAACAGTAAGATATACACGACGAATAACCCGTCCCAAATATTATTCATTCCCAGGCGACTGAATTGAATATGATAACTCGATCCAGCCAATAAAATGGCGCTCACCCACCCGGCGGTACGCCCGAACATGACACGACCCAACCCATACACTCCCACGACCGTGAGAGCACCGGCGATTGCAGACGGAATGCGAAGGGCTGCTATTGTCTGCCCCCCGAGTGCAATCGCCAGTGCGGGGAGCATCGAGAAAAGGGATGGGAAGCGATACCACCCAGTAATAAACGGATTATTAAAACGACCTGCTACGATTTCAACGCTTAACAGACCACTTCCTGCTTCATCTCCTGAAAGAACTGGGGGGATCTTTCCAATGGCAATCACTCGTACCAGCAATGCTAAAATGAACAGGAACAATAAAGCCAATACCTCCCAATGATGTAATAATGGAGCATATAGCTTCGCTTCCTGATCGCGGTCAGAACGGTATGTGGCAAGAACGGCCAATGCAATCGCGAATAACCAGGCTAAAACAGAAACAACCGGGTTGACCATTTTGAATGAATCCCCTGCAAAATGATGCGCCAATCCTGCACTGCCAAATGCGGCTCCAATCAAACTCAATTTTAATAAGGCCCCTCTGTTCAAGATTTTTTGTAAGAGGTTAACCATGCCAATAAAACCTTTTCCAATTTATCCGTGGCTTGTAGGATGATTGATATTATTCTGGGCTCATGAAAAAGTTAAGTGAAGCGGATGTGAGGCATATAGCCATTGCGGTAGGACTGCCAGTTACCCGACAGCCCCCGCACAGATCCCGGCGTGCGGAATTATCGCACCGGGCTCTTCAGAAGTACTCGCCTCCGCAAAGGCATTAAGCCATGCCGGCACAAACATCGTTCTTCTATCGCGTTTGGGACGACCTACTATATGCGGTTTTGCAACGCCAAACTGTTCCACCAGTTGTTTGAAACCAGCCAAATTGTAACTCTTTCGTTGGCTCCGCCGATTTAGGAATTTCCACAGCGTCCTGATGGCATGGAAATAGAACACATTGAGACTGGGAAGGTTGCCATATACACCGAAGTAATTACACCGCACCTGCGGTGGGTGCAGGTGTAGTACCCTCGCAGTTTT
>JBDRPT010000089.1:0-21444 GCA_043826785.1 Chloroflexota bacterium | reverse complement strand
TATGCCACGTTCAAGTTGGAGTGCTTGAAAATGAAACGGCATCTTGGTCATTTTGCCTTGCGGGCACACTTGTATCTCAAGGCTATTCGCGTGGCGTTTGCCGAGTTGCAAGCTCTCAAGGCTGCGTAACATCAGTTAAGTTAATCTGTAGAGCGAATACCCTCCCGAAGGCGTTGCCCTGAGTCTGTCGAAGGGTTTTTTCGAGTGGTCTTAACCCATTGCGCGAACCTTCGGGACAATGGCAGTATAACGTCCCGAAGGATTTGCTTGTGCGGGTGAGGCCCTTCGATGGAAACCTTCGGGACGGTGGCATCACAAAAAGCCCCCTCCCCGACTGGGTAAAAAGGCGATAGCCGGAAACCCTCTTTTTGGGGTTCGGTTCCGGGGCCGGATCGGGTAGGATTAACCCGGGAGGCAAGCGTGCCCGCCCCGCCCACATCTGAATATCCTTCGGAGGAGCATCGTGCAAAACCGGCCCTTTTCAACATCGCCTGCACATCCATCGGACGCCAAAGGGGACATCGGGTTTGATTTCAGTTTCGCCTTTCAACCGATCGTAAACGCCAATAACCGCGAGATCATCTCCTTCGAGGCGCTGGTCCGCGGCCCGCACGGCGAACCGTCGGCATCCGTGTTCGCCAAGGTGTCCGACGAAAATTTCTTCACCTTCGACCGGGCCTGCCGCTGGAAAGCCATCTCGATGGCCAGCCGGCTGAAGATCCCCAACTGGTTGAGCATCAACATGTCTGCACGAGGGCTCTACCACGTCGACCAGCACATCGCCTCCACATTCCAGGCATCCACGGACTTCGGTTTCCCGGTGGAGAATATCATCTTCGAAGTCACCGAATCCGAGAGTCTCACCGACCGCAGGAACCTGCTCAAATATTTCAAGGTCTACCAGGAATTTGGCTTCCGGACCGCCTACGATGATTTCGGCATGGGCTATTCCGGCCTCAAGTTGTTGCTCGCCTGCCAACCCAATTTCATCAAGCTCGACCGCCACCTGATCTCCAAGATCCACCAGGACTGGGTCAAGCAGAGCGTCTTCGCCGGCATCCGCGATATCTGCAAGCGCTTGTCCATCGAGATGATTGCCGAAGGGGTGGAAAACGTAGAAGAATACCACTGGCTGCGCATCGCCGGGGTGAACATCTTCCAGGGCTATTATTTCGCCAGGCCGGCCTTCGAGGCCCTGCCCGACGTGGCCCACAAGGTTTATTCTGCCTGATCCATTTTCAGGGACAATAAAACCACCTTGCAGGTGGTTTTATTATATTTTCGAAGTGTGACAGTCACCCTGATAAGCCGGCAACGGCTCCATCTTCGCCCGGAGCGCCCCCGGGGACGGGTCAGGCCGCGAACATCCTGCGGATCTCGACGATGACTTCGTCGAAATACTGGGTGGCGCGCTGGAGCAATCCGAACATGCTGATGAAGCCGTGCACCATCCCGTTGCAGCGGATCAGCTTCACCGCCACCCCGGCTTCCATCATCCGCCCGGCGTAGGCTTCCCCTTCGTCGCGCAGCACGTCGTACTCGGCAGTCACCACCAGCGCCGGAGGCAGGCCGCCCAGGTCATCGGCCAGCAGCGGCGAGACGAGCGGGTTGCGCCGGTCTTCCAGGATGGGGACGTACTGGTCCAGGAACCACTCCACATCGGCAGTGGGCAGCCCGTAGTCGCCCCCGCCGAAATCCCGGTACGAGGGCGTGTCCAGCGTGGCGCTATCCACCGACGGGTAGATGAGCACCTGGCCGGAGAGAGCCGGTCCGCCATCCCGGCGACTCAGAATTGCCAGGACGGCAGCCAGGTTGCCGCCAGCGGAATCGCCGCCCACCAGCACCCGGCGCGGGTCGCCGTTCAGCTCAGCAGCATGTTCCACCGCCCAGCAGGTTGCGGCGTAGCTGTCGTCCACAGCGGCCGGGAAGGGATGCTCCGGCCCCAGGCGGTAATCCACCGAGAGCACGGTGCAATGAGCCCGCTTGCAGATGAACCGGGCGACATTATCCCCCGTATCCAGATCGCCGATGGCCCAACCGCCGCCGTGGAAGTAGACGAACATGGGCAGGCAGGTCTCTTCCCCCGGCAGGTACAAACGCGCCGGGATCTCGCCCTGCGGGCCCGGGATGCGCAGCTCGCGGACCGATTCGACCCGCTCCCAAAGCCCGCCGGTGATCTTGAGTATCTTGATATTATTGCGCATGTCGAGGCGCGCCTGCGCAGGCGTAAGCTGGTCGAGAGGCGTCTCGCCGAGTACTTGCAGCGCCTGGCGCATCAAAGCGGTCTGCTCGTCCAGCACGCCGCCCGGCAGGGGGGGCAGCTCCGCCCTGCGGTTGAACCGCCGGATGCGCAGGTAGAGGGAGAGGAATTGGAGATACGCTGAAAGACTGGGGGCCATGGTGTGGTGTCCGTTGATTAGATTATACGCTGGATGTACCGGGTTTTACCAGCGGGGTCTGGCAACCCGCCATGACTTTCCGAAGATCCAGATCTGTCATTGCGAGAAGCCGTGGAACGGCGATGAAGCAATCCCAGGCCGGTCAGGAGATTGCTGCGTCGGGCTTCGCCCTCCTCGCAATGACACCTAGATTACCGGCTCGTGATTCCCGAGAGTCGAAATCGCCATATTCCCCATCCCCCCTTTTAAAGACCGGGTCCGCACGGGACCGCTACGCCCGCCCGGCTCAACTGCGCCGACAGGCGGCCTCGACGATGGCGATGAAGGCTTTCGCTTCCAGGCTGGCGCCGCCCACCAGCGCCCCGGCGATCTCGGGCTGGCGGAAGAACTCCCCGGCGTTGGCCGGACCGACCGAACCGCCGTAGAGGATGCGCAGCCCGCGGCTGAACTCGTCACCGTACAGCCCGGCAACCACCGGGCGGATGGCATTGCGCAGGAATGTGTTGACGCCCTCGGCGGTCGCGGCCCGGCCCGTGCCGATCGCCCAGACCGGCTCGTAGGCGATGACCAGTTGGCATGCCGCGCCGGGGTCCAGCCCAGCCAGGCACTCGCGCACCTGGCGGGAGACCACCCCGGCTGCCTGCCCAGCTTCGTTCTGCTCGAGCGTCTCGCCGACGCAGACGATCGGGGCCAGGCCATGGGCCAGCGCGGCGTGGACCTTGCGGTTGACCACTGCATCGGTCTCCGCGTAGTAGGCCCGGCGCTCGGAATGTCCCAGGATGACATACTGGCAGAATTCGGCCAGCATCCGTGGCGAGATCTCCCCGGTATAGGCGCCCTGCTCTTCCCAGGTCATGTTCTGGGCGCCGAGTTTGATGTCCGTATCCTTGATCAGGCGCGAAACCGTCATCAGGGCGGTGAACGGGGGACAGACCAGCTTCTCGACCCCGGTCACCAAGCGCAAGCCGGGCAGCATCTCGGCCACCAGCTTGTAGGCTTCGACGGCCGTTTTATTCAGTTTCCAATTTCCAGCAACCAATGGCAGGGGCATACGATTTCCACAAGGAAAGAAGTCGCCGCTTACTGCTCCAGCGACTCGATGAACAACGAATCGACGATCCCGACGATGACCGAGATGATACAGCCGTCCGGCAGGTTGAGCACCCCGCGGGCGCCGTTGCCCTCCCGGTTGACCAGGACGGTATCGCCGATCCCGGCGTGGGTGTTGTCCAGGGCGATGAAATCCCCGTCGGGCGGGTCGCCGGGCAGGGTCAGCGGCTGGACGACCAGCAGGCGCCGGTTCTTGTAGTGGGGATGGCTGATCGTCGTGACGACGGTGCCGGTGACTTTTCCGAGGATCATGGTCAGGTGTATTTGGTGACACCCTGTTTGAGGGTGAAATCGAACTCGCCGTCCGGGCGGACAACCAGTTCATCGACGATGCCAACCAGGGCGAGGTCGACGGGGACGAACTTGTGCTCGCGCAGGGCCAGGGCCGCCTCGCGCGACCGGACCATCACGCACAGGTCGCCGGGGCCGGCCTGGACCACGTCGACGGCAACCTGCATCGGCCCGACCGGGTTCATCTGCTTGTCCAACGGCTGGACAACGAGCAGTTTCATCCCGGTGAGATCGGGATACTTGATTGTGCAGACCGCCGAGCCGCGCACGCGCCCAAACAGCATCTCAAATTCCTAGCTCGTGGTGATGCTCTTGAGCACCCGCCGGATGATGGTATCCAGCAGCTTGGGGTCGACCGAGTCGCCAAGCCGGGCCACGACAGCTTCGAAGACACGCTTGTGCAGGTCATCGCCCGTCACGGGGCTGCTTGCCGGCGTCACCGCGATGCTGGTAGCCGGCCCGGTCTCCCGGGCAGCCGTTTTCGCCGGGCTCTTGGCCGCCGGTGGAGTCACCGCCCTGGCGATGTACGGCCGCACCGGGGCCGCCGGGGGCTTGTCGTTCTCACGGAGCAGTTCCAAACCGAGGCGGCGCGCCTTCTCATAGGCCAGGTCGGTCAGGACGATATCATCATCCAGGATCAAGGACAGGACGCCCCGCTTGACCAGGTCTTCGATATCATGTTCGGTATAAAATGTCTTCGGCATGGGTGCCTCCCTAGAAATCGCTCTTCACGCCTTCCAGGTCTTCCAGAGCGCGGATGGCAGCGTCGCGGGCCGTCAGGGCCTCCGATTCGGTGCCGGAGAGCCACATCCGGCCGAAGCGGCCGACCGAGCTGACGTGGACGATGTCGATGCTGGCCTTCTTCTCGGCCTCGTTGCAGGCGTAATTGATGTATGCCGCCGGGAAGCACTCGATCACCAGGAGCGTCTGGCCGGGGACGAGCATGCTGCCCCGCCGGAAGCGGTTGAGCAGCTGGGCCTGGTACGGGTCGATATTGGTGATCACCTGGATGGAAGCGACTTGCGGCCGGATGCGGTCCTCGATCTTCAAGCCCAGGCGGTCGAGCACGATCCGCCCGGATTCTTGCACGGCAGCCTGGTTGTGTGAGTGGACCTCGAACATGCCAAACTCGCGTTCGACGATCTGCGCTCCCGGCCGGGCTTCGGTTGCCTTGACGGCGATGTCCACCATCCGGAAGACTTCATTGCCGGGGGCCATCTCGATGTACAGGGAGGCCATGCCTTCGGTCGGCAGGTCGCCCTGGGTTACCGTCCCGACGAAAGCCGCGTACTGCGGCTGCATGCGGTCCAGGTAGCAATAACAACGCAATGAAAATTCATTTACAGCCATAAAAACTCCTTGATGCCGACGGCGCTCTCATTCTGCGAGGCCGTCATGCATGGCGATCCCCAGCGGGGTGACGAACAACGGGCGCTCGGGGATGTGGGTGGGCAGGCCGGTGTATTCGGCGACGACTTCAGCCATGCCGGGGAATCTGCTCGTCCCACCGACCAAGACCAGGTGCTCGACCTGGTAGCCGCTCTGTTCCTTATAGATCGCCACGTGGCGGGCGACGATGCTGGCCACCTTTTCCATCACCGGCCGGATCACCGGGAAGAGGCGGGCCTGTTCGGCAGGGTCGGTCTTCATCGTCTCGGCGGCCTCGAACGGGATGTCATGTGCACCGGCGATGACCAGCGAAAAGTGGGTTCCGCCGGTGGGCTCGTCGGCGGTGTAAACCACCTCCCCGCCGCGCATTATCGCGATCCCGGTCGTCCCACCGCCGACATCGACGATGGCGCCATCCTGGAAGCCGAGCAGGGCGTTCGCCGCAGTCGGTTCTGCCACCAGGCCGGTGCAGCGGAAGCCGGCCGCCTCGACCACGTTCGCAGTGGCGCGCACATCGGCTTGAGCTACACCCGGCGGGTAACCGCTGGAGGCATGGGTCAGTTCCCTGCCCAGCCTGCGCTCGACCCGTAGCTTCATCGCCGTCAGGAGATCGACCGCACCGACGAAATCGACGACCAGGCCGTCGCGGACCACCTGGGCAAATTGATACTCGCCTGCCACCGGCTGCTTCTTGTCATCGAGCACGACCAGCACCAGGTAGGCGGTGCCCAGGTCGACGCCAACGTGCAGCGGCCCTTCCGGGATGGCCTCCGCCGGGTCTGTGTCCGGGAGCAGCGGCTCGCGGGTTGGGTTTCCCTGGGAGTCGCCGGTCCAGCGGATCACGCGCTCGGCGCGTTCGAGGGTTTGGAGGATGTCAGGCCGAGAGAATATCTCCCGGGCGGTTATTTCTTCTCTCCGCCGGCACGGCCGCCGATGGTACCCTTGGAACTCTGCGGCAGGATCATCTCAACGTTCTCGTGCGGGCGTGGGATGACGTGGATAGAGACCAGCTCGCCAACCCGTTTGGCAGCCGCCCCACCGGCATCCGTGGCGGCTTTCACCGCGCCGACGTCGCCGCGCACCATCACGGTGACGAAGCCACCGCCAACGTACTCTGATCCGATCAGGATCACGTTGGCCGCCTTGACCATCGCATCAGCAGCTTCGATGGCACCAACCAGGCCGCGGGTCTCAACCATCCCCAGGGCAATCAATGCAGGATCTTGAACCATTTCACACTCCTATCAATAGTTTTTTTGTTGATTACGGCAGTGTTCATGCTTGCCGAATTCTTGGATCAATCTCGAGACCGAAGGATCTCGCGGACAACTTCTTCGACCACGCTGGCAACCTGCCCCGGGTCCGGGCCGTAGACCGGTCCCGCCGGGGTCGACCCGGACCGCAATGCTTCTTGCGGAGGCTGCGATACTCCAAATGCCATCCGTTTGACGTTGAAGAGATGATAGACGGTCACATTGTCGCCGGTGATGGCGCCGCCGATCCCGCCCGAGCCCAGGGTCAGTGAGGGCATGATCCTGGTAGTCAGGCCGATCGCGCCCAGGGTCGCCATGGTATTGACGCAAATGCGGAAGACCGGTTTCTCCAACCCGAAGGCCAGGATGACCTTCTCATCCGTGGCGTGGATGATCAGGCTGTGGCCGCGCCCGCCAAACTGGATCATCTCGATGCAGCGGTCGCAGCCCGCCTCCCAGCCATCGGCTTCGTACCAGCCCAGGACGGTGGTCATCTTTTCGCGGGATAGCGGCTCTTCGCGGCCGACCTTGTCGAGGCGGGCCACCAAGATGCGCGCCCGGGCTGGCACCTGGATGCCGGCCAGGGCAGCCAGGTACTGGGCCGACTTGCCGACCGACTCGACCTTGATCGCCCCATCCGGATGGAAGAGCGCCGAACGCAATGCGTCTGCCTGGGCTTCATCCACGAAGTATGCGCCTTCAGCTTCCATCAGTTGCGCCAGCCGCCCGGCGATCGGGCGGTCTGCAACCACGGCCTGTTCGGTGGCGCAGATGACCGAGTGGTCGAAGGCCTTGCTGGCGACGATGTACTTGGCCGCTTTCTCCAGGTCGGCGCTGCGGTCCACGTAGACGGGCACGTTCCCCGGACCGACGCCATAAGCGGGTTTCCCCTGCGAGTGGGCCGCCCGGACCATATCGCTCCCCCCTGTGGCCAGGATGACCGCGGTAAGCTTGTGGGACATCAATTCTTGCGTCCCGGCCAGGCTGACCTGGGTCAGGCAGTTGACCAGGCCGGCAGGTGCACCCGCCGATTCGGCCGCCGCGGCCATCAGGCGGGTCGCCTCGAGCGAGCATTTTACCGCTGAAGGGTGCGGCGCGTTGACGATGGCGTTGCGCGCCTTGACCGCGATGAGGATCTTGTTGATCGTCGTCGAGGTCGGGTTCGTGCTGGGGATCAACGCGGCGACCACGCCCATCGGCCAGGCGATCTCGTAGATCATCTTCTCGGGGTCATGGTTGATCACCCCGACGGTCTTGATATCCTTGATGCTCTCCCAGACATGCCGGGAGGCGAATTCGTTCTTCAGTTTTTTGTGCTCGGGGACGCCGAACCCCGTCTCTTCAGCAGCCATCCGGCCCAGGCGTTCCGCGCCGAGGAAGGCGGCTTCGGCCATCGCCGTGCAGACCCGGTCGACCTGCTGCTGGGTGGCTTTCGCCCAGATCCGTTGGGCTTCATCTGCCCGTTCGACAGCCCGGCGCGCTTCCTGTACTGAGACGAGATCTTTATCACTCAAGGTCATGCCATTATCCTCAATCGACTCATCGCGAATACGCTCATTCCTTGCGGTAGACGACTTCGCCACCGAGCTCCAGGTGATCGATCACTGCCATGATGACCGCGTCCACCGGGCTGTTCTTCGTCTGGGTTGTCTGCCGGCCGCTCGAGCCATGGGCGGTCAATACCAAGTCGCCGATGCCGGCATCCAGCGTGTCGACTGCCACGTAGGGTTTGCCGTAGACCGCACCGGTCTCATCCGTCTGGCGCAGGATGAGCAGCTTGCGTCCTACCAGGGCTTCATCCTTGATGGTCGAGATCGTCGTCCCGATGACTTTTGCGATCAACATGCAGATTCACTCCTTGCGAAATACTACCTGGCCATCGACATTCAGATGGTCGATTACGGCCATCACCACCGCGTCGATCGGACAGTCTTTGGTCAGGAACGTCTGCCGGGCGCTGGAGCCATGTCCGCTGAGCACGAGCTCCCCTACCCCGGCATCCACCAGGTCGACCGCCACATAGGCCTTGCCAATGGCTTTGCCGGTGTGGTCCGTCTGCTTGAGGATGAGCAATTTGTTGCCCTTGATCTTCTCATCCTTGATGGTCGAGATGGCTGTCCCTACGACTCTGGCAATCAACATGGATGGTTTCCTAATACGCCTTTACAGGTGCGGATTCAGCTGCCCCGGTCTTCGTCTTCGCCTGCTCGTCCTGGACGATCTTGACGCCGGCGCTGGCTCCCAGGCGGGTCGCCCCTGCGGCGACCATGCTCTGGGCGTCCTCGAACGACTTGACCCCGCCGGAAGCCTTCACACCCATCACCGGACCGACGGTCCGGCGCATCAGGGCCACGTCATCCGCCGTCGCCCCGCCGCCGGCAAATCCGGTCGAGGTTTTGACATAATCCGCCCCAGCCTCCTTGGCCAGCAGGCAGGCGGTAATCTTCTCTTCATCGGTCAGCAGCGAGGTCTCGATGATGACCTTGACGATCGCCCCGGCGGCGTGGCCGACATTGACCACGCCCTGGATATCACGCGCCACCAGGGTATGGTCGCGCCCCTTGAGCGCCCCGATGTTGATCACCATGTCGATCTCGGTGGCGCCGTCGCGCAGGGCGGTCTCGGTCTCGTAGGCTTTCACCTCCGGCGAGGAGGCCCCCAGCGGGAAGCCGATCACGGTGCAGACCTTGACCTTGCTGCCGCGCAGCAGGTCGGTGCACAGCTTGACATGACCCGGGTTGATGCAGACCGAGGCGAACTCGTACTTGCGGGCTTCGTAGCACAACTGGGCGATCTGGTCCGGGGTGGCATCCGGTTTGAGCAGGGTATGGTCGATCAAGGAAGCGATGTCCGGGTCCTGCGGGATCCCGCCGAGGGTCGAGGTGATCCGCTCGGCGCCGGCGCTGATCACCCGGCCGATGTTATCGAAACAGGTGTGCACGCAGATGCCGTCGGCGCATTCCTCGGTGCAATGCTCGCCATGGGCCAACCCGGCGAGCTGCTCCTGCTCGGCAAGGGCAAGCAGCACCTCGCGGGTGATGACTTCGACAATTCGTTCGACTCTCTTAGGATCGATGGGCATACTAGCTTCCAGGTTTTAAAGAAGATTTTTCGATGGCGGTGATCTTATCCACCCGCCGGGCATGGCGACCCCCGCCAAAATCCGTCGCCAGCCAGGTGTCCACGATCTGGCGGGCCAGGCTCTCGCCGATCATCCCGGAGCCGAGGGTGAGCACGTTGGCATCATTATGCTCCCGGCTGTTCACCGCGCTGGCATGGTCGTAGCACATGGCCGCCCGCACGCCGGGTACTTTGTTCGCGGCCATGCAACTCCCGATCCCGGCGCCATCGACGACGATCCCGCGCCAGGCTTTACACGTACTCACCAGCTCGGCAACGGCGAAGGCAAAGTCCGGGTAATCGACCGCTTCGGTGCTGTCTGTGCCGCAATCGTTCACCTGGTAGCCTGATTTCGCCAGGTGGGTTTTGAGCATTTCTTTCATGTTGAACCCGCCGTGGTCCGCACCGACTGCGACTATTTTATTGGAACCGGGATCATCCGCAGAAGCGGGTGTCGTTTGTGGCTGGCTCGCGGGAAGCGCCTCCTGCCCATGCATGGTGCGTTGGACGACTTTCTCGACAAGGGCCTTTAGCTCTGCATCGGTGATCATGGTCATTTACTCGGCGGCCTCAACGGGTGTGTGCACCGGCAGCCGGCGGAAGGTGGATTCCTCCAGGCTGGCTTGCAGGCGCAGGTTGGTGTAAAAACGGAAACGGTCTGCACGCAGTTCTGAGTCGACATATTCGATCACTTCACCGGTGAACAGGCGGGTTTCGCGGTGGAAGGCGAGGACAACTGCCGGCGGCACCAGGTTGAGCAGGCGCGCCACTTCGCCTGTGGCCAGGCTGGCTTCGATCTCCTGTTCGGCATGGTACGGCCGCCTGTTGTAGACATTCGAAAGCGTTTCATACAGGGATTGGGTGGAAAAATCATATTTCAATATACCCGGGCACAACTCGTGCGGCAGGTACGAACGTTCGATGGCGACAGGCTCCCCATCCAGCTTCCGGACCCGATACAGGAAGACGACCTCCGCTCCAAGCTGCACCTGGAGTCGCCGTGTCAGGGTTGGGTCCGCGCTGATTAAACTCGCTTCGATAACCTGGCTGGTGATCGCCTTGTGATGTTTGCGCATTTCCTGGGTCAACCCGAACAGGTACTCGGCGGATTTCGTCTGACGGCCATGCTCCACAAATGTGCCCAGCCCCGGGACGGTTCGCAGGACGCCGTCATTGACCAGTTCGCTCAGCGCCCGCCGGACCGTGTTGCGCCCGATGCTGAAAATCTCGCCCAACTCACTTTCAGAAGGGAGTCGGTCGTTCGGTTTGAGCTTACCAGAATCGATCTGGTCTAACAGCGATTCCAGAACGATTTGATACAGTGGCTTGGCTTGTTGCTCTCTGTTCATCGGTATCTTCTCATTTGTGCGTTTACACACATATACCAACCTGTACCAACAGGTGCCTATATATTATAGCATTTTCCGGACACCAGAGTCAAGCGGTACTTTCCTCATCAGGTCAGCGCACATGCAAGAAGAATACAGGCCCGGCGAGTCATTTGCCAGGCCTGCTTGCACGAAAACCCTATACAAAAAAATGGGATTAATTCTCTACCGCGGCCATCTTGCGGAAGGGGATCAGCAACAGGAACCCGACCGCGATCATCGCCTGCCCCACCTGGACACCGGTCGCCTGCCAGGGACCGAAGTACGGGATGCGCGGAAATGTCTGCGTCCCCATGCCAAAGATATCGGCCATGCCGGCGAATACAGCCACCACATAACCGGTTGCCACCAGCCGTGAGCCGATGTCCGCCGCGATCGTCCGTTCACCGTTCCGCCAGTAGGCCATCAGACTGACGTACCCGCCAAGGCAGATGATCGCCAGCCCGACCAGGAACACGGCGATCTGGATGAATCCGACCACCGGTGACCGGTCGACGCCAAAGATGGCGGGTCTTGCGCCGACGAGGAAAACGAATAAGCCCACGAGAGTCAAGACCAGCCCAAAACGCATCCGCGTCCGGGATAGCGTGCCGTTCTTGGGCGCAGGTTCGGGGGAGAGGCTGCTTACAGGAGTCTTTGTCATTCCGGCAATGTCCTTTCGAGATGCTCGAGCCAGTTGCCCCCCAGAATGGCTGCGATGTCGCTGTCACTGTAACCGCGGCCGGCCAGTACCGGTCCCAGGTTTTGCATGTCGGCAATCGTATCCACATCGCTGGGAGCATGTTCCACGCCAAAGCCCCCGTCGAAATCGGTTCCCAGGCCGACATGGCGGGCATCCCCGGCCAACTGGCAGACATGGTCGATATGGTTTGCCAGGGTTGCGAGGCTGATCGTCTCCCGGCCATTGTCGACCCGCCAGCCGTTCAGCAGGAAACGGCAAAACGGCACCACCCCGACGATGCCCCCCCGGTCTATCAAGCCCTGGATGACGGTATCCGGGAGCTGGCGGTTGCCATCATAACCGGCCAACAGGGCCGCGGCGTTGGCATGGCTGGCGATCACCGCGCCAGGGTAGGTGTCCAGCGCCTGCAGAGCGGAGAGCGGATCCATGTGACTGATGTCAAGCGTGAACCCGACTTCGGCCATCGCTGCCAGGAGCTCCCGGCCTTCGTCCGTCAGTGGGCCCGGTTCGCGGGTCCCACCGCAATAGCGCGTCCCGGCCCAGGCCAGGCCGATCGTCCGCACGCCCCGCTCCCACCACTCGTCGAGCTCCGCCGGACTACGGACCCCTTCAGCCCCTTCCATCAGGATGGTGATGCCCACCGGGTGGGATTCCTGGTCCGTGTCCCAGTGTGAAAGGACGTCTTCCAGGTCTGAGGTGGTCGAGATCAAGCGGAACTTATCGTCGTGATCGTCTGCCAGGGTGCGGTACCTGTCCATTTGAGCACTATAGAGTCGCCGGGCCTGGTCGAAGTCCGCGTAAGACTGGGTATCCCAGTCGCCCAGGACGCGCCGTTTGGGCGAAGCGAAGAGGGTTGCAAACACCACGGCCACCCGGCCGCGCTGGTATTCCGGCCAGCCGAGCAACGTGTTGCCATTGCGCTCGATGGTCGCGGTCCCTTGCTCGAGCTTGCGGGTCTCTTCCACCGAACGGGTGTAATCACGCCCCAGAACCAGGATGTTCCAGGCGAGGTCTTCGTGGGCGTCAACAATCAGAGGCTGGGTCATGATTAGGGTATGATGATCGAGCGCACCTGCTCGGTGCGCTCGCTTGGTTCAGGCTTATTTGGTCTCTTCGGTCGCAGGACTGTCTAGGTCACTGGCCTCGTCCAGGGTTTCCTCATCCGCTGGCTCGGCTTTTTTGGTGACCTCGTCCAGGATTTCCTCGTCTGCTGGCTCGGCCATTTCGATGACCTCATCCAGGATTTCCTCGTCCGCTGGCTCAGCTTCTTCGATGACTTCGTCCTGAATTTCCTCATCCACTGGCTCGGCTCTTTCGATGACTTCGTCCAGAATTTCCTCGTCTGTTGGCTCAGCTTTTTCGATGACTTCGTCCAGGATTTCCTCATCCGCTGGCTCGGCTCTTTCGATGACTTCGTCCAGAATTTCCTCATCTGTTGGCTCAGCTTTTTCGATGACTTCGTCCAGGATTTCCTCGCCTGCTGGCTCAGCTTTTGCGATGACTTCGTCCAGGATTTCCTCGCCTGCTGGCTCAGCTTTTTCGATGACTTCGTCCAGAATTTCCTCAATAGGGCTGTCTGCTGGCTCGTCCTCTGCAAGGGATTGCTGGAGATCTTCCAGGTCGATTCCTTCCAGGTCGATTCCTTTCATATCCAGGTCCTTGTAAGCCCCGGAATCCACCTTGCGCAGGCTCAGGCCAATCCGGCGCTGTTCCGGTTCGATCCGGATGATCCGCAGGGTGACCACGTCCCCATCGTGCAATTTCTCCTTGGGGTGTTCGATGCGTGATTCACTGATTTCCGAGATGTGGATCAAGCCTTCCAGGTCCCCTTCGATCCGGGCAAAAGCGCCGAATTTGGTCAGGCGGGTGATGATGCCTTCGACAAGCTGGCCGGTCTTGAACTTTTCGATCCGTTTCTTCCACGGATCGTTTTCCAACGAGCGGATGGACAGGCCAATGCGTTTCTTTTCCCGGTCAATGTTGATGACCTTCACCTTGACTTCCTGGCCGACCTCGAGCACCTCGGAGGGATGCTGGATCCGTTCCCATGAGATCTCTGAGAGATGGACCAGACCATCGGCACCGTTGACATTGACGAACGCGCCAAAATCCGCCAGGCTGCTCACCCTGCCGGCGTAAATCTCGCCCTCCTGGAGTTCGTCGATGACCTTCTCTTTGATCGATTGGCGGGTTTCCACGCTGGCTGCACGCTCGGAGAGAATCAGCCGGCGGCGGTTGCGATCGACTTCGATCACCCGGACAGTGATCGGTTCGCCGACAAGTTTGCCATACCGCTGGTCAGGTGTATCCCCGGTGACCTGCATGCGACGCATCATGCCAATCTGGGAGGCAGGCACAAACCCGCGCAACCCATGGACAAGGACGATCAAGCCGCCCTTGTTATATCCTTCGACGGCACTCTCGTATGCATCCTCCGCTTCGAGCATCTTCTCGACCTCTTCCCACCCCTGCTGTTCGACCGCACGGGAATAGGAGAGCGTGATGATACCGTTCGCATCATCGGAACCCATGACATAAACCGGAATCTCCTGCCCGACTTCTAACGCTTCACGTTCTTCAGTGGGGATGGATTCCAATTCGCGGCCAGTGATAATCCCTTCCGATTTTGCCCCCACGCTGACCAAGATCTGTCCTGGGCTGATGCTGGCAATCGTGCCAGAGCGGATCTCCCCGGGGGTGGGGAAATCCAAAGCCAACCCCTCTTCTTGCAACAAGGTTTCCATATTCGGCTGGCTGGTTGTTGCGCCTTCTTCTGGTGCTTCGTCCCCAGACATAGCCCCCTGCCCGAGAACTTCGTCTAATATTTCCATATTCTTGAATGACTCCGGTGTTGTAATGTAGGGGGGATTATACAGGTGAATGGACAAGTTGACAACCCTTACGATTCTATAGTACAAAAAGACAGGTATTTCAGCACCAATTTTGAAAGCAGATTATAATCACCCCTCGGAGTCATTAATGCCTGCAATCTACCCTTTTACAGCGATCGTCGGACAGGAGCGCATGCGCCGCGCCCTGATCCTCAACGCAGTGGATACGCGCATCGGCGGCGTCTTGATCCGCGGGGAACGCGGCACGGCGAAATCGACTGCCGCCCGCGCCCTCGCCGCCCTGCTCCCGATGGTCAAGACTGTGAAGAGCTGCCGGTTCGGCTGTGACCCGGACCACCCAACTACCTGGTGCACCGAATGCCGCGAACGGGCGGGCAGCACCAATCAGGTGCTACCGTTCGAGACCAAACCGATCCCCTTCGTCAACCTGCCCGTCTCCGCCACCGAAGACCGCGTCGTCGGCACGCTGGATATCGAGCAAGCGATTCAGAAGGGCGAACGCCATTTCGAGCCCGGCGTCCTGGCCGCCGCCAACCGCGGTCTGCTTTATATCGACGAAGTCAACCTGCTCGACGACCATGTGGTCGACATCCTGCTCGACTCCGCCGCAATGGGGATGAATATCGTCGAACGCGAGGGGATATCCTTCACCCACCCGGCCCGTTTCATTCTGGTCGGGACGATGAATCCCGAAGAGGGCGACCTGCGCCCGCAATTGCTCGACCGTTTCGCCCTTTCGGTCAACATCACCGGCATCCGCGATGCCCGGGACCGGGTGCAGATCATCGAGAACAACTTGGCTTTCGAGGAGGATGCCGAGTCCTTCCGCAAGCTGTGGCTCCCGAAGGAAGAAGAGCTATCCCACCAGATCGAACGCGCCCGCAAGGGCCTGGCACAGGTCAAGTACAGCCGGCGCGATCTGCTCTCGATCGCCGCCCTGACTGCTTCGCTCAACGTCGATGGTCACCGCGCTGATCTGGTAATCCTGAAGGCAGCCCGCGCCCATGCCGCCTTCGAGGGCCGGACAGCCATCACCGACAGGGATATCGCCCTGGCGGCCGAACTGGCCTTGCCCCACCGGATCAAACGGGGCCCGTTCCACCAGAGCGAGATGGATACGGTCCAGCTGCAGGAGCGCATCGAGCAACTCCAAGGCTCCTCAGCTGAAGGGGAACCCTCCGAACCGACACCCGAACCAACGGATGCCGAGGCGCAAAAAAAAAATCCTGACTGAGACAGCCGAACAGGAGACCTCTGACCAGTCCCCGCCGGCAGAACCCAGCCCGCAGGCCGTCTTCGATTCACAGGATGCCCGCTGGTGGGACGGCGGCAAGAACGTTCAGATCGGGGAGACGTTCTCCCCCCGCCGGCTCGATACCCCCCTCGACAAACTCAGCCGCCGCCACTCCGGGCGACGGTCGCGCACCCGCACCGACCGCAAACATGGCCGCTACATCCAGGCGCGGCCCGCCAACGGCCGCACGGACGACATCGCCTTCGATGCCACCTTCCGGGCTGCTGCCCCATACCAGAAACGGCGCACCGAAAAGCGCAAGCGGCTGGCCCTGGCCATCGAGAAAAGCGACCTGCAACGCAAGATCCGGGTCAAGAAGGCGTCCAACCTGGTGCTCTTCCTGGTGGACGCATCCTGGTCGATGGCTGTCGCCGAGCGCATGACCGCGACCAAGGGCGCCATCCTTTCCCTGCTCACGGATGCCTATCAGCGCCGCGACCGGGTCGGGCTGATCGTTTTCCAGAAAGACCGGGCGACACTGATTCTGCCCCCGACCAATTCGGTCGTCCTGGCCCAGCGTGCCCTCGCCGATATCCCCGTCGGCGGCAAGACGCCCCTCTCCGCCGGAGTCCTGCTGGCTTACGAAGTCCTCACCCACCAGGAGACCACCCACCCCGACGTCGAACCGCTGCTGATCGTCCTGACCGATGGGGCTGGAAATGTGTCCATCGGCTCGATGCCTCCCCAGGATGAGGCTTATACTTTCGCCGAACAGATCGCCGCCCGGAACTACCGGTCGGTGGTCATCAACATGGAACACGCCTCCTTCGACCAAGGTCTGGCCCAGGCGCTGGCCAACCATCTCGAAGCTCCGTGCTATACCCTGGGTGAGTTGAAAGCCGAAAACCTGCTCATGACCGTCCGCCAGGAGATGAGTGAACCGCGCAAACCATGACACCACGGTGCCATCCGGCCCGAAAGGCAATCCTCTGCGACCATGACCTCGCTCATCGCCATCTTCGGCGGCACCTTCGACCCACCCCATCATGGCCACCTGGCCCTGACAGCCGCGGCCCAGGTCGTATTCGACCTCACTCGGCTGCTGTGGGTGCTGACACCCAACCCGCCCCACAAACCAGGCCAGCCGATCACCCCGCTCGCACACCGCCTGGCAATGGTCAAGTTGGCCCTCGCCGATGCCCCCGGTTGCGAACTCTCCACCATCGAGATCGACCGCCCCGCTCCATACTATGCCCTGGACACGGTCCGGCTGTTGTCGGAGATGCATCCCGGTGCCGGGCTGGTCTACCTGATGGGCGGGGATTCGCTGCGCGACCTGCCAGCCTGGCACCGGCCTGCGGACCTGGTGGCAGCGTTGCACGCCATTGGCGTGATGCGCCGCCCGGGCGATTCTGTCGACCTGCCCGCGCTGGAGGCAGTCCTCCCCGGGATCGGCGCAAAGGTCCGCTTCATCGACACTGCTCTGACCGATATCTCCGCCAGCGAGATCCGCCGGCGTGTGGCCGAGGGTCTGCCCTATCGTGATACCCTTCCTCTGACAGTCTACGACTATATCCAAGAGAACCAGCTCTACTGCACCCACTGACCCACATCCCACCTCAAGGCAAAACCCATGCCCCTGCTGTTAGATTCTTTGTTCAACTCCGTTGCCCTTGGCCACCTCTTCGTTGATATCCTCAATGGCCAGCGGGCGGTTCTGCTCACCTTCTGGAGTGCCGAGACCGGGATGACCAATGCCACCCTGGCCCTGGTCACCACGATCTATATCTGGGCCGCTTCACTCTCGCAACCGCTATTCGGCTGGCTGAGCGACCGCTTCGGCAATGGCCGCTGGATAGCCTCCGGCGGCATCCTCTGGATGGCCGGGTTGTTCACCCTGGCGCTCTTCCTGCCAGTTGAATATGCAATCCCCTGTCTGATCCTGGCCTCGCTGGGTTCGGCTGCATTCCACCCGGTTGGAACGATGCAAGCCACCCTGCAGGGGAAGAACCATTACCAGAACCAGGAAACGACGGCGACATCATGGTTCTTCATGTTCGGCCAGTTGGGGCATTTCCTGGGCCCGATCATCGGCGGCCCCCTGTTGACCATCTTCGGTCCCGCCGGCCTGCTCGTCCTCGCCGGACCTACCCTGGCAATCGGAGTCAACACCGGCTGGCAGTTGCGCCGGTCACCCGCCATGCGCTTTCCGGCAGCGAAATCGGCTGCCACCCCGGACCCCGCCCCAACAAGGAGGCGGACTTTTCTCATCGCCCTGGCCTTGGTCGCTGCATTGCAGGCCTGGTCGCAACAGAACATGATCACCTTTGTCCCCAAATACCTGAGCGACATGGGCCAATCAGCTGCCATCTACGGGCTGGTGGCCGGGCTGTTCATGGGCGGATCAGCGCTTGGCAACGTGGTCGGCGGAAACCTGGCAGACCGCTTCGGCAAGCAACGCGTGGCCATGTCCATGCTCTCCCTGGCCAGCATTCCGCTCTTTTTGATCTCCCTGGTCGGCTGGTCGCCATGGCTGTTCTTGCTCGTCCCGCTCGCCGGCGCGTTGACCGGTGCCGTCCACAGTATCATCGTCGTCCCCGCCCAGCAGACGATCCGCGGCGGGATGGCGATGACCTCAGGCCTGACCCTTGGCTTCATGTTTTCAGCCGGGGCGCTGGGCACTTTGCTCTCCGGCCCTCTCGCAGATCGCTGGGGCCTCCCACTGGTTTTCCAGGTGACAGCCGGGCTGGTCATCCTGGCAGCGTTGCTGACCTTGCGCCTGAAGCCAGCGACCGAAGCTGTGTAACCCGAACTGGTGGGCGCTTAAAAAGAAAATGCGAGGCCTGCAAACGCCTCGCATTTTAGATTCACTTTCCCTTGGAAGGGGTCAGATGTCTTCGATATGGAGCAGGCTGATCCAGCAGTTCTCGCCGACCTTGCCCCAATCGCCGTGGTGGATGGTCACTTCGAAGACCTCACCGGAGCGGGCCAGGCCGACCACATCGTATTCGGTCCCCGGTCCCTGGCGCAGGTTGAGCGTCGAAGCCGTGACCCGGATGCGGCGCAGCAATGGCAGCCGGGGAATGAGGATGCCTCGCTCGAAGGTCGGAGCCTGGGTCCAGGCCTGGTAGAGCACCAGCCAGGGCACGGCCTGTCCCTGG
Organism: Chloroflexota bacterium; assembly: GCA_043826785.1. Taxonomy (GTDB): domain Bacteria; phylum Chloroflexota; class Anaerolineae; order Anaerolineales; family Villigracilaceae; genus JBDRPT01. The sequence continues at coordinate 2,565 of JBDRPT010000089.1, read as the reverse complement.
CCGGATCCGTCACGGCGCAATGGGTCGTGCAGGTAGATGTTCTCCAGGTCCAAACCGAGAGCAACCAGGTAATGGGGCCCGAAGAAGGATTCCAGGGTCAACCCGGCCTGGGCGAACACCGCGTGCTTGACGACGATGATCGCCGGCCTCCCGGTGATCAGGACAATTGCCAACTCACCCAGTTTCAACCCGCTGCGTTGTTCAACCTGGACGCCGTTGGCTCCCAGGGTAACCCGGATCTGCTGCAGCGAAAGCGGTGTGTCGGCCTGGTTGCCTGCCTGGAGAAAGAACTCATCCGGCGTGACCAGCGCCTGTCCATATGCGCGCATCAGCATGACACCCGCTGCTGCCCCGCTGCTGTTGGTGAACCGGTCTGCCCCAGGGCCAAGCTGTGAGACATACGGCACCGGCAACAACACCGGCCGGGCGATGCCCCGCTCAGGTTGAGAGGCACCCTGCGCTGTTTCGTTCAGCACAGAATCCGCCACACGGCGGATATGAGCAAGGGCAGCGCGTTCGGATTTGGGCATCAAGAGTCTCCGCTGACAGGAGCAGCAATTTTATTGTATAAAGAAACGCGGTTTCCTGCAACCATGGAAATGGTCACAACATGCTCTGGCCATGAGCCAGGATGTAATAGCTCCTCCCGGATTCATGGATGAAATCGGTCACCAGGTACCCGCTCGAGAAGGCAACCTCGAAGACTTCGCGGGCATAGAAGCGCCAGTCGCGCGCCAGGGAGAAATCCGTTTCCTTCAAATCAAGGAAATCAGACGGGATCTCAATGATGGCAAGCGAACCGGCCAATGCGGGCCTCTCCACCGGGGGACGGGGGGCTGCTCCCTGGATGCGGACCGCTTCCAGGAAGGCCGCATCGGCAGAGGCATACTGGTCGAGGGTCAGGGCGGGACGCGAAGCCCGGCTGAGCCTGCGCTCCACCCGGGTCGTGTTCACCCACCAGTCCACCTGGAAACGATCAGACGGCAGGCCCACGTTCAGGCCATCGCGCATCAGCCCGTATTCCTCCCGCAGGTAGGTGTTGCAGACCGACCCAAGGCGGGAGATGTTCAGGTATGCGTTCCGGCTGAGCAGCGGATCGTACGTCCAGGTGATCCGGTCCAAACCCTGACGGCGGACGAACTGCCATTGGGCGCGTTTGAGCGTAAACCCGATGCCTCGATCGCGCCACTCCGGATGGACGCCGAGCATGTGCGAGTGGTGTTTCGGACGAGGGCCATCGGGGGTATGGTACAGTCCGGGGAAGCCAAAGGCCAGGCCGATCAGCTCTTCGCCGTGGAATGCCCCGAGCACCAGGCCGCCATTGTGTGCTGTCGCCAGCAGCATGTGCGCCGGGACGATATCGGTCTCGCTCTCCGGCCAGACCAGCCGTTGGAGCGCCTCGACCATCTCCATCTCCTGCGGCGATTCAAGGATGCGGGCGACCCAATCAGCCATGGCGGGTAAAGAGCATCCGTAAATACTCCCCGCCCCAGCGGACCCCGCGCAGGTGGTCCAGGCGGGAGGCAAACCGGGCCGGCATGATCCCGAAGAGGCGCGGGACGGTATCCACCGCGCAGGTGCGGTTCACGACCAGGTAATCCAGCCAGAATACCGAGACCGGGAACCGCTGGAAGATCGCCTCCAGGACCACCGTGAGGGGGCGCATCAGGTGATTCGACACCGGTACCAGCAGGCGCCGCCGCCCTGTGGCTTCCATCACGATCTCGACGATCTGGCGTAAGGTCAAGTACTCGCCCCCACCGATTTCGAAGACCTGGTTGACCATGTCTGGCTCCTCCAGCGACCAGACCAGGCAGCTGACGAAATCTTCCAGCCAGAGCGGCTGCAGCAGCGTCTTGCCCCCCTCTGGAAGCAGAAGCAGGCCTGGCGATCCTGCCAGAAGCATCGCCAGGCCGGTGGTGAAGTTGTCGTCTGGCCCAAAGAGGATCGAGCCGCGCATGATCGTATAGGGAATGCCCGACTTGCGGATGTAATCCTCGGCGATCCCTTTTGCCTTGAGCACCGGGAACGCCGAGGCCCGGTCTGCCCCCAGGTGGCTGATGTAATAGAAACGCTCCACGCCGGCATCGGCTGCCGCAGCAGTCAGGTTGGCGGTACCATCGATATCCACCGCCTGGAGGTTGCCTCGTCCGCCCTCGCCTTCGCCCCCCGCCAGGTGATAGACTGTCTTCACGCCGCGCATCGCCGCCCGCAAGCCGCGCGTGTCGTCCAGACTGGAGACCGCCACTTCGACATTTACACCAACCGGCAAGCGAGGTGTGCGCCTCGACGGCCGCAACAGGATCCGGACCGTATATCCGCTCTCGACCAGTTGGCGCACCAGGGCCCGGCCGATAAAACCGGTTCCTCCGCTGACAAGGATCATGGAGTCGATTATAGCAGAGGGCCCGACAAGTTGACATCCAGCGCATTGCCTCAAATAGAATCTTACTATTGGTAATATCGTTGCCTCAGAAAGAATGTTACCTTATGACGGAGCCGAAAGGCGCCGGAGGAGAACATGATGAGTCAACGAAGCAAGCGAGAATTGTTTGAGGCGATCCG
>JBDRPT010000088.1:0-3584 GCA_043826785.1 Chloroflexota bacterium | reverse complement strand
CGTGAAACTTCGACAATGGCCGGTTTGACGATTTCGGGCAAGATTTACAAACGACATTTTGATGGTTCCATTGATACTGAGAAGTTGTTGGATGGTTTGGAGCACTTCCGCCAACATATTCAGGGACCGATCATCTTGATTTGGGATCAGTCTCGAACTCATAAGGCCTTGCTTGTGAAAGCCTACTTGGAGAAACACCCTGAAATTCACGTTGAGTACCTTCCTTCTTACGCTCCAGAACTCAATCCAGAAGAGTATTGCCACGGAAATGTGAAACGCCGCATGAAAAATGCCATCTTCCACTCAAAGACAGAAATTCGTAACAGCTTGAACAAAGGCTTTTCTCGTTTGCGAAAGCGACCGGACATCCTGCTCGGTTTCTTTCAACATGCAGGTCTCGATCTTAACCAACTTTGGTGAATGTCAATAATTAACAACCAACCCGACAAAACGACCACGATGATAAATGCCGATAAGTGAGGTAATCGGATTCTTTTCAATTGAGTCACCCTGCTTTTTTTCATGGATACACTCGTCTCTCGAGATTAAAATCCCGTAAGTTCATCTGATACAATCTCGATAATACGCTATCGGGTTCTGCATACATTTTATCCGGACGCGGTGTGTAGAAGCAATTGAAATAATAATGCATATCCAAAAAGTATGTCTCAATCCCAGTTGCTGGGTTAGAAGTGTCAATGCTTGGCGAGTTCAACTCCCAAGTAAGAATGTAAAGTTCTTCTGGAATTACCCAGAAACTCACTTCAAGAGAGTCACTCGGAAAATGACCTGCACCAGTGTCTATTTCAAATTCAAACCAAGAATGACCTGCTTCATTTGCCATAACCACCTCGATACAGCTCAAATCTCCACCACATCTTACGAAAGTTTCAGATGTTATGTAAACAGCCGAGTCATCTACACTATGTTCCTGCCCATTCCGATCATAGTAAACATCTTCATAGTATGGGGGATATGTTCCTGGTAATGTCCATGGCGGTGGAAATTCATTGGGGCCCCATGGGTTGGTAGCCCAACGAGGAGTATTTCCACCAACTGGAGCGCCGCCCGCTGTATGGCTGAGGTAATCCACATATTCCCAGTGATTTCCAGGAGCCAACTGCATGCCATAGAAGCTGGCTAACGAATCTAATACTTGGTCTGGAGCAGTATCATTATAAAGTTGTTCACAAACTGTGCGTAACTCTCCGGTTAAACCACGACATTCTGCAATGTGCCCACTTGGATCAGCAAAATTGATCGGGTTCCCTTCCACATACGCCCACCGATTGAGTGAGAGTGGTCTGTTATAATCGCCCTGCCACGAATCTCTGGTCAGGAATTTTCCGGTTGCGGGGGAATAGTATCGGGAGCGCAAATAAATCAACTTAATGTAACTGTCCTCCCACTCGCCGGTGTAACTGTCCGTGTACTCGCCTGCAAAGCCGTACGGCGTCTGGGTGCCATCCTGCCAGCCCAGCCTCTCGCCATAGGGGGAGTAGGCTGCTGTGTATGTCACCGTCCCATGGACATCGGTCATCTGGCGCACCGAGCCGAGGTTTGCCCTGAGCGTAGTCGAAGGGGCGTCGCCATGGAAGTATTCCGTCCCTGCGGGGCCATCTTGGGCGATGCGGCCGTCTGCCCCCAGCAGCAGAGCGAATGGGGGATGTCAATGACATCCGTATTTCAGACTAAAGAAATATATCATTTGCTCAGGCATCACGGTTCGTATACAGAAATAGGTGTTTCCAGACAAGCTGTATTGGCGGGATCACTAAACGTGCGATAAAACTCGTCCATCGTCATCGATGTTGTTTCCTCGATAGGTTTTATTGGGCCTTGATAACCCAAATAACCATACTCGTGCGCCGATTCCAGATCATCCGGATGCCATAACCAAAAACGGGCCAATGCTTCATTCGGGCAACCAATTGCCATTCCATCGTGTACAGTCAATGGCATCTCAAGATGTAATGTCCAACCCGAACTGGTATAGTCTAAGCCCAGATAGAATTCAGATGCGCCCATTTCGGCTTCAAAGAAAACGTACGCGTTCTCTGGCGGCCCATATGTAGCGAGGATAGACGGCAATGTGTAATAGTAGAACAATTGGTGGTAGCGTGGATCCCCGTATACAGGCAAAAACTGTATTCCATCGTTAGGATATTCGTACGCCAGAAAGCTCGCTCGCATATACTTGGTTTCACTCGCTATTCCACCCGTTCCTTCGATGCGCAAGTAGGTTTGTAGGTCTAACTCATCCCTTCTTATAATTAGCCTAAGCCCACCACCGAACTCGTCAAAAATCTCGTTGAAATCAAAGCTGACGTTATTTAGAGCTAGATAACTGAACGCATGTAAACGAGATAAGGCATCTGATAAACTTGTCTCCCCCGGTGTGATCCCCCATAAACAGGGCAGGCGACAATACCCATTGTTTTGAAGGAGAGCGATGAACTCGATCTCAGCTTCTTCAACCGGAAGAGCTGGGACAAAGGTCATTGTCGGGATTGTGGTTTGAGTTTGTGTATTTGTGACCGAAGGTGACGGCTCCACCCGCACAGGTGACGTAACTGCCTGTGTAGAGGTCACAACCGGCGGGTCAATATCATCTGCCGGGACACAGGCAGATGCCACCCACAGGATGGTTACAAGCGTGAATATTATCCTTCTCTTCATTCATCCACCTCCATCAAGGCCCTCGCATGATGGCCTGTCTAATCCAGCCTTCCATATTTGTATCCATAAAACGACGGCGTTCAGTTCCATACTCACTATTCTCCCACCGATTGTACACCCAGCCGATAAACATGTCTGCAAAGACTTCGCTCCCATTGACAACGATGCTTTGTACCCAGGTCATGGTGCCAGATACTCCTATTGGCCTATCTTCATAAAATCCGTACCGTTCAGGATCTCTGCTATTCATCGACCACGTCTCCCTTTCAATAATGGCCGAGTAATTATTCACCGCACTTGCGGGAACACCACCGAGTCTCTGATTAAAGGCATGGCCCAATTCATGGATGACATTATTCACTTTACGCAAGGATAATACGGATGCTCCCCAACGCATAGTTGTCCAAGATGAAGCAAATTCGATATGGCGCGGGGAATTGGTAAAAGCTCCACAGGGTTGACAGAAGCAGGTCTTTGTCCGTTCACAGTCGGTTGTCGGGGCATCTCGGTCCACCCACAAATTAGCAACCTGGCATGCCCGTGGTCGGCAACCACGGCACTGTGTGTCCCATTCGAAATTCATCAGATCGCCCGAATGGATGCCGTACAGTTTCCTGAATACCCATGACGGTGGCCAATACCCAAAGTCATATCCCCGAGAAAATTCAGGACCGCCGCGTGGACCGGGAGAAACAACACCTGCGAACCTGTTGGCGACAAGCACAACAGCTTGTAATACAGCATTTTTATCTGCATCGCTCCACGCGGTTAACGACGATTAGAATTACCCATCGATGACAATTAGAAATGCCCACCCTAGAGCGGGCGAAAAAGCCGTTACACTCTTCAGAAAAACGGAGAGTGGAGAAAGGATGACGGCAACCAACGCCCAGGTGAGGCTGATC
>JBDRPT010000087.1:0-16930 GCA_043826785.1 Chloroflexota bacterium | reverse complement strand
TTTCGTCTTCTGGTAAAGTTCTTCCAGCTCGGCAAGCTGTTCTTCTGTCAAGGGTGGCACTTGTATGGGTTTCATGCCACCATTATACCTTTCAGAATTTATGTGATTGTACTTAGTGCCCGGACACTGTGATTCTGATTGATACATCTGGCCATTTTGAGGAATGATCTCAAAACCATATCAATCCCAGATAGCATCTCCGGGTACTAGCGAAGCGGTATTATTCCCGGCTGATATCCATGACATAATCGATCGCCGGCTGGCAGACCGGGGTCAGGTTCGCCGAGAGATGCTCCCAATCCAGCGCTTCCCCGGAACTCTCCGTCTCCTGGACGGCCAGGGTCAAACAACCTGCCCCGGCGTTGTAGTTCACCAGCGTAAAGCGCCATAGATCCTGATAGGTGCTTAATTCCCCGGGCGCCTCGCCATAGGCGTTGTAGATGATCCGCCCGGTCTGGGCGCAGTTCGCCAGCAACGTTTCGGCGAAGATCTGTACGCTGGCATCGGCGCGCTGCAGATCGAGACCCAGCGGACAATCCGCACAGAAAGCATCCACCCGGCGGACCAAAGCGTGGCGCAACAATTCCTGTTCATCCAGCGGCATGTGGGGATAACCCTGCCGGCAGGCCCGGTCGTCCAGCACCAGCGGGCAGAACTGTTCAAAGAAGGACGGGTTCCAGAGCAACGTTGTATCGGCGCCGTTTTCGGTCAACTGCCCAAGGCCGGCTTCCGGACGGTCCGTCAGCACACCCGGCCAGAACTGGCTCTCCCGGCTGAACAGGTTCTTCAACAACTGGGCTGGGATGCCGGTTTGCAGGGAGGTTTCATAGATGATTGCATCGAAGCGGTCCTGCCATTCATCCACGGCAGGGCGCGCCGCGGCCAGGCCGCAGGGTGTGGCCATGCCTAACGGGGTCAGCCCGCCATCCTGGCACTGGCTGGCATCTGCAATCCCATTTTCGATCAGGTTGGCTGCCAGGTATTCGTATGGGATGTTCGAGGCCAGTTCGACCGCGCCGGCAGGGGTCGTCAGCCAGACCGGGGGGATGCCGACCGGAGGCAGCGCAGCCCACATCTGGGCGCAGGAGGCCAGCGGGGCGCCGCGCCACTGTGTGCTGAGCACATCCACATACCAGACCGAGACCGGTCCCGGGTCATCGGCCGGCGCTACCCGCACCTGGGCGGTGAAGACCTGGCTACTATCGCCGTAGCTCGAAAACGCCCAGAACTCGAGTTCCAGGCCGTCTTCATCCGTGGGCACCAGTTCGATCCGGCAGGTGGCGGCGCAGGTGAATGCTTCCCCGTCGATGCGCCCGGCGAGCGAAGTGATCGTCTCGCCGGCGAGCGGTTCCTCCGCCACTAGCAGGACCTGCGCTGAAGCTCCACAACGATGGGTAAAAGAGAACCAGGCACAGCCTTCCAGGCTCATCCAGACGACCGGCGGCGGGAGGGCCACGCCGACATCGCGCTGCGCTGTTGCTGAATGGATAAAATGCAAGTAATATCCCTGGCAGGATGGTGAAGCAGTCTCGGATTGTGAACATGGCCGGGTGGCAACCCATTTATCATATAAAATTTCCCCGCAGGCCAGGTAGACTTCGTTGCCGGTCGGGAGGCCTTCGTGGTCGATATGGACCTGGCAGGCAACCCGGTTATCCGTCCACTGAACCAGCCACCACTCGTAGGAAGTATATTCCACGTTGAGGACGGTGAAGCGGTCCGGGCCAGGAGGCAACCCGTCGTCGGCGAGCACGCCCCTGGTCGCGCGCGGGGATGCCAATGCCAGCCCGATGACAAGAACCAGCATGAGCGCTGTCAACCCCAATCGCAGGCGCAGTTCCCGCTCCATAAATAAGAAGTCCGCCATCATTATAGCGGACTTCAGCCTCTTTGGATTATTGCTCTTTGATCTCTTCGAGGACTTGCAGGTCTCGTTTCAAGTTGCGCCAGCGCACGACCAGGCTGACCAGGTAGATTGAAAATACACCGAAGAAGACAGCATAACCGGCGATCATATAACGCAATGAGACGATGGGGTCAATTCCATCCATAAGATACCTCCACGATTATTCCAGGATTTTCATTTTGAGCTGTTCAACCATATCCTGCAAACGTCCAAGACGGATGCGATGCCACAACAACGTAGCAAAGATCAGGGTGAAGACCAGCAGGCTGAGCAGGAAGGTGGTCAGCATCGGCGGGGTCATGTCGAAGCCGCCCTGGGACGCTGCCGAGGCGGTGCCGATCACCGCCGGGTGGATGGTCCGCACCAGGCGAATGGACAGAAAGGTCACCGGCACGCTGACCCCGCCGACCAGGGTGTAGACCGCCCCGAATCGGGCGCGGCGGTCAGGGTCTTCAATGCCCTGACGGAGGAGCAAGTAGGCGATATAGATCATCTCGAGGATGGCGGCTGTTGTCAGGCGCGGGTCCCAGGTCCACCAGGTGCCCCAGGATGGGCGCGCCCAGATCGAACCAAGGACAATGGCGATCAAAAAGAAGACCAGGCTGATCTCCACCGCCGCCAGTTCGACCTTGTCCCATTTCAGGTCGTGCTTGACCAGGTAGACGATCCCGGCCACGGCGGCGACGACGAAGCCGAGCATACCCACCCAGGCGGTGGCGACATGGAAATAGAAGACCTTCTGGACATAGCCCATCACCGTTTCGAGGGGCGCATAGAAGAAGACCAGTGCGGTGACCAGCGCCAGCCCAAGCGCTGAGAGGATTGTCAACAACTTCAAGGCAAGGGGTTGTTTTTCCATAAAATACTACTCCATTCACGAATAGAGAAGATACTCACTCTTCAACGACGTGGTCGAATACCATAAAAGAAATCGCGATGAAGATCACGTCATAGACGATTAAAATGTTCAGCCAGGGGAGGATGTCAGCGATCTCCGCCCCCTGTAAGAAGCCGCCACTGGCCTTGACTGCCGCAATGATTACCGGGATGACCACTGGGAAGAGCAAGATCGGCAGGAGCACATCCCTGGTGCGGGTCTGCACGGCCATACTGGCCAGCAACGTACCGACGGCAACATAACCGATCGAGCCGAGCAGGATCACAGCGATCAAGCCGGGATCGAAAAGGTTGGTGTTATAAAGAACGCTGTACACAGGCAGGACGATGGCCTCAACGATCAGCATGAAGACCAGGTTGCTGAGTACTTTGCCGAAGTAAATCGCCGAGCGATCCACCGGGGCCAGCAACAGGCCGTCCAGGCAGCCGCGGTCCTTCTCGATGGCCATCGACCGGTTCAGGCCAAGCGTTCCGGCGAAGGTGAAGGCCACCCAGAGCACGCCCGAGGTGACGTTGGCACGGGTCTTGACATCCAGCTCAAGGGCGAAATTGAAGATGAGGATGACCAGCAGGGCGAAGACCAGCATGGCTGAGAGCAACTCGCGCGAGCGCAATTCGGCCGCCAGGTCCTTCCAGGTGATGGCGAAAACCGCTTTCATGAAATTGCCGGAGGTGGGTTGCCTGTCCACTGCTAGCCTGCCAATGCCTGGCGATAGAACGCCAGCAGGTTCTTGTCCTGCAGGTCGGCGCGGGTTGCAGATGCAGCAATCACGCCGCGCGAGAGGACATCGTAACGCGTCGCCAGGTCTTCCACGCGGGCCAGGTCGTGGGAGGTCATCACCACCGTACGGCCGCGGGCTGCGACATCACCAAGGACACGATCGAGCATATCGCAGGCATCCTGGTCCAGGCCGGTATGGGGTTCATCGAAAAGGACCACATCCGGGTCATGCAGGATGGCCCGGCCGATGGCCAGGCGTTGCTGCATGCCCCGCGAGAAAGTCCGCACCAGGTCACGCCGCCGGGGGGCCAGGCCGACCAGGTCGAGAACCTCGTCGATGCGCACATCGAGCCCGGCGAGGTTATACATCCGCCCGTAGAAGCGCAAGTTTTCCTCTGCGGTCAGGTCAGCATAGAGCAACGGCAAGTGCGAGACCACACCAAGACGGCGGCGGACAGCTGCCGATTGCCCCGGCAGGCGGTAACCGGCAATGCGAACCTCACCCAGTGATGGCCGCGACAGCGAAGCCAGGATGCGCAGGAAGGTGGTCTTGCCTGCCCCGTTTGGCCCGAGCAGGGCGACAAACTCGCCCTCACGGACCTCGAAATCGAGCCCGCGCAAGACGGTCTTCATGCCGAAACGTTTGACGAGTTTCTTGACTGTGATCATTGTGCTTGCAGTTAGAGCAGTTCCTTCAAGCGAGCCTTCAGCTCCTGGCGCCTGCGCTCAAACGCATCTTTCGTGATCTCGCCGGCCTTAAATTGGTCATCCAGGGTGATGATGGCGTCCATCAGTTCCTGAGGGTCATTCCCGAGGGCATCCTCTACCTCGACAAGATTGTCTTCCACTCCTTCTATTTCATCTTCTTCTTTCCCAGACTGTTTGCGGTCTCGCAGGAAGAGGTAAATACCGACGCCGATCAACACGGCTCCGAGCGCACCCATCCCGATGACCAACGTGTTCTGCGTCGCCGGGGTTGCACCCGCCTGTCCTTCCGGTTTGCCCGACAGGGAGGCGCTGATGCTCTCGCCTGCGGCGAGGCTGCCGCCTTCAAACAACTGGAAGACTGTGGTCTGGAAGGTTTCGGTCCCGGAAGCAGTCAGCTGGTCACTGCGCACTCGGACGCCGTCCGGTACGAAGAGAGCCAGAGAACGAACCGGCAGGGAGAATGATTGGTTCAGATCCGCCCGGCGTTCATAGGGCATTGAGTAAATGCCCACGATCCCGTACTGCAGGTCTGCCCCTGGGAGCAGGGCGAATCCGTTCTCGGCAGGGTTCAACTGGGCACTCTGTGAAGCCAGCTGGTAGCCTAACAGGGTAGCATCCTCGGGAGCAACAATAAATGGGATGACATCCCCGTTGGTCTCGACAACGACCGTGTCTGGGCCTGTGTTGGAGATGACATAGATCGCCTGGATCTGCAGGCTGCCCTCTTCGGAGAAATCAAGAGCGATATGCACCTGCTCAATCACGAGGCTGGCGAAGTCTGTGGTTGCATCAAAGATGGTCACCGGCAGGTCGGCCTGGGTGACGATCTCCTCGGCAAAGACTACATCGGAGAAATAGCTCACGCCCTGGTACTCGACGGAGGTATACATAATCGCCTGGGGAAGCGGGGGGATTTCCGCAAATGAAAAACTGTCATCGCGGGCGACGGTTGCATCCATGGACAGCATCTCCTGCATGCTCATCCCGTCCAGGCCGTGCAAGGTAACTGTCAACCCCGCGGGAAGGGACGCTCCGGTGGAATGGACTACGCTGCCAGCGATGGATACCGTCACGGCTTCGGGCGTCGGGGTGTCTTCCGCCACTGCAGTCGCTTCTTCGGTTCCCGCTGTATCCGGGGTCTCTGCCTCTGTTTCAGTCGCTTCCTCGTCGGTCGCTTCTGTGGATGCAGGATCCTGGGTGGGCGCTTCCACAGATGGTGTAGCGTCTGGCGCCAGGGCAACCGTCGGCCCGGACAGATCGAAAGTGCGGGCGCGGACAAAGCCTACCAGCGAACGGATCTCGCCGTCGGTCAGTTGCCCGCCAAGTCCTGGCATGGACGGGCTGACTCCTTCGGCAATGAGGCGCGCCAGGCCGGTCCCGGTCACCTGAGCCATGGACTCCTGGTCGGTCAAATCCGCCGTCGGGAGGGTCGCGCCGTCCTGGCCATGACATCCGGCGCAGGTGGCTACGTAGAGCGCTTCCCCGAGGGCAAGTTCGTCCGCAGGGATGCTGAACATATAGATATAGGCGAGCACATCCCAGCGCTGCTGGAAATTCAGGCTGGTGAATGGCGGCATGGCCCGTTCCAAGCGGCCACGCGAGACGATGGCATACCATTCTGCAGGGGTAGACTGGACAGCGATATTGCCAAGGCCTATTGCTGGCACGGCAACCGGCAGCTGGGAGGCCATCGGACCGTTGCCCAGGCCGGTCTCGCCATGGCAGGCGAGGCACTTATCAGCATAGATCGCCGCGCCGCGCTCGACAGAGGGCAGTTCCGCCGGATAGAGAGGCCCGATATCGGCAGGGGGCGTTGGGGAACGGTAGGCGGGAGGCGGGGTGATATCCTCGGCCAGGGAGAAACTACAGCCTGCCAGGAACACGCCCAGCAAGGCAAACAAGATCATGGAATGCAATTTCATCATCAATCCTTCTAGGGTGAACTAAACCAATGGTTTGCCACAGTGAGGGCAGAAACGGTCAGATTGCAAGGCCGGTCGGCCGCAAGCCGGGCAGAACCCCCCGGCCTTCTCTTTGCGGGCGGTACGGCGCCGGGAGATCATTGCTTCGATATCATCATCGTCCATACTAACCCCGTCTACCTGCGTGGGTGCAACGCCCCGGCGGGAGGCAATTGCAGCTTCAACGGGATCTGCAAGGGCGCTGGCGACAGGACCCTGGATCTCATCGATCTGGCGCAGGATGTCCGCGCCGCGTTGGAGCAGGGCAACCCGTTGGGCGGGATATTCCTCCGCCGGGATCTTACCGACGATCTGGTCAAAATCCAATTCCTGGATAGTAGCCAGGACCCGGTCATGCTCCGCCAGGAGCGTTGATAAGGCGGGATTCTGACTGGATCTGCGCCGGATGCGCATGGCAAATGGACGGTAGAGGAACAGGCCAACAAGGACGAAGAGAGCCAACAGAAGGAAAATCGCGCCGGTATCCATCGCCTACTGGCCTCCCAGCAACGGGTTGATGATCGACTGGATCTGGCCAAGAGAGATGAACGGCCCGATCTGAATGTGGCGCAGCATGCCTTCCTGGTCGATGATGAACGTCTCGGGGACGCCCATGTTGCGGTTGAAGGCCTGCGAGATACGGGTCCCCAGGTCTGGACCATTCGGGAAGGTGATGTCGAATTTGACCAGGTAGGAGCGTGCCTCGGGCTCGGTATCCACATAGTCCACGCCCAGGAAGACCACCTGACCTGTCGGTTCGTAGTACCGCCAGGCCGCTTCCAGGTCCGGCGCTTCGTCCTCGCACGGTTTGCACCAGGAGGCCCAGAAGTTGACCACGACAACCTTGCCGCGCAGGTCCGCCAGCCGTACTTCCCGGGCACCGTTATAGCCATAGCCGTCGAAGAGGGTCAAGGTGAAATCCGGGGCGGAGGAGCCGACGCGGACGATGCTGTTGTTGGCCCGTAACAGACCCAGGCCGAGCAATGCGAGCAGGGCAAGCAGGACGGTCCAGATGACCACCTGCACCCAGGTCGGGACGCCAGGCCGGGGGGGGGCGCCGGCGGAGTCATCCTCCCGGTGCGGCAGCCTGGATACGATCAGGAAAGCGATCCCCCCACCCAGGGCTGCGCCCAGAAGGGCAACGACATATGCCGACCAGATGGACGAGGCATCCGCGAAGATGGCGTTTCCGAGCAGTGCTCCGCAGGCTTCCCCGATCAACCAGAGGGCAACCGCCAGCAGGATGAACCCGCTACTTTTATAGCCCTTGGCTTTGGCTTTCCTGCCAATTACGCCTGACAGGGCAATCAAGACAAAAATTTCGATCATAAAATGTGCCCCTTCCCTTTCATCAGTTCCGCCGGCGGAGTTCTTCCTCAATCCGGGAGACGTATTCATCATCGACTACGGAGACAGGCTCCGGAGCGTCTTTGACAGCTTCCTGCTTTGCCAGCCTCCGCCAAGACCGGAAGGCAAAGAACAGGAGCACAGCACCGGCTGTAAATGCTACCGGTGGAACAACGTACACCAGCCAGTTCAGGCCTTGCGCCGGCGGTTCGGCCAGCACCCGCGCCCCATAATTCTCGACGAAGTGCTGCTTGATCTCTGCCTCGGTTCTGCCTTCAGCCAACATCTGGCGGATCAGATCGCGCCATTGCCGGCAGGCCTCGGTGGGACAGACATCCAGCGGCGTGTTCTCGCAGACCGGGCAATATAATTGCTTGGCGATCGCGTTGACTTCGTCATCTGAGGGCGTCGGCTGCTGGGCAGCGGCGATCCCCACCCATAGGGAGGCAACAACCAGGACCAGCAAGGAGAGCCAGAAAATTCGTTTCATCTTTTTTTCCTCACCAAGTTTAATCGACAGCGCTTGGGTGGGTTGCCTGCCGGGCTGGTATGCTGACCGGCGCGGTTTCTCGTTCCGGCCAGGCTGCCACCAGGGTGCCGGCAACGAAGAGGATGCTACCGATCCAGAGCCAGTTGACCAGCGGGTTGTGGTAGACCTTGAAGGGTGTCTGGGAGACCGAGACATTCTCCCAATTGACCAGGATGATATACAGGTCATCCTTCAATGTGCTGCGCATGCCCGGGATGGTCATCGGTTGGCCATCGGGATAGAAGTCGTAGCGCGGGTAGACTTCTCCCAGGAATTTCTCACCCGCGAAGACGCTCATCACTGCCCGGGTTACGATCCGCCCGTCCACGTGGGGGAACTGGGCCAGCGAGTCGTAGCGGATGGTGTAATCAGCAATCTCAATGGTCTCCCCAACTGCGATGCTGCGCTGGGTCTCGGTCTGGAAGAGTTCGATCCCCAGGATGCCGATTGCCATGATGACCATGGATATGTGGATAATATAACCGCCGTAACGGCGCCGGTTGCGCGCTGCCAGGCGCAACAAGGCGACAAGGAGATTCTCCCCGCGCGACTTCTGGCGGGCGCGGGCACCGCGTCCGTACTCGTAGACTGAGACAAAAATGACAAAAGCCACCAAAGTAAAGCCGACCAAGGCGATCACGTTGATCATCCCGGTGACGAGCAGGACGACCGGTACGACCAGCGCGAGCAGCCCAGGTTTCCAGACAGCCCGGCCAATGGTCTTGATCGTGGCCCGCGTCCAGGCGGATAAGGGTGCCAGGCCCATCAGGACCATCAGCGAGCCCCATAGCAGGAAGGTCGCCCGTTCATAGAACGGCGGTCCGACAGTGATCTTCTGGTTGGTTGCCAGTTCGGAGATGAGCGGGAACAAGATCCCCCAGACAGAGACGATGAATATCCCGCCGAAGAGCAACGCGGCCAGCAGGAACAAGGCCTCGCGTGAGAACATAGACATCGAAGCCAGGTTCGCCTCAGATTTGAGCACATCCCAACGGTGGATCAGCAAAGATACCGAGACCACCAGGCTCAGACCGATAAATGCAAAAAAGGACGGCCCGATCGCGCTCTGGGCAAACGAATGCACCGAGGAGAGCACGCCCGAGCGGGTCAGGAAGGTGCCGAAGATGACCATCGCATAGGTCAGGATGACCAGGATCATGTTCAGGTGTTTGAACATGCCTCGTTTTTCCTGGACCATAACGGTGTGCAGGAAAGGCGTACTTACCAGCCAGGGAAGCAGGGCGGCGATCTCTACCGGGTCCCAGCCCCAGTATCCGCCCCAGCCGAGCACATCATAGGCCCAGCGCATGCCGAGCACCAGTCCGATAGAGAGGAACAGCCATGCCCAGAGCGACCAGCGGCGGGTCAGGCGGATCCAGCGGTCGTCGGCCCGGCCAGTGATCAGGGCAGCCATGGCAAAGGCATACGGGATGACATAGGCGACAAAGCCCAGGTAGAGCATAGGCGGGTGGATGATCATCCCCGGATGGCGCAGCAGCGGGTTCAAGCCCTGACCATCGGGAGGGGTCACAGGGACGGCTCCCTGCGGGCGGAACATGGCCGCGACCGCGCCGCCGGGCAGACTCCACCAGCGGGCGAAGGGATTCTCGAAAAAGATGACCAACATCAGGAAAAACGCCAGTGTTACCGAGGTTACGACCACCACCCATGGCAGTAAATCGCGGTCACGGTCCCATTTGCGCAGCGTCACTGCCCAGGCAAAGGCAGACATCAGCCAGGACCAAAATAGCAGCGACCCTTCCTGCCCGCCCCACAGGGCAGTGATCTTGAGATAGAGCGGCATGTTGGAACTGGTAACCGAATAAACGTACTGGACCTCGTAATGACCGCTGACGAGCAGATAGATCAGAACCAGCGATCCCAACGTAAGCAACGGGAAGGTCAGTTGCATCGCAAGCCGGGCGCTCTCTGTCCAGCGGAAGTTGTTCGACCGCGCCCCGTAGACGGCTGCCCCGACAGCAAACAATGCAACAATGAATGTAATAACCAGGACGCCAAAGCCAAAATCAGGCCACATAAAGATTTACTCCTACTGCTTCTTGCATAA
The DNA here is from genome assembly GCA_043826785.1 of Chloroflexota bacterium. Taxonomy (GTDB): domain Bacteria; phylum Chloroflexota; class Anaerolineae; order Anaerolineales; family Villigracilaceae; genus JBDRPT01. The sequence goes on along the minus strand of JBDRPT010000087.1, from coordinate 6,793 downwards.
ATATCTGAACTGAAATAGCCCTAAAGCAGGTGGAAACGACAAGCTTGGATCAAACATTTTCGCAGTACTCTGTAACATTGATAAGTACCCGTCAGTGTTCCACCCTTCTCCTGCCAGATGAAAAACTACTCCCCTTCTACCTGATCCGGGAGCGCTTCTTCATATTTGGTGGGGCATTTGAGCAACAGTTCATCGGCGTAGAAGACACCGTCCTCGCCGAGCTGGCCTGTGACGATGGCCTGGGCTTCATTGCGCAACAGGTCAGGCATCGCCCCGTGGTAGACAACGGTCAGACGGGCGCGGGTCGGGTCGGTGACTGCGGCATACAAGACGGCTGCCAGCCCACCCTGTGCTTCGATATCAGCATTGTCGCCAGGGACATGGGCGATGTCGAAAGACAGCGCCAGAGTCTCCGGATCATATCGAATGGTATCGCCGATGACTGCACCTGATAGGCGCAGGTTGTCCCCTACGGCACTTTCCCCCTTGGCAAGCAGCTCATCCACGGTCATGAAATACTCGGCACTCGCCGAGGTGGAAGAGGCGATAAGATAAATCACGGCAGCCAGGATCAGCAAGCCGCCGACGATGAATTTCGCCCGGCCAAACAAATTACCTTCAGATTGAGTCATCTCTGCCTCCATTAAATATACTTAATAGGTTCGATGACATTTTCACATATGTAGATTAATGGAAGGTGAGAATGCGAGAAATCCGACAAACTAATGCAGCTTTACCAGACCGGTCCGGATGGCAAACTTGACCAGTTCTGTCCGGGAATGCATGTTCAGTTTCTTCATGATCCGTTCTCGGTGGCGGGCGATGGTCTTCGGGCTGAGACCCAATTTTTCACCGATCTGCTGGTTGTTCAACCCCTGGGCCACCAGTTCGAGCACCTGCCGTTCCCGCTGGCTTAACGCTTCCAGGCCAACCAGCCCTTGCGCTGCGGTGGACCTGCGGCTGGGGGTATCTTCCGGTACGAAATTTTGCTGGGATATCAAACGCTGATAATCTTCCAGCAGCCAGCGGGCCAGGGCGGGTTGCAGGAAGACATGTCCGGCCGCAATTGTGTGGATGGCGGCAACCAACTCGTCGGCCGCGGCCTGCTTGGTGATGTACCCGGATGCGCCGGCAGCCAGCATCTGCATGAAGTACTGTTTGTCATCATGGACAGTCAGGGCAAGGATCAGGCATTCCGGGCAGAGCACGCGCAGTCGCCGGGTCGCTTCCATCCCGTCCAGCTCAGGCATGGTGATGTCCATCAGGATGACATCCGGGCGAGTCTGCAGGGCGCGGTCGACCGCCTCTTCACCATTGCGGGCTTCAGCGACGATCTCAAATCCTGGCTGGGTCTGCAGGAAGGTTTTCAGCCCAACCCGGACAACATCATGGTCATCAACCAACATCAATCGGATCGTCTTCATTGGTGCTTTTCTCCTGGGTGTTAGAAGATTCTTCATTGCCGATGGGAATGACCGCTTCAACAATCGTCCCCTCCCCTGGAGCGGAATGGAGGTTGAGTCGCCCACCAGCCGATTCAATCCTCTCGCGCATCCCGGTGAGCCCCCAGCCATGCGGAGGGGTGAAAGATGTTTGCGGGTTGAAGCCGACACCCCGGTCCCGAACCTGTAAGACCACCTGGTCGGGGGTGTAGGAGAGCAACATGATCGCCCGGGATGTCTTTGCGTGGCGGTGGACGTTTTGCATAGCCTCCTGAGCGACACGGTAGAGCACTGTTTCGACCAATGGGTCCAGGCGCTGCGACCTGCCTCTAACATCCAGGTCAATAACCAGGCCGTTCGGGCAACAGTGGTCCGCCAGATGCTCCAGTGCTGCGACGAGACCAAGGTCGTCCAACTGGGCAGGACGCAGGTCATGCACCAAGCGATAAAGCCCGTGGGCCATCTGCCTGCTCAGATCCTGCAGGCGTTTGGCGAGAGTGGTTACCTCATCATCGCCTGCCGAGATGATCTGCAAGGATGCCAAATCAAGCGAAAATGCCGCCAGTGTCTGGGATGTCTCGTCATGAAGTTCCCGGGCGATCCTGGCACGTTCGTCCTCCTGGGCTTGGACGATGTGGTGGACCAATTCGCGACGCATCTCCTCACGCATGCGCATCTCTTCCTGGATCCGTTCAAGAGCTTCCAGGCGGTCTTTCTGGACCCGAAATAATTGTTCCTGGCGTTCCTTTTCCACAATCTGAGTGGCGCGCAACACGCTAAGGGTGATCAAGACTGCTGCTACTGCGCGAACCGCCTGGATGGGGAAACCGAAGAATTCACGGAAGTTGGCTGTGTTGATAATCTGGGCCGGGACCATCGCTGTGGGGTTGACGACGACCTGGGCCAGAGCATAGACACCAAAACTGACCGCTGCAACCATTAGATGGACTGCAATCCCCCGCCTTCCCTGGGAGGACATCTTGGCTGCCTGGCGCTGCAACGCCAGCGCCGCCAGGGCAGCGCCGGGGGCCGCCAGGAGGTACCGGGAGAGGACATCCAGCAACCCGCGCCAATCAATGGACATGCGGCTGTAGGCAAACCCTGCGCTGGCCAAGATGGCCAGGCCGTAAAACCCAAGGGCGAACAGGCCGACCCGGTAACCTGCCGTCAATGGTCGGTCGGGATTTGTAAATGAGCGTATGCCGTAACCCAGCAGGAAGATGAATGAGAGCACCAACAAGCCCAAACGCAGCCAAGCCCACCAGGCGGGCAGGGAGGTGCCTGCGTACTGCGCCTGTAAAAGGTAGGACTCCAGCCATTCATGCGTGCCATGGAGCAGCCCGAAGATCGCCAGGGGGCGCAGGATCTTTGCTTCTGCCAGGGCAGGTGACCGGCCTGATTCCAGCGCCAGCGTCAAGCCCATGCCCCAGAAAGCGAGGCCATAGATGAAATAAACGATGAACAGGAGGGTATCAAACGGTTGGCTGGTCATTCGATCAACTCTATTGGGTATTGTACACCAATCACCTGATCGAAAATCGGAATAATGCTCACGCCACATAGGTGACATTTGTCACAATATTGTGATTATATTTTAACTTGATTTTAATAAACTTTGGGGTTATAAACCCAATATAACCCTAAATGTTTTTCGGTGTTATTGGGTAGTATCGCCTAACGAGGAGGTGCATATCGAATTCCGCATAAGATGTCCTAAAATTACCCAAAGATCATGAGGAGAAAATAATCAAATGTCAACCAAAAAAATCATTTTGACCATCGGGCTCCTGCTGGTCGCAACCGCAGTCATCATAGCCTGTGCGCCGAAGACCGCAACCCCGACCACAGAGCCCACCCCGGAGGCAGCTCCGATCGAAGTCCCCTTCGAAGCGGCCTGGGTTGGTTCGCCCCACAATGACGCGGAAGCGGAAGCTTTCACCCACTGGAATGAAGAAGACCCGGCAGTGATCCCGACCGATTGTGCCCGCTGCCATAGTTCAGCAGGGTATCAAGACTTCCTCGGGCTGGATGGCAGCATGGCTGGGACTGTGGACGCTGAAGTCGCCGCGCCAGCCGGCACGATCGCCTGTGCCACCTGCCACAATGACGCCACCCGCACGCTCAGCGAGGTCACCTTCCCGTCTGGCGCAACCATCACCGGCCTCGGCCCCGAGGCGCGTTGTATGGTCTGCCACCAGGGACGCGAATCGTCTGTCAGCGTCAATGCAGCCATTGAAGGGCTGGATCTGGACACGGTCAGCGCTGATCTCGGTTTCCTGAACATCCACTATTTCGCTGCTGCCGCAACCCTGTATGGCGGCGAAGCGATGGGTGGCTATCAGTATGATGGGCAGTCCTACGATGCCCGCCACGACCATGTCGAAGGCTACACCACCTGCATCGACTGCCACGACTCCCACACCCTCGAAGTCAAGCTTGACCAGTGCGCATCTTGCCACCAGGGCGTTGCCTCGGTTGAGGACCTGTATAACGTCCGCGAACCGTCCTCCCTGGCCGATTACGATGGCGACGGCGATGTTGCCGAAGGCATGTACTATGAGATCCAGGGGCTGCAGGAGATGCTCCTTGCCTCCATCCAGGCCTACGCTGCAGAAGATTCTGGCACACCCATCGTTTACAGTTCGGCCGCCTATCCCTACTTCTTCATCGACACCAATGCCAACGGCGCCATCGACGAAGGCGAAGGCGCTTTCCCGAATCGTTTTGTCACCTGGACACCGCGCCTGCTGCAGGCCGCCTATAACTACCAGCTGTCCTTGAAGGACCCCGGCGCGTTCGCCCACGGCAACAAATACATCGTCCAATTGCTCTTCGATTCGATCGCTGACCTGAACACCAAACTGGCCAGCCCGGTCGACATGACCGCCATGCAGCGCGAAGACCCCGGCCATTTTGCCGGCAACACCGAAGCATTCCGCCATTGGGATGGGGAGGATGAGGGCATCGTTCCGGGCACATGTGCCAAGTGTCATACTGCCACCGGCCTGCCGACCTTCCTCACGGAAGGCGCCGTGCTGAGCAGCCCTGCGACCAACGGCTTCGCCTGCACGACCTGCCATGACGGCGCAAACTGGCCGAACCGGTATGGCATCGACTCGGTCACCATGCCGAGCGGGCGCTCGGTCACCTTTGGCGAAGGCAATGACAGCAACCTGTGCCTCGCCTGCCACCAGGGCCGTGAATCCACTGCCAGCGTCAACCGCGCCATCGGCAGCAACGCGCCCGACACCGTCGTGGCAACCCTGAGCTTCAGGAACGTGCATTACTTCCCGGCCGGTGCGACCCTATTCGGCAACGAGGCCCAGGGTATGTACCAGTTCTCGGATGCTGAATACCTTGGCCAGAACACCCACCCGGGTGACGGCTCGTTGGCGACCTGCACCTCCTGCCACGAAACCCACAGTTTGGGCGTGCGCACCGAGACATGCGCGACCTGCCATGCAGGCGTCGAAGACCCCCGCGATATCCGCTGGGTGGCCAACACGACCGACTGGGATGGCGATGGCGATGCCAGCGAACCGCTTGCAGAGGAGATCGCCACCATGGCGGATGCACTCTATGCAGCCATTCAAGCCCAGGCGACGACTGCGGGCACATCGATCGTCTATTCATCTGCGGCTTACCCCTACTTCTTCATTGACACCAATGCCAATGGACAGCCTGATGCGGATGAATTGAATTTTGGCAACCGCTACAATGCCTGGACCCCCAGGCTGCTGATCGGCGCCTTCAATTACCAGTATGCCCAGAAGGATCCGGGCGCATTTGCCCACAACGGCAAGTACGTCCTCCAGGTCCTCTACGACACCCTCACCTATCTTGGCGGTGATGTCAGCGGCATGACCAGGCCGTAAGGCCAGTCTATTTGTAACCGACTCCGGGGGGCGGGAAAACCGCCCCCCGGAGTGTCTACGGCCATGGAGAGGTCTCTTCTCCACTCTAATCACCTGATTCCACCTGCTCTCAAATTCACTAAACCAAAATGGAACTCCTTCTCATTCTTCTTAGAAACAGCGCCCAGAATCTATTGCCAATCGTGGAAAGACCTTTGGGTTTGTTTTATCATAAATCGTTATAAATTTGACCGGAATCATACGAGATTTCTTCTTAGAAGACCGATCTAAGTTCTGTTGGGAGAACCGAATGCGTAAGTTACGATCCAATTTCATGCCTTATCGGGGGGGGCTGGTCATGGTCACCGGGATCCTGTTGGTGGCCGGGGCAATCCTCGGACTGGCAAGCACGGCCGCGGCATCCTCACCGTTGCCAACCCTGCCTGCTGGACAGGGGAATGAAGCCTGCCTCGCCTGTCACAGCCAGGCTGGAATGACCCGCCCGATGCCCAGTGGGGAAATACTGGTGCTGACAATCGACCCTGAGCACTACGATGCCTCTGTTCATAGGGATATCCTCTGCACCGACTGTCACACCACGATCACGGCCTTCCCACACCCCGAGTTGACCGCTGAAAGCCTGCGGGAAATCACCCTAGAGATGTACACCTCCTGCCAGCAATGCCATGGTGAGCAATACCGCAGGACCCTGGACTCGGTCCACCAGCAGACGTTCGCCGGAGGCAACCTGAATGCGGCCGTATGCGCAGATTGCCACAACCCGCACACCCAGACAGCGATCCTCGATGACGAAGGCAACATCCTGCCCGAGGCGCGCTTGCACATCCCGCAGACCTGCGCCCGCTGTCACAGTGCCATCTATGGCCAGTATGCTGAGAGCGTCCATGGCGCGGCACTGACTGCCGAGAACAATCCCGATGTCCCGACCTGCATCGATTGCCATGGTGTCCACGATATCGAAGATCCCCGAACCGCCGCATTCCGGTTGAGTTCGCCGCAGATCTGCGCCGAATGCCATACCAATGCAGACATCATGGATCAATATGGCATTTCTACGGATGTGCTCAACACCTATGTAGCCGATTTCCACGGAACCACGGTAACGCTTTTTGAGCAGCGCTCCCCCGATCAGGCCACCAACAAGCCGGTCTGTTATGACTGCCATGGTATCCACGACATAACCCCGACAGACGACCCTGTTCATGGCATCTCGATAAGAGATAACCTCTTGACAACCTGCCAACGCTGCCACCCCGACGCGACCGCCAACTTCCCGAGTTCGTGGATGAGCCATTACATCCCTAGCCAGGAGGAGAATTACCCGATTGTTTACTATCTTGAGTTTAGAGATGCCCAACTGAGCGCAAAGAAAAGCGTCTGGTTGGAACGAACCTTAACATGAGATGCAAATACCAAAATATGCTTTTCGGGTAGGATATCAGCAAATTTGCGGCTGTTTTAGCGCCTTTTTGGTTT
>JBDRPT010000086.1:0-6312 GCA_043826785.1 Chloroflexota bacterium | reverse complement strand
TCCACCATCCGTGAAAGACCGGTGGCGGTGGCATAACCAAACGTGCTGAGCAAATAATCTGTGTACAGTTCCAAGTATTCTTTGTTCATGCCCAAATCTTACCCGATTTTTACTCTGGCTCGTGCGTAACATCAGTTAATTCATCAACGACGACCAGCGCCTCGGTCAAGCCGATGGGTGACGCAAAACCTGGCACAGCTCCGACGGCTTGGATCTCTTCTTCCGTTGCCGGACGAAGCTCGCTCGACCCAATCGCGCTGGCCAGCTTAGCCTCGTTCAGATCCATGTCGCCGCGTAGGATTGCAATGACAAGGCGGGCAGACATCTGCTGACCGTCTGGAATTTGGGCGACGAGCATTACCGCTTTGGCAGTACTGGTCTTCGGTATCTTCAGAAATTGGGTGAGTGCATCAATCGTGCGCGCATCCGGAGTTTCTACTTTTTGCAACGGCTTTTCGGTTTGATTAGGGAGAGGATCTTTACGGATCTTAGCAATCTGTTGGTTGGCAGTATAACCGCAATTATTACACCTTAATAGGACATCCTCGCCGATGGGTGTCAAATACATGAACTCGTGGGCCAGGTTTCCACCCATCATGCCCGGGTCCGATTTGACGGTGATCACCGGCAGGGCGCAGCGATTAAAGATGTTGAAATATGCCTGGTAGTGGTGACGATATTGCTTGTCTAGGCCCTCCTGGTCGATGTCCAGGCTATAGCTGTCTTTCATGGTAAATTCACGGACCCGGATCAAGCCCGCCCTCGGGCGGGGGTCATCCCGCCATTTCGTCTGGATGTGATAGATGAGACGGGGTAACTGCTTATAGGATTGCACCTCACGACGAGTGAGGTCGGACAGCACCTCTTCATGGGTCATGGCCAGGACCATATCATGCCCGTTCTTGTCTTTGAAACGTCCCATCTCAGACCCGATCTGGTACCATCGCCCGGTCTGTTGCCATAGGTCGGCAGGATGGACGACAGGCATGGTGATTTCCTGACCCCCAATGGCATTCATTTCATCACGGAGAATGGTTTCGATCTTGGTCATGGAACGCCGGGCCAGGTTTAGATATGAATAGATCCCTGCGCCAAGCTGGCGGATGAACCCGGCGCGGATGAGCAATTTCTGGGAGGTGACCTCTGCACCCCCAGGGGCTTCTCGCAGCGTCTGGCCAAAGAGGTGAGACATGCGCATCTTGATAGTTCTCCTGCTATTCTGGGGTTGACAAAACCCGCCTCTGCCTTCTAGTAAGCTTTCGAGAAGTAAACTTTTTTCGTTGCCTTACCACTGCATACGATGCACTTGCCGGTCCAATCGGGCTGGTCAACCGGGATGCAGCGTGTAGTTGCCTTTGTATCTTCCTTAATTTTGGTCTCGCACTCGGGGGACTCGCACCAACCAGTGTAAGCCCATCCATTCAGGACGGCCTCTTTGAATTCCTGGTAATCTTTAGGCTCGTAAATGTGACTATCCCGGAAGGTGGTTGCACGTTCGAGTAGTGCAGCCTGGATAACCTCCAGGAGCTGTAAGACGGTCTTGGCAATGTCTGCTTGGGGGACAAAGGATTTTCCCTCCCGACCCGGTTTATCGCGCCGGGCCAAGGCAACCGTTCCCTTCTCTACATCCTTAGGACCGATTTCCAGCCTCAAAGGTACGCCGCGCATCTCCCAGTCATTGAATTTAAAGCCTGGAGTGACCTCGGTGCGATCATCAAGCTTGATGCGGACCCCGGCTGCCTTTAGCTCAGCCTGGATCCGGTGCACACATTCCATCACAGTGCTATTTTCGGCGTCTGTCTTGAAAATCGGGACGATGACGACCTGGATTGGCGCAAGCCGGGGGGGCAGGATGAGCCCCTGATCATCGCCGTGGGTCATAATGATCGCTCCCACGAAGCGGGTGCTTAGTCCCCATGAAGTCGTCCAGGCGTACTCCAGTTCGTTTGTCCGACCGAGGAACTTGATATCAAAGGCCTTGGCGAAATTCTGTCCAAGGAAGTGCGAAGTTCCCGATTGGAGGGCGCGCGTATCGCCCATCATTGCTTCTATTGTTGTGGACATCACCGCGCCGGCAAATTTTTCCGCCTGGGATTTGATCCCCCTAATCACTGGGACCGCGCCTTCGTTGATTGCGAAATCAGCGTACACATCCAGCATTCGCATTGTCTCCTGGCGCGCTTCTTCCTCCGTGGCATGGGCGGTATGGCCTTCTTGCCAGTAGAACTCCAATGTCCGCAAGAATAGTTTGGTCCTCAGCTCCCAGCGGACGACGTTCCCCCATTGATTGATAAGGATGGGCAGGTCCCGGTATGATTGGATCCATTTCGAGTACATATACCCAATGATGGTCTCGGATGTCGGGCGTATGACCAATGGTTCTTCGAGAGTCTCGCCACCTCCGATGGTTACAACGGCTAATTCCGGCGAAAATCCTTCTACATGTTCCTTTTCTTTCTCGAGGAATGATTTTGGGATGAGAAGCGGGAATGCGGCATTGACATGACCAGTTTCCTTGAAACGGCGATCCAGGGCAGCTTGTATATTTTCCCAGATTGCCCAGCCATAAGGGCGAACGACCATACAGCCGCGGACCGGAGCATAGTCGGCAAGCTCGGCGCGGACCACGATCTGGTTATACCATTCGGCGAAATCTTCTTTGCGGGTGGGTAATTTTTCTTCAGCCATCACATCCTCTTTGTAGTTGCTTAGAACGAGACTTCCTTCGCGCTTAGATTGTTTATCAGGATTTGTGCGGCAGAGTGTATGTCCGCAGCAAATAATACAAACTCTCTCTGGACCTGGGGCGTGTACTCATCCAGCGAGGTGAAAACAAGGTTGAATATGGATTGCCAGCCATCTCCAACCAGGACAAGCGGCCTGCGGGGTAAGGAATTGATGATCATCAGGTTCCAAGTGAGGGCAATTTCTGTCAACGTTCCCGGTCCTCCAGGGAGGGCAATAAACCCATCAGATGCCTTGATCAGTGCGGATAAACGATCGACGAGCGTTTCTTGACGCCATTCCTCCAAAACCCATTCATTTGCGCTCACTGGGCGCCAGCGTTCGATCTCATCGCATGTGACACCGACTACATGACCACCGGCTTCGACAGCGCCTTTGCTGACGGCCTCCATCGTGCCAATGTAACCACCGGTAAGGACGGTGAACCCCGCAGTTGCGAGTAACTTGCCAAGCTCGTGCGCCTGTTCGTATGCCGGAGATCCAGGTTTAGGTTGAGATCCACCAAAAACACCGATCTGCATAAGTCATTCCTTAGCGATGATCTAAAAATAAAAAAGCGACTCACCAGGTCTGGGAGCCGCATGTTGACACACGTACTGAACCTATCCAGACCAGGCAGGAAAGAATTTATACGGGGCTGGGGCCGGGTTCACCATCATGTCCGCAATTATACACGATAATCGTGTACAATACTTTTGATGCCTTCCGTTGGGATTGAATACATACCATGCACCTGATCCTAACTCACGAACAGTCTGATTTCGATGCGGTTGCTTCGTTGATGGCTGCATATTTACTGGACAGATCAGCAATCCCGGTCATGCCGCGCAGGATGAACCGGAATGTCCGTGCGTATCTCGCCTTTTATGGTCCCATGCTTCCCTTTATCGAAGCCCGCGATCTGCCATCCGAATCCGTCGAGACAGTAACCCTTGTGGATACCCAATCTTTGATAACGATCAAAGGGATGGGAGAGCATACGCGTATCCATGTCGTAGATCATCACCCGCGGCGAAAGAACCTGCCGTCGAACTGGCACTTGACATGTGATGAGGTCGGGGCAACTACAACTATTCTTGTTGAAGCTCTTGTGGCTAACAATGTCATATCGACCTCCATCCAGGCGACGCTTTTGTTGCTCGGCATATATGAGGACACCGGGTCTTTGTCATATGCGAGTACATCCTCTCGGGATGTCCGGGCTGCGGCCTATGTGTTAGAGGCGGGGGCTGACTTGAATGTTGCTTCGGACTACCTGAACCCACCGCTTTCAGCAGAGCAGAAGGTTGTATTTGAGCGCCTGGCTTCTGGGGCAAAGACTCACCAGGTCCATGGCTATCGGATTGTGATCGCCTGCGCGGATGCAATTGAAATGGAAGATGAAGCCTCTACCCTGACACACAAGCTGCGCGATTCGCTTGATCCGGATGCTTTGTTTGTCTTGTTGCAAACCAGTGAGGGTGTCCGGCTTGTCGCCAGGTCTACCGTTGATGGGATCGATGTGGCTGCTGTCGCCTTGTATTTTGGCGGTGGAGGCCACGGAAGAGCCGCGGCGGCATTAATTAAATCAGAATCCGGCGAAACGGCGGACACCGAGCGCAGCCTGGAGTCCACAGCAATTGAGTTGCTCGATCTCTTGGCGAAGACCATCACCCCATCGATAACCGTTGCCCAGATGATGTCCCGTCGCCCATTGCTCTTGACCCCTGAGATGCAGGTCCAAGAGATTGCCGGGTTGATGCAAAAATATGGCTTTGAAGGTTTTCCAGTCACCCAGGATGGACGGGTGATCGGCTTGCTGACCAGGCGTGCTGTCGACCGGGCGATCTCCCATAAACTCAATTTGACCGCTGCCAACCTGATGGACGCCGGCGAGGTGACCGTGTTACCGAACGATGCTATCCAGCATCTGCAAAAAATCATGATAGAAAGCGGCTGGGGGCAGATCCCGGTCGTTGCTCCGGATTCTGGCAAGGTGATCGGGATTGCCACACGAACCGATCTGCTTAAAACACTTGCACCGCGGTCGAATCTGGCCGCCAGAGACAACTTGAAGCATAAGCTTGAAGCCGCCTTGCCCCCGGAACGCCTGGCTCTCTTGCAAGCGGTCATTGAAGAGGCAAAATCCCAAAAAGTAGCTTTGTATATCGTTGGTGGGTTTGTAAGGGATCTATTGATCGACCGTCCCAGCCTGGACTTCGATATTGTCGTCGAAGGAGACGCCATTTCCCTGGCGAAAGGAATGGAGAAAAAATATTGCGGCCGGGTGACAACCCATTCCCGGTTTGGAACGGCGAAATGGTTCCTGCGTGGTTCCAAGTTTCCAGCCTCCACACCCGTCTCCTTGGATTTCATCTCTGCTCGGATGGAGTTCTATGCCCACCCAACTGCCTTACCTACAGTTGAACGTGGTTCTATAAAGCTGGATCTCCATAGGAGGGATTTTACGATTAATACCCTAGCCATGCGTCTTGATGGTCACCGCTACGGAGAGCTATTGGATTACTGGGGCGGCCTTGAGGATCTACGTTCGGGGCTAGTGCGTGTTTTGCACTCGCTTTCCTTCGTTGATGATCCAACTCGTATGTTACGGGCCGTACGATTTGAACAACGGTTTGGATTCACAATCGAACCCCGAACTCTTGAATTAATCAATGCTGCACTACCGTTGCTCGAAAAACTTTCCGGGGATCGCATTCGGCATGAATTGAACCTGATTTTCTCTGAAAATAACCCGGCAGCCATCTTTGACCGAATGCAATCCCTCGAGTTGTTCAAATATATGCACCCACTCCTTCCCTGGGATGGGGGCATAAAAGAATTGATGACTGATGGCCTAAGCAAGACACCTGACCCGGAGTACGGTGATATTCCGGCATTTCGGAGCATCTCCAGGCGATTAGCTCTTGGTTACATGTTATGGCTTGGCAAGTTAAACTTAGCGGATATCCGTCTGTTATCTGTCAGGTTGCGATTACCAGCGACGATGCGTGAGGCATTATTGAGTCTGAGCAAAGTGATATCTGATGTGGTGGCACTGTCGTCCGAGAAACCAAGCAGGATCGTCTCCCGGCTCGAGGGGATCCACCCACTGATCATCTATGCTGCCATCTTGTCGGTGGATGAACCCGCCCGGAAAGTCTTGGTGGCCTATCTCGTGAAATGGCGTCAGATTAAACCGAAAACAAGCGGACATGAACTTATCCGGCTTGGATTGAAGCCCGGACCCGTCTACCAGGATATTCTGGAGAAGTTGAGAGCTGCTTGGATAGACGGCATTGTGAACTCAGAAGAAAGTGAATGTTTGCTCTTGAAAAAATTATTGAAATCCCCGATAGAATCTGATCGAAAGCACGCTAGTACCCGGACACGTTGAATGTGATGGGTGCAAACTGGCATTGACCGGCAAACGTGGCGTAATACCACCAATCAGAATCACAGTGTCCGGGCACTAAGTACAATCACATAAATTCTGAAAGGTATAATGGTGGCATGAAACCCATACAAGTGCCACCCTTGACAGAAGAACAGCTTGCCGAGCTGGAAGAACTTTACCAGAAGACGAAA
>JBDRPT010000085.1:0-11508 GCA_043826785.1 Chloroflexota bacterium | reverse complement strand
GGTCGAAGATGGGGCCGGGATGTTGAAGGGCGGCGGCTCACTCACCGGGGCGGTTGTTGAGGAACATCGTCGGGAACTAGAGCGTGGCAAATAAGCCGGTTTACCTGCTGGATAGTTTCGCCCTGCTGGCGTACTTGAATGATGAGCCGGGCGGGCAGCGTGTCGGGGAGATCCTGGCGCTGGCGAAAGACGGTAAGTGCCGCCTGGTGATGTCCCTGATCAACCTGGGAGAAGTGCTATACATCACCGAGAGATACCGGGGACTGCCTGTAGCACAAACCGTGCAAGCGCTGGTGGAAAGCCTGCCATTGGAATTACTCGAAGCCAGCCGTGATCTGATATTGGATGCAGCGCATATCAAAGCCCATCATGCCCTATCATACGCAGATGCATTTGCCGTAGCCTGTGCGATTCGTGAACATGCGACCATCCTGACTGGCGATCCGGAGTATCAAGTCGTTGATGCTTTGGTGCAACTCGAATGGTTGGTTGAATCGAGATAATCAGGTTCTGAGATTTATGCAAGGAGGGGTAAATCCCGCCAGATAAAAGTCCTGCCACCCTGCAAGCCGCACCCATACGATAATCCTTTCATCCCAACCTGGAGACAAGCATGACCCGCCTGATCCTGATCCTGGCCCTGATTCTGCTGGCGGCCTGCGCCGCCTCGGCGGAGGTTTAGCCGTCCATTCCTATTTTGACAGCTTGACAGCCGTACATTCACGTGCTATTATGTACGGCAGGAGAGTTGCCATGGAAGAAACCAAATTGACCGTGCGGGTCCCGCGTGATTTACTGGAAAACGTAAAACGCTACGCGGCGCAGAACAATACCACCCTTACCGAACTGATCAAAGCCTACCTTCGCCGCGTCCCCGTCCAGAAGTCTCTGGAAGATGCGCCCATCGTCCGCAGGCTGAGCGGCACCTTGTCATCAGATGTCACCATCCAGGATTACAAGGAGCACCTGGAAGAGAAATATGGCCGCTAGGCCCAGCGTGCTGATCAATCTCAATATATTGTTGGATGTCCTGCAGAAGCGAGAGCCATTTTACGAAACATCTGCAGGTCTCCTGGCAGCCGTCGAGACCGGGCGGGTCCAGGGATATGTGGTTGCTCACAGCATCACCACCTTGTTCTCCCTGATCCAGAAAGACAGGTCTTCTGCGGAAGCCCGGGCGATGATCACCAACCTGCTGCAGTTCATCCAAATTGCCCCGGTAGATCAAAACACCATCGAGCAGGCGCTCAATCTCGATTTTCAGGATCTCGAAGATGCGGTCCAGATGATCTCTGCCGTGCAATCCAAGGCCGATTGTCTTGTCACCCGCAATGCAAAGGATTACCGCTCCGCCCTCCTGCCGGTCATGCAGCCGGTGGATTTCCTTGCCACGCTTTGAAATTTCCGGGCCAAGTTTCCCGACTTGAACGGTCCCGACCCGGGTGGAACCGGCCTCGATCCTGAGATGGCCCCCAGGCTCCAAGATGCGAAACCCCGCCGGGGATCCAAGCCCTCCGGAGGGGTTTTCTTCTCCCTGCCCTACGCAGGAGCAATATCTATTCCTCTTCCTCATGCCGTTCGACAAAGATCCTGACCGCCGCGCCGATGAAGGCGGCCAGGTCCGGGTGGATCTGATCGAAGTTGGCCTTGAAATCAGGGCTGGCGGCGTACATCTCTGCCAGGCCAAGCAGTTGGTCCAGGCTCGGGGTCCAGAAGGTGTCCATGTGCCTGCGCCAACGGGCGATGATCGCCTGGGCTTCCGGGGCGCTGGCGCCTTTTGGCATCGCCGCGACCAGGTCGGTGTAGATGGCGTTTCCTTCGTCCAGGATGGCCTGTTTTTCTTCCGCGCTGTAGGCCTTCCACCTGCGGTTGGAGTCGCGCACGACCTGCGGGTCGTATAATTTTTCAGCCTGGCGGGCATATTCTTCCTGCTGTTCTTCGCTGAAAGCTGCAAAGAGTCCTTTCTTGCTCATATCCTTGTGTCCTTTCAAGTGCAAGATGGTGTCGTCCACCGTCCGCATCAACCTCTCCAGGCGCTGCACCCGCTTCTCGAGCGCCTGTCTGTGCTGCTCAAGTGCGGTGAGGAGGTCGAAATCCGGGCGGGCGAGGATCTGTTTGATCTCGTCAAGTTGCAGACCCAGCTCGCGGTAGAAGAGGATCTGCTGGAGCCTGAGCAGCGCATCGTCGCCATAATAACGGTACCCGTTTGCGGCCCGGGTTTCAGGCGCGAGCAGGCCGATCTGGTCATAGTAATGCAGGGTCCGCGGCGTGACGCCTGCCAGGCGGGAAAGCTGTTTGACGGTAACCATGACTGGGGAGATGATAAACCATAACGTTACGTTAATGTCAAGGGCGGCTAGCAACAACTTTAGGGCCGGATTGGGCTGGTAAAATTAGCCCATGGCCATGCCAGACAATCTTCTCGACCAGTTCCAATCGATCCTGCCCGCAAACGGGATCGACACCCTGCCCGGTGTACTCGCCGGCTATTCCCGCGACGAATCGTCCCATCCCGGGGTCAACCCCATTGCCGTGCTCTGGCCCCAAGACGGCGAGCAGGTGGCCGCGATCCTCAAGCTCTGCAACCAGGAACGCATCCCGGTTACAGCGCGCGGTGGAGGCTCGAGCCTGGAGGGAAATGCAATCCCATCACCGGGCTCGATCGTACTCTCGCTGGAACGGATGAACGCGGTATTGGAGGTCTACCCGCAGGATTTCCAGGTCCGGGTCCAGCCGGGGGTGGTCTACGACGAACTGAACAAACAACTCGCCCGCCATGGCCTGTTCTTCGCCCCCGGCCCTTCGTCCGGGGATGTCGCCACCATCGGTGGAATGGTCGCCAACAACGCTGGCGGGCTGAATGCGCTGCGTTACGGTGTGACCCGCGACCACGTCCTGCGCCTCCAGGTTGCGCTTGCAGACGGGAGCCTGCTCTGGTTCGGGACCCGGGCGATGAAGACCTCGTCGGGCTACGACCTGGTCCGGCTCATCGTCGGCTCCGAAGGGACCCTGGGGATCGTCACCGAGGTTGTCCTGCGCCTGCATGGCCTGCCGGAACGCGTTACCGCCCTGGCCCAGTTCTCCGATCTGGACGCAGCCGCACGGGCCGTCTTCGAAGTGATGTCGTCCGGGATCATCCCCGGGGCGCTGGAACTGGTCGACGCAAACAGCATCGGCCATATCAACCGCTACAAGGGCTGGACCTGGGCCGAGGTCCCGACGCTCATTTTCGAGTTCCACGGCACGCCCGCCGGGATCGAGGAGGAGACGAAGATCGCCGCTGAAATCTGCGCCGGCCTGGAGGCGATCAAGTTCGAAATTGCCAGCTCGCCCGCCCAGCGTGACCAGCTCTGGGCGGGACGCAAGGAGATCACCAACGCCGAAAAGGCGCTCTACCCCGACCATGTTATGCTCAAGGGCGATATCGCCGTCCCGCTCTCCCAATACACCGCCACTGTCCGCAAGGCCTACAGCCTCGGGGAAAGATACGGCCTGGCCACAGCCATCTTCGGCCACGCCGGCGACGGCAACATCCACTGGCACACCCTGGTCCCCCCGGGAGATGAATCCGCCCGCGCCGCTGGCGAGCAAGCATCAGCCGACCTGATCCGCCATGCCCTGTCGGTCGGCGGGACAGCCACAGCCGAGCATGGCATCGGTCTGGCCAAGCGGGAGTTCCTGGTCGAGGAACACGGTGCCGCGGTGGAGGTAATGAAACGGATCAAACAAACCCTCGACCCGAACAATATCCTCAACCCGGGGAAGATGTTCTTAGAGTCCTCATGACCCTGAACATCCTTCACAGTGACGACGACCTGCTGGTTGTCAACAAGCCCACCGGGCTGGCGACCATCCCCGAGGGCTGGGACCGCGACGCCCCGCACCTGCGCGGGTTGGTGGAGGCGGAGTTCGGCCGCGTCTGGGTCGTCCACCGGCTGGACAAGGTCACCTCCGGGGTCATCCTCTTCGCCCGCAATCCGCTGGCGCACCGCAGTCTGAGCGTATCGTTCGAGAGCCGCCTTGTCACCAAGACCTACCACGCCCTGGTCTGCGGAATCCCGCTCTGGGACAGCCACACCGCCCGCCACCCCCTGCGCCCCGGTGCGGGTCACCCCAAGCGGACGGTCTTCGACCCGCGCCGCGGCCAGCAAGCGGCCACCCGTTTCCAGGTCCGTGAGCGTTTCGGCGGCCATTCATTGCTGGATGCCTTCCCTGAGACCGGGCGCACCCACCAGGTGCGCGCCCATGCCGCCCTGCTCGGTTTCCCGATCCTGGCCGATACGCTCTACGGCGCCTCGGAAACGGATATCATCCCCCGCCCCGCCTTGCACGCGGCCTCATTGGAATTCAACCTGGATAACCGGCCGTACTACCTCAAGGCCCCCTACCCCGCAGATTTTGAAGCAGCGCTTAAAAAAATAAGAGCCGGGTGACCCGGCTCTTTTTATGTCCTGGGATCAGGCGATCTTCCTGCACTCCATATAGAAGCGCTTCTCCCTGGCCTCGCCCATCGAGAAAGTCTTGCGCGGCAGGGCTCCGTCCAGGATCACCGTCTTGAACAGGTCCGATTTTTCCATCCCGGGGATGTAGAATCCGGCGTTCCCAGGTTGCCCGCCCAGTTCTACCGTCACGTCCTCGCCGTGGACGTAGTCGATCTTCTCCGCCCCGCCAGCCTTGAGGAAGGAGTCCAGGAAAGCCTGTAAGGTGCCCACCGGCAGGTTCGAGGCCGGGTTGGCGATCTCGATGACCCCAAATGACGCACCGCCCGCACCGCTGACCATGCCGACCATTTGGGTCGGGCCGGTCTGCCCGTCCACCTGGCGGACCATCTGCTCCGGACCGGCGACACTTGTAAATGTAAGCCCAGCGAAGAACGCCTGCATTTCAGCCAGGATGTCCTTCTTCAGGCCGAACAGGACCCGGTGGATCGGCTCGAACTCCAGCCCCTGGTCGTGGACGTTCTCGATCTCGACCAGCGCATAGCGGGCCGGGTGGTCCATCCCGACCTCGGGTTTCATCTGCTCCCAGACAGCCTTGGCCGTGGCAAGCGAGTGGTTGCCGTCGCCCATGGCAAAGAGCAAGACCGGCGCATCCGGGTTCACTGCGTACCTTGCGCTGAAGGCTTCCGGCGTAGCCAGCGCCCGCAGTGCGGCGATGACCCCGGCTTCGAGCGCCTCGCTGACCGCGTAACCCGTCAGGTGGCCGGAGCCGAGCATCAATTCGAAGCCATAGAGCCGGTCCAGTTTTTCCCTTGCAGCCACGAGCGGCTCGATGACCGTGCGCAGCGGGTCGTCGATCAAGACCAGGATATGGGGCAGTTCCAGCGCCGCGCCCTGGCGGATCTTCATCCGCGGGGGCAGTCGTTCGACGATCGTCCCTTCGGTGGCCCGGATCAGGCTGGTGGAGCCTTTGGTATAGTCGTAGCGCTCCAGGTCAAGACAGAGCAGGATGCCCCGGCGGGTCTTGCCGAGGGCGCTGCGTTCCACCAGGATCAGGCCTTCACGGGGTTGGAGATAAGCCTGCTCCAGGTAGGTGCGCATCTTGGATTGGATGACCTGGATACGATTCTCCTCGCCGGGCTGCTCGAGATAGACCTCGGGCAGGATCAGGTGATATGTGGATGGCTCATCGCCGACAAGGCTTTCCACTTCCTGCCAGTACTCGGGCTGGGAGGTGAACTGGTCGCAGGCGATGACCGCCCACCTGGTCAGGTCTGTGCCCGGTTTGGGCAGGTGCACCCGCGGGACCTGGATCCCAATGTCAGGGTAAGTTCTCATGCTGCCGCCTTCCATTCGGGTTTCAAAATAAGTTCAGTTGCCGCCAGGCACTCCGGGTCACTTGCCAGCGGCGAAGGCGATCAACTTTTCCGCCACCTCATCCCCGACGCGCCCCTGGGCTTCCTTGGTGGCCGCGCCGATGTGCGGCGAGGCGATGACGTTGTCCAGCTTGAGCAGTTTCCAGTCCGTGGGCGGCTCCTCGGCGAAGACATCCAGGGCCGCGCCGGCGACCTTGCCGCTGGTCAGCGCCGCGTAGAGGGCTTCTTCGTCGATGATCCCGCCGCGGGCGCAATTGACGATCCGGACGCCCGCCTTCATCTTGGCGAACTGCTCGCTGGCGATCATATTGGCCGATTCCTTCGTCTTTGGAAGGTGCAGGCTGATGTAATCGGACTGTGCCAGCAGGTCGTCCAGGCTGACCAGCCTGATCCCCGCCAGTTCGCTGACGAACGGGTCGTAGGCGATCACATCCATTCCCAGGGCGGCAGCGCGTTTGGCAGTCTCCTTGCCGATGTTGCCGACGCCGATCAGGCCAAGGGTCTTGCCGCCCAATTCCACGCCTTCGAAGGCCTTCTTCTCCCATTTCCCGGCCTTCATCGAGGCAGTGGTGTGGTAGATCGAGCGCGCCAGGGCAAACATGAAGCCGATCGCCAGCTCGGCCACCGAGGCCGACGAGGCCTGCGGGGTGTTCAACACCGTGATGCCCTTGGAGCGGGCATACTCGGCGTCGATATTGTCCAGCCCCACCCCGCCGCGGACGATGACCTTCAGGTCCGGGCAGACGTCGATCAGCGCCTGGCGGATCTTCGTGCGGCTGCGTACCACGCAGCCAGCATAAGCCGGAAGCACGCCCGGCAATTCTTCAGCGCTGACCTCGAAATTCGGGTCAACGGTCAGGCCGGCGAGGCGCATCGTCTCGATGGCTGCTGATTCCATCTTATCGCAGATCAGGATCTTCATTACTGGTTTCCTCCTCATAATTAGAAACAAACCTAGGGATCGGTCTGTATCCAAGGTCCCCTCCCAGGACAAGGACCGGATTGCAGATTCCATTCTAACAATCGGGGAATGGGATGTCAACTGACTTCTTGCATGCCAAAACCATGCCGATTGTTATTGTGAGAAAAAACCCCGGGGGATATAATTGGATTGTAAAAAGGGGTGGGTCGAAGCCTTAGTCAACCAGAGGAGACATCAGAATGTCCGTTCAATCCAAGCGTGCCTACAATTTCAACCCCGGCCCGGCGGTATTGCCGTTGGAGGTCCTGCAGCAAGCCCAGGTGGAATTGCTCGATTTCCAGGGCACAGGCATGTCCGTAATGGAGATCAGCCACCGGTCGAAGGAATTCGAAGCCGTGATCCAGACCGCGGAAGCCGACCTGCGTGAACTGCTCAACATCCCGGCCAACTATAAAGTCCTGTTCCTGCAAGGTGGGGCCAGCCTGCAGTTCGCAATGATCCCGATGAACCTGCGCCCGGCTGAGGCTTCTGCAGATTACATTATCACGGGATCGTGGAGCAAGAAGGCCTACAAGGAAGCCCAGAAACTCGGCCCGGCGCGCGCCGCCGCCAACCTGGAAGCCGAAAAATTCAACCGCCTCCCGGCCCAGTCTGAGCTGGACCTGGACCCGAAGGCAGCCTACCTGCACTACACTTCTAATGAGACCATCCACGGCGTGGAATACTTCACTGAACCGGTCCCGCCTGCGGGTGTCCCCCTGATCTGCGATGCTTCGTCAGACTTCATCAGCCATCCTCTCGACATGACCAAATATGGCCTGATCTACGCCGGTGCCCAGAAGAACGCCGGCCCGGCGGGCGTGGTCATCACCATCATCCGTGAGGACCTGCTCGAACGCATCCCCGCCAACCTGCCCAACCTGCTGGACTACAAGGCCCTGGCTGAAGAAGGCTCGCTGCTCAATACCCCGCCATGCTGGGGAATCTACATCGTCGGGCTGGTCTTCAAGTGGGCCAAAAAACTGGGCGGGTTGCCTGAAATTGCCAAACTCAACCGGGCCAAGGCGGATTCGATCTACCAGACGATCGATCAGAGCGGTGGTTTCTACCGCGGCCATGCCGCCAAGGAAGACCGCTCGGTGATGAACATCACCTTCCGCCTGCCAAGCGAAGATTTGGAAGCAAGCTTCGCGGCCGAGGCCAAGAAGCGCGACCTGATCGGCCTGAAAGGTCACCGCTCGGTCGGCGGGATGCGCGCCTCGCTCTACAATGCCCTCGAGCTCAAGGCAGTCGAGCAGTTGGTGGCCACAATGAAGGATTTCCAACAAAAGCACGGCTGAGATCCATATTCAGCTGATATATAGCCCGGACTCAACACGAGCCGGGCTTTTTCGTTGGTTCAGCGGTTGGATTGATGCCTGGCGGGAGCCAGAAATTCCGGTTATTTTACCTGCAGCACAAGTCCACCCGTCAGATTAACCAGCACTTGAGGCGTCAGTTCGAAGACTGCATTGGGAGTACCCGCGGCCGCCCAGATGGTCTGGTATTGAAGCAGGTCTTCATCGATGTACGTCAGTATCTGCTGCGAATGTCCGATCGGAGGCACCCCGCCGATGGCGTAACCGCTCACACTGCGGACGAACTCCGGGTCGGCCCGGCCGATCCGCTCCCCGGCAATCTGGCTGATGCGAGCCTCATCGACCCGGTTCGCCCCGCTGGTCAGGACCAGGACCGGCTTACCGGTCTCCTGGCCGCGAAAAATAAGCGATTTAACGATCTGGCCAAGCTGACAGCCGACCCGCTCGGCAGCCTCGGCGGAGGTGCGCGTGCTGTCGCTGAACTCGATGACCGTGCAATCCAATCCGGCGGCCACAAGGGCATCCTGGACCTTTTGGGCAGACAAGCTGAGAGTTTCAGTTTTCATAATGGCCTCGCAACAAGGATATCGACCGGCAACCCCCAGATTGCTTTCCGGGTCGTATTTTCGATATGATAACCGGCTTGCCCCAGGACCTGGCCGATTTCGAGCGGCCGGCAGTCGACCAGGCCGGGGAAGCGGCGGTGGAACCATTCGTAGACCTGCACCGGGCGCGAACCGTCCGCTGCCAGGCTGACGATCCCCACCCGGCCGCCCGGCGCGAGCACCCGGCGGCACTCGCTGAGCAGGATCGGTAGGGCAGGGTCGGGGAACAACTCGAGCGTAAAGGAAAGGAAGACCGCCTCGAAGCTGGCTGCGGCCAGCGGGATGCGCAGGGCGTCGGCCTGGAGCAGGAAAACATCCCCGGCCCGGCCAATGGCAGACAACCGTTTTTGGGCCTGGCAGATCATCCCGGATGAAAGCTCGACCCCAACCACCCTCCCGGCTCCTCCTTGCGCCATGGCCTGCAGGGCATGCCCGGTTCCAGGACCGAGCTCCAGCACCCGCTCCCCGGCATGGAGATCCAGCAGCCGCAACCCCAGCAGGGTGAACCTGCGCTCGCTGGCCGAGAACAGGTCATACCAGCGGCTCAGGCGGTCATAATTCTGGCGCGTCTGCCGGGATGAAACCGGTACTGTCTCTCGGGGTTTGTCCATTCGGGTCCTATTTGATGATTGCAGCCTGTTCCCCCCGGGCGGCGTCGCGGATCCGTTCGGCATGGCTGTGGAACAGGTCCATGGAGACCGCCTCGGCAACAGGGAAGTAGCGGATCGCCGTCGTCTCGCTGGTCAGGACCATCTCGCCGCCCAGGAGTTTGACCAGGAAGTTCAAAGCGATGATCTGGACCCGGGT
Source organism: Chloroflexota bacterium (assembly GCA_043826785.1). Lineage (GTDB taxonomy): Bacteria > Chloroflexota > Anaerolineae > Anaerolineales > Villigracilaceae > JBDRPT01. The sequence goes on along the minus strand of JBDRPT010000085.1, from coordinate 2,001 downwards.
CCCATCCGGGTAAACGACCAACTGGTCGGGAGTGCTGTACACCCCTGTCAGGCGGGCAACCCGGACCCTCAGCCCGGTCTCTTCGTAGAATTCGCGTTCGCAGGCCTCGGCAACAGTCTCGCCGGGATCGATCGCGCCTCCCGGCAGGCACCACTGGCCGTTATCCGCCCGGCGGGTGAGCAGCACCTGTTCCATGGCCGGATCGAAGAGCACTGCTGAACAGCCCAGGCGGATTCTGCCCTGCTTTCCAACCCGTTCTCCGACGAGGATCGTGGTCATACCCGGATTATACAGCAAGCTGCTGGAGCGACTCCCCGCTTCAATGGATTACAAAAGTTCCATCGCGCAGGTCGTTGAGCGCCTGCTGGATCTGCTCACGGGTGTTCATGACGAAGGGGCCGTAGGGGACGATCGGTTCGCCGAACGGCTCCCCGGCGAAGAACATGAAACGCAGCGGGTGGTCGACTGCCTTGACGTTGATCGCATCCCCTGCTCCGAAGACGACCATGTTTACAGATTCAATTGCCTGGTCTCCAAACATCCCCCGGCCCGCGAACACGTAAGCCAGGGCGGTGTGGCCCGGCGGGATATCCAGGCTGAATTCACCCCCGGCCTCGAGCTGGACCTCCAGGTAGACCGGGCTGGCGGTGTGGCCCTGACCGGCCCCGTGACCCCGGTGTAGCCGCTGCCTACCCTATTTTCGCACCTTTTCGCATTATATGGTAACTAGCCGGTGTTGGGCGGAGCGTTATGGTATTGGTTTTTGGTCAGACGAAGGCGGAGACGCCTTCTTTACTCTATCAAGGAGAGCTGGAGCAACGTAGACATACTCAATGATTGCTCTGAAGAACTGGTCAGACACTTCGGCGTCGTGATCTGTGACATCTTGTTCCGCATCATGAGCGCCGAGATTCCCAATCATACGGGCAACGTGCATCATTTCAGCAAACACATTTGGAAGCTGACCATGATCAATCATCCATTGCACTTGGGCATACAAAGTGCGTCCTTCGGCTTGTCTATCTTTGACGAGGGCTTCAAACGCACGGCGTAACTGAACTGCAAAAGAACTTGGTGATCGTTTTTGAACAAGTCGAGCTTCATCATAAATCGTGCGAATTCGCTCTGGTACCTCTGATGAAAAACTAGCGGTTGGAGGCCATAACTGCTGAAATGGGATGTCGGTAGATAAAGGTTTGTCTCCTGGCGCCAAAGGGGCATCCCAATCGCCGGGATGCTCCCTCAGGGCCATCCCATCACAAATAGTACATCTGGTGAAAGTGAATGTTATGGGAGATCCCCTCGATGAGGATACTTCTGTTGCTACAATGGTCTGGAATGCAATATTACCGCAGTGATCGCAAAGACCTTTGAGCGAAGGTTGACCACCTGTATTCTTGGTATAGTCCATAGCTGATTCCTCCAACTTCCACTAACGCGACGAATCTTATAACAAGTCAATCTCAATTCAGCTCCGCCCAACGGGTAATTCACCAGCTTGGCGTTTTTGCTCCGCACACTGCTTTTACCCGATCCAAACTTGGCTTTTAACGCCGCGTACCCTCTTGGCGTAGCCAAGTCTGGTGCAATTGGGGTTGGGCGTAACTCACCTAATGACTCTCATCTGTTTTACTGGCTAATTTACAACCAGTTCTTGCGGGGCATTGCTGGCAGAGTGGACTCTTTTTACAGATCAACGCTGCTAAATCTAAAATACCGAAATTTACATTGACATAGTTTTCAGACATGAAAACAATCGTATGCGCTAAATTTTGGATGTAAGGGTCGTCACGAATGTCAACTAGCTTGCGAGGGCCAAAATATCTCTCTAATACCCGTACCATATTCACATCAAGAAAGGGGTGTGTTTTAACATTGAAAACGAGCCCACCTGGGGGAGGATTTAACATTGAAAGTGAGCCCACCTAAATCATAAGAACTCCGGCACAATAAGAGCGGAGGCAAGGAGATGAAAAAGGTGGAAGACTACGAACGGATAAG
>JBDRPT010000084.1:0-34839 GCA_043826785.1 Chloroflexota bacterium | reverse complement strand
ATCCGTTCGTAGTCTTCCACCTTTTTCATCTCCTTGCCTCCGCTCTTATTGTGCCGGAGTTCTTATGATTTAGGTGGGCTCACTTTCAATGTTAAATCCTCCCCCAGGTGGGCTCGTTTTCAATGTTAAAACACAGGTGGTGGCGGTGGATCCAGTGAATTTTGAGAAGCCCTACACTAAAGCATTGGAAGGAGTGAGTGTTGTCCATAAAGCGACCCCGCCGGATTTGACAGGACATGCCCGTTTGGTGCATGGCTATCCAGCCATCACGGCGACCATCGTAAATACCAAAGTGCCAGTCACCAGTTATGCCAATTGGTTTTCGTATCAAACCGCTGACTTTATCAGCCAGAATAAAGAGGTGGAACAAGCGTTTGAGACGACCTGTTGGCTGTATGGGGGGCGAAAGATATGTTTTGTGGGTGATTCCGGGCTGGATGACCAAAAAATGTTCGCTCAAGTTGTGAAATTAGAGCAGGAATTTATCTTTCGCGTCAGTCATCTGGAACGAATTGTGGAAGTTTACAATGACCGTCTCGACCGCTGGGAAACAGAAAAACTGCAAGACTTGGTGGAAAGTGTTCCCCATCAGGTCACCTTCCAGGTGCTGTTCAAGCACGCCGGAGAAACCAGGCTCGACACGGTTCATTTTGGCTGGTTCAAAATCCGCATCCCAGGCACACAAAAACCGTTGTGGATTCTGGTTGCCGATGACGAAACCTTGAACCGACAACTGGTCTTGATTACCAACATCCCTCTGACGAATGTTGCTGTCGTGCAACAGATTTATAACGATTGGCGCTTGCGAACTCGCATTGAACATGGCTATCGCTTTGACCAGGAACAAGGTCTGGATGTCGAAGATATGCGTGTCCAAACCGTGGATCGCATGCGTCGCTTGTTTTCTGTCGTTCTCATCGCGGCTCAAATTGTCTTCGTCATTTCTGAATATTGGCCACCCAAAGCGGTTCTTTGGCTTCGGCAACTGGGCGGCAAATTAGGTATCCCTACCGACCGCAATGGTCCTTACTGGCTCTTGCAGGGTATCTCTGCGGTTATCATCACCTGTATGACTCTGTCTTGCACTCTTTTGCACCCCTTCCCTTTTCAGGAGTTCACTTGTGGGTAATCACCAGCCCGATTTCAAGCGCGTCATTGCCGGTCGCCTTGAAAATGGGCCTGACCGGACGAGGGGGGTGATACACATCTCTGAAGAAGGCGCAGCTTCGAGGGTCTATCATCGAATGAGACACTCGTATCCTCAGGAATCCTCCTGTTGAGTGTGAATCGCCGTGTTCCATGGATGCGAAGCCAGGCGAGTAATAATAATTACAGTTTTGATAATATTAAAGTAAATATCAATATATTCAATAAAAACATATTGACATTTCTATATTCTTATGTATAATCTAAATAAGATTAAGGAAATCGAGAAAGGCAAAGGATGAAAACACCATTGAGTCAATGTCCGGTATGCCAGGGGGAACTTGTCATTACCAAGCTGCGCTGCCCAGCCTGCGATACCAGCATCGAGGGTCGTTTCGCGAACGGTCCATTCCCCGGTTTGACCGAAGAACAACTTGATTTTATCGAGACCTTTGTCCGCTGTGAAGGGAAGATCACCCGCATGGAAGACGAAATGGGGCTATCCTATCCCACCATCCGCAATCGATTGCACGAGGTCATCCGGGCGATGGGTTATGAGCCAGGGAAAGATGAGACGGTTGAGGCGGACGGCGAAAAACGGCATAGCATCCTTGAGGAATTAGACTCTGGCAAGATTTCAGCCGAAGAGGCAATGCGGCTTCTGCAAGGAGATGAATGATATGCAACAGCAATCCATTCCTGTGACCCAGAAGACAAGCATCCTAATAAACGTCATTCCTGGTAACCTGCGGGTTGCCGGATGGGACCGCCAGGAGATCATGGCCAAGACGGATGGGGATACCCTGGAGGTATTATCTGAAAGCGATCCGATCACGATTAGCTGCGATGAAGACCTGATCCTCTACCTGCCTCGCGAAACCAGCATCACGGTCGAATCGGTAAATGGAGATGCAAGTTTGCAGGCATTGCATGGCAGCATAAACCTCGGCAAGGTTGCCGGTGATGTCGCTCTGAAAGACACTAATTCAATTACGATCGAAACCGTAGCTGGGGATATTTCCCTGGTTGGGGTTGGCGCCATCAAAGCAGGGACGATCAGCGGGGACGCTATCCTGTACAGGGTCAGGGGCGATTGCGCCATCGAGTCGATCGGCGGCGATGTATCCGCCCGTGACGTGTCTGGCTCTCTATCAATGGAAGCTGGCTCCGACATCTATATTCGCAACATCAAAGGGAGCATCACTGTCAACGCCGGTAGCGACATCGCCGCATACGTCAACCCAACCGCCGACCAGGTGTACACCTTCTCCGCCGGAGATGATATAACCCTGCGCTTACCTCCGGATGCCGATGCGAGCCTGACAATGACGGTCCCGAATCCAGAGTCAATCCGAATCGACATCCCTGGAAAAGAGCTGGATGAGAGCGAAGGAGGGCTGGAATCGTTGACCCTGGGCAGCGGAACAGCAAAGCTGACTCTCATCGCCGGGGATGGGATATTGGTGACCAGTCGGGCAGAACATTGGGATTCGACCGCAGACTTTGGCTTCGGTATGTTCGACAACTTCGAAATGCCGATTCCACCTATCCCCCCGATTCCCCACATCCCGCACATATCGGGTGAGCTTGAAGAAAGGATCCACCGGCGGGTGCAGCACGCCCTGGAACGAGCACAGACCAAGGTTGGACACGCATCGCGTCGAGCAGAGATCAAGATCGAGGCGGCTGTCCGCAGGGCAGATGCAAAAGCACGCGCGGCTGAAACGCGGGCACGCCATGTCCGCGCCAATGTAAATATCGGCCGCTGGAAATGGGACCTGGCATCCCAAAGCCCTGTGGAAAAAAGTGAGCCTGTCTCAGATGAAGAGCGCTTGACCATCCTGCAGATGCTACAGGAAAAAAAGATCACGCTTGAAGAAGCTGAAAAACTGCTTTCGGCTTTGGAAGGCAAGTAACATTTCTTTCTCTCCCTGCCTATGCCCCTCTTCCAAGGGAGAGGGGCATAGGCAACACGCAAGGAGCAAGCAATGACCGACCTGGAACGTGAACAAGTTTTGAAAATGATCGAGGATGGGAAGATCACTCCTGAAGAAGGTTTGGGGTTGATCCGCGCCCTCGAAGAAGATCCTCCCTTAGATGATCATGTTGTGATCCCGCCAGCAATGGGGCAGGAGAGCAGACCCGACCAGGACCCGGCACTCAGAGAGGTTGGCGTACGGGCAAGACGACTGTGGCAAGTCTTCCTCTGGATCGGGATCGTGGTTACAGTCCTCAGTGGAGCGCTAATGTTCTGGGCAATGCAGGCAGCAGGGTACAACTTCTGGTTCTTCTGCGCCTGGTTGCCCTTCATTCTGGGCGTGGTGATGATTTCGATGGCAGCCGGCGGCCGGAACTCGCGCTGGTTGTATGTGAATGTAGAACCCAAGCCCGGGAAGAAGGAGCCGCACATCGTGCTTGGATTTCCCCTGCCCTTGAAATTTGCAGCCTGGTTCTTGCGCACTTTCGGCGATAAAATCCCTGAACTAAAAAACACGAGCCTTGATGAAATCATCCAGGCTGTGGAGACCTTCGATGCTAGCACAGCAGACAATCAACCGTTGATCGTCAGTGTTGATGATGGCGATGACGGTGAACGCGTCCAGGTGTACATAGGATAAGCGCTAAATAGCCTGCTCCCATTGTCGTTTGTCCGAGAGCGTCTGTTCCAGGGTAGACCCAGACGAAGACATAGTTCTCATAGAAGGAGGTCCACACATGACCAGTTCAGAAGAACGGATGAAGATCTTAAAAATGGTTGAGGAAGGGAAAATCAGCGCTGCAGAGGGGACGCAGCTTCTCTCCAGCCTCAACGCGGGGCGTAGCAAAACCATGGGCATTGGGGCTCCAGGTGCTCGCTGGTTACGTGTCCGCGTGACCGACATCCACACTGGGCGGGCCAAAGCATCGGTACAAATTCCCCTTGCGCTGATCGACGCAGGCATGAAGATCGGCGCGCACTTTGCCCCGGAGGTCGAGGGGGTAAACATGGACCAGTTGATGGATGCACTCCGCTCAGGCATGACCGGCAAAGTCATCGATGTCACCGACAGTGTAGACGGTGAACACGTCGAGATCTTTGTCGAGTGATCGCCAACATCCAATAATCATCCGGTTGAAAACCGACCCAAGGACATGCTTCCAGCATAGCACTTGATTGCCCCTGCCAGATGGTGGCGGCCATAAGGGTTTGTTGAGTCATACAAGGCAATTCAATAGTCATAATAGGTTAGTATCATGGAAAAGAAGGCACCCCTCCTAACCCGGACGCTGATCATCCTCCTGTTCAGCATGATCGTGGCCAATATCGGAGGAAACATGTTCGGTCCTCTGTTGCCCCTCTATGTCCAGGAACTGGGCGCCGACGTGACACAGATTGGCGTGTTTTTCACCCTGGCAATGATTGCCCCGCTATTCTTCCAAATCCTTGGCGGATGGCTCTCCGATGCAATCGGCCGCATCCAGGCGATTTCAATCGGCAGCCTGGCTGGCTGCGCTGGGTATGTCATGTTCGTCCTGGCACCTTCGTGGGGCTGGCTGCTCCTGGCAATGGTCGGCCTGTCCATGGCATCCTCCTTCGTTGGTCCGAGTTTCCAGGCTTTCGTGGCCGAAGAGTCTACCGAGGAGAACCGCGGGCGGGTGTTCGGGATCGTCCAGGGGGCTTTCCTGATCGTCGGTGTCATCGGCGCACCGCTCGGTGGAATCCTCGCGGACCAATACGGATTCCGCCTGATGTTCGCCGTCGCCGCCGGGTTGTATGGCATTGCTACAGTTATTCGCCTGTTGATGGCGCGCAAAATCCGCCAGGAGGAACTGGCGGGTGACAAGCCGCGTTCGGCTCCGACTTTTGCACATCTCAAGACCAGCCTGGCAGCAATCTTTGGGCTGATCGCTGCCGGCGGGATCGTGACCTGGATCTTCATCGCCGATGGGGTTGGCGATGTAACCTTCAGCATGGTCGGGAATTTGTTCCCGGTCTATATGAATAATATCGCCGGTCTGACCAAGACCCAATTAGGCATCCTCGGCTCGATCGCATCGATCGTCACCATGGCTTTCATTACCCTGGGTGGGATCCTCGCGGATAAGCGCGGGGAGCGGGTCGGGATTGTCCTGGGTAACTTGCTGATCGGTGGCGCGATCTTCATGATGCTAAATGTCAGCGCATACCTTGGATTTATCATCGCCTGGGGCCTGCTGGGCCTAGGCCAGGCGCTGGTAGGACCGGCCTACAACTCGCTCATCTCCAAGGTCGTCCCCGAAAAATTGCGCGGCACAGCCTTCGGCCTTTTCTCGACCAGCCTGGGCATCATCTCGCTGCCCTCCCCGTACATTGGGGCGGCATTGTGGGAACGATACGGTCCGCGGGTCCCCTTCTACGTCCCCCTGGTTGCCATGACCGCCATGCTCCCGGTAATTTGGGTCAAGTTCAAGCTGCCGAAGACAAACGGACACGCAGCTCCAGCCGAATCTCCGCAAAATGCCCAGACAGAAACTCCCCTGCCGGGCGCATCTGCAGAAAGTTCCCACGTCGTCGCAACAGACTAAACCCATCAATTACAGGATAGATCCATTGAAAATCAAATTCAAATCCGCCCGATCGATATCCGTCGTGATATGGATGCCATCGCCGAGATGATCGATGTAGCCTTTTCCGGCGAACTGGCTGTCCAGGGAACGGATATCCGCACCGAAGTCCGGATGATCAAGAAACTGGTCCCGCTGATCAGCATCCTGCAACGGTTCTCGGAGACATTCAGGCATGTTTTTGACGGTTTTATATTCGAAGACCAGGGTAAGACGATCGCTCTGGTGAACATTTCGAGGACTGCTCCCAAATCAAAGCGCTGGGAGATCGGCAATGTAGCCACACATCCCGAATACCGCCGCAAAGGCCTGGCCCGCAAGCTGGTCACACAGGTGATCGAACATGCCCGCCGACATGGCGCCGAAGCCTGTACGCTCGAAGTACGGACGGTGAATACCCCCGCCTATGAACTCTACCGCGATTTGGGTTTTACCCACTACGACAGTATCAACGAGTTGAAATTGGAAAACTTGCCAGATGTAGAACCCCTCCCGGCGCATGAATTCTCCGTCAGGCCGATGAAATTGTCCGAGTGGGAACCCCGCTACCAGCTTGCCCTGCGGGAGATCCCCGCGGATGTACAAGCATTCATGCCCATCAACCAGGCAGAATATCGCATCAGCTTGATCGAAAAGGTCTTCGAGCCGATCGCCAAGCGCGCTCAGAAGATGGATACTTATCGCTGGGCTTTCGAGATGGACGGGCAACTGGTGGGGTACGTCTCCCTGTCTGCCCGGCGGGTGACCAAAGTCACGCATCACCTGGTGTTGCGCGCCGCGCCTGAGTACCACGCCGCCCTGATCGAGCCGATGCTATCCCTGGCATTGTCTAAACTGAAAACCTATCCCAAGAACAATACCATCCTTGCTGTCCGCTCTTCATATCAAGAATTCTTATCCGTGCTTGAACGCTACGGCTTCGTCGTCTATGACGAGATGCACCGCCTTGGTTTGAAGCTAAACAATAACGCTCAGGAGCGATAATGACAACCGCTGAAGCAACCGTCAACCGCCCGCAAGGTATGCTCGGCTTCTCTGTCGTCTGGATCGGCCAGATCATCTCCGTGCTTGCATCCGCGATGACCGGTTTCGGTATGACTCTCTGGGTCTACAAACAGACCGAGAGCGCCACCGCCCTGGCAGGCATGCAAGTGGCCTTCATCACGCCCTTCCTGCTGCTTTCCCCCATTGCTGGTGCGATGGTGGACCGCTACAACCGCAAGCTCATGATGATGATCAGCGATCTGGGCGCGGTCCTGTCCACAACAGCCATCCTGGTCCTGTATGCAACCGGGTTGCTCGAGTTCTGGCACCTCTACATCGCGGCAGTCATCAACGGCCTGGGGAACACATTCCAGTGGCCGGCCTACTCCGCAGCAATAAGCACCATGGTTCCGAAAAAACAGTATGGCCGGGCCAACGGGATGATGTCGTTGGTCGATGCCGGACCCGGGATCCTGGCACCATTACTGGCAGGCATGATCCTCGCCCTGCCAATCCAGGGCCGTTTCGATAGTTTTGCCCTGATCATGTTGATCGACGTAGCCACCTTCTTCATTGCCATCGGCGCGTTGTTATTCGTCCACGTCCCCCAGCCGGCGAAGACCGTCGAGGGCCAGGAAGGCCGGGGCAGCATCTGGGTGGAAGCCGCCTACGGGTTCAAGTACATATTCAAACGGCCAAGCCTGCTCGGCCTGCAGATGATCTTCTTCGTGGGCAACCTGTTCTCGGGAATGGGTTTCACCGTCCTGGCTCCAATGATCCTGGCCCGCACCAGCCAGAACGCGATCATCTTCGGTTCGGTGCAGACAGCCGGGGCGGTCGGGGGGGTCATCGGTGGCATCCTGATGAGCGCCTGGGGCGGCTTCAAACGCCGGGTCAACGGTGTGTTGCTCGGCTGGATGTTGGGCGGCCTGTTCTTCGCCATGCTCGGACTCGGCACCGGCCTGCCGATGTGGATCCCTGCCATGGTCTTGATGATGTTGGTCATCCCGCTGGTCAACACCTCCAACCAGGCCCTCTGGCAGTCCAAGGTCGCCCCCGATGTCCAGGGACGGGTCTTCTCGGCCCGCCGGTTGATCGCCTGGTTCACCCAACCCATCGCCCCGCTGATCGCCGGTACGCTGGCAGACTTCGTCCTCGAACCGAATATGCGCGCGACCACCGGCCTCTCCAATCTTTTCGGCGGCATCTTCGGCACCGGGCCCGGCGCCGGGATGGGCCTGCTGATCTTCTTCGCCGGGATTGCCGCCATGCTGGTCGGTCTTTCAGGTTATTTCATCCCCTTCATCCGCAACGCCGAGGCCGTCCTGCCAGACCATGACCAACTGGAACGGGCAACCGCCCCCGCAGAAACAAGTTAAATAAGAAGGAGAATAGACATGTCTCAAGAATCCATCCAACAAACGTTTGAAGTGACCTCCCCCGCCAACCTGTACCTGAGTAACATCTGCGGATCGGTCGAGATCCGCCCCGGACAAGATGATCTGATCCAGGTGACAGCCGTGAAACATTCCGGGAACTGCGACGCGGAGCACACCCAGATCCAGATCGAGCAGGGCGACGACGGGGCCGTATCGGTGAAGACCCATTTCGATGCGGCCAATCTGCTCGTAAAATTCCGCGCCCCGCAGCCCTGCTGCGTGGACTACATCGTGGAAGTCCCCACCAAGGCCGATGTGCTCATCAAGGGCGTGAGTTGCTCGATCCTCGTCAAAGGGCTCGCAGGGAAGACCAATGTCAAAACGGTCAGCGGGGACCTACAGCTGGTCGACCTGAATGGACCGTTCGTGCTCGACTCGGTCAGCGGGGATATCTCGGGTGAGAACCTGTCCGGCGGGATGAAGGTCAACCTGGTCTCGGGCGATCTCCACCTGAAGAACGCCCAAATCCCATCGTTGCATGCCACCACAGTAAGCGGCGACCTGGCCATCGAAACCCCGCTCGGAGAGGGTCCGTACAAGATCAACTCGGTCTCAGGCGATACCGAACTGGTCGTGCCGGCAGACACCTCCTGCAAGTTGAGCATCAACAGCCTGAGCGGGGACCTGTTGACCGACCTGCCGGTGGACTCGGCCTCCCGGTCACATGGCCATCAGTGGGCATCCATCCAGGGTGGTGGGGTTGAGGTCGCTTACCATAGCGTCTCTGGGGACCTGTGTATTCATCACAGCGAGAATGTCCGTCCGGTGCGGGCGGCAAGCGGCCAACCGATAGCCCCTGCAGTCGACCGCCGGGCGATCCTCGACAAGCTCGACCAGGGGGAGATGACCGTCGAGGAAGCGCTGACCCAACTTCGGGCCTGAGAGCTTACACGGATAGCAAGGGCGGGGCTGATCAGCCCCGCCCTTTTTTTAACCCTTCTGTTTCTTGAGCAACAATGGTCCCAGCCTGTCCACCAGCCAGCCGAAGGTCAGCTCGACCCAGGGAGCGATGCTGAGCGATGACGGGACATAGACCACCCTTCTCGGGCGGAGCAACAACTTCCAGATCTGGCTGGCGACGACCTCCGAGGTCACGCCCACGTTTTCGGTCGGGACATGGCCGCCGCCCTCGCGACCGAGAGCCGACTCGCAGAACTCGGTCCGCACCGGGCCGGCGCGCACCACGCTGACGTTGACGCGCGTGCCGCGCAGTTCGCGGTAGAGGACTGTGGTAAACGAATCCAGGAAGGACTTCGTTGCGCTGTAGACGGCTACGCCCTGGTTTGGGAACCCGCCCGCCACCGAACCGATATTGATGATATGGCCGGCATTTTTTTCAATCATCCCCGGCAGGAAAAGCGATGTGAGATGCATCGCAGCGCCGACGTTGACATCCAGCATCTCGCGGGCCGTCTCCCAGGGCATGCGCTCGTAATACCCGTACCAACCGAAACCGGCATTATTGATCAGGGCATCTGCGCCCCCGTGCAGCGCATGGGTTGTTTCAAAGACGCGCAGACGATCGCTCTCGTCTCCAAGGTCAGCCGCAATCACCTCTGCCTGACCTCCGCTTGCTTCGATCTCCTTCTTGAGGCCAAGGAGTCGTTCCAGCCGCCGCGCCACCAGCACCACGCGCAGGCCGGCCGCGGCAAGCTGCCTGACGGTGGCTGCACCGATCCCGGATGATGCTCCGGTGATCACGGCCACCTTGCCTGGCCACTCACAGATCCCCCGCCTACCCTGTCCTTCAGTACGGCTCACTTGTTCTCCCAATTGATTAAGCCAGTTTAATCCTAAAAACTATCCCAGGTCGATCAGGAAAACGTCCCGAAGGTTGCAACTGGCGTTTAAATTGCTCAGAATTATCCTTCGGGACGATGCCTGCATGGTATCGCCGCTAATGTCTGGCTATCCCAGGTCTTCGACCAACGCCATCGGCATCACTGCCGCGCCGACGATCCCCGGCCCGGTATGCACTCCCAGCACAGGCGAGATGCGCATCACTTCCATCCTGGCTATGTTCAGCGCATTGCGCAGGATGCCAGCCAGCGTCTCGGCCTTATCGGCAACCCTTCCATGCAACACCGTCACCCAGACCGGCTGATCCGTATACAGTCCATGCAAGTGCGCCCCGATGGCATCCAGCGCCCGGGAAAGGGTGCGGGCATTGCTGACCGTGCTGTACTTGCCATCCGCATGGTCGACATGGATGATCGGTTTGAGGTTCAACAGCGCCCCGGCCATGGCTTTGACCCGTCCGATCCGTCCGCCGCGCGCCAGGTACTCGAGCGTTTCGAGGGTATAGACGACCTCCGTCCGAGCACGGATCTTCTCCAGCCGCTCCTGGATCGCCTGCAGGGTCCAGCCTGCCTTGGCTCCCAGGGCAGCAGCCATCACCTGGAACCGCTCCCCGCCCGAGAGGGTCTGGGTGTCCCAGACGGTCACGTCAGCATCCCCGGCGGCTTCCTGCGCACCCAGGACGGCGGAGTTGAACGTACCGCTCAAGCCTGAGGAGATATGCAGGGACAGGATCGCGCGGTCCTGCCCGGCCAGTTTGCGGTACAGCTCGGCAAAGACCCCGCTGGCCGGCAGGGCCGTCGTCGGGATCTGCGGCCGCATCGCTTCCAGCCGATTATAGAACTCGTCTGCACTAATATCCGCAGAGTTGACTTCCCCTTCAGGGAATTGGATATACAGCGGTGCCTGGGTTATGCCATGTTCCTGCAGTTCCTCGGCGGGTATATCTGCAGCACAATCGGTTACGATTTTCATTCTTCCACTCCTATAGTTTTTTGGGCGAGTATTGTTTACGATACTCGCGGAACCATTTGACCGTATCGGCGATCGTCTCGATCAGCGGACGGGGATGATAGCCCAGTTCACGGCTGGCCTTGGCATGGTCGATATCTGCATTGCTCTGCAAGACCTCGAGCGAATAGGGCGTAAAGCGGGGCTTCTTCCTGGACCTCAGGTAATACCAGGGCGCCACCCAGGCGATGAATTTCGCCAGGGAGAACGGGATCTTGACGCTGGCGAAGGCCCGTCCGGTCACTTCGCGCACCGTCTCCAGCAGGTAACGCACCGAGAGCTTGTGTCCGGAGAGGATATAGCTTTCACCCGGGTTACCTTTCTCCCCCGCGGCGATCATGCCATCGACGACATCGCGCACATCAACGAAGTCGTAGGCGCCCTCGATATAGAACATCGTCTTGGTTGTGGCCGCATTGAAAATGACCTCACCCATCTCGGAACCGCGGAAATCGAACGGCCCGATGACCCCTGTCGGGCAGACGATGACCGCATCAAGGCCCTCCCGGGCCGCTTTCTGGACCTCGAGGCTTGCTGTCGCCTTCGAGCGGTCATACGCCCCGTAGGGGTTATTCGGGTCGAATGGCAGGCTCTCGTTGATCCAGACCCCGTGCGGAGCACGGGCGATGGCATGGATGGAACTGGTGTAGACCAACCTGCGGATGCGTGCCTGCCGGGCGGCCTCCAAGATGTTGCGCGTCCCATCGACGTTCACCTGCCAGACCAAAGGGTTCTGCCCGGGCATGATCGAGATGACTCCCGCCAGGTGATAGACCGTATCCACACCCTGAAAGGCAGTCTCCAGGGACTGTGGGTCGAGGACATCGCCCTCCACCTGCTCCACATCCAGCCCCTGGAGCGAAGATGTGTCATCACCTCTCCAGATCAGGGCGCGCACTTTGCGGCCCTGTTCGAGCAACTTGCGCACCAATACATTCCCAATATGACCGGTTGCACCGGTGACCAGGATCATCTCAGCCTCCAGCTTCTTCGGACGATGGCTGCGCCATCCCGTTCATGATGATTTCCATACTCTGCCGGGCGACTTCCTGCCAGTCGGCCCCGGGCGAATCGATCAGTCCCTGCAGGAGCAGCCCCACTGCCAGGGAAACCACCACTCGGGCGGCAACCTGTGGGTCCACCGGCTTCAATGAGCCATCCGCGACGCCGTCCGCGACCAGCCTGGAAAAATACTCCTGGTAATGGCGGTACGGGGCAATAGTCGCCTGCCAGACCGTCTCATCACGGCTGGCCTGCAACAAGAATTCCAGAAACATCGGCAGGCTGTCCTCGGCGGTGGCAAAGATGACCGGGATCAGTTCGGTCATGTACATAAATGTCTTCGCGACCGACTCCCGGCGGGCATTTTCCAGGCCGATGTCAATGGTCATCAGCCAGCCCTGAAGCAGGGCCAGGAAGATCGCCTGTTTGGTCGGGAAATGGTGGTAGAACGCCCCCTTGCTGACCCCGGCTTCGGAGCAGATTTGGGCAACGCTGCTGGCGTTATAGCCCGAAGTGGCAAAGCGCTTCAGGGCGGCATCCAGGATGCGGGAACGGGTCTCTTCGCTGCGTTGTTGCATGGGTCCTTTCTACCTTCCAAGCATTAGCGGGATAGGTGTGACCATCAAAAAATCATACCGACTGGTCGGTATGATAATAATACCCTCTCCGCTCCGGGATGTCAATTAAGGGAAGATGAGAGTTGCCTAACAAAAACATTGCTGCAGGCCGGGCGGACGCTATCGAGCACATCCGCCCGGCCAAGTGAGACCGCAGCCCTGGTCCGCGGTTGTGATTGGGTCATCAAGCGGGTTTGCGCGCCGAGATCAGGTGCGGCAGGAAGATGTTCTTTTCGCAACCTTCCCAATCGTGCAAATCCTGGAAGACTTCTTCTTTCGTCACACCCGCTGGAATCCGGGCCTGACCGCTCTCGATGGCTTTCTTTACCAAGGCAATCTCAGGCGTGAGCGTAACGTCCACAAACCCGGCTTCACGCAGCCCTGCGGCAAAGTCCGCCGAGGTCAGGGCGCCGGAGGTGCAGCCGCACCAGTCCTCTTGATCGGCACGCCGCGCTGCGGGAACTGGGCGGTTGGTAACGATATCCGATATGGAAATGCGCCCGCCAGGTTTCAGGACCCGGAAGATATCGCCAAAGACCTGCGGCTTATCCGGTGAGAGGTTGATCACGCAGTTGGAGATGACCACATCTTCGCTGTGGTCATCGACCGGCAAGCTCTCCAGGTAGCCTTCACGGAACTCGACGTTCGCAGCACCCAGTCGCTCGGCATTTTGGCGGGCGCGGGCCAGCATCCCAGCGGTCATATCGACGCCGATCACCCATCCGCTTTCGCCGACCTGGCGGGCAGCCAGGAAACAGTCCAACCCGCCGCCCGAGCCGAGATCCAGCACGGTTTCGCCGGGCTGCAACTGCGCCGGGGTAACCGGGTCACCGCTCCCGGCGGTGAAGCCGGTGATGTCGGCCGGCAGGTCCTCGAGCGCGTCGAGGGGGTAAAGGCTATTCTGGGAGGGGCAACACGACGTTCCGGCGGCGGCGAATTTACCATAGTGTTCCTGGACGTCCTTGTGGATCTTGGTTGGGGTTGTCATCCTTTGCTCCTTATTGGATAGATAAGAGTTTAGACCTGCGGATCACGAGCACCCGCAGGTGGCTTCGGGCTGGCCGCGCAGGGCCGCCTGGATCATCGCTGCGGCACAACCGACGCCGCTCTCCACCTGGATCGCTCCAGTGGCGCAGTTCAGCTGGCAGGCGCCGCACTCCATACAAGCCTGCGGGCGGACCATCCTGGCGCGTTTGGCCTGCATGGCGAACACAGCGTGCGGGCAGACAGCGACACACAGCGCGCACCCGTTGCACAGTTCAGGGTGATAGGTGAGGGTATTGGTTTCATAGGCATTGAACATGGTGAGCCTCTGCTAACGGATGAAAATGGACAAGATAGCGACGGCCACCCCAAGCCCAAAAGTCCAGGCCATGGCGGGGATGTAGGCGAAGATCTCCCTCCGCACGCCAGTGCGGGAGGTAAAGGTCGTCGATCCGGTGAAGTTCAAGGCCAGGAAGGCCGTCACGGCAGGCATGATCAGCAGGTATTGCAGCCCCTGGGCAACCCGGCCTGCCAGCGGCCAGTCCGGGTGCTGGAGGAAGACCGAGAGGCTGAACGGCAGGGCGACCAGCGCGCCGAGCAGGAACCCCCGGCTGCTGAAATTCCGGGTCGGGAGCCAGGGCAGGAGGATCGGGAAGAGCACAGTCCCGGCCAGGACGGCGGCCACAGCGGCCAGGCTCGCAACCCAGCCGGCCAGGAAATACAGGCCGACCGCAACCGCCAGGGTCGGGAGCAGGGCATGGACCAGCTCGACCGGGATCACCACCAGGCGGTCGGCCAGGCTGAAACGCACCCGGCGCATCTCTTCCGTTGCCTTACCGGCCTGCATGTATCCCGGCAGGTCGGCCGCCCGCACCGGGCCATACTCGACCCGGAAGCCGGTCTGCTCCTTGACCTTGTGAGCGGCGACGCCCGGGGCGCCAAGCTGGGGCAGGACCAGGCGCCGGTGGCGGACGACATCCTTCAGGCGGGTTGCGATCACCCGCAGGGCGATTTCCTCGGTCCCGAAGGTGCCCTTCCCCGCTGCGCACCAGACATTGACTCCCTGGGTATCCAGCACCAGGATATAGGAATCCAGGTCGCTCAGGGCGGACCTGAGGGCGTCGAAGCTGAGCCTGTAGTTGGCGGTCACGAAGACCGGCGAATCCGGCGACGGAAACCCCAGGGCGTACAGCCCGGGAGCCACCCGCCGTTCATCCCGCTTCACGTCCAGGCGGGCAAGCAGGTGGTCCCAACGGTCGGCGGCGGCCAGGCGCGAGCTCGTCTGGAATATTATCGGGACTGCGGAGATTGTGCTTGCATCGATCATACGAAAATCCTTCCAAGAATGAGGTTTACCGGGTTTTCAAATAGACCATTGTCTATGTATCTGCTCAAAAAAATATCTGGCTCATCACTGACCGGTAGGGCTATCATCCGGGGCGAAGACCGCCATCAGGCGGCCACAGCACATTGTGATCCGACCCTGGTTCAGCCGGTAGTAGGATTGCCGCCCTTCTTCGCGGACATCCACCAGCCCGGCCTCGCGCAGGACGGCCAGATGGTGCGAGACCGTCGGCTGGGTGACATGCAGTTGCTCGACGATCTCGCTGACCGAGACCCAGTCGCAGCAGCACAATTTCATGATCTTCTGCCGGGTCTCATCAGCCAGGGCTTTGGCAAACAGAACAGGGTCGATGGTTGACATATCGATGACTATCTATTTGATATTATATAGATAATCATCTATTTGTCAAGAGGGGACCAATACCATCCCCTGCCGGGCATGGTCAAGATTGTTCGAAATCAAGAACAATAGCACGTGCGCTGCGGCCGCACTCTCATAGCTGAAGATGTGCGTACGTGCCGAGTCATTAGCAAACTGGAGGTGGCTACGAGCCACCTCCAGTTTTTTTTACGGCCGGATCGCCCAGACGTGAACAAGGGGTTTGTCGCCATCCCCGAACAATTCCAGCAGGTAGATCAACCCGCGGGACCTGTCGAAAGCGATACCCCCGACGTGGCTCTTCTGCTGGGGGGAGGTGATGTTATAGAGAACCTGATCAACCGGCATGATCGCGTAGGGCTGCGGCTCCCAGGGCTGATCCCTCCCGGTGGCTACGGCCGCCAGGGATGCCGGGCCGTAGAACAGGATCTGGCCCTCGAATTGCGTCGACCACCAGCCGCGCTCGGGGCACTCCGGGGGATACGGCGGGTCGTCCGGCCAGACGGTCCCATCCATGCAGCCATACCAGGTCTCGCCGGTAGCCTTGGTCCCGGCAAAGATGACCGCGGCGCGCCCCCCGGAAGTCAGCCAGGCTGCTCCGTTCCACTCATCGGCGTAGCTGTAGTTGATCATCGCCGCGGGGCCGGTCTCGGCGTAAACACTGGCATACTGCAACAGGGGGATGGCTGCCAGCGTGCTTCCCGGCGCGGGCGGGTCACCCGCATCCCCAATCCGGATGGCGAATGCAGATGGCCCCATGCCTCCCTGTCCGCCGTCACGGAAACGACCAGTGGCCAGGTACATCCCGGGCGTGTACAGGTCCGCCCACTCCGGCGGGATGGCAAAGAGATAATCGCCGGTGACATAGTTCCAGTACTCGCCAACCCGCCAGAGGCCGGCAGGCTGAGGGTCGGAAAGGTCCAGCCCGGCCCAACCGTGGGAGGGCAGGGTCTCCGTCTCGCCCATGTGCTGGGCAAAGGCAAAATAGAGCCGGCCGCCATCCTGACCCTCCAGGCGAGGGAGGTATTCAAGACCGACGCGGGGGATCTCCAGCGGCCCAACCAGGCCGGCGGTGATACTCGCAAAGCCCTGCAAGGTGGGAGCGATGGGCAACGCCTCCAGGTCCTGGGAGCCGGGGATGACCGGGATGGGAATGCTGACTTCGGAGACGTGGGTGTACCAGTCATGGCCGCTGCCGAAGAGCGAACCGGGGAAGCCGTCATCTGCGCCCTCGGGGTCGCCTTCTGGGTAGTAAGTCAAGGCACCGCCGCCCCACTCCCAGCCCATCCCCTCACCGTTGGGATCATCCGGCAGGCGGAACGCGCCCTGGTAGACCAGGTCCTGGGGCCAGATCAGCGCACCCGGATCCGATGGCTCGACAGCTTGTTGTCCTTGGGTAGTCTGGAAGTCAGTCCCACCGGACCCGGTAACTTCCGCAGCGCCGTCCCCAGCCGGAAGGTTGCAGGCAACCATTGTTGACATCGCGATCAAGATCGCGATCTGGAATAAGGTTTTCATTGCCGTGGCCTCACTTGGATTCATGATTTGTTACAGTTCATTTTCGCATCCGGATCCCCATTTTTCAATAGGACAAAAGACAGGGTCCAGCTTGTGGCCCTGCCCGGTTTGGCTTGCCAGCCGACCCTCACTCATACCTCACCGCCTCGGCCGGAGGCACACCCGCCGCCACCCGCGCCGGGTACAGCGCCGCCAGCGCCCCGATCAACCCCGGCACGACCACCCCAACCAACAACGCCAGGAACAGCCCGGCCCCAACCGTCCGGTACAGATAAACGAATGCCAGGCCGCCCAGCAGCGCCCCAACCGCACCACCACCCAGCCCCAGCAGCACCCCCTCCAGTACGAACAACCCCATCACTGCCCCCGTCCGCCAGCCCAGCGCCTTCAGCGCTCCGATCTCCCGCCGCCGCTCCAGCACCCCAGCCAGCAGACTATTCGCCGTCGACAGCCCGGCCAGCCCAAAGCCAATCCCCACGATCGTATAGTGGAACCCCTGCACACGCACCAGGATGAACTCCCCCAGCAGCGTCCCGCCCAGCATCCCACGCTGCTCCAGCAGCACCGCCAGCAGCAGCACCAGCAGCCCAGCCGAGAGCACCGCCGTCAGCCCCGCCAGCAGCGTCCGCCCGGCACGACGCACCAGCCCACCCCACGCATACCCCCACAGCCCCAGGACCGGCCTCTTCCCCATACGCCGGTATCGCAAACCCCCTCCGCGCAGATCCACCACCGGCGGCGTCCGGCTCGCCAGCCAGGCCGGAAGCAGCGCCCCCAGAATCGAGATCCCCAGCACCAACGGCCCCAGCCCAAGCACCAGCCAGCCCGGCGGCGGCTCCAAGCCCAGGAACTCCACCACCCCTAGCGCAGCCACTGTCCCCACCAGCGCCGCCACCACCCCCACCCCGAGCACCTGCCCAAGCACCTGCCCGAACACCGTCCGTGAACGCCAGCCCAACGCCTTCTGCAAGGCGATCAGCCGCCGGCGCGCAGCCACCTCCGCCCAACTCAGATCCAGGCTGAACAGCCCACCCGCCACCAACAGACTCCCCAGCAGCAGCCAGTGACCCGACTGGATCCCACGCCGGTAGACCAGGTCCACCCCCTTCTGGATCCACTGCTCCTCCACGTACCCGATCTCCGGCACATGCACCAGCACGCGGGTTGGCGATGAGCCGACCATGATGTCCACATCCAGCCCGGTCTGGCGCCGGATCTCGATGGCGATGGCCTCGATCTTGCGTTGCCCGGCGGGAGTGACCTGGCAGGCTTCGGGCTGCTCCACCGGACAGCCCTCCAGCGCCACCCGCACCCGGATCGCACTGATCACCTCCTCCCCCCGCAGGGCCCGGGCCGCCTCCAGCGTGGTCAGGAGCAATGGCGGGGACTGGATATAGCCGGCCTGGCTATCCGTTGGGCGCAACTCCATGGGTGGGTCGACCGGGCGGCCCTGCTCATCGTAGCGCAGGATGGCTACCGGCGGGAAGTAGGTCTCCAGCGGCACCCGGTTCACGTCCGCAGGCTCAGGCAGACCCTCAAGATCAAACGTGCCAACATAGTTACTCCGAGAAAAGGCATCCAACCGGAGCGACTCTGACATTGTCTCAATATCATTGCCAACAACCAGCAGACGGTACAATCGAACCGGGCAAGTCGGGCATGTATCATCAGGTTGAATATCGGGCACGACAATTTCCAGAGCAAGTTGACTGCCATTGAAAGGATCGGGGATTTCACGATATTCCAGGGGCGTGGGAAGACCATACAGAATCTCCCCGAAGATGTCTTGATATAGTTTGAGCTCCGCAACCATGTGTTGGTGGACCCAGCCGCTGTCTGTCGTTTCAGCGCCAATGGCCTCACCCGGGCGGGTCACCAAGTATGCGATCCCACCATGGGCAAGCAGGTCCTCCAAAGAACCGATCCCAGGCTCCAGGTCAAGGCCATATAATGTGCTCCGTAACGTCATATCGATGTAGGTGGTGTTGTTGATCAGTATGGGGAGAGCAATTTCCATCTCCGGACAGTAATCCGGATTTGGACAACCCCTTGGATACGGAAACGGATCTAGGGGTATCTCATCTGTCAGGTACTCCCCCTCGACAACCGCTCTATCCAGGCCGACCAGCCTGGCCTCCTGGGATGGTACTATCCCGGCTACCAGGATGCCCGTTGAAAAAATAGTAGCTGTTTGATCCCACCCGGGAATTGTTGGGGGATTTACATAAAGGGGCGGAAAGCCCTCCTCTATGAGGATCGTAAGCTCATCTTCGGGGGAAATGAAATAGTAAAGCCGCTCTTCCTGCCGAACAGGGGTGATCCCGTCGTCGGCATGGAATGTGGTTTCCACCAAATAGGCTCCCGGCTGGGTCAACGCCCCAAATCCCTTTGTCTTTCCTACCCAACTAAAGTAACCCACCATGGCAATGGGAGCCGCCACATCCACGCCCGGGATGGATCTGATCAACTCATATTGGCGAAACGATATGCCGCCATCAATGCCGGATAAGTGGTTCGCCGCGACCAACCCGTATTCCTCTTCGATCGGTGAGCGAACGCCTGCCGGGCGCACCAATATGTCATAGGTGGTGCGCCAGTACTGGGTCAGGTCTTTGTCGGCGATCAGCACGGTCGATTGTGAAGCAGCAGTACCCACAATTATGAACAGGGCTGTGGCCGTCAGGCCAACGAGCAATACCAGGAAACGATAATTCCGGACGAACCTCCTGATCATCTTTCCCTCCAGCAGATCGTTCACCATGGTTATGCCCTGCCCCAGCTCGGGCATGGCCTCAGCTCGCCTGTTCCAGCAACCGTCCATCCTGAAGGTGCACGACCCGGTGGGCGTGAACAGCAACGGCGCTATCGTGGGTGATCACCACAAGCGTGAGGCCCTGCTCCTGGTTCATCTGGCGCAGAAGGCGGATAATCTCTTCGCCGATCTTCGTGTCGAGATTGCCGGTGGGTTCATCGGCCAGGATCAGGCGCGGGGAATTGATCAGCGCCCTGGCGATGGCCACTCGCTGCTGCTCTCCCCCGGAAAGCTGGCCTGGCAAGTGAGAGAGGCGATCCCCGAGGCCGATGTCCTCCAGCACCTGTTGTGATCGCTCCTTCAGGTTGAACTTCAACCCGCGCCGGTATGGCAGGAGCGGCAGGAGCACGTTTTCCAGCGCGGTGAGGGTGGGCACCAGGTTGAACAATTGGAAGACGAAGCCGATCTTCTCCCGGCGGAAGTCGGCCAGGGCGTCGCCACGCAGTTTGCTCACATCGATCCCGTCCACCACGATCTGACCTGAAGTCGGGTGGTCGAGCGTGCCGATCAGGTTGAGCAGGGTGGATTTGCCAGAGCCGGATGGCCCCTGGATGGCGAGGAACTCACCCTCCCCAACTGTGAGCGAGATATCATCCAGGGCCAGGACCGAGGCTCCATCTCCATAGACTTTGGTCAGGGCTTTTGTTTGAACCATAGCGCGGTCTTGTTTCATAGATTCCCAGCCTCCTCAGAAACAACGTCTTTCCATTGCTACAAAACGAATCTATCACATCTCATTCCTTGATTCAATAAGGTAAATCCGCACCATGCTCGCTCCCCCACCCCCCGGGTTACACATCCCAGGGCGCCGCGCCGCCGGGATGTTTCCCGCCAAGCGACTCGCCGATCGGCCCGGCCAGCTCCGGGAGCAGGTCGCCAGTGGCGGCCAGCAGGCCGAAGCAGCCGGCGATCATCATGTCCCCAAACGGGACGGCAAAATACGGCCTCAACCCGCCCGCCCGCAACAGGCTGCGCCGCGGCCCGGTGACGACGATGTCAAAATCCCCGCCACCCAACGGGAATGGCAGCGGGTCGTAGATCAACGCCCCATGGCCGTGGCCGGCGAAGACCTGTGCATGGCTCAGCGTCCCATCCGCCAGGCGGCGGAGCAGGTCTTCCAGGCCGGGCAGGTCGAGCTCGCCGGTGTGGTGCTCGAACAGGCCCTCGATGCCGGCAGGCCCCAGCCTGAATGCCAGGGTATGGAAGTTGCCCACGTTGGCGATCAGCTTGCGCTCCAGCCGGGCGACCCGCGGGTCGAAAGTCGCCCCGAGGACAGCCGCCGGGGCGGTGTCCATCAGCACCAGCGGGACGTCGAGGCCCCCGGCCGTAGCCGCGACTGCTTGCAGGCGGGTCATGCTGGCGGGACCATCCGGGGCCAGGAAGGCGAACGCGGACAGGCGATTGCTCACCCGGATGCGCTCGTCCAGGTAATCGAAGCGGAACTGGCGGTCGGAGACGCCCGGCGGGGCCGCGCCGTGGTCGAAAACCGCCACCGCCACCGCGGCCAGGTCATCCAGGGCCACACCAAAGCGCTGGAATACCGCCGCGATGGCGGGGAAATCGAAATCCTTGAACTCCAAACGCCTCACATCCGACGGCAGGCGGTCCGCTTCATCTTCCGAGACGATCTGCACGCCCATCCCAGCGACCCGCTCAAGGTCGTCGTCGAAGGTGCGCGCCGCCTCGGGCGTGGCGTAGACCGGGGCGCCGAGGCGCAGGTGCGCCTGCACCGCCCAGGCCGACGGACCCCCGCCCATCATCACCCCGGTCAAAAGGATGGCCTCCCCGCGGGTGGTGGCCTGCTTGATCTGGCGGTGGACCATCATGGTCGGCGAAGGCAGGACCAGCTTGAAGCCATTTTCGATATCCAGGCTGGAATCGTACAGGAAGATATCCTGGGTGCCGGTGCCAATATCCACGCTGAGTATTTTCAAGTTTCAGATCCTATTTTCGTTTTTCGCGCCGGTTGTAGAGCAAAGCTATTGCCAGTGGCAGGATGACCAGCCCGCAGCACAACCCGCAGATGATGGTAAGTTCGCTGAAACCCAGAGGGGACATGCCGGGATTATACACCCAGGCCCGGGGATGCCTCCCCAGGCCTGGTGGATTGTCGGAGAAACTTGCCAATCCCTATTCCATCCCCGGTTTCCAGACCTCCCAGACCTTGCCGACCAGGTCCGGGCCGGGTTTGAGGGTCTTTTTACCCGGCTCCCAGCCAGCCGGCATCGCCTCGGCGCCCTTGGTGGCACGCACGTGCTGGAAAGCCTGGATCTGGCACAGGGTCTCGGCGAAGCGCCGCCCGACCGGCGGGGTGAGCACTTCCATCGCCTGGATGACGCCATCCGGGTCGATGATGAACCGGCCGCGCAGCTCCACTCCCAGGTCCTCGTCGTAGACGCCGAAGATCCTGCCGACATTCCCGGCGGAGTCCGAGGCCATCTGGAAGGGCACACCGCCCGCGACCATCTTGGCCAACTCATTGTCATTCCACATCTTATGGACGAAGACGCTGTCGACACTGACCGAGATGACCTCCACCCCCAGGTCCTGGAGCACAGAGTATTGGTCCGCGACCGCGGACACTTCCGTCGCTCAGACGAAGGTGAAATCACCCGGATAGAAACACAGCAAGACCCACCTGCCAAGGTATTCGGAAAGTTTGATAGTGGTGAATTTGCCCCGGTGATACGATGGGGCCCGGAAATCAGGGGCCTTCTGCCCGACACGTGCGGTCATTGGGTTCTCCTTCTGGACTGGTGGATGGAAACCGGGTCCCGGGGCTGGGTTCGCACCGACAACAGTCCCGGTGGGTCGGGCACAACCTGTTGATTCGGCCATGGTGATCTCCTTTCGGATCGACCGATGGTCATTATTATACTTCGACCCCTAACCACAAGCGGATCAGGTAGCCGATGGCGAAACTGAAGGCGGCCACGCCCAGGCTCAGCCCGGCCATCTCTGCGAACCGGGTGCGGAAGGGTTCGTCCTTGGCAACCGAGATATAGTAGTTGAACGCGGCAATGATCAGCACCGCGGTGGTCAATGAAATCGCCAGGTCGAGATAGTAATTCTCGATCAGCAGGTAAGGCAGGATCAGCAGCGTGACCGTGATGACATAGGCGATGCCGGTGTAGACCGCCGCCCGGACCGGGTGTTTCTGGGTCTGCTCCGACCGGGTGGAGAGATATTCCGAGGCGGCCATCGAGAGTGAGGCGGCGATGCCGGTGATCAGCCCGGAGAGGGCGATCAGGCGGGTATTCTGCAGGGCCAGCGTCAACCCGGCCAGCGCGCCGGTCAGCTCGACCAGGGCATCGTTCAGGCCGAGGACAACCGATCCGGCATAGCGCAGGCGCTCCTCGTCCAGCATGGCGATCAGGCGCTCCTCGTGCACCGCCTCATCCTGGATGTGCCCGTCGATCCCCGGGATGACCGCGGCCAGCCGGCCATACGCCTCCTGGGCCGACTCCTCACCCCGTTCCATCAACTTGATCCCGAAGGTGAAGCCGAACACCCGGCTGATCAGGGTGAACTTCCAGATCTTCCATCGGTCTGGCCGGACTTCCTGGCCGGTATACTGCCGCCAACTATGGTAATGGCGCAGTTCGTCCTCGGCGATCTGGTCGAGGGTGCGGGCATTATCCTCCGATTTGATCACCCGCGCCAGGCGCTTGTAGATATGGTATTCGGTGACCTCCGCGCGCTGGAAGGTCAGGATCTGCCGGCGTTGGTCTATGGTTAATTCCATTGTTTGTTTTCCATTCGTCATGATCCAGGTGATTCCACCTTTCCAATCCGCTCCCGGACGGCCGCCCACGAAGCGGTGCTGAGGAAGCTCTCATCCATATTGGCGGCCATCGTCTCGAACCTGCGGATCGGTACGCTAAAGGTAAGTGTCTGCGCGGGGACATCCGGCCTGGCCGAGATGTCGAACATCCCCAGGACGCAACGCGGCTCCCCGGATCGGGCCTCGATCAGCGGCGCTTCAACGATCGACGAGCAGCCTGAACCCATCGGGGCGATCACCCCGTGAGAGTGGGCCAGGTCGAAGTTGGCCAGGGTGAACAACCCTGAGAGCACATCCGCCCCGGCGAAAAAGATGACTGCCAGGGGCGACTCCTGCCCTTCCAGCCGGTCCCAGCGTTTGAAGACCAGGTACCTGGCAGGGGCCACGAACGGCGGATGGTTTTTCAGGTATTCGCGGACAAGCTCCGGGGACTTCTTGTAGCGCTCGCCCTCCATCCGGCCGGGGATGCCGCAGGAGAGGAAATACTCGAAGTCCGGCCGCAGGGTCTGGGAAAAACCAGTGTAGCGTTTACCACCGGCGCAGCCCGGCGTGCCGGCCTGGAGTACATAGGGTTGCCCCTGCCGGACCCGGGCGAGGTTGCCGATCAGGCAACGGGCTTCATCCCGGGATGCGGACAGGTCCTCCGCTGCCGGTTCGTCCGTGTAGTAGAACGCCAGCGGCAACCCGGCGGCGCCGAAGTATTGCTCCCACTTTTGGGTGAAAGAATCGCGCAAGCCTCTGTCCATGCTCCCTTCCTTTCAAGAGCCATTATAAAGCATGGACAGGAGGGTCGCTGGGCAGGCATGCTGTTCTCCAGACAGCCAGGGCCATATTCCTGGCAGTGCATCCGGGTATGATCCAGTTGCTCTACTTCAAGATCAATGCCACTTTGTCCGGGTTCTGCGGCTGGGATGGATCGGCGTATGCAGGCAGCACAGCGCCGACCTGCAGCTGCGAGAGGCGCACCAGGGGGACCACGGCCGTCTTCCGAACTTGGTAAGGCGAATACCCCGGAACGCGGATCTCCAACAACAGGGTCACCTGCGGGTTATAGTTGACCAAGACCCCGGTATCCTCCAGGGACAGGATGGTCGCCTCACCCTGCTTTCCAGTAGCCAGGATATCCTCGATCTGCTTCTCTTTCTTCCGTTTCAGGTAGAACGGGAGTGCGACAGCCGCACCAACACCAACAACCAGGGAAACCATCATACAACACATCGCATCCTTGACCAGGTGGCGTATCCGGCCGGCGTGATCCCGTCGTTGCCCGGCGGATCGTATCGACGTGACCATTATCGCATCGGGAATTCGATTCCCGCAAGGGGGTCACCGGAGGCGATTCTTACCCCGAATGGGGGACTGCTGAGTCCCGGGTTTGGTGATAATATAAACATTAAATCAAGCAATAGGAGGAGAAATGAATAAGTCGTTCAAGCTCTGGAGCGTCAGCATCCTGCTCGTCCTGGCCATCCTGGCCTGCGGGCTGCCAACCGATACGCCCACCCCACCTGCGATCACCGACACCGGCATCCCGCCCGGCCCAACCGAGACTGCTTCACCGACACCCGAGCCGGGCATCATCACACCCAGCCCGACGGCCACCACCCCGCCCCCGGTGCTGCAGGTGGCCTATGTCAAGGGTGAGAATGTCTGGCTGTGGACCGAAGGGGTCGGCACTGTTCAGCTGACCGTTTCCGGCTCGGTCTCCGATGTGTGCATCTCGGATGATGGTCAGGTCCTGGCGTACACCCGTGAGGCCGCCCCATTGCAGCCGGAGATCCGGGCCATCAACCGCGACGGGAGCAACGAGCGCATCCTGGTAAGCGCGGCGGATTTCCAGGCACTCTACGCGGCGGTCACCCCGCCAAGCGCCAGCGGGGTCGGCCCCTTGCAGTTCGAATGGCGCCCCGGCACGCATGTGCTCTACTTCAACGGCCGGCCGCTGTACGAAGGTCCAGGCCTGACCCTGTTCGACGACCTGCAGACCGTGGACGCCGACACACTGGTGCGTTCCACATTGCTCAACCCGGGGGATGGTGGCCGGTTCTACTTCTCACCCGATGGGAACCAGCTTGCCATCACCACATCGACGACAATCAGCCTGGTCAACGCGGATGGCAGCAACCTGCGCCCGGATGTGCTCACTTTCCTGCCGGTGATCACCTACAGTGAATACCTTTACTACCCCCGCCCTGCCTGGGCTCCTGATTCAGGTTCGCTGCGGGTCGCCATCCCCCCGGCCGACCCGCTGGTCACCCCGCTCCCGCCGACCAGGCTCTTCCACATCCCCATCGACGGCTCCCCGGCAGTCAACCTGGGGACCATCCTGGCGATGCCCTTCGCCTGGCCCGACACCGCCTTCTCACCCGACTTGAGCCGGATCGCGTATGTCATGCGCGTCGGTATTCCCACCGATAACATGCGCGAACTGCACCTGGCCAACGCCGATACCAGCGGAGACAGCGTCTACTTCACCGGCGAAAGTGTGGAGTTCAAGCATTGGCTGCCGAATGGCAACCAGTTCGTCTTCGTCCAGTACGGCAGCGTCGGCGTTCCTGGCACGCACGTGGGCAGCGTCGGGGGTGGTTACATCACCCTGACAACCGAACCGTCGCAGATCCGTAACATCACCTGGGTGGACGCCAGCCACTACCTGTACATGTGGTCCAACGCCGGGACCTGGGAGCTGCGCTACGGCGTACTCGGCGGCGGCAGCAGCCTGTTGGATACAAGCACGATCTGGTCCTACGATTTTTCGTATTGATGCGGAGATCGACGACCACCTGTCAGGGTGCCCTCCCCAGCGGGGACCCGGACCCTGACAGGCAATTTTTTTTAGATTTGCGATCACCCCTCCCCTGCAATCAGGCTTTGGTGAGACTATCCAACAGGTATTCTGGCGATCAGGTCAGGACGATTTTAAATATTATTGGTTAATCATATGGATGGATTTGACGATCGAAAAACCAAAACCGTAATTGGGACGATCATCTTTATTGAGGAGAGTGAAGGATATGTACGATGTCATCGAAGTTTCATTTGCTGACGGTCGCCGCCTGTTGCAGTATAAGAACGATAACGTTTTCGGTACCGAGTTCAGCATCAAAGGGTTCGATTACCCCTGGATCCTGCGATCCCGGGAATGGCAGCGCAGTGACAAGGTCCTGGATGTAGGTGCGGGGTACTCCGGCCTGCCCATCCATATCGCCGATAACTTCGGCTGTGAAGTATGGGCCGTCGATGACTTCGGCATGGGAAGCGATCTGGATTTCTGGAAACGGAACAAGGAGCCGGAGGAACACATCGCCAGACACCCCCAAGTGAAGTATGTGGTCGAACGGCTTGGCGACTGGGAGAGATCGAGCCTTCCGCAGAACTATTTTGACTGTATCTACAGCGCCTCCGTGCTCGAGCACGTTCCTCCCCGGTTGGCGAAACAGGTCTGGGCCCATATGGACAAGCTTCTCAAGCCCGGGGGGGAATTGATCCATGCCATCGACATGAAACTGCCCACCTATCGGGGGTTATTATCCCTGCTCAAAGCCTTCACCTTGGATGCATTTTGGTTCGTCATTCCGCGCTCCTACCTGGTCGAGAACGTCTATTCCACCCCGGGCAGGTACCTCTCCATGGTCAGCAGCGCGCTTGGTCGCGAGATCAAGGCCAGTAAACGCGATGTGGGTATCCTTCGGATGGTACTGGACCCGGCGGTCGTGCTTGAACCGCTCGACTGGGCCTACAACCGGATGATAAAAGACGGCATGACCAATGTGCCCCTGATCCGGGTGACATCGCTGTTAATCCATCTAAGAAAAAGTGGCTGAGACCACTGCAACTGGCGGTTAATACATGCCGCCAGCAGATGAACCCGAACCAGACTTGGGAAAGTCACCGCCTCCCGTTCACTCGGGAGGCGGTCTTTTTATCCACAGTTCGCGTTCTGCTCAAATTCCCGATGATTGGGACGTCCGCTCCAGCGAGTTGTTGACCAGCCCTGAATCGAGACCACAGCTGCAAGCTCTAATGGCACATGGCCTGCCGTACTCAGCGACAAATGTAGAATAGCCGCCGTGAAGCTCTCATCAATGCGATTGATGGTGTGGCTAGCTCTTGTGCAACAGTGGTGGGTATCTTATGTCAGCGCAGCTATCCCTACCAGATATAGTTTCCCACTAGCTGCATGGCCGCGCCTTGAGCAAAAATCAGTACCGCAAGCATGGACTTCTGCAAGAATCCAACATCTCGATCGGCCAGAGCGCGCGCCACCGGAAGCATCAAGAAGGGGTAGATGAACATCGCGGCCCGGGCGGTCTCGCCGGTCCGGAACACACCGGCTAGAAACATCAACCCGAGGGAAACCAACCCGAGAACGGTGACCCGTGTCAAACGATCGCCGGGTTGAGGCCACCATAGCCCAAGATAGGCAAGCAATGTCAGGAAGGGTCCAAAGAAGAAGACGATCTCAGCGATATTCTCGATCCGCGTGACCAGGTAACCGACCGGATCTGCGAATAGCCGGAACCCCTGCGGATTCTCGATCATCGACGCGATCAGGAACGACTCGGCGTAATTGAATCCCGTCAAGACATAGACGATGAGGTAGAGCAATACAAGTGTTATGATCAATACCCCAGAACGTTTAAGTTTGCGGCTCGTGAGCCACTCATGGCCGATGATCACCGGGATGATGAAGCTAAACCCAAAGGTTAAGAAAGAGGCCAACGACATAAACACGAATACCACAACCGTCGATAATCTCGAAGTCGAGGTGACGAAGAAAGCCAGCGCGCCAAGCAGCAACATGGCGATCACAGCATCCAACGAGGCGGCGTAGTAGATTTGGACGCTTGGCACCAGTAGGAGAAGAAAGGTAACATACCCCGCAAGTGCTTCATCATGCTCGGATGAGATAAGATGGTGAAAGAGGACGGCAGTAAGCATTCCGGAAATTGCGGCGATCGCTACTGAGATCAAGGCAGGGTCCTCAAGAAACCTTGACAGCACATAGATTGTTAACACAGCACCAGGCGGATGGGATCGCGAATGAATGCCGTATTCAGCCTGTCGCTCGACGAAAGTGGCTACGAACTGGACTGGGTTTTCAATCCTTAGGGCGTCGGTGTAGTACTCGTCAGGGCCACTAATCGGACGGGTGAACCCGAAGTTTGAGCCCTGGATCAGATTCGATCCCAGTATCAGCATCACCCCGGCGCAAGCAACGAGCGCGATTTTGTATCTTGCCCTCTGCAATACCACAAGGACCAATATTAGAGCGCTGAGCGTGGCAACAGCCGCTGCGAAGTGGCTCAACTGGGGAAAATAGAGCTCGGGCGGCGCCCGAAGTCTGAAGATACTGATCGGCCAAGACGCGGGACAGTCGAGGTCCGGGCGGGGACTGCAATACAAGTGGACAACCCGATTTGCGAGATAGAACAATGCTGCAAACGCTATACTGAACCCAGCAAAGCCGATAGGCGTCAGTAAGTGTGGTGCGTTTCTTCGGTCTTGCGTCTCGGACATGACTACACCATCCTGTGAGTTGGCCTACCCCAAGTCGAACGAAGTGAGGGAATTCGAGACAACATCCATCATTAGAAGGCCCGGTAAGATTTCCCTGATAATATCGCGCCATTTCTAGCAAAACGCGCCCGATTCGCGTACAATGTCAGGGAGTATGGCACGCCCGCCACAGGTCCCTCACGGAGTACACCCCGAGGGGCGCAGGGGAAGGGGACCATTCGGGTGACCTGTGCCCCCAAGGGAAGCGAGGTCGGCATGCAGCCAATGTTAGCTGCCGATTAAATGATCCTTGTCACGGAGACGCGTTTTTGGTTTTATTCTCCAAACAACGCCGCTTCAATTTCAAGCAAATCCTTGGTGAACAATTCCAAGTCGATTTTTGCGGTTTCGATATCCCGCTCCAGGCCTGAAATGATCAGGCTGAGCCGTTGAGGCATGCTCTGCGCCAGAATCGTGTCGAATTCGGCAATGGTCGGAAGCAGGTTATCCAGTCGCTGGGGGGTATTGGCCAGGGCAGCTTTGGCCGCCTCAACATCGTTCAGGAAGAGTGCCAGGCGCGCATTGCTTACATCTACCAACACTTGTAACAGTTCCAAATGCGCGTTGGCCGTCTCCAATTCTTCTTGCAGAGCCACCTTTTCACTTTCAAGTGAAGTGATCCTGTCGTTCGCTTCCTGAATTACGGTATTCAGCCGCGCGGTTTCTGCCTGCAAGTTGCTAATCTCTTGATTGGCCTGATCAAGCGTTGCCTGGGTCTCAACGATGAGCTCAGACAAAGGCTTCACGCGCAGGTAATGGTCTGTAACAACACCTGCAAGGAAAGCGATGGCAACTATGACCAGCCAGACTAGCGCCTTGCGAAAGAACCGTTGCAGGCGACCAGGCTGCGTTTTACCTGCTTTTGTAGAGGTTGCGACAGTTTCAGGTGGAGCGGAAGCTCGAGATGCGGCAAGGGTTTCGGGGGTTGGCTGCTCCGGTTGGATATCAGCATTCTTTTGTTCCATGGCTTCTCCTTCTGTATTTGATTGATCTTTTTGCTTTCTGCCGAAGGAATATCATAACGCAATAATGAGGCGGCGAACGGCTGGCGTCATCGTCCCTCGCGCAGCATATCATCCCGCCGACCGCGACATCGTACCCGCAGGGTGCGTAGGGAGCAGGTGCGAAAGGGGGAATGGGCAACTGCAGCGGCGGGACCGGCGTGACTCGCTTACATTATCGCGCATTTCTGGCAAATCGCGCCGTTCGCGAGCGGATGAGAAGTACACCCGCCGCCCGCGACATCGTACCCGCAGGGTAAGCGTCCCCGTAGGGGAAGGTCCCTCACGCAGTACACCAGGACGACTTCCACATCCCTGACCGCCGGGCGGATGATCTGGCCTTCCTGGTTAGTTACCCTGACAACAAGATAGGATTGGATCATCGAGTAAACTGGTTGAATCGCTTCATCGGAATCCCCAAGTCTGGGCGATCTTCCCGCTTATGCCTTGATCTTGTATACCCCGACCGGCTGGTATTGCGGGTCCCACTTGCCCCACGGCATCCCGTTGTCAGCGGAGAGAAAGTACATGCGGGCCAGGTTGTCACGTAGTTCAGCGCAACCTTTCAATCCGGCCATGAGTTCATCGTGCCGGTTGTAATTGGATCGGACCGATTTGGGCAGGTCGAATGCCTTCCGTAGAGTGGCCTCCGTGTAACACCAGCCCCGGGATGGTTCATGGAACCAGTCTTTGTCCCGGGACGTCCCAAGGGTCGCCAATAAGACCCCGCCTGGCCGGAGGAGGCGCATCAATTCATTGACCACTTTTGGTAATTCTTCAGGTGGATTGTGTTCCAGGGCAGAGACAGCCACCACTGCATCCAGCGAGGCAGACGGGACATCAGGCAAATCCAGCAAATCCTGGTTATAGATGGTCACCAGGCCACCGGAAGGCCGGGCAATGGCCGCGGCGATCAGACCGGCCACGGCGCGCAACCCGGCGGCTGTTTTTCCGGGCAGGCCGGAGGCGCGGCGGGTCTTGAGGCGGAGTAACTCCCCCGGGGTGGGGATGTCCTGCGGACGCAGGCCGTCGATGCGGTAACGTGTGCGGAGACGCAACATCTCGGTCCGGCTGGAGCGGTCCACGCTGAGCACGTCTGCGCCGTGTTCGGCCAGGTACCACTGCACCAGACCCAGCCCCGCGCCGGCGTCCATGATCCGCCGCCCTTTCAGCTCCCCCAATTGGCTGAGGATCCAGGCCAGGTCGAGCAGGTAGTGCCAACCAAGTTCGATGCCCAGTTTATGTGAAAACGACTTGAGTTCCTCCACCAGGGTGCGTTGCCGGTCGAGGATCTCCACCGGGATGATTTCGATTTTTTCTTCGGGCATATTCCATCTCCTCGCAGGGTATTATACTTCCAAGCTGAAGGGACAATTCATACGCAAGATTAATGCCCCCGGTCGGTCTTTTGCCGGGAATTCCAGTCACCCTGACCCCATCCAGCCTGGCAACACTTGCGGATCCTTCATGGCTGGAAGGGGCGGGCGCCGGTCTGGACAGCGGCATCCCGGATAGCTTCGTCGACAGCATACCATAGGGACACATCCTCCAGGATGAAGACGTCGAGGGCGACAAAGTCTTTGGATGGGTTTATTCTAGCAAAGATCGATTTCGGTGCGACGTAGACCCTATACATGTAGAAAGCAGCGCTCTCCCAGGTGATGGCTTGCGCTCTAACGAAGGCGCCATGTTGATCGAGCCGGAGGCAATGGGTGTCGGTTGACGGCAGCAGTTGGGCTGGTACGCAGCGCATGAGCTGGGCGCCAGGGTCGTATGGATCCGGTTCGAGCTCGATGCGACCGGGGATCGGGTAGCCCTCATCGAGCGCCTGGGATTGCTCGAGTTGGAACGATATGGCCGTGATGAGTTGCGCGGGCACTTCAGCAATGTCCACTGTGTCACTGCGCAGCAGAAAGGTCCGAATCTCATCAGACCTGGGGCCTACGCACGCAGGCAAGCACAGCGTCAGGCCGAGCAGTAGAAGAGCGGAGATGGTGAATGGGTGGGTTGAGGTGTACTTCATGAGAATTCTCCCGATGCTGCCCAACAGTTTGCACCATCGTACCCGTAGGGTAAGCATCCCCTCCAGCGGATGGTCAGCCAGCCACGCTGAATCCGCTCTCCAGATCTGCCTTGATATCCTCCAAACGCTGACGCAACTGCCGACCAAGAATCGGCCGGATCACCGGTCCAAATAGTCTCAGAATCCCCCGCCAATGGAGTGTCTCCCGCTGGATCAGCATCGTCCCTTCCCCCTCCTCCAGGAACTGGTAGGCCAGGTGACCATCCATCCCTGCGCCCCAGAAATCCTCCTCAAGAAACTCGTCCGGCTCATAACGCGTGATTTCAGAGAGTATCTCGCCTCGGACGAATGGCAGCATCTGGACGACTTCGCGGTAGCGGGTTCCCACACCAGCAGGCCCGGGGGTCGTCTTCTCCAGCACCAGGACTGGAGATCCATCTTCCTGCGGATATGTGTCTTTGTCTCTCAGGAACTTGAAAACATCCCCTGGCGGTCGATTGATCGAAATGGATAACTCGTAGTACATACAACACCTTTCTCCCACAAAAAGGCATGGCTGACTAACGGATGGGCTCACCCCCCTGCGGGGGGCAGGTCGGCAGCGCCGGCTGGGCAGGCGTGGTCTCGCTTCGAGAGCAGGATTCCGCCTGGGAGAGTACTTTTTTTACGCCGCGCCTTCAATATACTTCGACACCCGCTGGCGGATAGCTGCGCCAAACGTCTCAAGTGCCTGCGTTGCCTCAGGCAATTGTGGCGCAAGCGCATGCCAGCTATGCCAGACATTCGGCCAGAAGACGGTATCCATCGGGACATGATACCGTTGCGCTGCCTCAGCCAGACGATCCACTTCGCTGCGCAAAAATTCATTCTCCCCGGCCAGGACATACAGCGGCGCTATTCCACTTAAGTCAGCGTAGATAGGTCCCAAATCGGGCAGGGTAGGTTCGTTTCCTGCAATATAATGTTTGAGCATTCCGACTGTGAATTTGGGATGTGCAAAGGGATCGTAAGTTTGCCATAGATGCGCATTCTTGAATCCATAATCTACAACTGGCGAGATTAGGGCACACAGCAGTGGCTGGGAGAGTCCTGCTGCTTTTGCCCTTAACAGGATCGCCAGGGCCAGCACCGCCCCCGATGACTCGCCAATCAGCACAACCTGTTTCCCTTGTTGGATCAGCTCCTGATAGACTGCGTAGCATTCATCATGCGCGACAGGATAAAGGGTTTCCGGTATGATGTGATAGTCTACGCCAAAGGCGCGTAACCCGGCAAACCTGGCGATATAGGCCAGTTCCCGCCGCATTGGGTTGTTCCAGTCGAAGGCGATGCCGCCGCCGTGCAAAAACACCATCACAGGATCTTCAGGCGCACTTGCTGGGATGATCCAATCGCCTGCCACGCCACCAACGGACTTGCTTTCCACTTTCACATCGCGCGGCGGGCGTATGGCTACATTCGCCACGCGATTAGCCACTCGACGAAAGCGCAGGAATGCATTGGCGTCCTGAACTGGAAAGTTTCCCTGTGCCCATCGAGCGACACGCATCAGTGGTCTGAAGAGATAGAACTGAAGGCTAGGCATTGATTTCTCCTGGGTACAGAGACTATGAGTACGATGCTGCATAGCGAATTGAGGTGCTGATGGCACTGCACATGAACTCGATCATGTTTGCGGCCAAAACATTTGCGTCCGCGTGGCGCACTGCCGGAGGTCCCTCACGAAGTACACCCGGAGGGTGCAGAAGGGAAAAGGGTATCCCCGTAGGGGAGCCGGTGTCAGGCGCCGCCTGTCCGGATGAGATTCAATGTAAACGATCGCCACCCGGAGTACGCTGCCTCTACCTCGAAGCCAACCTGCTCAGCCATCCGGCGAACAGTTGCTCGGGACTGATAATGCGGATCAGGAAGGACCTCTGTCACCGAAAGGATGCCACCCGGCTTGAGCAGTTTATGGATCTCGATCAGCGCAGCGGCCCGATCTGGGATCTCGCCCAATACGGTGACCATAATGGCGCGATCAAACTGAGCGGTGCCGAGCGCTCCTTGTCCCAGGCCCCCCTGGACAGTGGTCACGTTTGTAATCCCGTGCTCGACCAGGCGGCCCGCCAGGCGAACGAGCATTTCAGCCTGGATATCCAGGGCAACAACCTGCCCCTGCGGCCCAACATGCCTGGCCAGCGGGATCGTAACCCGACCGGGACCGCATCCAGCGTCGAGGACCCGCATGCCCCTGGCGACCTTTGCCCTTGCGATGATCGCACTGCTTCCAGCCACTTTCTCCATGAATCGATTCTCAAGGAGCCAGATGAATGTGGGCGGGCAAGGCATCGAGACGCGGCGGACAAGCATGCGCCAGACGAGAACGGCAAGCAGGAACAGGCCGATGGCGCTAAAAACGATTTTGGTGAAGAGAGACATGTACCTCCAAACAAAGAGAGTGTTGCCCAATGGGATGCGCTCGCGAACACCTCCGAGGCTTTCACATACCTGGGACTACGCTTTCTTCGCCTTCTTCTCCAAGCCCCAGGCAACCAGGAACAAGATTGCGGGCGGTACAACGAATGCCCAGATGATCAGGAAGTTCACCAGCCAGGGGCCTCTCAGGATGACCCAGGCGAGTTCACGGATGAACATGGTGGCGATCGTGATGATCCCGCCCACGAATTCCCATCGCCAGGCGACCAACAACCCCAGGATGGCCACTCCCCACAGATGCAAAATCCGCTCCATACCGCACAGTGATTCCGGAGTAAAACGCACAGTGATTCCGGACTTATCCGCACAGTGATTCCGGAGTTATCCGCACACTTTTAAGGGGGGAGGAAAACGCTGGTTAATCCCAAAATATGGCA
>JBDRPT010000083.1:0-14892 GCA_043826785.1 Chloroflexota bacterium | reverse complement strand
TGCCATATTTTGGGATTAACCAGCGTTTTCCTCCCCCCTTAAAAGTGTGCGGATAACTCCGGAATCACTGTGCGGATAAGTCCGGAATCACTGTGCGTTTTACTCCGGAATCACTGTGCGGTATGGAGCGGATTTTGCATTAGGCGAGTGTCAAAATCCTACTACGTTGAAATCGCCCGCAGACTATAGTCCATTTTTATGTTTTTCGACAGTCTCGTTGGGTTGCAATAAGATGTTCACAAGATGAAAAGATTTATTTGCAACCTTTTATTTGATCGATCGCGGCTTGTTGACAAATGGTTTTAATCTCCATATAATGATTTTATACGCGCTGGCTTTAATGTACGCTTGCTCCCAGCACAAAGAAAGTTGTAATCGTAGCTCATCGATGAAACAGGGTCATGGGGGTGTGGATGAACCTCACCCGTCCGCAACCCCTCTTCCCCGAATAAATGCGTTTTGAGAAGGTACCTGTCAGATTCACGAAAGGAGGGCCACGGGCGGAACCAAACGGAGTGGATGATCAGAGTTTAGCCTTTTTTTTCAATCCAATGGAGGATAATCATGTGGCTCATTCGTGTTAATATGACCGATTTGACCAGCAGTGTGGAGCCGCTCCCGGCTGCCTATAAACATCTGGGCGGGCGCGGCATGACCTCAACCATCGTGGCGAAGGAAGTCCCGCCACTGTGCCACCCGCTGGGGCCGAACAACAAGCTGGTCTTTGCGCCCGGTATTGTGACCGGCACCCCTGCCCCAACATCTGCCCGCGTCTCCGCCGGGGCAAAGTCGCCGCTCACCGGCGGGATCAAGGAGAGCAACGGCGGTTCATCCTGGGCGGCTGACCTGGCCGATATGCAGGTCAGGGCGCTGGTCATCGAGGGCCAGGCAAAAAAGAATGGCAAGTACTGGGGCCTTCACCTGCTTTGGGATGCTGCTGCCAGCCAGCCGAAGGTGGAATTCTTCGACGCCAGCGAGTATGCCGGCAAGGACCTGTATGAAGTCTTCCCAAAGGTTTATGCAAAGTTTGGAGAAAAGATCTCCATCTCCGGCTGCGGCGTTTCGGGCGAATATGGCTATGGCAACGCCGGTATCGTCTATAACGACCCGGCCAATCACCCGACGCGTTATTCCGGGCGCGGCGGCCTCGGATCGGTGATGGGCAGCAAAGGACTCAAGTTCATCGTCCTTAGCCGCACAGGAAGTCCGGGCGTGCCGATCATCGACGAAGCCCTTTTCGACCAGGGCCGTAAGAAGATGATCGACGCCCTGCGCACCCACGACATCACCAAGCCCAAGGGCGCGTTGAATACCTACGGCACTGCTGTGCTGATCAATATATTGAACGAGGCGGGCGGCCTGCCTACCCGCAACTTCTCCAGCGGACGCTTCGAAGGTGCTGCCAAGACCGCTGGCGAGGCCATCTTCGAGGGCAACAAGCAGCGCCTGGGCAAGGAACTCTACAATCACGAGTGCAGCCCCGGCTGCATCATCCAGTGTTCCAATACCTGGCATAACCCGGACGGGACGGAAGCCACCTCCTGCGTCGAGTACGAATCCGACTGGGCGCTGGGCGCTAACTGTGGCATTGACAGCCTGGACGACATCGCCACGATGATAAAACTGTGCAATGGCTTCGGCCTGGATACCATCGAGACCGGCGCGACCATCGGCGTGGTAATGGAAGCCGGCGTGATTCCTTTTGGCGACAGCCAGGGCGCCATCAACCTGATCCATGAAATGGGCAAGGGAACACCGCTGGGCCGCATCCTGGGCGGCGGGACGGGATTTGCCGGCAAGGCCTATGGCATGACCCGCGTCCCGGCAGTCAAAGGCCAGGGCATGCCCGCCTACGAACCGCGGGCGGTCAAGGGTATCGGCATCACATACGCCACCAGCACGATGGGCGCCGACCACACGGCCGGTTACACCATCGCCCCCGAAATCCTGGGGGTCAGCGGTAAGCAAGATCCGCTCACCCCTGAAGGCAAGGCGGCGCTCAGCCGCGGCTTCCAGGCGGCCACCGCTTTTATCGACACCTCCGGTCACTGCCTGTTCATCGCCTTCGCCGTCCTGGATATTGCCAGCGGCATGGAAGGCATGGTGGAGGAGTGCAACGGCGTCCTGGGCACCCAGTGGACGACTGCCGATATCGGCAGGGTTGGCGCGGAGGTTTTGAAGACCGAGCGCGCCTTCAACCAAGCTGCCGGTCTGGGTAAGGAAACCGACCGCATACCTGAATTTATGCACACTGAACCGCTGCCACCGCACAACCAGGTCTTTGACGTTTCGGATGAGGCCCTGGATTCGGTGCATGCCGAGTTGTAAGCCATGACAGGCGTACCTGCTGAGTAGCGCCTTCGGCACGGACAGGGCGGATGTCTGCCCTGTCCGTACTTTAAATAAAAATAATGCCAATCGTTAAAAATAACGAGCATGGTGGGCTGCTCCTGCCGGAAGAATTTCTCCAGCGCAGGCACATCTCTCCACAGACCGAATACTGGCTGGATGCGCGCGAGGGGGATTTGATCCTGCACCCGCGCCTGCCCGACATCCGCAAGTTATATATCGAACCAACCACCGCTTGTAACCTGAATTGCCGCACCTGCATCCGTAACGTCTGGGAAGACCCGCAGGCGCGTATGTCCACGAAGACATTCCGCCGCATTGTCGGAAGCCTGGAGGCCCTGCCCGACCTGAAACGGGTGATTTTCACCGGTTTTGGCGAGCCGCTCGTCCATGCCGACATCCTGGATATGATCGCGACAGTGCGCGAGCGCGGCCTGGCGGTGACGCTCGGTTCTAACGGGTTACTGCTAGATTCCGCAACCTCGCGCGAACTGGTGCGGCTGGGCGTGGACCGGGTCGTCATCTCGGTGGATGGAGTCAAGCCGGAGACCTACACCGACATACGCGGGGCGACACTCTCCCAGGTTCTCGACAACATTCGCGGCCTGAACGAGGCCAAACGCCAGATGGGTTCACTCTACCCGGCTCTGGGGATCGAGTTTGTCGCCCTGAAAAGCAATTTGGATGAGCTGGCCCAACTGACCGAGTTAGCCACCCATTTGAACGCAGCCCGCGTCCTGGTTAGCAACGTCCTGGCTTATAGCCAAGAGATGAGCGCCGAAATGCTCTATGGCTACGAGCCGCGCCCGCCATTCATGGCGCAGGGCTGGCCGGTGAGGGCGGATGCCTGGGTGATGTGGGGGACTTTGGATTTACCGCGCATGCACTGGGGCGCGGAGCGGCGCTGCCGCTTCGTCCAGGATCGCGCCGTGGTGGTCAGCTGGGATGGCGGCCTTGCCCCGTGTTATGCCTTGTCTCATAATTACAGTTACTTTGCCATTGACGGCCAAAAGAAACAAGTCAGTCGTTATGTACTCGGCAACGTGAACGAACAGTCCCTGGCCGAAATCTGGATGTCCGAAGCCTACACGCGGTTCCGTAGCGAAGTGCGCGGTTTTCACTTTCCGTCCTGTCCCAACTGCGACTTACGCGCCACCTGCGACCTGCGCGATAATAACAATGGCTGCTGGGGATGGAATCCCTCCTGCGCTGATTGCCTGTGGGCGCAGGACATTATCCGCTGCCCGTGAGGAGAACATGCGCCTGCGAGTGAAACTGTTTGCATTTCTAACCCGCTACCGCGATAACGTGTCTTCGGGGACGCACTTTGAGATTGACATGCTGGAGGGCGCAACCGTGGCTGACCTGTTGCGCGCCTTGCAGGTTCCTGCCAAGGAGGTCAAGCTGACCTTTGTCAATGGCCTGGCCCAACTTGAAGACTGGCAGTTGGAAGACGGTGACGAAGTGGGCATCTTTCCGCCGATTGCTGGAGGTTAATATGAGCGAAATTGTCGTTGATATCTGGCTATATGGCGAGCTGTCCAAATATGGTGGCGGCGCGGATCAGGGCAGCTTTGCCAATCTCAAGCCCCGCCTTGGTGGAGGTAGCACGATTGGCGATGTGCTCGCCTTTCTGCAAATGCCCGGCGGGGAGCGCGGCATTACTTTCATCAATGGCCAGTTGAGCGCCATGCCGGGGCTTCAGCCAGATATGGGCCACGCCTTGTCAGACGGCGACCGGGTGGCGTTCTTCCACCTGAACAGCATGTGGCCGTTTCAATACCGCCACGGCGCGGCCATGATCCGCGAGCTGGCCGATGTCATGCAAGCCGGAAAAGACAGGGGGTTGCATCATTCATACGGGGAGCATCATGGCAACGCTTAAGAATAACTGAACATGGAAGCGCCGCGCAAACGCTAAACAAGCTATCTGAAACGGCAACTTCTTCCCGTTCCATTCAACGAGTAGATATTATCTAATCGTCCAGGGTGCTCAAGTCGCCCTCCGGCAACCCCTGGGCGCGCGCCTTCAACACGCGCCGCATGATCTTGCCGGAACGGGTTTTCGGGAGTTTTTCAACAAACTTGACTTCTTCGGGTTTCGCGATCGGGCTCAAGTGGGTGGATATGTGCTGGCGCAACTCCTCGGCCAGTTCCACCGAATCGGTAAAACCTGCCCGCAACAGCACAAAGCAGTGGATCGCATGTCCCTTGACCTCATGTGGCAGGCCAATGGCCGCTGCTTCCGCCACTGCCGGATGGCTGACCAGCGCGGATTCGATCTCCGCGGTGCCAAGTCTGTGGCCGGATACCTTAATCACGTCGTCCACCCGGCCAATGATCCAGAAATAGCCGTCCTCGTCTCGCTTGGCTGAGTCGCCGGTCAGGTACTTGCCGGGGAACTTGCTCCAATACTGATTGATATAACGTTCGTCATCGCCGTACACGGTCCGCAGCATGGCAGGCCACGGGTTCTTGAGAACCAGATAGCCTTCCTCGCCGTCTGCCACGGGATTGCCGTCATCATCCAGGATTTCCGCTTCCTGCCCGAAGAACGGGCGCGTTGCAGAACCGGGCTTGAGCGGCATGGCAGGCGTGGGTGTGATCATAAACATGCCGGTCTCAGTCTGCCACCAGGTATCCATAATGGGGCATTTGGACTTGCCAATCACTTCGTAATACCAGCGCCACGCTTCCGGGTTTATGGGTTCCCCGACGGAGCCGAGCAACCTCAGGGACGAAAGATCGTGCCTAGATGGCCAGGCATCCCCAAATCGCATCAAGCCACGGATGGCTGTCGGCGCGGTGTAAAAGACCGTGATCCCGTAACGTTCCACCAGTTGCCACCAGCGGTTGGGATATGGGTAAGTCGGCCCGCCCTCGAACATGAACGATGTCGCTCCAAGGATCAGCGGCCCGTAGACGATATACGAGTGCCCTGTTACCCAACCAGGATCTGCAGCGCACCACCAGCGGTCTTCATCTTTCAAGTCGAAAACGTATTTGAGAGTCGTGTATATGCCGACCATATAGCCGCCGTGCGTGTGCAGGATGGCCTTCGGCTTGCCGGTAGAGCCGGATGTGTACAGGATGTAGAGCGGGTCTTCAGCATTCAATTGCTCGGTATTGCATCTCCCGTTTGCGATCGGTAGCGCGCACATGTCATGGTACCAGTGGTCGCGGCTCGCTTCCATCGGGACCTCGTGGCCTGTGCGTTTGACGACGACCACATTCTCAACCGATGGACAGGACTTGATTGCTTCGTCAACAGTGCGCTTCAATTCAAAAATCCTGCCGTTGATCCAGCTCCCATCTGCTGTGATGACCAGTTTAGATTCGCTGTCGTCAATTCGGCCTTGCAGCGCGTCCACT
The DNA here is from genome assembly GCA_043826785.1 of Chloroflexota bacterium. GTDB lineage: Bacteria > Chloroflexota > Anaerolineae > Anaerolineales > Villigracilaceae > JBDRPT01. The sequence goes on along the minus strand of JBDRPT010000083.1, from coordinate 9,171 downwards.
GAGAACCCGGCGAATACTACCGAATGGATCGCGCCGATCTTGGCGCAGGCCAGCATTGCGAAAACGATTTCGGGGATACGGGGCAGATAAATGGTGACACGGTCGCCCTTGGTGACGCCCATGGCTTTAATGATATTTGCAAATCTGGTGACTTCCCGGTTGAGCGAAAAATACGAGAATGTTCTTTCATCCTTGCCATCCTCACTTACCCAGATGAGCGCAAGTTTGTTCTTGCGCGAGGTATTTATATGCCGGTCCACCGCGTTGTGGACAATGTTTACTTTCCCACCGACAAACCACTTGTAGAAAGGTTTCTGGGAATCGTCCAGGACTTTGTCCCATTTCTGGAACCATTCCAGTTCTTCAGCACGGTCTGCCCAAAACCCCTGCAGGTTTTTTCGGGCGTACTCGGCCAGTTCGTCCCAATTCTGCACATTGGCTTGTGAATGGATTTCCTCTGACGGATAATAAACTTCACCTTCCAATTTCTTTGCCATTTTGTTCCTCCAGGTGAAAAATCAGATATCTTTTTATAACACATTGTCCCCGAAATCGTACCGCGCCTGCGCATCCATCAAACCAGCCAACCAGGCATGCTCACAGGCGCACCCTGTCCCTTTCCGGGCGACCTTCGTGAGGGACCTGCGGCGAGGATGATATTCTGCGCTGCGCAAACGGCTGAGTTTACCTGTCAGGCAGTTCCTGGGCACAAATGGTAAAAGCGTTAATTTTTGTGGTCTTTGGTGTTGTATATGACTGGAGATATGAATCTTGCGTAGAAAAGCCTTGCTGATTGGATTGCTGGTTTTGGGTATGGTCATGATTATGGTATTTGTTGGCTGCTCTGAGGCCATGGACATGTCGCCAGGCGCGCCACTACCACCTCCAGCAGCACCCAGCCTTTATTCTTCGTCAACACAGGTAATCCGGTTAGGTTGGTGGCAACCGCAGGTAGGTGTTGCTTGGCAGTGGCAGTTGACCGGCTTGCCCATCGATCGATCGTATGCCGTGGATATGGTTGACATCGATATGTTCGATATTGATCCCAGCACAGTGGAAGCATTGCAGCTTGAAGGGCGGAGAGTGGTTTGCTACATCAGCGTGGGTTCGTGGGAAGCGTGGCGTCCAGATGCGGGTCAGTTTCCCGAGACCGTTCTTGGCAACGATTATGTCGGCTGGTCGGATGAGCGCTGGTTGGATATTCGTCAGATCGATGTGTTAGGACCGATCATGCAAGCCCGGCTGGACCAGTGTCAAGCGAAGGGGTTCGATGGGGTTGAACCAGACAACATGGACGGTTATACGAATGTTACGGGCTTTCCACTGACGTACGAGGATCAGCTTAACTACAATATATGGTTGGCAAATGAAGCCCACGTGCGCGGGCTATCGATCGGGCTGAAAAACGATGGGAATCAAGTGGCGGATCTGCTGCCTTATTTTGACTGGGCGCTGACAGAAGGGTGTTTTGCTGAAGGCTGGTGTGAACAAATGAGCCCATTTATTGCGGCCGGGAACCCTGTTTTTGCAGCTGAGTACACAGATCAACTTACGCTGAACCGGTTCCTGACCCAGGTATGTCCGCAAGCAGCGGCGATGAAGTTCAGCGTGATCCTCAAGAACCGTGATTTGGATGCATGGCGGCGAGCTTGCCCGTGAGGGTTACGGAGGCAAGCACCAGCCGATCATCAGGTGGTGTTCACGACTGATCCCTTCCATCCGGAGGACAGAACAGCATGCTTATTACGGATTCGGCCGGGGCGGGAACGCCCCCGGAGGCGCGTACCAGTCGCCCGGGTCGATGCCGGTTGTCACCTGGCCGGCAGTCACAACCACGTCGATCAGGCTGTGGTCATTGCAGCCATACTGCAAGCCGCAGGGGACACTCTGGGAATAGCCGCCACCCAGGTCCGGGGGTTGGCCGAGGTCAACAGACGGGTAGGAGACGACGTGGTAGACCCCTGGTGGCAGGTTGTCGATCTGGTAGGTCGGTTGGTTTTCCACCGTATAGACATAATAGTAGCTGTTGTAATCCCCGGCCTGGTAGGCGACCACGATCATTGGCGGGACGAACTCGCTTGGGTAGGAGAGCTGGCCCTGGATCGAGCCGGTCTGCGGGGGTGGGGTCTCGCTGGGCGCGGCGGCGGTCAGCGTCAGGGCGACGCTGGTGGCCAGGTCATCCGTGGGGGGTTCGGTCGCTGTAGGGGTCGCCAATCCGCAAGCGAGCAGCACGCCAGCCAGGACCAACATTACTGCAATCCGTTTCAAAGTCATCATTCAGCTCCTTGGGAATTTATGGTACACCGCTTGGTTTGGCCGGCCAGGACCCGGCCCAGTCGTTGATATCACAATTGCCGGTCTGCCCGCCGGTCACGGTCACATTCGTAGTGCATCCGCCGGCATGGCCGGAGCCATCATAGGCAACCACCTGGTAGGTCCCGGCCGGGATGTAATTGGTCATGGCGTAGCTGGTCTGTCCGACGGCGGTGACGAAGTAGTAGTAATAAGGCGTCGTCTGGCTGAAGGCGACGATGGTCAGGGATGGCAGGCTGCCAAATGGATAGCCGTAGATGCCTCCGCTGATCGACCCATTCGTCTGGGCGGAGGAATATCCCGGGGGATAGGGGACGTCGAATGGCCCATGGTTCCAATCGCAGACGTCCACACCGGTCAACCGGTCGCCCCTCGAGACGGTCACTGTCCCGCCTTCGTAGAGCACCCCGATCGAGAAGTCCGGCGGCCAGCCATAGACCCGGTACGTCCCCGGGGACAGTTCCACGAGGTAGTCCTGCTGCGGGCGGTTGACCACCGCGGTGAACAGCTGATTGGCCCCTTCGTCGTGAAAATAGACGGTCACCTGGGTCATCGCACCGTTGCGGTAGCAGACCCGGCCGCGCACCTCGGCGACCGAGGGAGTCGGTGTCGGCGGGACCTGGGTGGGGGGCGGCACGGGCGTGACCGTGGCGGGTGGGATCGCCTGGAGGGTCAGCGCCACCGAGGTCTCGACCGCAGATATCGCCCCGGTCGGGGTGACGGGCGGCGGGGACGGCAGGTTGCACCCTGTCATTAAGACGGCCACGGTGATGAGCGACCAAAGAGATAGAAATCTTGAATTCATGATACCCATCCTTAAACACACAAGCTGAAGCATGTATTCATGCGCAGGTCAACTGGCCGATAGCAGCGGCTCAGGCAAGAACAGGTAGCCATCCATCTCATCCACTGGTGCCGAGCTGTTCTCGCCCGGAATGTAGATACAGTCGTCACGAGCGCAGTAATACAACTGGTTCCAGCGCTCGATAGCCCGATTGTGGTTATTGATGATGCGAGTGTGTTCGCGTTTGACTGCTTCAACCTGCTGCCAGTAACGAGCTGACGCGAATACATTTGGCTGACCTGTCCGTTTGATGATCAAAATTCCACCCACAATCATGCCAATACCCACCAGGAAGAGAAAGGCCGTACCGACAAAAAGCAATAGTCCGATCAACGCCGAATTCGAAGAACCAAAATAAGTATTTCTTTCTAATGCAAACAATATAATTGATAGGAAACCAATAAGCACCGACGAAAGCCCCACCACGATACCCCCAAGCAGTAGAGCAATTGCCCAGCCCCTTGAAGGTGGCCGAGGTGGGTGGGGAAAGCGGGGAAGATGAGATGGATCAAGCGGCGGAGATGCAGCCAGCCGTTGCCCCAGGATAGTAATCTGTTTGCGGGTGAAGGGCACGTTCTGGATAATGACGCGCTGCTTTCCCTGGGCGTCGGTCACCACCTGTTGCTTTTGCTCGGTCCCAGAAATCTCCTGGGTTTGGCTGGCCAGCACCGCCGAGACCTTTTCCGAGCGGTCGTTGCGTCCACAGACCGGGCAGCGCGCATAGGCTTCCAGCGATAACGCGCCTCCCGCCTCGTGCTTGACCATGTGCTCGTTGCCGCAGTGCTGGCAGGTCAGCGTGGTCGCATTTAGAGAGACCTTCAGTTTGCCCCCACAAGTCGGGCAGACAAGCGTTATCAAATTCTCCATCTCTCACTCCTCAGTACTCTCAAAAAGGGAGTACAAGCCCGGTACAGTCCACCAGAAGTTGCAGGCGAAAGCCTTCAAACCTATTCTTCCTAAGATTATTCGAAACCTTACAGCGTCAGCGAAGTACCGATGCCCTTTTCGGCCGCCCGGCAATAGATCTCGGGGGCGACGGCCATGTCGTCCATGGCCAGGCCCAGGTTGACCGCCAGTGTCCGTTCCTGCGCGGACTGGCGGCCTGGCTTGAGCCCGGCAACCAGCTCGCCCAGGTCGGCGTAAGGTTCGGGGGTCGTCTGGAAGAATCCGACCGATTGATAGTATTGGAACTGGCTGTGGTCGTCAGTGGCAACCAGGTCCATCTGGGCCAGCGCCCCGGCGGACCAGAAGGAATCGAAGTCCACTGCTGAACCGAACACTCCCGGACGCAGCCAATCCGCCTCGATCGTCGGCTTTGGGTGTTTGAGGATCGGCCCGGAGGTGACCACCAGGTCAGACTCGACGACCGCCTGCTTCGGGTCGGTTACGCCAACGACCTCGAAGCCAAATTGCATCTTCATTTCAGCAACATACTTTTCCTGCACGTCGGGGAGGATGTCATAGGCATAGACCCGCTCGACCGGGAACAGGCAGGCCAGCGCCTCCAGGTTGGTGCGCCCCTGGACACCACAGGCCAGGATGCCCACCGTGCGGGAATCCGGGCGGGCGAGGTGCTTCGCCGAGAGGGCGGTAGCGGCAGCCGTGCGCATGGCAGTGATCCAAGTGCAATCCATCACCGCGTAGGGGACGCCGGTCTCGACATCGTTGAGGATCAGCAGGCCGGAGATGTATGGAAGGCCGCGTTTGTAGTTCTCCGGGTAGCCACTGACCCATTTGATCCCCGCCGAACGCATCGCCGGGATCCAGGCCGGCATGGCATGGATGAAAGCATCCGGCATGGTGTGGATTCCCGGCTTGGGAGGCATCTCCACCTTGCCGTGGCCCTTGTCAGCGAACGCCCGCTCGAGCAGGTCGATGACCGTCTTCATTTCGAGGTCCACGGCTTCGATGTCGCGGCGCGAGAGGTAGAGCAATTGGTTTTCTGGCATGGAAAATCCTTTCAGCTGAGGATATCGGGCGCTTCTATTATACGTTATCCACTGCCGCGGGCGCCAACCTCCGCGTTTGTCATTGCGAGACCAGCGCACTTAGCCGGTCGAAGCAATCTCCTGGCCATACCTGAGGTTTGCTTCCCTGGCCTAGCCCCCCAGGACAGGCGCCACAAACCGCATAGCAATGACAGTTGGAAGCCTGGTCCATTCCCCTGCGTCTTGATTTCTTAGCCATCTCCCGGTACTATTGAGACAATGATGAAGAGTCCAAAGCCCGGATACCTGAAACTACTGCGCACAGGGGAACTCAAGCGCCGCACTGACGAGGCGGTCAAACGCCTGAGCCATTGCAATCTGTGCGCCCGGGAGTGCGGCGCCGACCGGCACGGGATCCAGCTTGGCCATTGCCGGACAGGCGTCAAGGCGAAGATCAGCAGCTACGGTCCGCACCATGGCGAGGAGAACCCGCTGAGTGGCAGACGCGGCTCGGGGACGATCTTCTTCTCCAACTGCAACCTGCAATGCCAGTACTGCCAGAACCACGACATCAGCCAGGTCGACCGCGGCAGGGCTATCGAAGCGGAAGACATCGCCGCGATCATGTTGGAACTGCAGGAACGCGGCTGCCACAACATCAACTTTGTCTCGCCCAGCCACGTCATCGCCCCGATCCTGGCAGCCACCCACGTCGCCGCGCAGTCCGGGCTGCGACTCCCGCTGGTCTACAACACCGGCGGCTATGATTCGCTCCCCGGTTTGACCCTGCTCGATGGGGTCATCGACATTTACATGCCGGATATGAAATACAGCCGGGCAGACGTCGGACTGCAGTATTCGAAGATCGCCGATTACCCGCAGAAGAACCAGTCCGCGGTCAAGGAGATGCACCGCCAGGTCGGCGACCTGACCCTAGATGAGGACGGCATCGCCACCCGTGGGCTGCTGGTCCGCCACCTGGTGCTGCCAAATGACCTGGCCGGTACCGCCAAGGTGGTCCGCTTCCTCGCTGAAGAAATCTCAACAGATACCTATCTCAACGTCATGGGGCAGTACCGCCCGGATCATCACGCCATGGAGCATCCCGAACTCAGCCGGGCGATCACCGCCGAGGAGTACCGCCGGGCGATCCATTTGGCCCAATCCGCCGGGCTCTGGCGCCTGGACGCAAGGCGACCTTTTCTAGTCAACTGGTAAACATTGGTTTTCGGTTTCCAAGCGAGACTTTGATGAAGAAATGGTTTCCTTTTCCCGCCCTGTCACTAATGCTGATCCTCGTGACCAGCGCCTGCAGGCCATCTCCCACCAGCCATCCCGACCCAACCCAGCCCCCGTCCAGCCCCACCCCTCGAAGAAGTACGCCCACGCCCACCAGCACCCCAGACTGGCTCGCCACTTCCACGGCCATCGTCGCGGCGGTTATCGCCTTGGGCTAAGCCGAGACCCTGGCCACCTACCCGTCGCCGGACTGGGGCTGGCGCGCCGACGTTGAGGCCTACGCCTGCGTGCACGTGCCTGGCTCGGAAATCGAAGCGAATGCCTACGAACAACTCCGCATCCATAACCTCCAGGACGACATTTCAGTTGTGGTGGATGGCCAAGTGATCAACTGCGGCGGGCTGGGGGCGGCGGGTCTTGCCGGCCTGTTCTGGTCCGAGGACAGCCGCTTCTTCTACTATACCAACGCCCGGGAAGGGCTCCCGGATGGCGGTTGCGGATACTGGGCCAGCCCGGTCCTGCGCCTGGACCTCGAGACAATGGCAACGGTCTATCTCGGGGGCGGCCCGGTATCGCCGGATGGCAGGCTGCTTGCCGCACGGGATGGGCCGGAATTGGTCGTCTGGGACCTCGCCGGTGACCTACTCGCCCGGATATCGCTTGCCGCCCCAGATGCCCCTGTCCACGCCATCACCTGGTCCCCGGACAGCCAATCCCTTATCTATATTCAGACGGCCAACTGCTGGCATCCTTTCGGGATGACCCGCGTGGTGCGGATCGACTGGCCGCCGGCCGTCGCCACAGTCCTTTACCAATCCGAAGAGACCGGCTTCGTCCATGCGACATGGGACACTCCTGCATATTTAGCCCTGTTCGACTCCGAGGGGCGGGAGTGGCGCTTAGACCTCGAGTCCGGGGAATTGACTCCGCCCCCGTAACCGGCGCGGCCGGTTCAGGAGCCACCTGCTCTTCGGGTTTGGAATCGTTTAATTGAGTTTCCTCGATCATGTTCCAATCTTACAGTAATTAAGGCGTCGCAGTTGGCGTGACGTCCACTGCGGGAGTTGGCGTCGCAGTGACAGGTTCGGGCGCGGGGAGATCGGGCAGGCTGTCGACCAGCAACTGCCAGGCGATGTCCACATCATCCACAGCCACCACCGGGAAGGCGGGCAGGTTGCCAAGGGCCAGGTCGAGCCGGATGATTACGCCTTGCAGGGCAGCGGCTTTTTCCGCGGCCATCCCGGCTTGCAGGTCGGTGAGCACGTCACGCGCGGCTTGCACGTCCTGCCTGGCCAGCCCAAAATTGCTCTGAGAGAGATACAGGCGGGCGCGGGAAAGCAATTCGATGGCGCGGCTCAAAGTGACCTGGCGCTGTAAATCAGCCAGGGCGGAATTGCCGCCCACCAGGAGCGTCTCGTGTTCGGCGGAGGTTTGAGTAAGCGCGTCCAAGGATGCCTGTATGTTCTCCAGTTGTTGGAGGGCGGCGCTGTGGGCGTTCACGGCGCTTTCGAGGGCCGCCACCTGGCCCTGCACTTCGGCCACCGTCTGGGCGTTTTCGGTCTGGCGTTGTTCCAGTTCGCTCAGGCGGGTTTGCAGGCCAGAGATCTGACCTGCCAACTGGTCAACTTCAGCGGCCTGATTGCTTTCGACCTCGTTCAGGCGGTCAGTGTTGGTCTCCACTGGCAGGATGAATTTTTCATACAGATAAGGCGTACCGTAGTAAACCGCAGCGCCGATCCCGGCGAGGATGGCCAGGATCAGCAGGAAGCGCAGGGTCTTGATAAAGGCTCGGCCCAGGCGTTGCCAGAACGAAGGGGTTGGGTTCAGTTCGTTGTTCATTGGTTGTCTCCTTGCGGTGCAAACAGATTGCCCAGCAGGGTTTGCAGGTCTTGCAGGAAGGTTTCAAACCGTAGGGTGCGCTCTTCCTGTTGCGCGACTTGATCATTCAGCGCGGCCACTTCGGTTTGCAGGGCGGTCACTTGCTGGCTGGCAGATTCCAGGTCGGCGGCCAGTTGCTGTTGGGCTTGCTCCAGCGCCACCGTGCGCTCGCCCAGGCCTTCCAGCGTGCCCACCCGCCCGCGCAGACCGTCCATGTCTCGTTGGAGCGTATCCAGGTGGGAGCTGATCTGCGCTACATCGCTCTGCATGCTCCGGTACTGGGAACCGGTGGCAAATTTCAGGCTGCCATTGATGCCACCCAAAACAGCGAGCGTAAGCAGGATGGCGACCAAAGCGGTGACAGCGCCGTTGACCAGTGTCGTCCACAGCGGACCCCAGGCTTTGGTTGTCTGCTCGAATTGATGGGGCAGCGCTACCACGGTCTGACGAACAGCCTGTCCGCGTTTGCTGACGGATTCCCCCAGCCCCGATAGCCCCTTGCTGATGGCCTGGCTTTTTTCTTCGATGGCTTCCTTGATATCAGAAAAGCGGGATTCAGCCGGGGGTTCGTACTCTTTCTGGGGTTCGGGAGCTGGCTGAGTGTCCGGTTTTGATTCGACAGTGGCAAGCCGATCCAGTAAATTAGCGCCAATTCCTTTGACAGCCTGCGCCGCTTCGAGCGAGTCGAATGGGCGGGCAGCCAGCAGACGGTCTGCCAATGCCGGGCCGATGCCAGGCAGAGCAACCAACTCGTCGCGGCTGGCCTTGTTGAGTAAGGCTAAGACTTCGGTTTTGTTCATGTCTTCTCCATTTTTATAACCGGTGGTTAATTAACTGATGTTACGCACGAGCCAGAGTAAAAATCGGGTAAGATTTGGGCATGAACAAAGAATACTTGGAACTGTACACAGATTATTTGCTCAGCACGTTTGGTTATGCCACCGCCACCGGTCTTTCACGGATGGTGGA
>JBDRPT010000082.1:0-6175 GCA_043826785.1 Chloroflexota bacterium | reverse complement strand
GTGCTGGTGCTATTGAACGGGTCGGTGACAGCCACGACCCGGTCGAGGGCGTCGTAGGCGTAGCGGGTGCGGTTGCCGCGCGGGTCGATGACGACCCTCCGCCGGCCGAGGCTGTCATACTCGTACCCGGTGACATCGCCGGGTGCGTTGGTGACCGCGATCAGGCGGCCATACTCGTCGTAGGTGTATGTGGTGGCATTATTCAAGGGATCGACTGTCTGCACGCGCTGGCCGAGGGAATTGTAATATGTCTGTGTTTCCCCGCCGAGCGGGTCGATGACCACAATCTGGCGGCCGAGGGAGTCGTAAATAAAACGGGTGACATTCCCGGCCGGGTCGGTGGAGGTGGTCACATTGCCGGCCAGGTTGTAGGTCGTGCGCATCACCCCGCCCAGCGGGTCGGTGACCGCGATCACCCGGCCCATGGTGTCGTAGGTGTAGCCCGTCGTCCGGTCGAGGGCGTCGCTGCTGGCCGCGACCGTGCCATCCGGGTTGTAGGCCGTGTGGGTCTGGTGCCCGAGCGGGTCGGTGATGGTCACCAGCCGGCCCGCGGGATCGTAGCTGTAGGTCGTCGTCCGCCCGAGGGGATCGGTGACGGCAGTCAGCTGCCCGGCGGTATCGTAGGTGTTGACCGTCTCGTTGCCCTGCGGGTCGATCGTGCGGGTCAGCCGGCCGGCCAGGTCGTACTCGTAGCGGGTCGTGCGCCCGAACGTGTCGGTGACCGCCGTCTGGCGTCCATAAAGGTCATATTCATATTCGCTGACCAAGTTGTACTGCCCCTGGTCGTTCTGCGGGCGGCCCGGGTCGTAGTTGCGCGTCAGGCGCACCAGCCTGCCGGCTGGGTCATACTCGTTCAGGGTCACCCGCCCGAGCGGGTGGATGGTCTCCACCAGGCGGCCCAGGTTGTCGTAGGTGTAGGTCCAGGTGTTGCCGGCCGGGTCGGTCAGCGAAGTCCGCTGGCCGAAGGAATCGTAAGTGTATGTCGTAGTATTGCCCGCCGGATCGGTGACCGAAGCCAGGTAACCCTCGGCGGTGTAGGTGTAGCTGGTCACCCCGCCGAGGGAGTCTCTCACGCTGGTCAGGAGCGTGCCGGAATAGGTGAAGCTGGTCAGGTAGCCGAGCGGGTCGACGACGGAGATCGGGTTGTTGAGGGGATCGTAGCTGATCTGCGTCACCCCGCCGGCCGGGTCCGTGATGCGGGTCAGGTTGACGCCGTTCGAGCTCCAGGCCAGGGTGGTGGTGTTCCCGGCCGGGTCGGTGATGGTCTGCGGGCGGAAGTTGAAGTCGAATGTTTTTTCTACCGAAGCCTGGAGGGGATCCGTGACTCCGATCAGCGCATTGCGCTCATCATAGGCGTGGGTTTCGGTATTGCCGAGGGAATTGGTGACCGTCGTGGAACCATCCGGGTTATAGACGATCTCGACAACCAGGTCGCCGTTCCCGTCCCACTGGCGCACGGCGCGCCCCTGGTCATCGTACTCGGTGCGCTCGATGGTAACGCCGTCCGGGTCGAGCACTTCGGTGAGGCGATGGGCTTGATCATATCGATATCCCCAGACCTGCCCGAGCACATCGGTAACCGCGGAGAGATCTCCATTCGTGTCGTAGCCGAAGATAACCGCACGCCCGCTGTGATCGGCAACAGACCCAATCCGCCCCTGGCCATCATAATCCAGGTCGAGATAGCGGGTCATGTCATCCGCAGAGACCCGATCCAGGCGTCCTGTCCCGTCATAACTATAAACAAAGCTCATCCCGCGTGAATTGGTCCAGGTGAGCAGTTTCCCGCTCGAATCAAAGACGTATACATTCTGGGATGAATCCCGCAGGGTATACGTCACCGGCGGGCCAGGGTTGCGTGTCAGTGTTTTTGTAATCCCGGAATAAGCTGTGTAGCGTCCAGCCCCCATATCCCAGAAACGGACCATGTTCCCGTAAAAATCCTTGAACAGGACAAAACCGGGTTGGCCGAGCGGATCGGTCGAGAAGATCAGGCGACTGTCCAGGCTGTGCGTCCAGCCATACCCCAGCAGGCCGGTATAGGAATCGGTCGTATCAGAGACGTAAATATGGCGGAAATCCAGCATCCCCGCAGAGGTTGAAATCGAGACATCATCGGCAACGTAGCTCATCACGCCGGTTCTTGTGTTGATCGGGTTGGCTACAAACCCGGTCGCGCTGGACAGGTCTGAGCACGGATTGCCACAATAGGTGGATTCGGGGGTAATTTCATCACCGATCAGTAAGGGGGAAAGCGACACTTCGACTGTCATCAGCTTATGGACGGTATCGTTCTTGCAGATATTCGCCCATGTCCCACACCAATACCAGCCCCCGCCAACCAAAAAATTAGGTGACTGGAACCTGTTGCCATCGATCACCCCCCAGGTCTCGACCAGGCATTCGCCGCTAAAACCGGTGCCGCAAGCTATATTAGTAAGATGCCCTGTTCCATAATACGTTCCAGTCATTGCCATGAGGTACACCTTTGTATAGTGATACCACCAGGAAGGAGCACTCCATTTCACATAGAGCACGGTGTGGTAATAGATATCTCTTTTGTAGCAATTAAGACCGTCGCATAGGATCCTAAATTTGAAGTGATCGGGCAAATTACTATTTCCCATCACCTGGCTGACATCCTGAACCTGGGTGAGCATGATGCCGGGGTTCGTATCAGTGCAAGGAATCCCTTCGACATTGGGGCAAACCAATCTTGCTGTTTCTGTTTGCTCCAGGGAAGCTACGCTATCGGCCATTGATTCGCCTACGACCGGCTCCGGCCGGGTAAACGCCGGCGCCTGATAATCACTGGTCGTGGAAGGCAGGCGGTTCGATTCTGCTTCGGCCGCCCTTGCCACGGGCGATCCCAGGCTGCTCGAAAGCAGCATGATGACCAGCATAATGCAACGAAAAGCCTTATCCACAATTTGCAGGGATCGATGATGATAGCCAGACATATAACCCTCCCAAAGTTTCTTTTGTTGTCCAGGTGGTTTTTGTACAGCCGAGTCGCCCCCTGGGAGAATCAACCCACGATGGAGTCAGAATACTCTAAATGGGGAATGGATTTCAAGTGATATTTGTCACTTTTTTTGGTCGCCTCCCTTTGTTGCCTGGGCAGGCAACTTACAAGCGAACGTGCCTGGCTGGTATTTAATTGGTTCCTTTCATAGTTGAAAAAATGTATTCTTCCATCCCCTACCCCCGAAAGGACCGGGGGCACGAGCCGGGCCATTTTATTCCTCGCCAGCGGGACATCGTCCCGTGCCACCGGGGTAGGGCTTCGGAGAAGGAGTATCAATGTTCATAAAACACCTGACCGGCAGGGCTTTTCAGCCGTGAAGCAGGCGAGAAATAGATTCCCGCCTCAAGTGATACAATTATCCTGGTCATCCTGCCGAGGGTATGTTGGATCGGGAAACACTGCTTAAGGACTATGCCTATGTCTGAAAAATTGCTCGTCAACCCGCTGGCCGGGCTGGACCCGCGCCTGCTCAAGATGAAGGACTACCTGCTCGAGACTGGCGCCCGGGAGATGCAGGACCAGCCGGCCCAACTGGAAAAAGGCGCCCTGCGCCAGATGCTGGCCCAGGCTATCGAACAGACGCGTGTCGATCTGGCTACAGACGTCCGCGACCTGCTCATCGACGCCGTCCTGGCGGACCTGGTGGGGTACGGGCCGCTGGAGGTCCTACTCTCCGACCCGGACAGCAGCGAGATCATGGTCAACGGCGCCGGGCAGGTCTTCGTGGAACGCGGCGGCAGGCTGCACGAGACGGACATCACCTTCCAGGACGACAGTCACGTCCTGCGGATCATCAACCGCATGGTCAACCCGCTCGGGCGGCGTGTGGATGCTGATAGCCCTATGGCAGATGCGCGTCTGCCGGACGGCTCGCGGGTCAACGTGGTCATCCCGCCGGTGGCAGTCGATGGCCCGCACATCACCATCCGCAAGTTCGTCCAGACCAGGATGAACATGGATGAACTGGTCGCCCTGGAGGCGTTGACCCCCTACATGGCCAGGTTCCTTGAAGCGTGCGTGATGGCGCGGCTGAATATCCTGGTGACCGGCAACACCAGTTCGGGGAAGACGACCATCCTGAACGTGCTCTCGAGCTTCATCCCCGAAGAGGAGCGGATCGTGACGATCGAAGATGCCGTCGAGTTGAAACTCAAGCAGCGCCATGTCGTCCGCTTGGAGACCAAGATCCCCAACATCGATGGCAGCGGCGCGGTGGCAGTCCGCGACCTGGTCCGCAATGCGCTGCGGATGCGGCCAGACCGGATCGTGGTCGGCGAGGTGCGCGGCGGAGAGGCGATGGACATGCTCCAGGCGATGAATACCGGCCATACCGGTTCGCTGACCACCCTGCACGCCAATTCGCCCCGGGATGCCACCTCCCGGTTGGAGACGATGGCGATGATGGCCGGCCTGGATATGCCCCTGCTGGCCATCCGCAAACAGATCGCCGCGGCGATCAATCTCATCGTCCACCTGGCGCGTCTCTCGGACGGCTCGCGGCGGATTACGCATATCACCGAGTTTGCCGGAATGGAAGGGGATGTTGTCACGCTGACGGACATCTTCAAGTTCGAACAATCCAGCGTCACCCCGGAGGGCAAGATCCTCGGGCAGATTCGCCCCACCGGCATGCGTCCACTGTTCACCCCGCGGCTGGAAGTTTCCGGGTTCAAGCTCGGGGCGGAGATCTTCGGGGCCGGGTTGTAAACCGGACCTCGACCCAATTGCCTGCCGTGACGCACTTGTCAAATTGCATATCCATTGTATACTGATAAGAATTATCCAAAATCCCGGAGGTGTTATGAATAAAAAGTTGTCTGCGGTTCTCATCATCCTCATCCTGGCGACCCTGGCCTGCAGTACAAGCATGGCGCCCAGCACCAGCCCGGCGGAGAACATCATCTTCGCGGATGATTTTTCCACCCAGACGAACGGCTGGCCGACCGAAGGGGATGGAGGCAACCAATACCAATATTACGAAGGCGGCTACCGGCTCTATGTCGGCGAGACGGGCACGGACTGGGTTGGAGGTCCGGAGAACGAATTCCCGGCCGATGTCATCATCGAAGTGGAAGCCACCAAGCTGGGCGGCGATGACAACAATAATTTCGGCGTCTTCTGCCGGGCCCGCGACCTCGGCAACATGGTTGTCCTGCAGATCAGCAGCGATGGCTTCGCCTCGATCGCCTACTATCAGGGCGGCAGCTTGAATTACCTCGTCGATTGGACCTCGGAAAACGCGATCAACGAGGGCAGCTCCACGAACGCGATCCGCGCTGAGTGCATCGGCACCACATTCAAAATATATGCCAACAACCGCCTGGTCGCTTCGGCGACCGACAGCACCTTTACCTCCGGCGGCTACATCGGCCTGCTCGCCGGCACCTTCGATGTCGCCGGAACCGACATCCTGTTCGACGACTTTGTGGTCTACCGGCCATAGGCTATCCGCTCCACCAGCGCTTGACAGCCTTTGATCCACAGAGTTCTGCGTAAATATTTGAACCATGGTTGTCGTTTGCTCCCTGGTTTTTGGCCATTCCAATTCGAATATTTATGCAAGCAGCTAGCCGCCTGACACTTTGCCAGAATTGGCATCAGCATGCCTTACGCCGGCCGGAGGATGAATCCCCCGGCTCACGGCGGAAGCCGTCTAAAGACGGCTAAAAGCAGCCCGCTTGAGCGGGCTTTACCGTTGAGCCGGGGACTTTAGTCCCTGGCGGATGTGGTTGATAGGCTTATTCGGTATTCCATCTGAAACTGTCAGGTGGCTAGTACCCGGACAAGTTGATGATGATGGTCGCGCCATCGGCGACCATGATTGGTGCAGGCACAAGATTCCTGGCGTAAATGACAGGTTTGCATCCATCATAATGGTCGCGCCTTCGACGACCATAATGCCATTGTCCGGGCATTAGTGCCCGGACACTCTGTTTTTGATGGGTTCGTCCCCAACGATTCGGGCAGGAATTATCACGACCTACCCATCAATTCTACCTTGTCCGGGCACTAAGTACAGTCACAAAAGTTATGATGGATGTGCCCCAATGACGGATAGGACTTTCTCGGGACATTGATTGACACGCTGGAAGAAATCATACGAAGCTTCGATTAGCACTTTAACAGTCTCAAATAGTTCGCAATGTG
>JBDRPT010000081.1:0-9075 GCA_043826785.1 Chloroflexota bacterium | reverse complement strand
GATCAGCCTCACCTGGGCGTTGGTTGCCGTCATCCTTTCTCCACTCTCCGTTTTTCTGAAGAGTGTAACGGCTTTTTCGCCCGCTCTAGGGTGGGCATTTCTAATTGTCATCGATGGGTAATTCTAATCGTCGTTAACCGCATCCCCTTCTTTAGAGCCCTTCTTTGTATGTTCAAGGTACATAGTGCGGCATCTTTAAGCGCTCCAAAAGTCCATTCATAAGGGTACGAAATGAAAGGAACTGGATCTGGCTTGATGACTTTATATGCAATTCCTGGCTCAACCGGGAGGTTTTCAGCTTCCTGATGTGGAATGATCAGCCCAGCTTTTATCAGGGTGCTGTAAAGACCAGATTCCATCAAACGTTGATAATCATCTGCATATATCCGGTTGACCTGGCGATATAAGACACCCTTGTCAATGAATATAAAGCCACTGGGGTCGCGAAACGACCCCTCAACTTTTTGCCGTTTACTCATCGGCATCAATATCGATGGCGTCCTCTTCCTTCCGCTTGAATAAGCGCTTGATTTTAGACCACTGAGAACGCAGCACAATTCCCAACCCCAAAAGACCCGCAATGATCAATTGGAGCAATATGCTCCCGGAGCTCGGGTCCAAGTAAGTCAGATCATCTGCCAGACCTGAAAATAGGATATCGATTAGATGGATATACATAAGCACATCCTATGCTCTCTCGTGAAGAATATCTTCCAATAAAAACATCTCTTTGCAATCGATGCATTGAGTCTCTCGCTTGTTGGCTATCACCAGCAACCCCTTGCAGGATGGACATGGGACCGGCAAGGGTCGTTTCCAGGAAGTATAATCGCATTCGGGGTAATTCACACAGCCATAAAATACCCTTCCTTTCCGTGTCTTCCTCTCCGCAATATCACCGCCATCCTTGGGGCACAACACGCCGATTTTTTCCAACCAGGGTTCAGTATGCCGGCAATCGGGAAAACCAGAGCACGAGATGAATTTTCCATATCGCCCCCAACGGATGACGAGGTCCTTGCTGCACTGCGGACAAGCCCGTCCGATTGGCTCTGGTCCGGTCTTTGCCTGTGGCATCTCTTCCTGCGCCTTCGCGACTTTCAATGAGAAGGGCTGATAGAATTCATCCACTACTTCGACCCATTTTTCCGATCCCGCAGCCACCTTGTCCAAGCCCTCTTCCATCGTAGCTGTAAATTTCAAGTCCACTATTTCGGGGAAGTATTCAACAATAAGGTCATTGACCAGGATGCCGGTCTCCGTCGGGAATAGCCTCTTCTCCATTCGTTCCACATAGCCTCGCTGCTGGATCGTAGAGAGGATTGGTGCGTAGGTGGATGGACGACCAATCCCATGCTCCTCAAGTGCCTGCACCAGGCTGGCTTCACTGTAACGTGGAGGAGGCTGGGTGAAATGTTGTTCGGGGATGAGGCGGATTAACTCTTGTTTCTGACCTTCGACAACCGATGCTGGTATCCTTACATTCATCTCGTCTTCTTCGGTTTTCTTGTCCTCATCCTTTGTTTCTTCATAGACAATTAGAAATCCCGGGAACTTCACAGACGATCCAGCCGACCTGAACAGGTAAAGATGGTCCTTGCCCGTACCAGCCACATCGACAGACAATGTGTTGTAGACAGCCGATGCCATCTGGCTGGCAACGAACCGCTGCCAGATCAGTTGGTATAGTTTGAACATGGCCGGCTCTAGGAAAGGTTTCAGCATATCCGGGTCACGTAAAACCGATGTTGGTCGGATAGCCTCATGCGCTTCCTGCGCGCTTACCGCCCTCGTCTTGTATATCGGAGGTGTGGCTGGCAGGAAATCCGCTCCATATCGTTGATTAATGTATTTCCTTGCTTCCTCGCGAGCGGCTTCAGCGATATTGGTTGAGTCGGTACGCATGTAAGTAATTAACCCTGATGTTCCACCTTCGCCAACATCGATGCCTTCGTAAAGTCCCTGCGCTAAACCCATCGTCCTCTTCGCGGTAAAGCCTAACTTGCGGGAAGCTTCCTGTTGAAGGGTAGATGTAATGAACGGAGCCGAAGGTTTGCGCTGTCGTTCGCCGCGCTTCACTTTTGTGACAACATATCCCGCATTTTCCAAATCAAGGAGAAGGGGTTTTACAGTCCCTTCATTTGGAAGTACCAGGTCTTCGTTATCGATCCTGGCAAGCTTTGCCAAGAAACTCTGTTTGCCATTCTCGGGCTTGAATTCTGCCTCGATCGACCAGTACTCGACGGGGACGAATGCATCGATCTCTCGTTCGCGCTCAACGATCAACCGAACCGCGACGGATTGAACCCGCCCGGCCGATAACCGGGGACGGACTTTTTCCCACAAGATCGGGCTGATGCTATAGCCTACCAAACGGTCCAGGATACGCCTTGCCTGTTGAGCATTGACAAGATTCATGTCAATCGGTCGTGGATTATCAAAAGCATGATCAATAGCATTCGCGGTGATTTCGTGAAAAGTTACCCTGCGCACCAATTTTGATTCAATCGCAGCCGCCTCCATTAGATGCCATGCAATCGCTTCTCCCTCCCGATCAGGGTCTGTCGCCAGGTAGATTTCTTCCGCTGCTTTGGATAATTGTTTGAGCTCCTTGACCACAGCTTTTTTTTCGTTGGGGACTCGATATTTTGGCACATAATTGTTCTCGACATCGACGGACAATTGTGACCGGAGCAAGTCCCGCACATGACCCACAGAGGCACGCACCGTGTATCCCTTCCCCAAAAAACGGCCTACCGTTTTCGCCTTTGCAGGTGATTCGACTATAACCAGCTTCCCGGAACGGCGGGAAGCTCTTGGGGGAGGCGTCAATCCGCTATGGGCCTCGGTCTTTCCAATCCTATAGAGTGCGGTTCCACATATATCGCATGTGCCACGAGTGACAGGGGATCCAGCTTTATTAAATGTTGCTTCGGGGTGCATAATCTCCCGTTTCGCCTTACACTTCATGCAATAGGCTTCCATGATATACCTCTTTATAGATAGATATTGCGGTCCGTATTCTTCAAGAGTTCGATAATTCGACGCACATGCTGAGCCTGATCCTTATGGCAAATGAGCAGGGCATCCCCGGCATCAACGATGATCAATCCCTCTATTCCAATCGTTGCAATCAACCTGCCATCTTGGTTCCCGTAAATCAGAGAGTTATGAGTATCGATCAGAAGGGGATTACTATTGACGAGTAAATTCCCTTCGCTATCGGGTTTCAAGACATCGAACAATACGTCCCAACTACCTACATCGCTCCAACCCAAGCCGCTGGCAGGGAGAATGGCAACATTCTCCGCCCCCTCCATAATGCCGTAATCTATGGTTTCGGGTGTTATCGTTTGCCAGGTTTCATTCAAAGTCTTCTCATGTTCAACCGAGTCCCAGGCTAAGCCGATACGATCCAATGAGGATTTCAGATCTGGCATCTGCCTGGCAAACTCGTCAAGAATACGGTCCACTCGCCATATGAACATTCCAGAATTCCAAGAATGTTCACCTTGGTCAAATAACAATCTCGCCTGCTCCAGATCAGGTTTCTCCTTGAACTTTTTAACGAGATATACTGGGAAATCATATTGACCTTGTAAAAGTTCACCTCTCTCGATGTACCCATAACCGGTTGATGGAAACGTCGGTGAAATTCCAAGGGTAACCAGAAATTTATTTTGGGCAATGCCCACAGCAACGCGCATAACAAGATGGAATAATTCCCGGTCTTGGATAAAGTGGTCCGCCGGCAATACCATCATAACTGCTTCCGGATCCTGACGTTGCAGCACCATGGCCGCCAAGCCAACAACTGAAGCAGTTCCTCGCGGCACAGGTTCAACCAAGAAATTCCCGGCAGGGATTTTTGGGACGAGTAACCGTAATTGATCTACCTGCTCGCGAGTAGTAACGACCAGGATATGGTCATAAGTAACAAGACCCTCCAGGCGGTCAATAGTCAGATGGAAGAGAGTTCGATCATTGAATAGCGGAAGAATATGCTTGGGCTGTCTCTTGCGTGATTTTGGCCATAGACGGGTACCGCTCCCACCCGCCATGATTACTGCATAGGTATGATCCATAACTCCTCATACATGATATTCTGACTGTTCCTCGCGAACAGCCACATAATTCAAGCCACCGACCTGCTTGACCATGCCCTTCAGCTCCATCATCACAAGTGTTGCAGAGACTCTCTCAATAGAAAGACCAGTTTGGTTTCGGATCTCATCAACGTGGAGAGGTTCATAGTTGAGAACCGAGAGAATCTGTTCTTCGAAAAGATCCCCGGGAAGGATTTTTCTCACAGCACGATGCTCTGTGACCCTGGTCAGATTCAGGACCTCGAGAATATCCCGGGCCGAAAGGAGCGGGCGCGCCCCCTCAAAGATCAACCGGTTCGTTCCTTTGCTTTGAGGGGCCAGTATATTCCCTGGAACCGCGAATACCTCCCTCCCTTGGTCAAGTGCAAATTGTGCAGTGATCAAGGCTCCACTCGATTCACCCGCTTCAATCACAACTGTCGCCATGGAAAGGCCTGCAATGATACGGTTGCGAGGCGGGAAATTGGATGCGTCCGGGGGTGTACCTGGTGGGTAATCGCTTATCAAGGCCCCATTTTGGATTATCTGAGCGGCAAGGTTTTTATTCTCGGGTGGATAAATGCGTTCGACTCCACAGCCTAGAACAGCAAGGGTTCTACCGCCTGCTCTAATGGCAGCCTGATGTGCAATCGCATCAACGCCTCGTGCTAACCCACTTATCACGGTAATACCATTCTGGGCAAGGTGAGATGCGAGTTCATCTGCAATCTGACGTCCGTAAGCCGTTACCCTGCGTGTACCGACGATCGCAACAGACCAACAGTCTTCAGGCATCAACAATCCACGGATATAGATCACGGGAGGTGGTTGATCGATTTCGTTGAGCCGTTTCGGGTATTCATCATCATCCCAAGTCAACACAGATATCTCTTGGGCAGCAAACTGAGCCATCAAATGGTCCAGGTCCACATCTTCCCTGATCTGAATCAGGCGCTCGATAAGCTTAGAGCTCAACCCTGCAGTACGTAATGCATCGGATGGCGCCTGCCAGGCGTTAGCAATATCGCCGAAGAATGATAGAAGAGCCCGCAGCCTTACTGCGCCAATCCCTTTCACAAGGCTGAATCCAACCCAGAAGCGTTTGTTATCCACTCGTTATCTCTTCACTGGCTAACCCAGGCAACAACTCAACAGTGATGGTTCCCCGGGGGATATCTACTTCTTTGATTACCTCTGGAATAGCAGGCAGCAATAATTCGCCACCACTGTCTCTTGATACAACATAGACATCATTAGCACCCGTCTGAATAATGTCTGTCAGCCTGCCATAGACCATCCCCGACCCAGCTTTGACAATGAGGCCAAGGAGTTGATGATAGTAATATTCTCCATCAGGCAATGTGGGCCGATTACTCGTTGGAACATATAGGATTAGATTTTTATATGGGGACACTTGGTCGAGAGTTTGAATACCGCTAAATTTCAACAGAAGGCCGTCATTATGGGGACGCCGGCTTTCAATTGTCAACTCGATATAGTCGTCCCCCGCATAAACCAAAGTTCCGGGAGCGAGCCGTTCTGGGAAGTCTGTCCGGATTGCAACCAGGACCTCGCCCTTTAGACCGTGCGGGCGACGTACCATTCCAATTACGAGAAAGGCAGGCCCGCCAGCAGAATGCGAGCCTGCCAGGCGTGTTAAGCCCTTAGGCATATCGATACTATGGTTCTACAACATCTAGACTGATCTGCTTACCTTCGCGTTCGGCAGCCACTCGTAATAAGGTACGGATAGCGTTTGCAACGCGACCATTCTTGCCGATAACCCGGCCCATATCATCTTTAGATACACGCAACTCCAATACAATCCTATTTCCGCGCCGTATTTCGAGCACGTCTACTTCATCGTCGTGCTCGACGAGCGCTTTGGCGATATACTCGATCAGTGCTTTCATATTATCAGGAATCAACGACGCGTCTTTGGGCTGACAGGATTGGCTGCTTTGGCTTTCTCAACTTCCGCCAGGAGGATTTCTACTTTTTCACCCGCTTTGAATCGTTCAAAGCGATCAAATACTCCAGCAGACTTAAACAGTTGAGCAACTGACTCTGAAGGCTGGGCTCCCTTGCCCATCCACTCATAGATGCGATCTTCCTTCAAGTCCAATGTGTTTGGGTCTGTTCGCGGGTTGTAAAACCCAACGATCTCCAAGAAACGTCCATCCCGAGGGCTCTCTTTGTCAGCGACCACAACCCGGTAGGATGGTTGACCTTTCAGTCCAATGCGTCGTAATCGAATACGAACCATTGAGATAATTCTCCTTTACAAAGTAATATTATTGTTCAAATTTACGCTAACTATTCAAAGAAGACTGAGGGGCGTGAAAGGAACGCATCTTCCTGTATAGCTGCTCATCCAAATAGACGGGCCAAACCTCGCCCGCTATTTTTTTGTAATGTCTTCATTAACCGTTGCATCTCGCGAAACTGTTTTACAAGACGGTTAAGTTCCTGGACTTCGGTCCCAGAGCCTTTTGCGATTCGCCTGCGCCGGCTGGCGTTCAATATCTCTGGATTCCTGCGTTCAGATGGTGTCATCGAGCGGATGATTGCCTCCGTTCTGTTAAACTGGCGCTCAATCTCATCTGGAGAGATATCTCGGGCGGCCGCACCGATCGAGCCAGGCAACATTTCCAACATCTGGCTCATCGGCCCCATCTTTTTCGAAGACTGCATTATATCAACTAAATCTTCTAATGAAAACTCCCCTTTTGCCATTTTTTCTGCACTTTGGCGGGTCTGGTTTTCATCAAAGGCTGCTTCTGCTCGTTCGATGAGCCCAAGCATATCTCCCATCCCCAATATCCTGGATGCCAGCCTGTCAGGATAGTATACCTCCAGCGCGTCTAGCTTCTCCCCTGTCCCCAGATACTTGATCGGAATCCCGGTCACTGAGCGGATCGAGATTGCCGCCCCACCCCGCGCATCCCCGTCCATCTTTGTTAAGACCAATCCAGTCACGTTAAGAGATTCGCGAAACCCTCGAGCAATCTGGACTGCTTCTTGTCCGAGCATCGCATCGACCACGAGCAATGTCTCAACTGGTCCCACTGCCTTAGCGATATCTTGAAGTTCTTGCATCAGATCATCGTCGAGTTGAGAACGACCAGCCGTATCAATCAATATTACCGTATAGCCGCCTTTCCGTGCAATCTCCAGTGCCTCGTTGGCAATATCCACGGGGTTCTTGCTGTTTTCCAGGCTATAGACCGGAATATTGAGTGATTCCCCGAGCGCTTGTAATTGCTTCGCTGCCGCAGGACGATATGGATCCCCTGCAACAAGAAGCACCCTTTCTCCGCGGGAGCGCAGCAGGCTAGCTAACTTCCCAGCAGTTGTTGTTTTTCCAGACCCCTGGAGACCGACAAGCATTACTCCTCTGGGTTTACCGCCAACCAGATTCAACGGAACGGGCTCGCCCAAGGCGGCAATTAATTCTTCATGGACAATCTTTAAAACTTGTTGTCCCGGAACGAGTGCCTTGGATACCGCATGTCCGACGCCCCTCTCCCGCACCTTTCCAACAAAATCTTTCACTACACCGTAATGAACATCTGCCTCTAGTAATGCCAGTCGAATCTCGCGCATGGCCGCATCAACATCTTCTGTCGACAGTGTACCGCGGCGCTTAAGCTGATCAAATACTTGGTTTAAACGTTTAGAGAGAGATTCAAACACAGGGTTTCTTCATTAATTAATATGGTTAGCCCGAGAGCAGAATGATTTTAGTCTAGAACCACAAGCGGGTCAAGGCAACACTTATTTTTTATCATATCTCCCTTGTTATCAAGGGATTAAAAACACATCCCTGCTGTAGAGATACATTGTTCCTCCGATACGTTGGTCTGCTTGCCGGACAACCAGCCGCACCCAGGTAGCAGCCTGAACTTGATAGGGAATCTCTGTTGAGAAAGGGACGTAACCATCGTCTGGTGTTGGGCTGACCACTACTTGACGGGTGCCAACCGGAGTCCCGTTGCGATTCAATAATTCAACAACAAGCGGTTGGTCATTGAAAGGCCGAAAATGCCCAGAGACTTCAAGGCTTCCTCCAGATATGTTGGCGTTCTCTACTGGAGTTATCAACACACAGCGCTCGTCCAAGTCACCCGGGGGAGTGATCTGAGCAAACCCCTGGGAGAGCAATATCAAATGGATAGAGTTCAACGAGTTTACTCGGCCATGGGAGTCTTCCGTGCTCAAGGTCAGCCGGCCAATCTCTCCAGCAGCGTGGACATCGAATGCAAGCTCCACTGACAGGTATGCCCAGATCTGGGTTGTATACAAGCGAATCACCTGCCGAACCAGGAGCCGCCCATCTTCGCCGAAAAGCTCGATCCGCACCAGGTTATTTGCCCCAGGAACGACATAGCCCCGAACTCTTATCGGCGAGACAACCATCGACATCGGGCCCGGAGCATTGATTTGAATCGCTGAGGATTCTGTTGGAAGCGAGGGAGACTGGGGTGGTGTCAATGTCAGGGCTGGGGCAAGGGTCGGTTCTGGATGAGTTTGTTGTGTTTGTGTTGCGCCAGGGCTGGGTGCAAGCGTCGGGTCTGCTGGTGTAACCACGCTGACGAGCGTCTCGGTTGGAACATCAGTATCTATCCAAGTCTGGGATGGGATCATCGTCGCCGGGATTAATGTCTCGGTGGTTCCTGCGCCCCGCTCACATGCAGTGAGCGCCAGGATGGCAATCATTAAGAGTTTGTGGATTCGCGACATTATTGTTTTATCAATCCTCCCGCAGGTTTATCTGCGGGAGGATCACTTGGCCTAAATCCCGTAAATATCGCCATATTTTTTGCGTAGATATCGCAAGTAGGGTTCTGTGCGTAATCCAGTGAAATCGTCCACTGAATCCGGTCCATGCCGTCCACTCTGTCCGGTCCATGCCGTCCAGTGGCGGAGCGAAGCGACGCTGGTGAAAACATTATATATCAACTGGACGGCATGGGGACAGCCGCCCGGG
>JBDRPT010000080.1:0-11452 GCA_043826785.1 Chloroflexota bacterium | reverse complement strand
CCCGGGCGGCTGTCCCCATGCCGTCCAGTTGATATATAATGTTTTCACCAGCGTCGCTTCGCTCCGCCACTGGACGGCATGGACCGGACAGAGTGGACGGCATGGACCGGATTCAGTGGACGATTTCACTGGATTACGCAGGTTTCAAACCGTAACGTTCATAAGCTTGATTGATTGCTGCCCTATCAAATGGGGTATGGCAAGCAACGATGGTATCAACAAGGATTTGACGAACATTATTCTCAATATGCGGTAGTGTAGGTGCACCATTGACCCTTTTTTCGTCAATGCCATGGATACTTACATTAATCAGATCAAATTCATCTTCTGGGTCCACAAGAGTTGACCATTCATCAGCAATCGTGCCATCTACAAACTTGACAACACCAATCTGGCAAATACTAGATAGGTCTGCATTGGCTGTTTCAACGTCTATTGAAGTGAAATTCATTCCTGCCCCCTTTCGGTTAGTTTCCTGAGTTCAACTTCGTCAATAATATTTATACCAAACGCCTTTGCTTCATCATACTTTGACCCCGGCGCTTCGCCCAACACGAGGTAACTGGTCTTCTTACTGACCGAGCCGGTCACCTTGCCGCCGTGCTGTTCGATGAATTCCTTCACGCCCTCGCGAGAGAAGGTGGGCAGTGTGCCCGTCACTACAAAAGTCATCCCTGCCAGCGGGCCTGACCGCTGACCGCTGACCGCTGACCGCTGCTCCACCGGCCAGACTCCTGCCTCGCGTAATTTTTCCAACACTTTCTTGTTGCGCTCGCGGCTGAACCAGTCAACAATCCCAGCGGCGATGTTCGGACCGACTCCTTCCTCCATCTGCAACTGGTCTGCGGAAGCGGCAGCCAGCGCGTCCAGCGACGGGAACGCGGCCGACAAGTCGCGCGCCGAGACCTCGCCCACGCCGCGTATGCCAATGGCGGTCAGCAGGCGGGGCAGGGACTGGCTCTTTGAGGCGGCAATCGCCGCCAGTAAATTATCTGCAATTTTGCCAGGCGGTTCAGTTTTCGTTTTCCTGTCTTTCTTCGTAACCGCCTCAAGAATATCTTCCCGGCTTAATGTGTAAATATCTGCCACATCTTTAACAAGGCCATTCTCAATCAACTTTTCCACGATCTTGATGCCCAGCCCGGTGATATCCATCGCGCCTTTCGAGACGAAATGTTCCAGGTTGCGGACGAGTTGCGCCGGGCAGGCGGCGTTGACGCAATACCAGGCTACCTCGCCGTCGAAGTGCTCCACGGCCTGTCCACATGCGGGGCACTGGGTAGGGGGGACGTAGGACTCTTCGCGCCCGGTACGGACCTCGGTCACCGGTCCGATGACATACGGGATGACTTCCCCGGCCCGTTTTACCAGAACACGGTCGCCGGGACGGATGTCCTTTTCAGCGATGAAGTCGAAGTTGTGCAGGGTGGCGCTCTCCACAAACACTCCGCCGATCCTGACCCTTTTCAGCACCGCTTTGGGTGTCAGCACACCAGTGCGGCCAACCTCGACTTCGATCCCCAGTAGCTCCGTGGTCACCTCACGCGCCGGGAATTTGAAGGCGACGGCTCCGCGCGGATCCTTCCCAACCGACCCGAGGTCTGCGGCGAGGGTCAGGTCATCCAGCTTGACGACCATTCCATCGGTTTCATAGGGCAGTTCGTCACGCCGGGTAGCGTAGGATTCGGCATAAGCGATGGTGTCATCGATGTTTGCGAATCGCCGGGCGATGTCGGTGACAGGAAATCCAAGTGTGCGCAGATACTCCAACACCCCGGCCTGGCTATCGGGGACATCGGCTCCTTCGGCATGGACGATTTGATAGACCAGCAGAGTCAACGGTCGGGAGGCGGTGATCCCAGAATCGAGTTGGCGCAACGACCCGGCTGCGGTATTGCGAGGGTTGAGGTAGACCTTTTCCCCTGCTTCCTGAAGGTCCCGGTTGAGTTTATCGAAATCCTGAAGGGTGATGAAGACTTCCCCGCGGACGGCCAGGTATGATGGGGGAGTGATGGCTGCGGAGAATGCTGAAGTCTCGAAGAGAGAGATTTGGGGATTTCCAGCGGTTTGCGATGATGGTGTTCTGGCCCGAACCGGGATACGCAATGGAATCGCCCGGATGGTTCGCAGGTTGCTAGTGATATCCTCGCCGACTTCGCCGTCTCCACGCGTTGCTCCCTGGACGAAGATGCCCTCCCGGTAATGTAGAACCACGCTTAGACCATCTATCTTCGGTTCGACTATAAAAGCGGCATTCTCGACCCGATCATCCAGCCTGCAGATGCGTTCGAACCATGCCCGGGCATCATCGGCGCCAAAGGCATTGGCCAGGCTGAGGATCGGGGCAGGGTGGCGGACCTTCTCGAAGCGGTCGGCGGGAGGGGCGCCGGCGCGTTGGCTGGGAGAGTCAGGGGTGACCCATTCAGGGTGCGCTGCCTCGATCTGTTTGAGTTCAAAGACCAACTGGTCAAATTCAGAATCGCTGATGATCGGGGAATCAAGCACATGGTAGTGGTAATTGTGTTCGTTGATCTGCCTGCGCAGGTCATCCAGCTTTTGATGAAGGGGGGGTGAATCCATGGGTCTGCTCCAACAATTATGACGATAAGAATGTGGGGTCTATCCCATTATAGTCATGAAATTGGCTCTTGACAAACTAGAACATAAGTTCTATAATGACACTAGAACAAGTGTTCTATTACCGATCAGACCAACAGGAGGTCAGTATGAATACAAATGTAAATATGAGCCGCGGTATTGCATCCATGTTCAAGGGTGTCTCCCTCCGCCGGGGAGTGGCCTGGGGCTCCATCATCATCGGTGCCCTGCTGGCTTTTGAGATTTTCAACTATAGTACGACCGAATATGCCCTTGCGGATGTCCTGGGTGATCTACGCTTTGCTGGATTCCGCTGGTCCACCATCCTCGCGATCGCGTTTTGTGGGATCGATTTCGCCGGGATCGCCCGTCTGTTCACCCCCGAGCAGGGACGGGACGAACCCGCTGAGGTTTGGTATCTCTTTGGGGCCTGGTTGCTGGCAGCGGCGATGAATGCCACTCTGACCTGGTGGGGCGTTAAAGCCGCAATCGTCAGCAATGCCACCGTCTCCAGCGCAGTTATCACCAACGAGACCCTGGTCACGGTCGTGCCGGTCTTCGTGGCGATCATGGTCTGGCTGATCCGCGTGCTGATCATTGGCACCTTCTCGGTTGCCGGAGAACGGTTGTTCTCGCAGGCCGATGTCCGACCGGCCCGCCCCCGGACCGCGACTCAGTCCTCAACCGGTTCCAGCGTGGTACGCCCCCGCCCGGTGACTGGTTCAGCGTTTCGACCGGTACCGAAATCCAACCGTCAGGAACCAGGCTATAACACCCGCGCGGAACCAACATATCATAACCTGTCGATGAATTCCCGTCCAACGCGCGATGTTGAATACGTCGAGCCAGTCCGCCGTTCATAGCCATCTTCGGGAGAAATGCGAACACACCGCTCCACCCCTCCTTCCGCACAGGCAGCCGTCTCCTCTCGAGGCGGTTGCCTGTCTGGTTTCCTCGTCCCACCTCTGGCGGTGATACTCGTTGGCATCCTCTTGGCTGGACTTACGATAAGCTCCATCGGGCCTACAGCACCTGGCTCATATCAACCCGGCTATGAATCGGTGACCGGCGAACCATATGCCGACACAAACCTGGCGGTAATCTTCACAATTGAAGTGCAATATTGGGCGGGAGACATTCTGCGCTGGGCATCCCGAACAGGCCTGGACCCCGATCTCATCGCGACCGTTATGCAGATCGAATCCTGCGGTGACCCGCGCGCCCTATCACCTTCAGGGGCGATGGGACTCTTCCAGGTCATGCCATTCCACTTTACTGCAGATGACAACCCATACGACCCGGATACAAATTCTTTCCGGGGAATGGGCTATCTCTTGCGATCCCTTGAGACCGCGGGTGGAAATATCCGCCTGGCTCTAGCAGGTTATAACGGCGGGATCAGCGTGATCGGGTGGGATGAAACTAGTTGGCCAAGCGAGACTCAGCGGTATGCCTACTGGGGAGCAGGGATCTATCAGGAGGCAAAAAGCGGGTTAGCGACCAGTCCACGATTACAGGAGTGGCTTCAGGCAGGGGGAAGCAGCCTATGCCATCAGGCGCAGAGGCGACTTGGAATTAATCCATAAAGATGGCAGGTTACCCGGTTTCTGGAGAGCCTGCAGATTGGTCGCGCAACAAGGGCAGATAGATACAAAAGGTTGTCCCTTTGCCCTCCTGAGAGTCAACTTCGATCCGACCCCCATGGTTTGTAATAATCCAGTGGGATATAGACAATCCTAGGCCAAAACCACCTGCCTTAGAGCGGGTGCGCGATTTTTCTGCTCTGTAGAAACGCTCGAAAATGTATGGCAAGTCTTCGGAAGCAATCCCCAGGCCGGTATCCCGGACGATCAAACGGGTAGCATCGCCTATTTTACCCAAGCTCAGGAACACATCACCGCCTTGAGGGGTGTACTTAATCGCATTAGAGATCAGGTTGATCAGCACCTGCTTAAGACGGTCGCGGTCACCGTCCACCATCACCTGATCGATCTCGGTTAATTTCAGGTTTAAACGATCGCGTGCCAGGACGCGCATTTCTTTGAAAACCTCGAGCAGGAGCGTATCGAGTTCCACCGGGGCGAATTTAAGCGGGAGCTTGCCCGATTCGGCCTGGGCTTCGAGCAGCAGGTTACCGACAAGCCGGGTCAAACGGTCAGCCTCGTCTTCGATCCCAGAGAGCGATTCCTCGTCTGCGTTGGCCATCTTGCGCATCAGATCCACATTGCCGCGAATCACCGTCAGTGGTGTGCGTAATTCGTGACTGACATCTGCCAGGAAGCGTTGCTGGGCGATAAATAGATGTTCCAGGCGGCCGAGCGTTTCATTGAATGCCGCGATCAGTTGGCCGACCTCATCAGTTTCAGGTCCAGAATAAGGGATTCTTCTCGATAAATCGTCTGCTCGCGAGATCTGAAGGGCTGTCTCAGTGACGGCAGCGAGGGGAGTCAAAGCCTGCCCGGTGGTTATCCAACTGGCGATCGCGGCCAGGAGCATCGAACTCCCGGCTGAGATGAGAATGATCTGGAGCAGGGTTTGCCGGGTGGCGTCAGCCAGCGCCAGGCTGGCGGCAACCTGGATTACACCGATTGGACGTTCGCCCACCAACAAGGGGACGGTCAGGACCCTGATATGGGCACCCTGGAGATATGTGTCCCGGAATACGGGCAGTTCGGACTGATATCCCACTGCGTCCAAGGGTTGGCTCAAGTTGCTGACACTGGGCGATGAAGACTGTATGCGACCGTCGATGTCCCATATTTGGACATAGATGTTGGCTGTCAGGTCGATCTGGGGAAGGGTGATCACATTCAGTTCGCCAACAGGATCAATGCGGGTGTTGGCGATGATATCCTGGACGGTTTGCTGCAAACTTTCATCGATTTGGTTGACGAGCAGGACATTGACCAAAATGAAGACCAGCATACCAAATACAAGCAAAATCCCCCCGGTGAGCGCGGAGTATAAGATTGTCAACCGGATGCGCAGGGGCATTTAGGGGTTCTCTCGGAGCACATATCCGACACCGCGAACGGTGTGGATCAGCCGGGGTTCTTCCTCGGTTTCAAGCTTCTGGCGCAGGTAACGGATGTAGACCTCGAGCACATTGCTCTCCCCACCAAAATCGTACCCCCAGACACGATCGAAAATAACCTCTCGAGTCAAGACCTGGCGCGGGTGACGCAGGAAGAGCTCGAGCAATTCGTATTCCTTGGCGGTCAGGGAAATCGAACGATTTCCGCGGCTGACCTGCCGTGAGGCGGTATCCATGGTCAGGTCAGCGAATTTATACACCTGGAAACGTTCGGTCTGCGTACGGCGTAAGAGAGCACGAATGCGCGCCAGGAGTTCGTCCAGGTTGAATGGCTTGACCAGGTAATCGTCTGCGCCCGCATCCAACCCCTGGACTCTGTCCTGGATGTTGTCTTTGGCGGTCAACATCAGAATTGGCAGGTTCCCGCCTGTCCGCAGTCGTCGGCAGACTTCCAACCCGTCCAGCCCAGGGAGCATCCAGTCCAATATGACCAAGTCGGGATGGTGGTCGCGGGCAAGGTTGAGGCCCATGCGCCCGTCAGTGGCGATGTCTACCACGTACCCCTCGTACGCCAGGCCACGTTGCAACACCTTCAGGATCGCCGGGTCATCTTCGATGATCAAGATTCGCTCTTCCATTTACGCCTCTGCTGAAAATATACCACAAAGGACAAGATTTGGTAGAATGAGTGTATGCTCCTTTTTCCCGATGGCATCCCTCTGGCGAAACGGCTATTCGACCTGATGGCTACAACCATAGGTGTGATCGTGATTTCCCCGTTATTGCTTGCATTGGTCCTGTTGGAGAGTTTTTTGATTGGGTCCCCGATCCTGTTCAGCCAGGTGCGCCCGGGGTATAAGGGACTCCCGTTCAGAATCTATAAATTTCGGACAATGACCAACCATACCGGTCCGGACGGGGATTTGTTGCCTGACTCCAAACGGGTGACAACCCTTGGAAGGTTCCTCCGTTCAACGAGCCTGGACGAGTTGCCCGAGCTGATCAACGTATTGCGCGGGGAGATGAGCCTGGTTGGCCCGAGGCCGTTACTCATGGAATATCTAGAGCGCTATACACCCGAGCAGGCCCGCAGGCATGATGTAACTCCGGGGATTACAGGATGGGCACAGGTCAATGGACGCAATGCAATCACCTGGGAATCTAAATTTGCCCTTGACCTGTGGTACGTGGATCACTGGTCGTTCTGGCTTGATATCAGAATCCTGTTTTTGACTTTATGGAAAGTGGTTAAACGAGAAGGGATTAGCCAGCCAGGTTATGCGAGTGCCAGAATCTTCTCGGGGTCGGAGCAGGAACAACCCCCAGAATAGGGCTGCGGCTTCTTCGATGCCCTTTGTGAGCAAAATGTCATTAGTATAACTCCTGCCTCCATAGCCGAAGATCACGATGCTATAGCTCTTGAATCCCCCTGGATATGGCCAGATCACTAGACCCGCATCACCGATTGCTAGGAATTCATCGGTGATTGTTCCGCGCATATTGTAGATTGTTCCCCCATTGGGAATAACCTCCCGGAGTATCCCGAGACGGGTAGCATCATTGGCCGTATATTCAGCCAGCAAGTCTAAAATATAGCGGCAGGCGGTAGGGCTCAACCACTCGCACCGGTGCAGCCCATTGAGCAACTCTGCGATCTCTTCGAGCGGTGCTGTGCGCAGGTCCAGGTTAATCCGTCCAACCCCCCACTGGGATAACAAGCTACGTTCATTCACTCCTGACCGACGGATGTAGCTCAAGAGAGTAGATGTGGCCTCTTCTTCCGAGTAGACTAACAGCTGCTCAAGAAGTTGGGCATAGGTCCGTCCTATCCCGGTTCTTTGAATGTATGAGACCAATGCGCTTTCACTGATCCCTTGCTGCTCCAAGGCGGTAAAGAATAACATTGCTACCGGGATTTTAATAAATGCAGCGACCTGGATGGTCTCGTTGCTGTTACGATCATAGATACGCCGGCCGGAGTCATTATCTTGGATGATCGCGTACCATTCCCCCCCGACCTGACCGAATATCTGGTCAATATTGCCAGCAAAGGTCAACTCAGTGGCGGTTGATTCAGGAACTGGTTGTGCAAAGCGCCAAAGCTCGAAGCCACCAAACCCGGTCGTACCGATCTGCCCATTTCTTCGGTCGGTCCATTCAAAAAACTGGCCTACTCCGGGTTGCTGCGGGTCGTAGAGCATCACTTCGCGAATGACAAATCCCACTTCGCTATTCAAGTTGGTGACAGAAAAAGCACGGCCTTCATGATCGATGCGAGTTACAGTTAGAATGTGCTCAAATGTCCCATGAATACCGGCATAAAGATACATCACATCCCCTACTTTCAGGGGGAATGATTGGAAATCGAATTCGTTCAGAGACCTATCGGACCGAAAATGGTCGAAACGGTCTGTTGGGAATGCTCCCAAGATGACCTGCCTGTTTACATCCGGTTGGAGCAGCCAGAAGCGATGTAAGTCGATATAGGGGCTTATCAGGCCGGCATCTTGCAGGATGGCTAATGCCAGGGGGCCGCACATATTCGAGGGATATCCATCGTTGATGATAAAATCCATCCCCCGTGCGATGCGGATTGCTTCTTCTTCCGTATCGGCGATATATCCAAGCGAGGCCTGGTATACACGCTCTTGTTGTTCGGCATCCAATACGCCATCCAACGGGCGATTCGCAGGGAGCGGTTGGGGTGCCAGGAGGAGCGGGGCAGATATCTGCGTGGGAGAGGCAGGGAGGGTGGCAGGATTATCCGGGAGGGAATCGAAAGAATGAGGAACAGGATCTGCTTCCTCGGCAGATGCCACCATCGGGCCGCAGGCGGTCAATACCAGTGCACAGATTTGCAATAGAAGCAACGGTTTCATATCAGCACCCACAAACGTTGGAAATAGTATAGCATACCCATGCTATAGTCCAGGATAGGGTTATCAAATCTGTAATCTGATTGTCATTATGCAAATTCAGAACGGGGCTGCCTGCAGACCTATTCTTATTTTGATATAATCCAGAATTATATAGAAGGCAACCCCGGAGGCGAGTAACCACCTAGCCGTACAGAGATCTGCTGGCTGGTGCGAGGCAATCTGGCGGGTGGAGAAATCCCCTCTGGGTTTCCCTCACGGGGATAGCTGCCCGTGGAAAGGTTGTTGTGGTCCCATCGAGTTTGCTCGTTCTAAGAATCGGTCAGCCCAGGCAACCGTAAAAGGGACGGGAACGCCCGTTAGCGCGTACGTCGAGGCTGTCTTGAATGGTGAAAGCAGGGTGGCACCAAGGGAAGCCCCCTCGCCTTGCGTGGGAGGGGGTGCCTTTGTTCTACGTATGCTTGCGCGAATCATAACCTGTGCATAGATTTTTGGAGGTGCTTCATGTTGGATCTCAACCTTATCCGTGAACAACCCGACCTGGTTCGTAAAGCATTATCCGACCGACAGCAGGACCCCGCGCCGGTAGACAATATTCTTGAGTTGGATACCCGCCGACGAACATTACTTGCTAATGTGGAGACTATGAAAGCGGAACGGAATACCGTCTCGAAAGAGATCGGCAGGATGAACAATGCAATCGAACGGCAGGAGAAGATCGAGGCGATGCGCCTCTTAGGCGATCGCATAGCTGAACTGGACCAGACAGTGGCAGGTGTGGATGAGGAGATGCGAGCAATCCTTGCCACTCTCCCCAACCTACCCGGGCCAAATACACCTTTCGGCAAGGATGAGGCGGAGAATGTTGTTGTAAAGACAGTTGGCCAGATCCCGGAATATGAGTTCACGCCCAAGATCCATTGGGACCTTGGTCCAGAATTGGGGATCATCGATTTCGACCGCGGTGTCAAGATCACCGGTTCGCGTTTCTATGTCCTGACGGGTGCCGGGGCGCGGTTGCAGCGGGCATTGATCGCGTACATGCTCGACTTGCACATCAGGCAGGGATATACCGAGCAGTACACTCCATTCATGGTCAAAGAATCGACTCTTTTTGGAGCCGGTCAATTGCCTAAATTTGCTGATAACCTTTACCACGATGTCGATGATGACCTTTGGATGGTTCCTACGGCCGAAGTCCCATTGACAGGTCTGCATATGGATGAGATCCTCGAAGAGACCCAGCTGCCGTTGTCTTATACTGCATACACTCCCTGCTTCCGCCGCGAAAAGATGAGCGCCGGGCGTGATGTCCGCGGGATTAAACGTGGCCACCAGTTTGACAAGGTGGAGATGTATATCTTCTGCCGGCCGGAAGAGTCGGATGCAAAGCTTGAAAAAATGCGTCAGGATGCAGAGGAGACCTGCGCCGGCCTCGGCTTGACATACCGGGTCAAGCAACTCTGCACTGGTGACCTTGGTTTTTGTTCAGCGACAACCTACGATATCGAGGTCTGGGCGCCGGGGTTGGAGGAATGGCTCGAGGTCTCCTCGGTCTCGAATGTCACCGATTTCCAGGCGAGAAGGGCGAACATCAAGTACCGGCCGGCGGAAGGCGGAAAGGCCCGTTTTGTTCACACGCTAAACGGTTCGGGTTTGGGGATGCCCAGGACTTTGATCGCGGTCTTGGAAAACTATCAACAGAAAGATGGATCGATTGTCGTCCCTGAAGTCCTGCGCCCCTGGATGGGAGGGGTTGAAGTAATCTGCCCGTAACCATACCCTGCGGTGTGGGTTGGAATACGCAACACGACGGAGGTTTTCATTGTCTGAGTGGTTTAATATTCCAGTGGACCTTTTAACCGATACTGTCGTCTTGGCGACGATGATCCTTGGCTTGCTGAGCTTGCTGATCCCGATAATCCCTGGTCTGGTCATCATCTGGATAGCGGCGCTGGGGTATGGAATTATCACCGGGTTTACGACATTGGGTTGGGTGATGTTTGCCATTATGTCAGTTTTGATGGTCGGGGGGTCATTCGTCGATAATGTACTGATGGGTACTCAAGCTCACAAGCAAGGAGCTTCCTGGCTTTCCGTTCTTGTTGCCTTGGTGGCTGCGGTCCTCGGCAACTTCGTCATTCCCATCATCGGCGGAGTGTTGGCAGCTTTGGGAGCCCTGCTCCTTGCCGAATACCTCAGGCGCAAGAATTGGAACGAAGCCCTCACAGCAACCAAAGGTATGGCCATGGGATGTGGGTGGGCTGTCGCAATTCGGTTTATAATAGGGATGTTGATGATTGGCCTGTGGATGATCTGGGCCTGGACATAACCTTTTCGTTATTCATAAGGAGGATTAAATGCCTAGTGTTGTTTATGAAATTCTTGAGCTTCTCGCTTCCCTGTTACGTCTCTTTGGGATGATTGTTTTTGGCCTGGGAGTCGGCTGGTTCGCCCTGGAATTCTTGCGCAAAGGCCAACAGGCCTGGCAGTTGCAAATTGCGATCTTCCTCGGCTTTATCGGCCTTGGAATAGCGTTGGCATACTTCATCACCCCCGGCGCCCTGGGCGGATTCGCCCTTGGTGCAGGTTTCGCCCTGCTTTTCTGGGGACTTCCCAAGAAGAAGAAAGACGAAGACAAGGATTAGTCACAAAAAAACCGGGCCTCGCTCCAGAGGTCCGGTTTTTTTTTCGCCAGCAACCGATGTTTGAAGGCTTAGGAGACGATTATCCCCACCCTCCAGGACGAAGAAATGGATCGCCGACCATCCCCGGGGATTGTGTTTTTGCATGCGGCGTACTATACTATTGATATTCATATAAATCGGTTAAGATTGGGTGATGACATGGTTACCCAAAAAACTAACTCGGACACAAATGGCAGAACGACGCGCAGAGGGTGTATCTATGCTGGAAGCCGGTGAAATGGCTCAGGCGCAAATCG
>JBDRPT010000079.1:0-19795 GCA_043826785.1 Chloroflexota bacterium | reverse complement strand
AGCGATCTGGAAGAAAGAGGGCTTCATCAATTATAGCGCTCATCGGTATCACCTTTTTGAAGAAAAATGGATTTAGAACCATATTTTTAACCGATGAGATAGGAATATTGTTACAATTCGTCTAATCTAACATTGTCGAGGTAGATACAGAACTTCACACCCCCGAATCCTTTCCAATTGCGTAACTCCTATCTATATTGCCTATCTCGGTGATAGAGGCTAAACTATAGACATGGATGATCCAAGACCAGAACTGCGCCACATGGCCGAGCAATTGGCTCGTTTAATTGAAGTCAGCATTACGCTCAACTCGACCCTGAACCTGGATGAGTTACTTCAGTTCATCATCACCACTGCGGCAGAGATTCTAGATTGTGAGTCCGTCTCGATTTTATTGTACGACGAGAAGCGCGCTGGCCTGTTTTTTGCTGCTGCGACCGGTTCAGATTCAAAACGGCTGGCCGAAATTCCGGTTCCGCTTGAGGGCTCTCTGGCCGGGGAAATCTTCCTTGAAGACAAGATCCTGAACCTGGCAAATGTACGCAGTGACCCGCGCCATTATGCGATGGTATCCAAGCATGTTGCCTTCGAGGTCGACAACCTTCTGGGGGTGCCGATGCGAATCAAGAAACGCCCCACGGGGGTTCTGGAGGCATTGAACAAACGGGGCGGAACCTTTGACGAATCTGATGCGGATATCCTCTCCGTTATTGCCTCCCAGGCAGCGGTGGCGATCGAAAATGCCCGCCTGTTGAGTGCATTACAGAATGCGTATAACGAGCTTCATGCAGTGGATCAAGTGAAAACAAATTTCTTGGCCTTGGCCTCGCATGAACTACGCACACCGCTGGGCGTTATCATCGGGTAT
The DNA here is from genome assembly GCA_043826785.1 of Chloroflexota bacterium. Classification (GTDB taxonomy): domain Bacteria; phylum Chloroflexota; class Anaerolineae; order Anaerolineales; family Villigracilaceae; genus JBDRPT01. The sequence continues at coordinate 18,927 of JBDRPT010000079.1, read as the reverse complement.
GCTTCCTTCCTGAAAGAAGAGTCTCCGGGTGAACTATCTGACCATGCCAAACAGGTGCTGAATGCTGCCATGCAAATGCGCGTACTGGTGGACGCGATGACGAACCTGAATATGCTCCGGTCTAAGGAAATGGTAATGCACCGGCTCGTTGTCCCGATCCAAGGCATCCTCCATTCTGCTTACAACGAGGTTCGGAAGGTAGCAGAAGCGAAAAGCCAGCAGGTCATTCTGAATATCCCCGAAGACCCCATTCCGGTCAAATGTGACCCGGACAAATTGACATCTGCATTTGTCAACCTGTTGGACAATGCTGTCCGGTTCACGCCAGAAAGGGGGACGATCACGATCGGCGCTATGACACAGCCGGGGGGGGCAATCATGGCCTGGGTGCAGGACAATGGGATCGGGATTCCGAAAAATGAATTGACGAGAATATTTTCGGGATTCTACCAATTGGAACCGCACATGACCCGTAAGCATGGCGGCATGGGGATAGGCCTGTCGATTGCCAAGGGTTTGGTGGAGTCGCATGGCGGCAAGATCTGGGCTGAGAGTCCTGGCCATGGGCAGGGCGCTACGTTCAAGATCCTGCTCCCGATCCTGAGCACGTCGATGCTGTCGGATATGTCCCGTTAGCCTTTAGGCTGCCTGAGCAAGGATACAGAATAAAATCAAAGGATGGTTTGATCGGCTGGCTCATCCCACGATAGTGAGAGTCTCGTACCTGGGTAAGATGATTGCGGCTGATGAAAACAGGCTATTTGGGCGGACGGTCAAAAACGCACACTACATGTAGCCTGTCCGGATACTAATCTGGTTTAAAGAAAGCAACCGCCTTGCCCTGCTCGTCATCCATGATGATTGTCAGGGAATGACCCGGGCGGGCATCGTCCACTTTGATCAGCCGCAAGGCCTTTTTGAGCATTTTGTCGCCAGGTATCCACGCGCTGAGGCGGTTGGGGGTTGCATAGAAGAAGTCGCGGTTGAAGAGCACATCCTCATCATCCAGGTAAATAGCCAGGGGAAAGATGCGCGCCTCCATCAGGTCCTGGAAGAAATGGGTGCCAAATGACGGCTCGAGGTCCAGGCCGATATCCTGGCCGGCGAGTTCGACCAGGGCGCGCGTGTTGTAAATGTCCCCATACCCGATGCTCACTCCCAAGTCCGGGGTGGATGTGCCCCAGCGGCCCGGGCCGACACAAATGAATACTTCGTTGTTCAAGGCTGCATTTATGCTGCCAATCGCCCGTTCCAGTTTGTTGCGGTCAGCCGGCGAGGCGAGTTGGAAATATGCCTCGGGCGGGACAAATACAACGTAGCGGATGCCTGTGATGGTTCCACGCGGGACCATGCGTTGTATGGAGAAGACGATATCCTCCGCGGGCAAATTTTCCGGGATGCTGGTCAGCACATCTTCAAAGTGGCTCTGCGGGCGACATTGCAGCAGCGCGATGCGAATCCCAGGGTGGAGCGACTGCGGGTCGGTGACCTGGACGGTGAACTCAGTATCGACAGGGGTGTTGTATTCTTTCTCCAGGAGTTGAAGGATGGTCCGCATGGTCTCGGCAAAAGCAGTCCTGCGCAGGAACTCGTCGAAAGTGATGACCAACTGCTCGGCCTCCACCAGGCTGCTATGAAGCGTGCGTAAATAGCCGTCCTCATCGACCTGGGCGATATAGCGCAAGACAGGATATTGGGTTGTCAGCACCTCGTGGATCGGCAGGGACTTCAACGCATTGGCATCCAGGTCTAGCACATCCACGAAGCGTTGGGAGTGCAGGCGGATGGATTTGGTTGAATCGGCGGGATGCAGTGTTGGGTGGCTGAGGGCGACCATGCGCGGATAGTCGTCACCTATCTGGTCCACGGCGCGCGTTCCCAGTCCCCACACCAGCCGGACGAAACCATCTTCCTTGCGGATGTTGGGTGACCAGCGGTAAAGGTTGTGACTGAAAGCAACTCCCGCTCCCTGGGGGAAGAAGTACTTCCCGAAATGTTCGCCCTGGACGAATTGGATCAGGATGGCCATCCGTTCGTCGTAATCGAGCAGGCCTTTCTGACGCCGGTAGAGCAGGACGTTGGGGTTCAGTCCGCTGGCATAGACCAGGGCGAACGCTTTGGTCAGGGCAGTCAGGTTCTCTTCGGGGGCCCCCTGGTTGGGGAGGAAGAAGCTATCGTATTTGCCGGCGAAGGAGGTGCCGAAATTATCTTCCAGCAGGCTGGAAGAGCGGATGATCAGCGGGGTCTTGCCGATCTCTTTGAGAAGCGTCCGCAGAGGCGACAGGATCTCTTCGGGGAAATTCCCAGCGGCGAACTCATCCCGCAGCAGGGGGTATTCGGCGCGGATCTGCTCCTCAGGCTTGTATTTCTGGTCAGCCCAGTGCATCAACCCGTTTGCGGCCATGAAGTTATACATCGTGCCGGAGCCCAGGAAATAGGATTGTGGCGTAGTGATGGCAGCTTTTATTTCCGGCGGCGCGATATCTTTCAGTACCCGTTCGGCCAGCAGCATCCCTGCCGCCTTCCCGCCGATCTTACCCGGTCCGATTTTCCGCCGGCGGATATCCTGCAGGTCGGAGACGGTGAACCACTTGCGGGCGATGTTGATATAGGCCAGTTGATCGCTGATGATGGTACGCAGCAACACCACCTTGATTTCCTTCAAGCGGGCTTCATAGCGTTTCTGTTCCCCGGGAGGCAATTGCTCGATCGCCCGCGCCTGGCCAAAAAGCATCTTCTGTGGCGCCAGTTCAGGGTTGAACATGATCAGGTTGGGAAGGTCTTCGCCGCGTTCATTTACAGCCTGGCGGACAGTTTCCACAAAATCAGCGTAGGGCAGGTTATGGGCGTAGTAGAAATCAGTCAGGTGGTCGCGGATACGCTCGATGCGCAGGTCCCAGATTTCGCTGGCCTCCTCGCCGTAAGGGTCACGGAGCCCTTCGCGGGTCTGCGATTGGATCGCCTTTTGCCGCGCTTCTGTCTCGAATGCTTCTGCCGTAATCACGCCGCGGGTAAACAGTTGCTGGCGCATGCGGGCGCGGATATACGAACTCAGGATGGGATACTCGCTGAGGGTCAGGTGGATATTGAGGACGCGATCGGAAGAAGGAAATGGAAGCGTCATGGCTTACTGCTCCTTGCATAAAACTGTGAACTTTGAACAATCAAAACACCCGTAGTTACAGTAATCTTGGTTCACATCTTTATGCAGCCCACAGTGAATTCAAATATTTACACAGTGCATAGTAATTCTAACAAAAAAAGTGGGGCGACCATGCGGCCGCCCCACCGGAAGGGCATCAACCAAGATGCATTGGCATGATGACGTGTAGGAAGTTTTCGTCTCCCACCGGGCGGATGACGCCGGGCGCATTGGGCGCAACGGTCTCCAGAGCGACATTTGGCGATTTGATCACTTCCAGCACCTCGCGCAGATATTTGACATTGAAAGCGATCAATAGCCCAACCCCTTCGATGGTCGCTGCGACCATGGTCTCGTTCGATCCGGTCTCCTCCGACTGGGCGGAGATTTCCACCGAACCGGGCTCCAGTTCGCCGGCCGACTTGATGTCGAGGCGGACGACGTTTGACCCTTCGCGGGCGAAAATCTCGGCCTGTTTGCAGGCTTTGAGCAGGGCCGGGGTCGGAAGCAATGTGCGCGATTTGTACGAGCGTGGAATGATCTGCTGATAGTCCGGGAAGGTGCCGTCAATCAGGGAGGAGACCACTTCCACATTGTTCATGCGGAAGACCACCTGCCCGCGGCCCTTGGGCAGGACCATCGAGATCATTTCGTTGCCGTCTATAGCGACTCGCGCCAGTTCGCTCAGTGCCCGGCCAGGGATGATCGCGCTGATGGGTTGCGGCGCGGGCTGGGAGAGCGTCCCCTTGCGCACCGAGAGGCGGAAGCCGTCAGCGGCGGCCATTGTGACCGTGTCCTTATCAATCGTCAACAGGACGCCCATCAGGACGGGGCGAGCTTCGTCCACCGAGGCCGCAAAGACCACCTGTTGGATCATTTCCTTGAAATCGGCGACGTTAATCTGGATCGCCCCCTCGAGGTCCGGTACGGGGAGAGGCGGGAATTCCTGGGCGTCGATGCACTTGATGTCCGTGTTCGATGTTCCGCTGCGGACGTTGAGGGTCTGCGAGTTGGCCGTCAGGCTCAAGCTGACCTGTTCGGGTGGCAAAGTCCCGACCAGGTCAACAAATGTGCGCGCTGGTACTGTCGTGGCCCCTTCTTCTTCGATCTTCGAGCCGATCCAACAGGTAATCCCAAGTTCCAGGTTGGTGGCAGACAGGCGCAGGCGGCCCTCGTCCGTGGCGACTAGCACGTTTGCCAGCACGGGAAGTGTACTTCGGGGCGAGACTGCCCGCGATACAATGCTCAATCCTTGTGCCAGTGTCTCTTGTAGAACAGTTACTTTCATCGCCTCAGTCCTCTTCGATTTGATACTAACAGTATATCCTGAGAAAGAAAAAGTGAAAAGTGGCTCAGTCGAAAAAGAGCGAAATTCCCATGGCAACCAAGACTAACAGTAGTTGCAGGCCGAATAAACCGGCAACGATGTAGAGAAAGACCATCCATCCCGAAGTTCCGGCATGGGGGTGCACTTCCTGGTCCTCGGCCAACTGGCGGACCGCCTGGGCGGTCTGGTTCGCCGGGATCTGGGCGGGCTGCCCGATCCAGAACCAGGACGGAGCAGGATACGGGACGACCAGCTTGCTGCCGCTGAAATCATTCAGCCAGAGGCGGAGCGCTTCGGGGGGATCCAGGGCGAGGTTCGCCGGGAGGATGACCGCTCTGACCGTACCGCGTGCCTCGGCCGGGATCGGTTCCGTGACAGGCTGTACTGCTGCCGGCAGGCCGGACATCTGCTTGGTGAGTGCTGCCAGGATGGTTGCGCTGAAATTCCCATCCCCCGGTTCAAAGATCAGGGTGGGGAATTTCGCATGCCGGGCTGTCAGCGCTTTGGCTGCCATCTTCCCGTCCCGGCCAAGGGTCAGGCCATGGTAAACGCCCATCAGGATGAAGAGGACAAGGACCTCCAGCGATTTCAGGATTTGTTGGAGGAAACCAAGCGGGGTTGTACCCAGTGCCGAGACCAGCAGGTTGTAAACCACGGCGATGGCCGCGGCCATGCCACCTACTACGCTGGCGAACAGGACCAGGTAAAGATATATCTTGCGGACAAGGGAACGCCGGGCGTGATCGCCGCTGTCGTCCTTGACCAGGGCATCGCGCTGCATCGGGCTCCAGGTGAACCACCATAATGGCAGGCCGGCAGACAGGGTTGCAAGTGCTGCCGCCAGCTGAGGGCGCAATGTCTCAGCCCAGAGGACCTCCCCCAAAGCTGCGTCAACAGTGAAGGCAAGCAGCAGGCTTAGCCCGGAAAATGTCGCTGTCAAACCAATTGCCGAAAGGATGTAGTAGTAGAGCCGCCGCATCCCCGAACGGCGGGGTGCATCCGGGACCTCGGTGATGGTTCTGTTCAACCAGCGGCCGAAATAAGCCCAGACGACCCCGAGCGAAACGCCAATGGAAACCGGCGTGTTGACCTGCTCAAGGAACGCGCTTACTGGCAATTTCTCTCCCAGGACAACACGCAGAAGGTGATAGATGACCGTCCCGCCGGAAAACAAGACAGTTACCACCCCCGCCAGGGAAAGGAAATAAAGCACGCCCAACCTGAGGAGCGACTCGCGTTCCGCTTTCTCGACCAACCCATCCTGGACCGTCTTCCAGGCCAAGAACCAGAGCGGCGCGCCGACCAGGGCAAGCACGATCCCATTGACCCCGGCTGACCCCAAGACCGGATTGAGTTCGGACTGGATGCTGATGATGTATTCCAGCAACTGCTGGATTCCGGCCACTACCATGATCAACCCGTACAATACCCAGATGTAGCGGTAGATGCGCCGGATTTCTATAAATGCTTCCTGTGACCGGATGGTTTTCCAATCCGAGCGCAAGATGGAAATAAAATAAGCAGCAATGAGCGCATTCATCCCGATGGCAATCAGGTTATCTCCCCAGGTCTGCTGCGCGCCAAACATGGCCTGGTAACGGGATAGCTTCAGGACCTCCAGGAGAGTCCGGTCAATCAGGGCGAGAAGATTCTGGACGATGGGGATCAGCGTCGAGAGCAGGACCGCGTAGAGGAAGATGGCGCGAATGCCGGAGGTGTGCTCTTCCATGTCCTCACGGGCATTGCGCTGGGTGACCCACCAGTGGAGGATAAACACGGGCACGCCAACCAGGATAAGCGCCAGTGCCTGGGCAAGGTTGCTGGCATTATCAGCAACGACATCGGGCGCGGTCAGGATCGACCGGGTCAGGCCGATCAATCCCCACAAGACGATCTCCAGGCTGACGAAGGCAACAGCGAAAAAATATAGGCGGCGTACGGTGCGCATGGGACCTCCTGAATCTTAGGGTTCGAGGGGTTGGTACCAGTCCCAACCCCAGTAAGGGTATGGCAGATAGGTGATTTTCCAGGCGCCGTTCTGCAAGACCAGCCGGGCGGTTTCGCTGCTGCTCCAGCGGTCCGAGAAGGGGCCGCTGGACCCGTAGAGGACCGTCACCGTGACCCAGGCCTCTTCCCCACCCAGTGTCTGCGTCTCGCCAACCTGGAGAGCATTATTGCTCGTGTCCAACTGGTTGCTCAGGAAAGCCTGCACGAAGGAGTCATACGTCGGTTTGTCATCCAACTCAGCCAGGTAGCCATAGGCGCGGGTGAAATCACGCTGATAGACGGCCAGGGCATAGTTGCGGACGATACCCTCAGGCGTGTCTTCCGGCCCGTATTGGGGGATATCCTGGCGGACGAAGAACAATACCAATGCAGTGATGACCAGCAAGCCGATAAAAACCAGGATTCCAATCAAGAAACGATCCTGTTTCATAAACTTACCTCCAGTTTGATTTTCGGAGTGGACGAAAGGTCCCCAGTTAATTGAGATGATACGATTGTATCTTTTTTTGGAACGCGAAGCAAGTAAGCGAATGGAGTAAGGTCGGATACGGGAGCGACGATATAAGCTGTCTGGGTTTTCCAAATTCGATCCGTTGGTGCGAATCAGCCCGGATAATCGTCCTCCGGATTGCGATGTCAGGTAAATTTCCCAAAACCGTGCGGGTGATGTGCGGTATACTAGCACCCGGACAAATCGAGAATGATCGGGAGTGATATGCTTTGAAGCGATAAGTTCATCATCGCGTCAATCGCTTTTATCATGTCCGGGTACCAGACACAAATTCATATAGGAGAAACCAATGACAGTCTCTTCCCTTCGTTGGGACCTATCCAACGTTTATCCATCCCTGGAATCCAAAGAATTCGAAGCCGACATCGAGAAGGCCAAGTCCCAGATCGCCGACCTCGAAACGATGGTCAAGGAACGGGTCAGTACCGCGGACTCGTCTACGCCAGTTGGCGACCTTGGGGTCATTGTCGGCGAAGCCATCCAACGCTTCAATGAATTATCCGAACTCCTCGGCACGCTGCGCACCTACATTTTCTCATTTGTCGCCACCGATTCGCACAACGCGCTGGCGTGTAAGAAGCTCTCGGAGTTTGAACAGGTGGGCGTCCGGGTCCAGAAATTAAGCACCCAGTTCCAGGCCTGGGTGGGCAAACTCGCTCCGCTCCTCGAGGAAGTCATTGCAGGTGATGAAACCGCCAGAGCGCACGCCTTCATGTTGCGGGAGACAGCCGAGCAGTCGAAGTATCTGATGAGCGAACCCGAGGAAGCCCTGGCTGCCGAGCTCAGCCTGAGTGGTTCCAGCGCCTGGAGCAAGCTGCAGGGGACGGTCACTTCGCAGTTGACAGTGGACTTCGAACTCGATGGTGAGGTCAAGAAACTGCCCATGCCTGCGCTGATCAACCTGCACTCACACCCGGATGAGTCCGTCCGCAGGCGGGCATACGAGGCGGAGATGAAAGCCTGGGAATCGGTGCGGGAGTCTCTTGCCGCGGCCATGAATGGGGTCAAGGGCACAGCCAACACCCTTAACCAGAAGCGCGGCCGGGCCGATGCCCTGCATCCGGCCATCGACATGGCGCGCATCGACCGCTCTACTCTCGAAGCCATGCTCGCGGCGATGGAAGCCGCCTTCCCGATGTTCCGCAAATATTTCCAGGCCAAGGCCAGGCGGTTTGGCAAGCAGCAACTGGCCTGGTGGGATGTCTTCGCCCCGGTCGGAAAGGTCGAGAAGAAGTACACATTTGACGAGGGGCGCGATTTCATCGTCGAAAACTACGCCAAGTTCTCCCCCGAACTGGCGGTATTTGCCAAACGCGCCTTCGACAAGCGCTGGATCGATGCCGAGCAGCGCGAGGGCAAGCGCGGCGGCGCCTTCTGCATGGGAGTGCCGGCGGTCAAGGAGAGCCGCGTCCTGTGCAATTTCGACGGCACACTCGACCAGGTCAGCACCATTGCCCATGAACTTGGACACGCCTTCCACAATGAGTGCGCCTATCAGGCCGGGAAGACCGAGCTCCAGCAGTGGACACCGATGACACTGGCCGAGACAGCCTCGATCATGTGTGAGACGGTCGTCATGCAGGCGGTTCTGGCGCAGACCAGTGATCCGCAGGAGGAACTCGCCATCCTGGAGACCATGTTGATCGGCGATACCCAGGTCATCGTGGACATCTATTCACGCTACATGTTCGAGAAGGAAGTCTTTGAGCGCCGCGAGAAGTCTGAGCTTTCTGCCGACGACCTGTGCGAGATCATGGAACGTGCCCAGAAAGCTACCTACGGAGACGGGCTGGACGAGAAATACCTGCATAAGTACATGTGGACCTGGAAACCGCACTACTACTACGCCGGCCTCCCGTTCTACAATTTCCCCTACGCCTTCGGCCTGTTGTTTGGCATCGGTTTGTTTGCCATCTACAAGCACCGCGGGGTGGACTTTGTCCCGGATTACAAGGACCTGCTTGCCTCCACCGGCGAAGCCTCTGCTGCCGACCTGGCTGCCCGGTTCGGGATTGACATCCGCCAGAAGAAGTTCTGGGATGACAGTCTGGCGGTGATCGGCAAGCGCATCGATCGCTACTGCGAAATCTAGTACCCGGACACTAGAGGAAAATAATCCAGTGGGGTGAGAGAGATCGAGCCGCTCTCACTCCACCTTCCTGATCCACCCATGCCCTTTAAGGGGATGGTCCTAGAAAAAAACTCATCCCGAACGATGATTTCGGGATGAGTTATATTTTGGCTTGGTAAGGGTTGGTTAGACCCAGCCGCGCAGTTGCATGGCCTTGACCACGCTGTCGATCGCGACCATGTAGGCCGCGTCGCGCATGTAGACTTTCTGCTTCTCAGACATCTCGCGGACCGCATGGAAGGCGGAGGTCATCTTGGCATCCAGTTTCTCCAGGACCTCTTCCTTGGACCAGTAGAAATTCATGTCGTTCTGGACGCCTTCGAAGTACGAGCAGGTCACGCCGCCGGCGTTGCACAGGAAGTCGGGGATGTTGAAGATATTGTTCTTCTTGAAGTATTCGTCCGCTTCGGGGGTGCAGGGCCCGTTGGCGCCTTCGGCCACTATCTTGACCCGCTTGGATACCTTGCCCACGTTTTCGGCGTTGACCTGACCGCTGAGGGCGCCCGGCATCAGAACATCGGCTTCCTTGGCGATCCAGGCTTCACCGTCTTCGACCTTGTAGCCGGCGTCCTGGGCTTTGGCCTTGTCGATCGTGCCGTATTCATCGGTGATGGTCAGGAGGAAGTGCGGGTCGATGCCGCCTACCTTGGAGTAAGTGTAAGCGCATTTGTCATGACGGTCCCAGCAGGAGACGCAGGCCACGCTGCCGCCGAGCATTTCCACGAAGCCGATGGCTGCATACTGGGTCACGTTGCCGAAGCCCTGCATCGCAGCGACGGATTTCTTCGGGTCGATGTTCATCTTCTTCATCGCCTCGCGCACGGTGTAGATGACGCCGTAACCGGTCGCCTCGGTGCGGCCAAGCGAACCGCCGCCGCCCACCGGCTTGCCGGTGAATACGCCCGGTGTGTACTGACCGACCAGCTTGGAATACTCGTCCATCATCCAGCCCATCATCTGTGGGGTGGTGCCGACATCCGGAGCAGGGACATCCTGGCGCGGGCCGATGTTGCACCACATCTTCTGCACCCAGCCGCGGCACAGGCGTTCCTTCTCGCTGACCGAGAGCGTTGCCGGGTCGACAACAATGCCGCCCTTGCCGCCGCCCAGGGGGATGTCTGCCACGGCGCATTTCCAGGTCATCCATGTCGCCAGGGCGCGGACCATGTCGAAGGTCTCGGCCGGGTGGAAGCGGATGCCGCCCTTATTCGGGCCGCGGGCGTCGTTGTGCTGGACACGGAAACCCTGGAAGACGCGGATCGAGCCGTCGTCCATGCGCACCGGGATGCGGAAAGCGTATTCGCGCATCGGCCAGCGCAGCACCTCGGCGATCTGGGGGTCGAGGTTCAGTAGTTTGGCGACACCGTCAAACTGTCGTTGAGCCATTTCAAATTCATTGATCTGTCCGGACATTGTTCACTCCTGGAAAGGGGTAAGTGGTGACTTGGATAAAGATACGCGGGCACCTCGGTATGGTGCCCGCGTTAAACTGAATCTATGGAGAACAGTTCAAGCATTCGTTGTCTGACCTCTGAAAGTACGCCAGCCTCCATAGGGTACACGATTCTCGCCCCTGCGTCAATATGACAAAATCCACACCCGCCCGTGGTACCGGGCGTGATATTCGTCACAAGAAAAATGGCCCGTTCGCCGGGCCACTCCAATACTTAGACATGTCTGGCAAGGATTACTCGCCAGATTCCTCGTCCCCTGTGTCGAGTTCGATCTGTACCTTTTGGGGATCCAGGCTGATCCACAGAAGCAGCACTTGGCCCTCCTGCGAATCCACCGTCCGGGCGGCGATGATCGGTGCCTGTTCTTCCAGCCCGAGGTCATTGCGGAAATGCAGGCTGATGGGTTGGTTATCGCGCCAGCGCCGGTAGCAGCGCTCCACCAGCGCCGGGCCGTTGAATGTCCGCAGGCGGGTGAGCACGGTCAATGGGAGGTGAGGGCCTTCGCCGAGGCCAAGCGCCCAGCCGTCCTGGACGGGCTCGAATACCGGGGGTGGACCTTCGATGATGGTGATTTTATCGTCCATGAGAGTGCCTTTATTGGCGAAAATCATACCACAAAACCTGAAGATTTTTTCCACGATGGTCACGAAATTCGTTGTTAATCATGAAGAATAGTCGCAAAACATCCACTCAGGATAGGCGTAATACTTTGAGCAATCCTGTCTCTCTCTATGAGAATTCAGGCGACATGGAAGCTTTGAACATGAGAATTTCATATGACCCTGAGGTTGACGCCTTTTACATCAACCCCCTCGATGCGACTGTGACCACAAAACACCTGGCGGAGGGTATCGCCGCCGATTATGATGCCGAAGGGCGGTTGGTTGGAATCGAAATCCTGGACGCTGTGAAGTGCTTTGGCGATTCCCGAACCTTGCGCCAGATCACGCTGGAGGAAGTGGGGCTTATTGTGGCGTGAGATATTTTCTCTGAAATAACTACTGGAAAAAAAAGCGTCCCTTTATTGTGTGACCTGTGAAAGGCAGAAAGCTGATGGACGAATACAGCGCTGTTCAAATCGAATCGTTTATCTAGCATCGCGCCCGAAATTGTAAATATGTTGAATCTTCCCAAAATCATGTTATGATATTTCTGAAGGATTGGGAATCTCTTACAGAAACTATGTGAAGCGGCGGACTGCCTTTACATGGAAACTTCAACAGTTATCCGGATCATTATCATCGCAGCAATTGTTGTGGTTTGCGCGATATTTGTTTATGCAATTCTGCGTAAGGCAAAAAATGAGGTGCGACAACAGGCTGAGGAGTCCCCACTACTCAGGGCGGAAGAAGAGATAAAACAACAAGAAAAAGAATCTCAACAGAAAGCAGAGGAAGATGCTTGGCGACGGGAGGAAGAAATCCGTTGTAGGGAAGAAGAGGCGCGGCGAGAGGTTGAGGAGGAAGCACAGCGCAAGATAGAAGAAAATGCGCGACGACAGGCTGATGAAGAAGAGAGACAGCGGCAAGCCGAGGAAGAAACCCTATGCAAGGCGGAAGAAGAGACACGACAGCAAGCCATGGAAGAAGTACGACTCAAGGCAGAAGAAGGTGCACGGCGACAAACCATAGAAGCACAATGCAAAGCGGTGGAAGCGTCGTTGCAGCGGGAAGAGGAAGAAGCACAGCGAAAAATTGATGAAGATTTACAAAAGCAAGTCGAATCAACCAGTCAAAAACGCGCGCCGGAAGATCGCGGCGGGAAACCGAGGGAATTGAGTGGTGAAGATAACACTGATGGTATAGAGAAAATAAAAGATTTGGCGAAAGCAGTAAGAGAAAAAACATTTTCTCTGCGTCCCGAAGTGGTATGCTGGAAGGATGCTCGAAAGTGGTTTATCGGTTTAGAAATCCAGGATGAATATCAAGAGCATGGGGGAATTGTGGTCACTCAAGATGGAGAACCAATACAAAAAGATGATAGAGGTCGGTGGGTATTATTGCAAACTACCGGCATTGTTCAAGTAAAGTGGGAGGAGATAGAGTATCAAAAGGAGATAAGACTCGGCAAGCCATATCTTGTTTTTCGATTGTCTGGAATGAATCAAGGTCGTCTTGTTCGATATGCGACATTTGGCTATTATCGCGTCATTGTCCCTGATGACTGGCAGCGGGATGAAGAAACTTCAGGCCCAGCCATACAGTCAACCGAGCCCGTTTGCATAACAAGCTCTCAAGCGCACTATTTTTTGCTTGAACGGGGAAGTGACAGCAAGATTTGCTTCCGAACATCAACTGGCGAGCCGATAACTGTTCTTACACGAGCATCTCGTTTTGAGTTAATCGGGAATCAATTGTCTTCTGACGCGAGTGATGATATTGGGCCACTTTTTGCAGAACGCCCCCCAAGAATAAAGGCAATTGACCAGAACATCTGGAAGGGTATCAAAACGATTGTTGTGGGAAAGGAAGGCCCTGGTAAAAAACGGTGGCGAACACACTTTAACCCTAACCCAGATATTACTGAGCAATCTTTTCCTGTGGAACTCGAGAATCGGCGTGGAGGATGGTACTTCGCAAGATTTTATGATTGGGAAGACACCCTTGTTGAAAGCATGGATTTTAGGTTCGTCAGCGCCCTGAAAGAGATTGTCGTTTACCCTCATTTGCCCCTTCCTGGTCTGGATGGACATTCGTCGGTTCCAATTGAGTTTGTCCACACTTCTGGTTGTGCTATTCGCTTGGCAGAGGGGAGTGATGAATCTCTACAGGTTCAGCGCAGGGAAGATAAAACAGGCGCTGTTATTCCCCCCAATCCCGTTTGGGATAGGACGCGCTGGTCTATTGAAATTGACAGTAGATTACATATTGACGCAGTGATTTTGGTGCAACGCGTTTGGTGGGCTGTGGGCGATGAAGATGTTGCAAAAGTACAACCTCATTGGTCGGAGAAGCCAATAATTACATCGCGCGAGGCGTTTTCCGCCACATCAAAGCAGGTTCTATGGTTGCGGTTGCCAAAGGAAAGGTGGACAGATACGGTACTTGTAGGATTTACCAGACAGAAAAGTCGGCCTTATCGAGTTGAAGTCACGAAGAGGCATGTTGCAATACCATTGAGCGACTTTGCCGGTTATCAGGAACTTGAAGACAAATTTGCGGGACATTCGCTCAGTCTTTGGATTGAGCCCAAAGGTCAAGACTTACAAGCCACAGTAATCACGATTCTTCCTGATAAACCCTTGCCTCAAGTAAGTGAAAGGCCATTGGCAGATACAAGAACAATACCTGAAGACAAACCAACGAGCCATATTCCAAAAGCTCCTGATTATTCAGACACACCTGTTGATTGTAAGTGCTGTAGTACGTGCGATTTTGCTATTTTCTTCCATAGACAAGGCATCCGGTGCACTGTTGGAACATGGGAAGAAATGGTAGATTGGGATACATTCTATTTTCAATTTGCCACTCATATCTGTTTTCGATGGCAGGGAGAATATACTGGCCCGGATGGGACTATGATTTCAAGGTAAAGTTGTGCGGAATGGAAGACGAAGGAGTTTGTGATGAACCCCATTGAACTTGCATCATCAATCGAAGAAAGATATCAACGCTACCTGAAAACCACTTTTTATTTTCGTGATCCGGTGTTACGTGACTCCTTTGAGCAAGCCATGAGAGATGTGGGGCAATTAAGCAAGGGACCCTATCTTGAGGCTACGCCTGTGTTTAAGTGTGGCCTAAAACCACGAGCGCTTTTCCTAAATCTTCTCGGATATGCTCCACATGAAGGTTTTCTGAACTCGCTATATAGCGGCGCACTCTATCAGCATCAAGAGGAGGCAATTCAGCGAGTTTTTGAAGGACAGAACATTGTGGTTGCTACAGGAACAGGCAGCGGTAAAACCGAGGCTTTTTTGTATCCCATCCTCCTGCACCTCTATCAGGAATTTAGCCGAGGTGAATTGGGAGCAGGCGTTCGGGCGCTTATTCTTTATCCGATGAATGCGCTTGCAAATGATCAGAGAGAGCGATTGGGTGAGATTTGTGCAGCTCTCAAAAAGGGCAATTCGCCATTCCGGTTTACCTTTGGACAGTACACAGGTGATACTCCAGAAAATGAAAACGACTCCTATCGCAATGCACGCAGCCATATTGAGGGGCGTTATGAAGGGGAATTAGTTCTCAGGACAGAGATGCGGCAATCACCGCCTCATATTCTCCTTACAAATTACTCGATGCTGGAATTTCTATTGCTCAGACCCGAGGATAGCGAACTTTTCGATAATGGGCGAGCCGAGAAGTGGACGTTCTTGGTTTTAGACGAGGCGCATCAATATCGAGGCTCCAAAGGCATAGAAATGGGGATGCTCTTGCGGCGTCTGAAACGTCGGCTGAAGGAAGGCGGACGAGATGGCGAATTTCGCTGTATCGCGACAAGCGCATCCATCGCAGGAGGTGAAGAGGATCGTAAAGATGTGGCGAAATTTGCCCTTGATTTGTTCGGAGAAGAGTTTCATCGGGACGATGTGATTCTGGGAAATACCGAAGAGCTCCCTGAAGAGGGCTCCATAGAACTTCCCACAAGTCTTTATCCCTTGCTCCTTCAATCTTTGGAAACACCAGGAGACGAACATCAATCTGAGGTTCAAACGATAGCCACTGATTTAGGATTGCCGCCCCAGACTGGCAATGCAACGACAAAGATAGTTGGACAAATATTACAAAAAGACACCCGCGCTACGAAATTGCGACATCGCGTAACAGGAGCGCCTAATGAGTCTCAAAAGATAGCCGATGAAATTTTCCCTGATTTGCCAGAACAACAACGTATTTTGGCTCTATCAGAATTGGTTGAATTGCTTTTAAAGAGTACAGACCCAAATTCTGGCGCGGCGTTGCTTTCTGCACGGTATCATATTTTTCTTCGGTCTTTGGAGGGCGCCTTCATCGCTTATAGGCCGGAGAAGAAGATCTATCTGGATCGCCAATCATCCACCGGTGACAAAGCGGCTTTTGAAGTGGCTTTATGCCGTGAATGCGGCCAGCATTATTTGGTCGGCAGAGTGAAGGACGGAAAACTACAGGAAGCGATCCGAGACCCTGGACACGACGAATTCGGCGCTGATTTCTTTCGTCCAGTCGAGGGCGAAGTTTACGAAAGCGATGATGAAGATAACGGTGAGCCAAAATCAAAACAAGGATTCCGCCTGTGTGTCCAATGCGGAGCGATATGGCCTGCCAAACTCGGCCTCAACGGAGGAATGTGTGAACACAAAAACTCGATCGAGGTAATTAAAGAAAATCCCGAATCACAGGAAAGTCAACGTGATGGCAAAGAAGACCAGTTGCCAAAATGCAGCGTCTGCGGCTATCAAGGCCCTGACCCGGTGCGAGAAGTTATACATGGTACAGATGGCCCTCATGCTGTGATCGCTACGACGCTCCATCAGAACCTTCCGCCAAACCGCCGAAAAGTACTGGCATTTGCAGATAGCCGCCAGGAAGCAGCATTCTTTGCCTGGTATCTTCAAAAATCTTACGAAGACATTCGTGACCGCAATTTGATTTTACAAGTTGTTCGCAATCTCGCTCCGCACACGGGCGAAGGCCTGTCCCCGAATGAACTTGTGACGGGATTGCGCGACCTTTACCGCGAGTCCAATGTATTTGAGGCTTCAATTGGCGGGATTGACTTAAAGCGCAAAGCATGGTTGGCGCTCTACCGTGAGTTTCTTACCGATGAACCCCGAATTTCACTGGACGGCGTGGGGCTCCTCCATTGGTCAATAAAATGGCCGGATGGGTTTGAAATTCCAAAAGTGTTGTTGCAACCGCCCTGGTCACTCAGCGGGCAAGAGGTGCGGGATTTGATGGTAATCTTGTTTGGCTTCTTGCGCCGCGAAAGAGCCGTTGAACTCTGTACCGAAAGTGCAGTTTCCATAAACTGGGAAGAACTTAACCTTCAGGCTCGGCAGGTGTTAATTCAACTTGTAAAATCCAGGGGTGGGAAGGCGTTAAATAGCTGGGCTGGAAAAACAACGGCCAGGGCCGGATTTCTAAAGAAGATCATAACTTCAAATGGCGTAGGTGAGGAAGAAGCTGCCAAATATGCTGATGACGCTCTACGCACAATTTGGGATGTTGTTAGGCAACGGGATGAGCAATGTTCGCAAGGCGAGCGCATTTTGATTCGCGTTGGTGACGCGCATAGATTGAACCCCAATTGGTGGAGAGCCTTTCCGGTTAACAAGGATGAACATCTCTACCAGTGCGATACATGCGGACGTTTGCAGAAAGTTTCAATAATAGATATCTGTCCGAGGCATAAATGTCCAGGGAATCTCAAGAAAGTTACACAACCCAAGTTAAGCAAGAATCATTACAGGCTGCTTTATGATGAAGCCTTGCCACCGCATCTGGTGGTCGAAGAGCATACTGCGCAAATTGACAAGGAAATAGCACGAGAATTTCAAAAGGCCTTCAAGCAGAACAAAATTGATGTATTAAGTTGCTCAACAACGTTTGAGTTGGGTGTGGATTTGGGGGATTTGGACACGGTTTTTCTCAGAAACGTGCCACCGGAAGCCTTTAACTATGCACAGCGCGTCGGGCGGGCTGGTCGGCGTAAGGGATTCCCTGGTGTCGCAATAACTTACTGCAAGCGCTCACCGCACGATCTTTTCCATTTTGCTGCCCCAGAGCAGATACTGTCAGGAAAGACCCGTCCTCCTGTATTGAGCCTCCAAAACGATAAAATCATACTTCGCCATGTCACGGCCACCGCACTTTCGTTATTTTTCCGTGAAAATAAGCTCAGATTTGAAAGCGTAGAAGTGTTTTTCAAAAACATCGAGCAGCCGAAAGGAGTGTCGGATTTTAGGGAGTTTCTTTATACCAACCAAGCAAATATGGGAGATACCTTGCGCTCAATTGTGCCCGATGTCTCCGAACTGGTAGCAAAGGCGATAGGTTTAGTAGACGGGAGTTGGATTGAGAAAATTGCCGGACCGGAATCTCGTTTCGCCCAGGTTGAGGCAGAGGTTTCAAGTGACTATCAAAGCATGAGAGATTTCGAAAAAGAGTCGAAAGAAAAGAAACCGAAAGCTGATTATGACGCTGCTAAGTGGGCAGACCAAAGAGCTGGCACAATCGCTGAAGAAAAAGTTCTATCTTTCCTTTCTCGCAAAGCGGTTATTCCAAAATATGGTTTTCCTGTAGATGTGGTGGAATTGGATACTCATCCGATAAGCCTACGAAGGGCAGGTGCTGGTCGAAGCGTTGAATCGTTTGAAGTCTCTCTTCAACGAGATCTCGCGATTGCAATAGCAGAGTTTGCCCCGAGCAGCAAATTGATTGCAAACAAGAAAGAATGGGAGTCGAAGGGGCTCAAGATGGTTCTGGGCAAAGTGTGGCCCCAAGTGTTTTATAAGCGGTGCACGCGGCATAATTTTTTCAGGCAGTGGAAAAAGGGAGAGGCAGAGCCACTTGACGAAGGCTGTAACTGTAACAATATGGTTCGAGGAGAATACATTGATCCTATATTTGGCTTCGTGACAGCCAAAGGAAAACCCGAAGAGCCCAAACGCCGCCCCGCAAAAACATTCACAACAAGGCCATACTTTGTAGGTTTTAGTGGATTAGAACCGAGTGAGATTCCAATAGGCAACATTCAGGTTACAAAAACATCACCCGGAACAATGGTTGTATTGTGTGAAGGCAGACGAGGTAAAGGTTTCAGCATTTGTGAACGGTGCGGGGCGGGTTTCAGGCAAAGTGATAAAAGATTGCTAAAAGGGCACAAAACCCCTCTTGGAGTGGATTGTCCCGGCAAGGTTCAAACACAAGTGTCTCTCGGGCATGAATTTCCAACTGATGTGGTTCGCCTACAATTCCTCTTGCAGCCCTCTCTTTCAGATATAGAACCGACTTGGTTTGCTTACTCACTGGCATATGTAATCGTGGAAGGTGCTGCCACTATCCTTGAAGTTCCTTCGTCGGATTTAAACGCTACTGTGGCTTATGCCAATGAAAAATATCCCGTCTCTCCGATCATCTTATATGATAATGTTCCAGGTGGAGCAGGACTTGTAGCCAGATTGGGGGATAAGGATATTCTCAGAAAGACGCTAACAGCCGCCCTCGAAAGAGTAGGTGGAGCCTGTAAATGCGGTGAGGAGACAAGCTGTTATGGTTGTTTGAGAAGTTACAGAAACTGCGTAATCCAGTGAAATCGTCCACTGAATCCGGTCCATGCCGTCCACTCTGTCCGGTCCATGCCGTCCAGTGGCGGAGCGAAGCGACGCTGGTGAAAACATTATATATCAACTGGACGGCATGGGGACAGCCGCCCGGG
>JBDRPT010000078.1:0-27068 GCA_043826785.1 Chloroflexota bacterium | reverse complement strand
CTGGGTTCGGGCGGGTGCATTTCCTGCTCGTATGAGAGCTTCAAGTTCTTGGCGTTTTTCATCAGACAGTTCAACAAAGTATTTTGTTTTCATCCACCAAGTATAAACGATGTTCACTATTCAGGTTAGTAAGATACTAGGGCTTGGTTTTGTATGATGCTTACCGTACAGACATAGATCGATTTGCCCCGCCAAACATTGTGTAAATTTCCGTTGCTTTTTGTTGGTTATACCTTCCGACTTGACCTGCAATTACAAAGGCTTCGATGAAGGCTATGATAGCAGGTATATACGTCCAACAGAATATTAAGTATAGAACTCCCATACCGGTTTGCCCTAGATAGAATTTATGGATTCCGAGACCTCCCAGGAATAGTGCGAACAACACGGCAGTTGTAGGATTCTTTTTAGCCGAGTTATATTGCATGATAAATAGCATTTGTTTGTCTTGTGGTAGTCCCTGGAGCATTTGGTTGTATGCAATCTCTGACTGTTTTGCTTCATTGCTACTTTTCTTGATTAGAAAAATTACCAAAGCAATAAGCCCGCCCAGGACAGCCAGCCAAAACAAACTACCAAGACACACCAATAAACAAAAATAAACGAATTCGTTCATCTTAATCTCCTTATTCATTATTTTGAGTTTGATGTTTGTCAAATTGCACTTGGGAGAGAGTTTTTGTTAAGGGAGTGTAATAGGTGCCTCCTTTACATACATTGCACTCATAACAAGCCATTGGATGGACTCAGCAGCGGCAGGGTCAGCAGGGAACCCATCCAGATCGAGAGCCCTCCAGAGATGATCCCCGCAATGGTCAACACTTGGAAGATGCCACCGATGATCGATAAGATGCCCAGGAATTTGAGCCAGCCCCGGGCCTGATAGATGGGTAGGCTGAGTTGGCGGACAGTTTCGGCTTCATGGCTTGGCGGGTGATACCCATATGTGGCTGGGGGAGTATATTGGGACATGCTGGCACCTTTGAAGTTTGATAAGTTTAAGCTCTGGGTTTGCGCTGCGCCCGTCGCCAGAACCACCAGATGATCAGGGCAACGAACAGGATCAGGAAGACCACCACAAGGATCGGGATGACAATAGCCAGGATAGATAACAACGTGGCGACAAAATCCTCAGCGATGCTCACCGGGATATTGGCGATGCCGCCGGTGGTTGCAGTCACAGCCGGGCGGATCACAGCAGATTTGACCGCGTGGACACTCCCCGCAACAAGCAGACCGCAGATGATCGCCAGCACCGGGTGGATGTCTGTGATGATCCGGGCGCTGGCTGCAAAGGCGATCGCCCCGGCTGCAGGCCGGATGATGGTCTGGATGGCATCATTGATGTGGTTCACTGCCGGGATCTTGTCCGCAACCATTTCAATGATGACCAGGATGCCCAGGACGATCAGCACCCAGGGGTTGGCGAGCAAATCCCAGGGGGATTGCAGGTTGATCCAGTCCGTATAATGGGCAATGACACCGATAACCAGCAGGGGGATATAAGCGTTCAACCCTGCGCTGGCAGATAGCCCGAAAGCGGTAAAAATACCAAGTATATCCATGATGGTTCTCCTAACTTCCAACAATGGGGATCGGAAAGGCTCCCCAGGTTCCAGTAAGAAAATACCGCAACGCATCGATCGCCGCAATTTGCAAGAGTGCCAGGGTAAAGCCGGCAACGAGAGGCAGCCACAACTGGCGCAGGCTCGTGAACTGGTTATCCTGGCCCATAATGGTGATCCATACCAGCGAGTATACCATCGTGAGCAGGACCGGCACGCCAGCGGCACTGATGATCGCCAGCGGGTAGAGCACGATCGGGTTCTCGGTCAGGACGAGCAGGTCCAGCAGGGCGATCATGCCCAGGTAAGGCATGAATGTTTTCAGACCGGGGATGTTGGGTTGTTCATCCAAATCTACCCAGACGGTAGAGTTGAATGCCGGGTAAACAAAGGCGGCTAACGCCAGGCCCATGCCGCTGCCCGTTAATAGTCGTAAGGTATTGTTTGGCACGTAAAGGTTGGCAATCTCCGGCAGGGCACCTGCATAGGTTTCTTTGATGAGGAAGAGGTAGGAGTTGGACCCGTCGATGCCGAAGGCGACGACGAACAAGGTAAGGATGGTGATCACGCTCCAGTGGGGCAGACCACTGCGTTTCTTCACGGTGAAAACCTGGTAGACAAGACCGGCCATCGCTCCCAGGTACATCCCGCTACAGCGAGCACAAAGTGGTAATGCCCGCTCCCCAACATGAAAGGACCGGGCTTCGATGCGGTGACAGACGGCATAGCCGATCGAGTCGAATTTACCCAGCAGGCCGGAAGGTGTATTCAATAACCAACCAGTAAGGACGAGCACAGCTGCCAGTACCACTAATGTCCGTGTTGCAGCGCGCGGGCGTTTTGGTGTCTGCATTGCCCCAATTATAGGGTTTTTATCGGATGAAAGCAAGAAAAATACTCCTGAAAATATGGAACAAATGAGGTATGATAACGTCCTTGTACGAGGAGGTTTTCAACATTATGAAAACGCGAATGATCCTATTGTTTATCCTGGCCTTCCTGTTTGTAGCCTGCAGCCCGGCTGAAGAGACGCCTGATCCAGGGATAACTCCACTGCCTACCGCCGAACTGACGGAGAGTCCGCCAGCGACGGCGACGATCCCACCGACACCAGAGTCGACATACCCTGCGGAAGGATATGGGCCAACCGGTTTCCCTGCCCAGGTCAACCCCTTGACCGGTCTGCCGGTCGCCGATCCGGCTTTGCTTGAACGCAGGCCGATCGCCATAAAGATCTCCAACCTGCCGCGCTACGTGCGCCCGCAATGGGGGCTTTCATTGGCGGATATTGTCTATGAATATTATACGGAAGAGGGAACGACACGTTTCGTGGCTATCTTCTTAGGCAACGATGCGGAAGTTGTCGGCCCGATCCGTTCGGCGCGATTCTTCGATGCGCATATCATCCGAGGCTACAAAGCCATTTTTGCCTTCGGTTCCGCCTACGACAAGGTGCTGGAGCGCCTGTATGGCTCTGAGTTTGCCAACCGCCTGGTTGTTGAAGGACCCAATACACCCCTGCGGCGGTATGACCCCAACGGGTATAACCATCTGGTGGTGAATACTGCCGAATTGAGCGGATACATTTCATCCCTCGGGGTGGCGAACGGCCACCAGAACCTCGACGGCATGTTCTTCCAGATTCAACCTCCTCCGGACGGCTTGCCAGGGACCACACTGACTGTCCGCTACTCAGGAGCGATCTACAATCGCTGGAGCTACGACCCGGAGTCCGGGCGCTACCTGCGCTTCCACGATGTTGCCGATGACCTGACCGGTGGGCAAAACGAGCAGTATGAACAGGCCACCGATCGGTCTACCGGAGAGCCGTTGGCGTTCGATAACGTGGTTATCTTGCAGGTACAACACGAGTACTACAATGTCGACCCGGAAGTGATCGATATCCTGTTTTATGGCTCAGGCACAGCGTATGCCTTCCGGGATGGGCAGGCCTACCGCCTGACCTGGCAACGTAGCGCGGGGGATGCAGTGGTCTCCCTGGCTTATGAGGATGGCACCCCCTTCCCGTTCAGGCCGGGGACGACCTGGTTCGAGGTAGTGGGAGCCTATTCCCAGGTCCAGCAGACCGGGCAGGAGTGGAGGGTCACCTTCCATATCCCTTGATTGAAGCAGGGGCACGGCAGCGTGCCCCTGTCCGTTTGCTATAATCCCCCTGGAGGGAGTGGCTATGAAGCGACTTGCAGTATTAACCGGCGGAGGGGATGCCCCTGGCTTGAACGCCGTCATCCGCGCGGTAGTCAAGACCGCGGTCAATGTGTATGGATGCGAGGTCTTGGGGATCAAGGATGGCTATGACGGTTTCCTGGCCCGGAAAGGGGTCTGTTCTCTGGACCTTGGAGCGGTGCGCGGGATCCTGCCGCGCGGCGGCACCATCCTGGGGACA
This sequence comes from Chloroflexota bacterium, assembly GCA_043826785.1. GTDB lineage: Bacteria > Chloroflexota > Anaerolineae > Anaerolineales > Villigracilaceae > JBDRPT01. The sequence continues at coordinate 23,099 of JBDRPT010000078.1, read as the reverse complement.
GCCAACCGCGGCAACCCGTTCGCCCGCAAAGTGATCCGGGATGGCAAAGAAGTAGTTGAAGACATCTCCGATGAAATCGTTGCTGCGATCAATAATCTAAAACTGGATGGGGTTATCGTGATCGGGGGCGACGGCACATTGCATATCGCCATGGAGTTATTCGAGAAGGGTGTGCCTGTCATCGGTGTTCCGAAGACGATCGATAACGACATCGGCGGGACCGAGGTGACCTTCGGTTTTGATACCGCCCTGACCATTGCCACCGAAGCGCTGGACAGGCTTCACACTACTGCGGAAGCGCACCACCGGGTCATGGTCCTGGAACTGATGGGTCGCGATGCCGGGTTCATCGCCCTGCATGCCGGGGTGGCTGGTGGTGCGGATGTCATCCTGATACCGGAGATCCCATATAAACATGATGCCATCATCAAGAAGATCCGTCACCGGGTCAGGCACGGCAGCCATTTCAGCCTGCTCTCGGTTGCTGAGGGGGCAAAGCCTTTGGGCGGAGAGCAGGTCTATGCACGGGATGGGGATGCCGTCTATATACCCCGGCTCGGGGGGATCGGGGATGAGGTTGGCGCCTACCTTGAAAGCCAGGGGTTCGAGACTCGGGTTACCGTTCTGGGTCATCTCCAGCGTGGGGGTACACCGACGGCATTTGACCGCTGGCTTGCGACCCGCTATGGCGCCGCTGCGGTCCGCCTGGCTGCAGAAGGCGGCTTCGGCCGCATGGTGGCCCTCCGGGACGCGAAGGTGGTGGATGTATCCATGCAGGAGGCCCTGGCCGTGCCGAAACGGGTCGATGTCCATGGCGATGCCGTGCTCACTGCGCGTGGGATGGGCATTGCCTTCGGGGATGAATGAATTTTATGCAAGACGGCTGAGGCGGGTCGCATTCTTGTAACTGGAAAAGATCCGGCGATTAGAATATCGCCGGATCTTGAGTAAACCCTTCAGGGGGCAGATGCCTGTGTGACTATCCTACCTGGGAAGGGGGTTTGTCGATCCAGTAGCGGAACAATTCGATCCCGAAATAATCTTTCCGATCGACGAATTGCAGCCCGCATTTCTCGAGCACGCGCTGCGAGGCGATGTTACCCGGGTGGGCTAAGCCGATGATCCGTTCGAGGCTGGCGACCTGGAATCCGAATTCCACTGCCGATCGTGCGGCCTCTGTGGCCAGCCCGCGTCCCCAGAAATCACGACTTAACAGGTAGGCGACTTCCGTCTCATCGGTCTCCGGGAGGAATTCCAACCCGCACCAACCAATGATCTGGTTGGTCTGTTTGTATATGACTGCCCAGTGCCCGTAACCGCGCTCCTGCCAATGGGTCAGGTGGTGGGCGATGTATTTGTCGACCTTATCCCTTGTGGGTGGGGTGGTGCGGGGGAAATAATGCAGGATGTCTTCTTCTTGCAGGATGGTGAACAACCGGTCGCCATCGGATGGTGACCAGGGCCGCAAGGACAGGCGCGCGGTTTGGAGAGTGGGGATGGTCATCTATATACCTGAATTCTGGCTGGGATGCTTGTGGATGGCTTGCTTCCAGCTCGTCTCATTGGTCGTGGTCAGGAAGGATGGCTTACATGTTCCGCCCGGGGAAAGCGAATGCCGCCTGGAAGGGCGGCATTCTGTTCGCGCTACGGCATCTCTATCGAAGATCGAGGAGGGATGCCGCAGCGCTTCGTCTCATACTACTATCCATTTTGGGCACCACCTCCTCTTCTATAAGGATGGCGGTCTCAGGCAGGTTTCCCTGCGTGGAAGTAGTATTACATAAAAATAATTGCATGTCAATAGAAGGATTATATTTACGGAAATGCACACAACCATCCCTGTAATAAGGTAGAATCTCTCTGGGCGGTTCGAAAATCTGATGTTTTCTGATACCTTTTGATAGGTTCAGCAAGTTTATCTTGGCTATCCTTAGGCGCAAATCCACTGTGGAGGTTCCCATGAAACGTCTTAATCGTCTCTTGTTGGTTGCATTATTCCTCGGCTGGGCATTCGATTTCCTCTTCTGGAAGCACGCCCCGGGCATTTCGTTCACAATCTATGTTCTCCTGTGTCTGGCGGGCGGCCTGCTGGTCCTCGGTCTGGACGGGGTGCGGCCGTCGTGGAGGGCGCTCCTGTTGCTTCTCCCGGTGTTCTTCTTTGCCGCCATGTCTTTCATCCGCCAGGAGCCGATGACCTTGTTCCTGGCCTATGTGCTGACCCTGCTGTCGCTGGGCTTGCTGGCGGTCAGCTACCTGGGAGGCCGCTGGCTGCTCTACAGCCTGACGGATCACCTATACAACTTCCTCAAGTTGGTTGGCAGTATGGTCAGCCTTCCACTGGTCGCGTGGGTCGACCAACGCAGGCAAGTGCAGGAGGAACCCGGCGGCGGCAACCCGTCCGGGTGGAAGCGGGTCTGGGCGGTGGTGCGGGGTCTGCTGATCGCGTTGCCCGTGGTCGCAGTTTTTGCAGCCCTGCTGGCCTCCGCCGACCTGGTCTTCGCGCAGCGCCTCGAAGAGTTCATCGAACTGTTCCGCCTGGAACGGCTCCCCGAGTATATCTTTCGCGGCGTCTACATCCTGATCGGCGCCTACCTGCTGGCCGGGGTCCTGCTGCACGCCGCCCAGAAGAGCAGGGATGAGAAACTCATCGCTGAGGGCAAGCCGTTCGTGCCGCCATTCCTCGGCTTTACCGAAGCGGGGGTGGTCCTGGGGGCGGTGGTGGCCCTCTTTGCGGCCTTCGTTGTCATCCAGGTGCAGTATTTCTTCGGGGGCCAGGCGAACATCCACCTCGATGGCTACACCTATTCTGAATATGCCCGCCGCGGTTTCGGCGAACTCATCACAGTCGCCTTTTTCAGCCTGCTCCTATTTCTGGGCTTGAGCGGGATCGTCAAACGGACGACCCCAAGCCAGCGCTGGGCTTTTTCCAGCCTGGGGAGCGGCATGGTGCTGCTGGTGGGGGTCATGCTGGTCTCGGCTTTTCAACGCCTGCTGCTCTATGAGGCCGCGTATGGTTTCTCGCGCTTGCGGGCCTACACCCATGTCTTCATGATCTGGTTGGGTGTCCTGCTTGTTGTGGTTGTCGTGCTAGACATCCTGCGCCGGGAACGGGCCTTCGCCCTGGCAGCGCTGCTGGCATCGATCGGCTTTGCGGCGACGCTGACCCTGGTCAATGTGGACGCCTTTATTGTCCGCCAGAACGTAGCGCGCGCCGCCGCTGGTGAGAGCCTGGATGTTGCCTATTTGGCGACCCTCTCCACGGATTCGGTTCCGGCGCTGGTCGATGCTTTCCAATCCCCAGATCTGCCGGATTACACCCGCGACGCGGTCGGGGCAGCGCTGGTCTGCCGGGTGGAGACGAACTACAGCCGCCGGGATGATGACTGGCGCGCCTTCACATTCTCACACTGGTCCGCCGGGCGGGCCATGGAGCAGGTTGCCGCCGACCTGGCCGGGTACCAGGTGCTGGACGATGATTATCCTGTCCAGGTGTTGACCCCCGGTAGTATCTATTACGAGTGTTCTGGCGGTTGGATGGATTAGCGCCAGGGTGATAGCCACGCCTGGTATAGAGCCGATCTGCAAACTCCCCGGCATCCGAAGGGCCGGGGAGTGGCGATAATATTCCTTCAGTCGAAGATGTTTCTGGACTCATCCTAAAATCTTCCAACCTTTCAAGCTTGGTTCATAGGTGTATTTTTCGCTGTCGTTATAGTACCAGGAGCCAGCCTTCGGAACGACAATCCCGCCCCACAATTTCTTACCAATTTTGTTTTCAGCCTTGATATACGCGGCCAGACCCTCGGCACGGGTTTTGGCGGTTTCGGCGGTGATATCTGATTTGGTATCGAATAAGCCAATGCGCCCATCTTCGAATTTAACAACCCAGTCTACATAAAACAGTGCGGGATTGCCTTCCAGGCCGATATAGGCAACGGCGAATGAGGTTGCATCCTGATCGCCGTTACGATAGAACCATTCGACGTCCTTCAATGTGTTATTGAGAAAAGCGGCGAAATCTTTTTCAGGCCCTGATGCATTGTCCGCTTCGTAGTAAGGTTGTGTGACGGATTTGTTCAGGGCGCGGGAAAAATAGCGGTTGTTGAAGTTGCGAGAAAACGGCACATCCCATTCACTGGTGATTATTTGGCTGTGTTTTCGATCTGTCTGTTCCTGATAGATTTCTTTGGCGCGGTTGAGTGCGTCAATGAAATGCTGTTGGTTTTCGGGGTGCAAAGTGATGAATTGTGCCCGCGTGGTCGCGCTGGTAAACTCCATCGGGAATTTTGTCTTGAAGAAGTAGTGGATGGCATCCTTGACGCGTCCCAGAGAGCGCATTTCCGGGAAGAATTCCGGTTTCAGGCGCTCACGCGCAAAGGCGTCGAATAATTTCTGGATTTCCATCACGTTCTGCTTGCGCTGGATGTGTTCCGTTCTATCAGCGATGTGTTCGGGATGCAGGTCCACATTATTGACAACGCCATCCGCCAGAAGCTGGAGGGAGATATTTTCTTCGATGTCGCAATTGACTTTATTCTTCAGTTCCAATTCATCTGCCGCGGTGAGGAAATCACGGATGAATTGCGGGGTCAAACGGGTTTCTCCGCGAACACGCTTGGCATGGACAGACCGTAATTTCAGCTCCAGATATCCTTCGACACGTTGGGCGTACTGGATGGTGAGATAGGTCCCGGCAGTATCTTCAAGGATGCTCAAATCGCCCAGGTTGGTGAAGACATAACCGGCGTTCAGGTCATCGTTTTCGTAATGCTTGAGTTCAGGCATGCGCAGGATGCGCCCAAGTGTTTGGGTGGAGAAGGTGAAACTCTGCCAGTCACGGAACAGAACCAGGATCGACGCACGCGGGCAATCCCAGCCCAATGCAATCGCCTGTTTGAAGATCATCACTTCGGCTTCGTTATCGTTGCGGGTGATGTTTTCGAGGTTGGCCTTGTCTTCCGAAAGATAGATTGCCAGTTTGCCATTCTCAACCGTGATAATGTGTTCTACTTTCAAAACCCGCGCCACTTCCACCTTGATATCATTCTCGCCTTGGCGCTTGTCAGGCAGTTGGATGAGCAGGAGCGGGTTGACATTCGCCCCGGCGGCTTCAAAGCCTTGCGCCAGGGCAGCGCGCTTTTCGAGCGCCATACGAAGGACGAATTCATCGGTGCTTTCTGCAGCCTCGCTGGCGAAGTGAATCGTATTATCTTCTTGCCTGGCAACCACGTTCTTGAAACCGGGATTGATGGCAATCCGCTTTTTTATCATCCCCTCGTCAATGACTTTTTCGCGCTCGACCACCACCATGGCGTTGATATCGGTCAGCGTGGGCGTTGCCGAGACCTCCAGCGAGACTTTCGGATCGAACATGGCAATCAGGCCGCGCGAGATTTCGCTCTTCGCGGCATGGTGGCTTTCATCAATCACCAGGATGATGATCCGCCCGGCGTCGCGCGTGTTTTGCACAATGGTGGACAGATTGAAGTCGCGTTCGTTTTCCCGGATATAAATATTATCGGCTTTGTTGATGCTTTCCCAGTTCAGAAAAAGGATTTCATTATCACCAATCTGCAGGTCTATCAGGTCTTCGAACGAGACGCAGCGCAGGGCTTTGGAATCGGCATAATGTTTTTCGAGTTTGGCTTTCGACTGTGTATGCAACTGGCGCGGCGCCGTCCAGATGAAGGAAAACCTGCGCGCATCACCCCGGCCTTCCACCAATTCCTTGAGGAATTTCGCCATCATCACGGTCTTGCCGGAGCCGGTGGGGGCTTTGAACACGATGGTTTTATTGCCCTGCAATTCGAGCAGGCTGTTGGTGTGTTCTATTAGTTCACGGACAGCGATGGTCTGGAATTCGAAATCTCGGATCATTGTTCTCCTATCTCAGACTTTCAGACTTCGGAAGTCTTATTCAAATGCTTGCAAATAAGCGCGGACATCATCTGGCAGGGAACGGGTCTTGACATAATCCATCACCAGGGCGCGGTATTCGGCAGGTGAATTGAAGTGTTCAGCAATGAACTCGCGGTCAACCAGCGTCCCGTTCCGCTCTCCCATCCATTCAAGGTAATTGGAGTATATCCAGTCTTCGGGCGCATCAACCAGACCGTCCTTGACAGGATTGGCGTGGATGTAAACACACAGGTTGAGCAAGTGGCCGTAATTCTGGATTGGCTTGGCCTGAAACTGCCCCTGGAACAACGCGCCCACGCGCTCGAAACGCTTGTTGATAGCTTTGGTGTAAGAAATTAGGAATTTCTGCATGGCGCGGGAGACCTGCCGGGAGACTTCCGAAGTTTTCAAAACTTCGGAAGTCTGCACTTCGGAAGTCTGTGTCTTGACCCTGACCAGTATGTGATAATGTGTGGGCATCAGGCAATAGGCCACAATCTCGGCGGCAGGGCGCAAGTATTTTTTGACCCCGCGCAGGAAATACAGGTAGTTGGCGGCTTCAAAGGCGATCGCCTGGCGGTTGTTGCCGCGGTTGTAGAGATGATAATACTGACCAGGGAAGAAAGGCGTTTGTCTGCGAGGCATGGCGGCGTTCATCAGACTTCCGAAGTCTTTAAGACTTCGGAAGTCTTATCGGTAGATCCTCCGGTAGACGCGCAGGATGGCTTCGGGGATGGCGCAGGCGGTTACGCCAGGCATATCGCCAAATTCCGCCGCGAAGGTGTCATCTTCCAGCGAAAAGACATAGACCGAAACCGGTTTGTCGAGTTTTGCCAGTTCTGCCTTCAAATCCGGGATGGCCAACTGATCGAACAGGATGGCAGTATAGCGGCTGGAGTTCTCGAAGATTTTCCACACGTCGCTCTCGGTGACGAAATCGAAGGTGCCTTCGCGCAGGCAGAGCATTTCCACCGACTGGCGAGTGAGTTTTTCCTTGTTTTCGTCGCTTGGCTCGGCAGGCACAAAGGCGGTGCGGTAGTATTTCAGGTTGCCGCCAAATTTAACCGTTGTTTTGCCTTCTTTGTAACCAGTAATACAATTCTTTACTCTTGGATAGGTCACTGTTTTGGCAATTTGATTTTCATTGTTTGTACATAGAATGAATTGACGATTGCCTCCATCAGTATTATTTAGCAACATCGTCGCATGACCTGTAGTTCCAGAACCAGCAAAGAAATCCAAGACCAAGCCGTCTTTTGGCAAAAACATATCTATGCAATCAAGCACAGAATAGACGCTTTTAGGATAGTCAAAGTTATTTTGGGGCACAATTTTGTCCAACATTCTTGTACCATACGCGTTCGCATTGTATTTACTTCCATACCAAAAAGATGTTGGCTTGACTCTTCCTTGCTCTCTTCTTTTATAGTAAATGGTTACCTTGTCTTGTCTAATAACTGCTCGTAATTCGCTTATATTCTTTCTTGCTCTCTCTTTATCCCACAACCAAACTCTTTCAATACCTTTTGTATTAACTGGCATTACTTCATAGCCGCGAATGGGATCAACACTAATCACGCCATCTTTTGAAACATAAAAAGGAAACCAATAGTCTGAGCCTCTATCCTCACGGGCGGCATCTCGCCGCATTAATCCTTCCCATCTGTATTTTGATATTTCATCAACTTCTGGAAAATCAAGCCCGAAATCTACATTCAACCCTCTCATTTTCGGTTTTCCCCAAGTTACAAGAATCGCATATTCGTGAGCCTCCATGAAATACTTACTTTGCCTTCTCCCTTCTGGCTTTATACAAATAGAAACTCTTCCAAGAGTCGTCACGTTCAAATCTTCAAGAATACCCAACAAACTAAAAAGTTCATGGTCGTCAATGGTTACAATTAAAACACCATTTTGTTTCAAAACGTTTTTCGCCAAAACCAGTCTTTTGTGCATCATTGAAATCCACTTGCTATGGCGATAAGCATCTTCTTTATCAACGTAACTGTTGTTGTATTTCCAGTCCTTTGCGCCTGTGTTGTAGGGCGGGTCAATATAAATTACATCAACAGTATTTTCATGGGTGTAATTCAGTACCGAGAGGGCGTGAAAGTTATCGCCTTCGATCAAAATATGGGTGGGCTGGTCGGGGTCGGTTGTTACCGCGTTTTCCACCACTTCTTCCAGCACGGGCAGGCTGTCCCGCGCTTGCAACTCGAACTCCTCACGGGTGCGTTCCTCGTCCCACACCAGGCCGTATTTCTTGCGCTTTTCCAGTTTCTCGATCTGGGCGATCAGTTCTTGCTTGTCCCACTGGCTGTAGTCGGTCTTACGGGGCATGAGAATCTCCAAAAATCCGGGAAGTTGATAAGATTATATCCTGAACGGGATAAAATGCTACGCCGCTTGGCTCCTTCATCAAGCGGCGTAGTATTTGAGTCGGTGGCGTGATACCCCCATCAGAATAGCAGTGAGAATGGCATGGTGCTGGCTGAAATGCTCCTGCACCTCTGGTACAACGCGGTTTCCCTATGGCGTTACTGGGTCAGATAGCATAAACAGACCAATTTGCAGTTCAGCCGCTAACCACCGGTTTTTTCATTGCAGCCCGAAGGTTCATAGGCGTTGGTATATTTTGCCAGCAAATCGCGCTCTTCTGCCAGTCTGTTTGCTTCGAGTGCATTAAGATGGACATGAATGTGTGTCGCCCCTTTGTTTCGGATGCAGGCGGCCTTATGATGATTTTCGGTTCTGTCTTTCAGGTCTCCTTGCCCGATGTAGATGGGAATCCATTGGTTGTTCACAAATTTTGTATAAATATAGTTGCCGTTCTGGTTGGGATTGAAATTAGCAGGCAGTGGCCAGACTATGTAAGAATACGATTTGCCGCTGGCGCCAATCCAATGTACAGTGGGTTTTTCAGACATTTTGCTCCTTATTTACCGAACTTAACCGAATACAATAATTTGACACCCTTTCATGATTAAAGTTGTGTCTGGATAGGGGAGATTTAAAGTTGTTTTTACCGGCCCCGGATGGTCAGGTTGCAATGATGCTTCGATTTCCCACAAAGGTGGCCCCGTGCCACCAATTATAGCACTGATGTTCTGGTTTTGGAAGAGACGAAAAGGGAGGTTTACCTTAAAGATTGTGCTTAGTGATTTTAGTGCCTTGCTATATTGCTGCCATACTTCTGTAACAGATCTATTTTTCCAATACGAGGTGTTTCCCCGCCCTCATGCACGTTGTGCTGTTGGAAGTGAAGTAAGCAATCCGGATGCAAGTCCCCGGCAGGTCATCAAGAATCCCCGTATTGCAGGGGGGATTTTTCCTGTACAATACACGTAACACCCATTCCATTCTCGGAGGAGAAGCTTCCCATGACCGGACTTTATATTCTTATCGCCCTCCTGGCTGCGGTCTTCATCTGGTGGCTGGTCAGCCTGATCTGGGGCAAACCCTGGAACATCAAGCATTTGTATGCCCGCGAGTTCCTGCGCATGGCCTTCGACAGCCCGGAACTGCTCACCATGCTGGGCATGTTGGAAAAGCTTGGCATCCACGGGCACAATGCCAAGCTGGCCGATGTCTCCCAGGCCCGCGAGGACCGCAACTACGCCCGCCTTCAGCGCGCCTTGAGATGGTTGCGCAGCTACAATCGTAACCGGCAGAACAATGCCACCCTGCTCTCCACGGATATCATGGATTGGTTCCTGGATGACCAGGCGCGCAGTGAACGCTTCCGCCACCACGATTACCCTGTCAATCAAATGTTCGGGATGCAATCCTCCCTGCCCAACTTCATGATGACCATGCACCCCGTGATCAGCAGGCTGGAGGGGCGCAACTACGTCAAACGCTTGAGCAGGTTCAATGTCCGCATCGACCAGTTGCTTGAGGGATTGTGGATCCGCGAGGCGAAAGGGATCCTCCCGCCCAGGTTTGTCATCCGCCATGTATTGAACGAAATGAACGCGTTCATCGGGCAGCCTGCCAACCAGAATCCGCTTTATGTTGTATTCAAGGACAAACTCTCCAAGCTGGAGAAGGTCCGTGGACCGGACCGGGAGAAGTTGCTCGCTGCAACCGAGATTGAAATCCAACGGACGGTGTATCCCGCCTACCAGAAACTGATCGATTATTTCACGGGTTTGGAAAAGAAGGCTACCACTGATGATGGGATCTGGAAACTTCCCGACGGGGAGGCATATTACACCCATTGCCTGCGCAGCAATACCAGCACCGATTACACCCCGGACCAGGTACACGAGATCGGTCTGAAGGAAGTGGCCCGCATCGAAGCAGAGATGATGAAGATCCTCGCGGGCCTGGGCTTCAAGGGTATCCAGAGTGCGCCGAAAAAGCTGGCAGAGCTTGGCAAAGAGGAACGATTCTTATATCCGAACACCGCTGAAGGCCGGATGGCGTGCCTGGCGGAATACCAGCGCATCCTGGATGAGATTAACGCCGGTCTGGAGGATGTCTTCGATGTCCGTCCGAAAGCCCGGTTGAATGTGGAACGGGTGCCGGAGTTCCGTGAGAAGACCTCTGCCGGAGCCTACTACCAGCCTGGGGCGATGGGGGGTGGCCGACCGGGGGTTTTCTATGCCAACCTGCGGGATATGAGCGAGGTCCACATGTTCGGTATGAAGACCCTTTCTTATCATGAGGGCATCCCAGGCCACCATTTCCAGATCGCCATTGCCCAGGAATTGAAGGGCGTGCCTTTCTTTCGTCGTTTGATCCCCTTTACAGCCTATGCCGAAGGGTGGGCGCTGTACGCCGAGAAACTAGCCCGTGAGATTGGCTTCTACAAGGACGACCCCTACGGTGAACTGGGCTATCTGGATTCGGAACTCTTCCGCGCCGTCCGACTGGTTGTGGACACTGGCATCCACTATAAACGCTGGACGCGCGAGCAGGCGATTGAATATATGGAAGCCCACACCGCCAGCGCTCACGAGAGCGTGGTCAGCGAGGTCGAGCGTTATATTGTCATGCCGGGGCAGGCATGTGCCTATAAGATCGGTGAGATTAAAATGGTAGAGTTGCGCGAAAAGGTGAAACAAGCCTTGGGCGATCAATTTGACCTGCGCAAGTTCCATAACGTGGTCCTGAAGAGTGGCTCCATGCCCCTCTCCATTCTGGAGCAAGTGATCGAGGAGTACGTCCGTTCTGAGGAATGATCAGGATGTGAGCCGTACGAATGCGGAAGGACGGCAGACCTCCCGCATTTTTTTTGTTGGGGTAGGGCGATCCGACCCGCAGGCCGTCTTTAACCGCGCCAGTCTGGTCGATATGATGCCCGGCTTACTCAATCCAGTCTTTATTTCACTATCTGCAAGATCGCAGAGCTGTTGGATAGATTGTCAGTTGTTCTTGTGTTTGTGCTTGTCAGCGTACATCTGGGCGTCGGCCTGCGCCAGGGCGGACTGAAGCTCGTCCCCTTGATTGGCTATTGCGTATCCCATGGAAAAGCCCAACGGGATCACAGGCTTTAACTCGTTGTGGCGGACAACGGCTTCCCTGAGTCGCTCGATCAATTGATTGGCCCCGGTCTCGTCGCAATTGGTGATCACCATGGCGAACTCATCGCCTCCGAAGCGGGCGACGAGGTCATCCTGCCGGAATGTCAGGCGCAGGACGTTGGCCGCCTGGCGCAGCAATTCATCCCCCACGGCATGCCCCAGGGTATCGTTGATGCGCTTGAGTCCGTCGATATCCACCATCAGGACAGCCACCGGCCACCGCCGTCCCAGGGCAACCCGGTCGAACTCTTCATCGAAGAACATCCGGTTGTACAGCCCGGTCAGTTGGTCATGCGTGGAGGCGTAGCGCAACTCGTTTTCGATCAGCTTGCGGTCGGTGACATCGTGCCAGATCGCCATGTGCCCGGTTACCTCACCGCTTTCGGTCAGGATCGGCGAGATGCGCATATCGAACCAACGCGGGTTCTGCCGGGTGCCTAACTGGATCTCGTGCCGGACTGTCTCCCCTGCGGCAGCCAACATCAGCGCCTGGATGGCCGGGTGCTCTATGGCAGTCAGTCTTTTCCCCAGGAGGTTCAGTCGGGGGATCTCCAACAGCTCTTCCGCCGACCGGTTCATGATCAGCACATTGTCCTGCATGTCGAGGACCATCAACCCATCGCGCAATTGTTCCAGCAATACTGTGTGGGCCAGTGGAATCACATTGAGGATCCTCGCCAGGCGGGTGGTTGCGAATAGGAAAACAGCCGTCAATCCGAATGTGACCGGGCTGAGATCGACGCCGGGTATCGGTTGAATACCTAGCAGATGGAGGAGATTTGCAACCAGTGGGAAGGAAAGACCGAGTCCGAGGAGCAGAGTCTGACGGCTGTACACCCGCCACATGCGCCCGATTGCCGAGAATACAATGCTGGCGCTTGCAATGAGCAAGCCATAGGAGTAAAGGATATGAAACCAGAACCATGGTCCATATGAAAGCTGCAACCCAAGATAACCTGGGAACTGCCTGATTTCGTAGGCGGTCCAGAATAGATGGTGCTCCGGGTTCGTAAAAACGATGAGAATTGTAGCTACGGGGATGAGCAACAAGCCGGTCAGCAAGGACATGCTGGGCCAGCGGTGCCAACCGCCATAGCGGAACATGAATACGGTCATTGCCACCGGGATGGGTGCAGCGCCAAAATACTTGATACTCGCCCAAAGCAGTTTGGATTGCAGATCCGGGCTGGAATATTCCATGCTGGAGCACAAGGCCCATATCCCGGCGCACAGACCGAGCATCACCAGGGGGATGCTGCCGGCATCTGAACGCCACCTCCAGGCGAAGTAAGCCCCGAGAAATGAAACCAGGGCGGAGGCCATTAGAAGTAAAAAAAACGGATCGAAATAATTAACCGGGGCCAGCATTGTATTTATTCTATCAAAAAAGACGGCTTTTGGTAAATGAGTATGTGCTGGATTTATACCAAGCTATTAATGGAGGATCTAACTTGACGTCCGATTGCACCTGAAGTAAACTCAATCCGCTGGATCATTCTAAAGAAAGGAGGCGCATTGCAATGAACAACCTGGTCTTCACAGCCGAACGTAAAGGCAAGATGATTCCTGCGCGCAGTGCGCCCCTGGACCGTTAACGCGGTCTTCCCTTGTGTCCACAGGCCACGGTGCGCTCTCGCACCGTGGCTTTTTCTTGGAATGTGAATATGAACCTGCCTCTCAAAGCCTACTGGGACCTGCTCGCCCATCACATCCGCCCGCAGAAAGGCCGCTTCGCCCTGCTGACCTTCCTGCTGCTGGGAAGCATCGGCTTGCGCATCCTCAACCCACAGATCATGCGGGCCTTCATCGATTCCGCCCTGGCCGGCGAGGCCCTCCAGATCCTGACGACCGCTGCCCTCGCCTTTCTGGGCATTGCCTTGATCCAGCAGGCGGTGGCCGTCGGTGTGACCTACCTGGGCGAGAACGTTGCCTGGACGGCCACCAATGCCCTGCGGGCCGAACTGGCCTGGCACGCCCTCAACCTGGATATGGGCTTCCACAACGACCATACCCCCGGCGAGTTGATCGAACGCATCGACGGCGACATGACCGAGATGGCGGCCTTCTTCTCGCAGTTCGTCGTCACCCTGATCGGCAACGGGGTGCTTCTGGTCGGCATTCTGGCGGCCCTGTTCGTCGAGGACTGGCGCGCCGGGCTGGTGTTTACGGTTTATGCTGTGATCGTCACTCTGGTGCTCTACCGGGTCAAGGATATCGCTGTCCCCGACCAGAAAGCCCGCCGCCAGGCTGAGTCCGAAATGTTCGGTTTCATCGAGGAGCAGTTGGCCGGTACCGAGGACATCCGCGCCAGCGGTGCAGTCGACTTCTCGATCCGTGAGCTCTTCCGCCTGCAGACGAACATCCTGCGCAGCAACCGACGGGCACACTTCAAGCGCTGGATCATCGAGAACTTCATGGGCTTTGCCATGTCCGCCGGCACGATCCTGGCCGTCGCCAGCGGATACTGGTTGTTCGTCGCCGGGGCGGTCACGGTCGGGACGGTCTATCTTTTCGTTCACTACATCAAGCTGCTCGAAGAACCGATCTGGGCCATGACGCGCGAGATCGAGAGCTTCCAGACCATCGGGGCCTGCGTCGAGCGCCTGACTGAACTGCGCCGCCTGCAGCCTGAGGTCCGCGACGGCCGCGGCACGGACGCCGTTGCCTGTCCGCCGGGGTTGACCTTCGAGCGGGTTTCGTTCTCGTACAACAGCTCCGACGAGGTGCTATCCGACCTGACTTTCAATCTGGACCCCGGCCGGGTGCTCGGCCTGCTCGGCCGCACCGGGTCTGGCAAGACCACCCTGGCCCGGCTGGTCTTCCGCCTGTACGATCCGGCCGCCGGGAGCATCACTCTCAGTGGCACAAACCTGCGTGACATGAAACTGGGGGCCCTGCGCCGGGAGGTAGCCATCGTCACCCAGGACGTGCAGCTGTTCCGGGCGAGCGTGCGCGATAACCTGACCTTCTTCGACCGGGACATTCCCGATGAGCGCATCCTGTCCATGCTCACCGATCTCGATCTGGATGATTGGTTCCAGGCATTGCCAGATGGTCTGGACAGTGAACTGGAGACCGGCGGCAAGGGACTCTCGGCCGGTGAAGCTCAATTGCTGGCCTTTACGCGCGTCTTCCTGCGCGATCCGGCTTTGGTCATCCTGGATGAAGCCTCCTCACGCCTCGACCCGGTTACTGAACAGCGCCTGGAACGTGCCATCGACAAACTGCTGCGGGGTCGCACGGCGATCATCATTGCTCACCGGCTGGGGACGGTCCAACGGGCCGATGAGATCATGATCCTCGATGGTGGCCGGATCAGCGAGTATGGTGACCGCCGGAAATTGGCTGCCGACCCGGCCTCGCGCTTCCACCAGCTGCTGCAGACCGGGCTGGAGGAGGTGCTGGTATGAGCGCACATCATGGTTCGAGACCAGTTGACGAAACCAAGATCCCGGCCTTGCCGGCCTGGAAGGTCATCCTGGCGATGCTGCGCTTCCGACCGTTTTACTGGTTGATCGATTTGGTGTCGGTGGCCTTGATCCGCTTTGTCTGGCAGTTGGCCCCGGCGCTGATCCTGCGGGCCTTCTTCGATATGCTGACCGGAGAGGCTCAGTTGCGTTTTGGCATCTGGGCAATTGTAGCCTTCGTCGTCGCTTCATGGCTGGGACGCGTCCTGGGTTCCTACGGCTTCTACTACGCCGATGTGCCGATCTTCAACGAGATGGCCGTGTTGTTGCGCAAGAACCTGTTGGGCCACATCCTGCGCCGCCCGGGGGCCTCCCCGCTGCCCGATTCACCCGGCGAGGCGGTCAGCCGTTTCCGCAACGACGTGCTGGAGATCCCGCTCTTCGTGATCTGGATCAATGATATCATCGTCGGCTTGATCATCATCGCGGTCTCGATCGGGCTGATGGTCGAGATCAGTCCCACAGTCACGTTGCTGGGGCTGGCCCCGCTGCTGGTGGTCGGGTTGATCGCCAACGCGGCCGTGAAGCGCATCGAGCACTACCGCCGGGCCAGCCGCCAGGCAACCGGCAGGGTGACCGGCTTCATCGGCGAGTTCTTCGGGGCCGTGCAGGCGGTCAAGGTGGCCACGGCCGAGAAGAACGTTATCGGTCATTTCAATGCCCTCAACAACGAACGCCGCAAACTGGCCCTCAAGGAGAGCCTGTTCAACCAGGTGCTCGACTCGATCTACCTCAACATCTCCACGCTCAGCACAGGCATTATCCTCATCCTGGTAGGGCAATCGATGCGGACGGGCTCCTTTACTCTGGGTGACTTCACGCTGTTCGTCTACCTGCTGGGCAGCATGGGCGACCTGACCACTTTTGCCGGGATGATCGCAGCTCGCTACAAGCAGCTCGACGTCTCGGTCCAGCGCATGTACCGCTTGATGGAAGGCGCTCCCCTGGAAGCGTTGGTCGAACACAGCCCGGTCGACCTGGACGGCCCCCTGCCCGAAGTGGTTTACCCGGTCCTGACAGAGGCAGACCGCCTCGACCGGTTGGAGGTGCGCGGCCTGACCTATCGCTTCCCCGGCGCGGAAAACGGCATCGTGGGCGTAGACCTGGACCTGAAGCGCGGCTCGCTGACCGTGGTCACCGGGCAGGTCGGTTCGGGCAAGACGACCCTGCTGCGGGCCCTGCTTGGGTTGCTGCCGCTGGAGGCGGGCGAGGTGCGCTGGAACGGGAAACTCGTCCAGAACCCCGGCGACTTCTTCGTCCCGCCGCGCTGTTCCTACACGGCCCAGGTGCCGCGCCTGTTCAGCAACACCTTGCGGGCCAATATCCTGCTCGGGTTGGAGCGCAGTGACGCCGAGATCCTGCAGGCGGCGGGACTGGCGGTCATGGAGCGCGACATGGAAGAGTTGGAAGCCGGCCTGGATACGATGGTCGGGGCGCGCGGTGTCAAGCTGTCAGGTGGACAAGCCCAACGGGCCGCTGCGGCACGCATGTTCGTCCGCCAGCCCGAACTGCTGGTTTTCGACGATCTGTCCAGTGCGCTGGACGTCGAGACCGAGCGCCTGCTGTGGGAGCGGCTGTTCACTCACCAGAGGAGCACCTGCCTGGTGGTCTCGCACCGCCGTCCGGTCCTGCGTCGGGCGGATCAGATCATCGTGCTCAAGGATGGCCGGGTCGAGGCGCGCGGCACGCTGGACGAACTGCTCGCCACCTGTGCCGAGATGCACCACCTCTGGCAGCAGGCGGACGGCCAGGTATAAACAGAGACACCCTCCCGGATACCAGGGAGGGTGTTTGCTTGAATGCCACTTTGGTGTTCAGGCGATGGGAAGCGGCAGGGTGATAACAATCTCCAGCCCCTGACCCATCGTGCTGTATGCGCGGATGGTCCCATTGTGCTGCTCGACAATCGACCTGGCGATCGCCAGACCCAACCCGGAACCGCTCTCCGTGCGTTGCCTGGATGGGTCAGCTCGCTAGAAACAGTTGATGAGGCGACTGGGGTCGTTCTACCCCGGCTGTGTCGGGCGCAGCCAGCATATCAGTTTATTCCAAGAATGGTAAAGTTCTTGTGTCGGCACGGTGCTTCTCGAAACTGGTATGTGGTGAACCTTAGTTTACTTGAAGCGCCTGCCGATTTCATCAAGTTGTCAGGTAGCTGGTGAGGAAAGTGTATAATATCCTATGTACTATTCGTCGTGGGAATCTCGTGACCTAAGTATTTAAGAGATATATTTGTGCTGCATAATCTGTGGAGCAATGGAAATTTCCCCAAAGCATTCGGTGATTTATAGCAGTTCAAGACTGTAAGAAACAATGAGCCATGGATAAATTAAACATCAGTATCGACAAACTGATAGATGGCGCCGACATCAAGTTCACTGTAGATGCAGCCTTACTAAGTGAACTTGGGGAAAGGCTTGTCGGCAAGCCATATATTGCTTTGGGCGAGTTGGTCAAGAATAGTTACGATGCCGATGCAACCAATGTGGTTATCCGTTTTAGGAAAGATCGTATCGAGATCACCGATAATGGCCACGGGATGGATTTTGAAGAGTTCGAGTCTTTCTGGATGCGTGTCGGCTCACAACATAAACAACAGCTACGATATTCCCGAAAACTCCAACGCCCGATGACAGGTTCCAAAGGGATTGGACGCCTTGCTGTACAATTCCTCGCCAATGAGATTAGTATGCGAACTGTCTCGGAAAAGAACCCGAATTCGGAAATACAAGTCTATGTAAACTGGGCAGAGGCGCACAAGGCTGGTGAACTTACAGAAGCTACCGCAAAATACAAAACTACAAAACCGAGCATCGAATACCCCAAAGGCAGCAAACCCGGTACAGCTATCATTCTTAGTGGTCTTAATCAATCTTGGGATGCAGGAACCATAACCAATCTCGCTCAAGAGATATGGCCTTTACAACCTCCTTTCCGGTCGGCAAAGGGTGGAACACCTCCAGAAGAAGCCTTTGAAGTTGCACTTGAAGCTCCTGATCCTGATGCAGTTGAACATTTTCGACAACAAATGGAAGCCGTATTGGATATTTGGGATGCTAAGCTTATTGGCAAGCTTATCCCAACGTCTGAGAAGGAAGATTGTAAAGTAAAACTCGTGCTTGAATTCAAAGATGGTGAAAAAAAACATTACGAATATGGAATACCTGGCTGTAATCTCAATTCAGTAGAATTCGAAATCCGTATTTTCACTTTGATGGGGAAGCAACCGTCAGGCATAGTAGTTTCTGATGCGCGTGAATACTTTAAACAATTTGGCGGTATTCATGTGTATGATGCTGGTTTCCGTATGCCTTTTTACGGAACAGTTGAAGGTGATTGGCTGCGAATCCAGTATGATCAAGCATCAAGAATCTCTAAATCGATATTGCTACCAGAAGAGATACAGCAAGTACCGCGTGGTTTGCAATTTCTGCCAACCCTTTCAAGGGTTTTTGGAGTAGTCCATGTAGACACTGCCAAAGAAAAAGAAATCGCGGTGAAGCAAGGCTTAGATGAAAAGGGGGAGTATCTACGAATTCAAGTAACCCGCGACCGTCTGGTCGATAATGCTGCATATGAGAGTCTTGTACAGGTAGTGCGAACTGCCGTAGATTATTATGCAATCCAAGAAGCAGCAAATAAGTATAGCGATAAAGAAGCTCAACGACCAACCGAACCGCTAGAAAGGAAATTCGAGCGCGTAGAGGATGTTCTTGACAGATACAAGGAACATATACCAAAGCCAGCGTACAGAACCCTCGAAAGAGAAATAAAAGACGCTAGTGTAGCTAGTAAAGCAGAACAGGAACGCATCATTCGTCAGGTAGGATTGCTTGGTGCCCTCGCTACCACAGGAATGTCAGCGCTGGCCTATGAGCACGAAACGAAAAAATATCATTCCAAGCTGATCGAATTGGTGAGAGACATTCGTAAAATCAAAGTCGATGATCCGGCTATCCAAAAACAACTTGATGGTATCGTTCAGAGGTTAAATGCAATCATCGACCAATCTCGAGCACTGAGAGCCATTTTCAGTGCAATGTTGGATGAAGAGAATCGAACGATGGTTGGTCGCTTCAAAGCAAGGAGTCTGATTCGGGACGTGAGTGATCAACTTGGAATCTTGTTGCATGGGGTACGCCCAACGACTTATAGAGTAGATGATGAATTACTTCTTCCGCAAGCAGGATACGCCGATTGGAGTGCAATTTTCCAGAATGTGTTTTTGAATGCAGTGAACGCTATGCTCGATATGGATGAAAAAACAATCGATATCAGTTCACAGGCTGATGGTGATCGGAGGATGATTTTGATCCAGGATACAGGTGTAGGAGTTGACCTACCAACATCGGAAGAATTGTTCAAGCCTTTCGTCAGAAAACTAAAGTTATCTCCAGAGCGGAAAGGACTTGGAGTAGGCGGAACTGGATTGGGTTTGACAATCGTCAGAATGATTGCCGATAGCATCGGATGCAATGTATCGTTTACGAAGCCGGAAGATGGTTTCAAAACAGCTTTCCAGATTCGATGGAAGGAGAAGCTATGACAAAAAGAGATATCCTGATTTGCGATGACTCTGAAGAAACTGGAAGAGCATTCAAAAACGGATTGGAACGCATCGATACGGTCAAGGAATACTTCGGAGAACCAATCCTGGCGGGTAAGACGGAATTGGAACAAGCTATCGAAGCGCTGGAAAGGCGCCTAAAACAAGCCAGCAATGAAGAGATAGACGATTATCCCCTCGATGATGCGGCGAAAATTATAGATGATGCAGCAATACTGGTAATCGATTATGCATTGTTCGATTTGGATGCTTCTGTGACAGGCGAGCGTGTTGCCTACCTGGCGAGATGCTACTCAAGATGTGGAATCATCATCGCGCTGAATCAATTCCCGCCTTATGTCGAAGAATATTTCGATTTGACTTTACGAGGTCATCTCGAATCCTATGCGGATTTGAATATCCCAAGTAACTCTCTGAAAAATCCTGGATTATGGTCCGAACCATGGAATGGTTTTCGTCCATGGGGTTGGCCACTATTACCTCAAGCGGTTAATAAACTCGAGGACCGTGTTACCGAATTGCAAGAACACTTAGGGGAGAAAATCCTCGAATTCCTGGGATTCGAAGGCGTCAAAGCATTGACTTTAACCCGGTCGACGGTAGGATTTCTCTCACGAGAAAAGCCTGAAGAGACTATTTTCCGGAAATTCGTCGACAGTGCAGGATCAGGAAACGGATTGCGAGGCAGGAACGAACGACCGATCAACGATGAAGCAATAGCCAGAATCGCAGCAGCGAGAATAGGTTGCTGGTTAGAATATGATGTGCTACCAGGTCAAAACATCCTCGTTGACGCACCTCACTTGATCTCCCGTTTTCCAAGCTTATTGGGCGACAAATCTCAAGATATCGACGCATGGAGTCGAACCGCGTCGTTTTCCGAACCAAATGTAATCGGCCTCGATCTAAAAATGGAACCGTATCGATTCAAAAGGAGCGATTGGTTGTCTCGATCAACATGGTTCTGGAATGATCTGAGCGATTCTGAGGAAATTGCCGAAGTTCGGGATCCGTGGTCTGCCAAAACTCTAGATTATGTATTCGGCGAAGACATATCGAAATTCATTCCCAATGACGATGCGCGGAGTTTTGTGGCTGATTTAGAATCCCCCTTCGTTAGAAGGTATGTAAAGTATTTAGAGCCTAGAATTTCATATACACCATTGGTAAGATTCTCGTTATGAGCAAAGGGGATGATCGATGAATCGGCCAGTGAATATCGAACAAAATACGCTAAATAATATTCTCGTTTGGGTTGCACAGCTCGGAGATAATATTCAAAACACTTCTGAAAAAGTCCAAAAGATTCAAGAGCAGACAGGAGTTTTTCGGAAAATAACCGACCGGGAATTGGAGGCTATGCTCAGTACTGGTGCTCCCAGAACAGTAAGCATGTTGGAAAACAACGCGTTCATTTACCTTCCTCCTGCTAAGAAAGGCGATTGCTTTGTTCCGATATTGTGTGTCGAATATGACTATGCAATTGAGATGCCAAAGTTAAGTCTCAAAATCGCGCTCTTCCACATTTCTGAAAACGATGATAAAAGACCTTTGCAAGCAATCGGGTATAGATTCGAAACATCACATGAACAAGAGCGACATCATTATTGTCACATTCAACACATCAACGGGTTTGGCCACAGTGATAGATATAAATTGCCGGGCACTGAATGGGTTCCAATGGAGTATCCTGCTTTTCCTATAGATGCTCAAAATCCTATTGAATTGTTAGTGTGTTTGTTAGTCAGCCTATATGATCTCGACATAATAAACGATCTCAAGGGCGAGTTTAAAACCCTCATCGAAGCTCATATCAAGAAAATGAGGCTTTTTAAGTTCGTAACCAAGATATAATATTCTTATGCGGCGATACCCAGTAGTTGACGTGTTTTGTGGTGTGGGAGGCTTGACCCACGGTTTTGTACTGGAGGGCTTCGATGTGGTTGCGGGAATCGACAGCGATCTTTCCTGTAGATATGCATACGAGAAGAACAACGGCGCTCGGTTTATCGAAGCCGATGTAGCTGAGTTATCAGGCGAAATTGTGTCGAAGTTATATCCTGAAGGTTCTGTCAAGATTCTAATTGGATGCGCCCCCTGCCAACCATTTTCTAACTATACTAACAAACTCAAGGAGAAAAATCAGAAACAATGGCCACTGTTAGACACATTCGGCCGCCTTGTCGGAGAAGTGCAACCCGAAATCGTCTCCATGGAAAACGTAGCCAGCCTTGGGAGCAAAGATGTTTTCGATGATTTCGTAGATTTGCTCGAAAGAAATCACTATTATGTAACATGGAAAAATGTATATTGCCCTGACTACGGCGTTCCTCAAATGCGTTGGCGATTGGTTCTCTTGGCGTCGAAGTTGGGTGAGATCGAACTCATTGCTCCTACACATCGCCCTGAAGAATACGTGACTGTCGAAGATACAATACGTCACTTACCTCCAATTGCCGCCGGGGAAACTCATAAAAGAGATCCTCTTCACCGAGCAGGCATTATGTCAGAAATGAACAAGAGAAGAATCAAAAGGTCCGTTCCTGGCGGAACCTGGAAGGATTGGCCAGAGAGTTTATTAGCACCTTGCCATCAAAAGAGCAGCGGTAAATCCTATTACAATGTTTATGGCAGGATGGTCTGGAATAAGATATCACCAACCATTACTACCCAGTTTACAGGGTTTGGGAATGGGCGCTTTGGACATCCAGAACAAGACAGGGCTCTTTCCCTACGAGAAGGTGCTTTGCTTCAAACATTCCCAGAGAAATACGAATTCTTTGAGCCTAGGAAGGATTACTATCTCACTCACGTCGCCAAATATATTGGTAATGCAGTGCCGGTAGAGCTAGCAAGAGTTATTGCCAGAAGCATTCGGATTCATCTAAAAACATATGACGGGTAAACGAGAAGAGAACACAGGAAGAATTCGCGTCCCCCCTCCATCGTCTGAGGCTGCATTAAGAAGGATGCAAGCAGCCAAACCCAAAGATACAGCCCCTGAGAAGGCTATCCGTTCAGCAATCCATCGCAGAGGCTTACGGTATCGAGTTGATGCCAAACCGCTTAGGGATTTGAACAGACGTGCAGACATTATCTTTCGATCTGTCAAAGTAGTTGTATTCGTTGATGGTTGCTTTTGGCATGGTTGCCCAATCCATGGCACACTGGCTAAAGCAAACGCAGAATTTTGGAGGGTGAAAATCAAGCGAAATCAAGAACGCGATATAGATACCATGAGGCTATTAGAAAATGCAGGGTGGAAAGTAATACGAGTTTGGGAACATGATGATCCAGAAGAAGCATCCGAAAAAATCTATGACATCGTTAGAGTACGCCGAAGAGAAAAAACTCGGCGTAATGTAAAAATGTCCGAAAGGTAATTTTTAATCTAATGATTTTCGGCGTGTTCTCACCATTTACGAAATACAACGAAACGACTGTCCATCCACCATTAACCCCCTAATCTCGATTTCTCTACTTACAATTTACAACCACTTGCGGATTCCGGTGAAATCGCACACTGATTCCGGAGTTATCCGCACAGTCAGGAGAGGGGAAACGCTGGTTGAATATATTGTACATCAGGTGTGCGACATGGTGCGGAATCCTCGTAGTTTTCTTTGGGAATCACCCAGC
>JBDRPT010000077.1:0-9769 GCA_043826785.1 Chloroflexota bacterium | reverse complement strand
CGAAGTGTCTGCCTGGGAAAATTCTCGGAATAATGTAAAGGTGCAAATTGATTGGCAGTTCAAGACAGATGATGCTCGTATAAAACTGAAGCGACTTTATCCTATCCTAAAACAACAATATTCAGGTTAGTGAAGCAATAGGAGCACAAAATTTCCCGAACGGATCGGGTGAACCAATTCATCCATGAGCAAAACTACGCGAGGGATCCGAAACCAAGGCCAGGCGGGACAACCCGACGTTGGCCTTGTAGAAAAAGCCCCGGAAAAATCCCCCCACCAGGGACAGGCCCTGGCTGCGCTTACGGCAATTTACCTGGTCATCCCGGGGGTCCTGTTCGCTTGGGGCTGGCTGCGCTGGCCCTACGCGGTCATCACCACGGTGCTCATCAGCATTTTCATTTTCATTGCCGGGCGGGACGCCTGGCGCGCCTGGAATGACAGCCAGACCAGGGTTGCCGCCCGGACTGCGCTCAAGGTGCTCTGGCCAGCCCTGCTCCTGCTTGCCGCCTGGGTGGCCTGTTCGGGCATCGGCGGGTTTGGCCAGCAGAGCGGCGATTACAAATCCCATAACGCCCTGCTATCCGACTTGATTTCTGAATCCTGGCCGGTGTGGATCCTTTTCGAAGGAACACAAGCCAACATCGTTTACTACGTCGGCTATTACCTGCCAGCTGCTGCAATCGGGAAAGTTTTTGGCTGGGGGACCGCCAACGTTTTCATGTTGCTGTGGGGTTTCCTCGGCGCTAGCCTGGCATTCCTTTGGTTCTGGCTAGTGAGCGGGGTCTGGGCACGTTGGGGAGCGCTGCTCTCCCTTGCCCTTGTCTTCTGCCTGGCCAGCGGCATGGATGTCATCGGATACTACCTTTACAAATCCAACCCCTTCGTGTGGGGAAAACATATCGAGCATTGGGCCAAGTACATCCAGTTCAGCTCCCAGACGACACTGCTCTACTGGGTCCCCCAGCAGGTGCTCGCAGCCTGGTTGATCGCCGGGATGACCTTCGCGGGCTTGCAAGATGCACGTCTGTTCCGTTATCTGGGCATGGCAGTCGGGGCAAGCATTCTGTGGAGCCCCTTTGGCGTGATCGGGATCGCCCCCTTCCTGCTGGTTGCCGGGCTCGCCCAGCTCCTGCGCAAACAAGCCCGGACCTTTTTCCAGCCGCTGTCACTGGCGATGAACGTCGCTTCCTTGTGGGTTGGAGGCATCCACCTGCTCTATATCTCGTCCAACCAGTTGGATTTTCCCATCGGTCTGCTCTGGAACCTGGTCAAAGACCGTCGAGAATATATCCTCACCGCTTCCGTCTTCTGGACCCTTGAACTGGGCCTGTTCGTCATCCTGGCCGCCGTATTGCGTCAGGCAATCCGCAGGGCAGGGAGGGTCCCGGAGACCGTCCTTGGGCAAGACATCCAGGGCCAGTGGGTGTTCCTGCTTGTGGCCACGCTCTTCCTGAGCATCCTGCCATTGTTCAAAATGGGATATAGCAACGACCTGGTCATGCGCGGCTCGATCCCAGCCCTCTTTTTCCTGTGGGCATTCGCAGGCCGGGCATGGATCGACGCCTGGCCCCATCTGCGCAAGAAAGCCGTCGCCGTCCCGTTTACCCTGTTGACCCTGATCCTGCTGACCGGCAGTTACACCAGCCTGTCCGAGATCCAGCGCTCGATTCGGAGCTATCATTTTGGCCCACCCGATATTGCCAACGTCCTGACAATCACAACTGCCACCGACCCCCACATCGTCGCCCAGCGAATCGGGCAGGAAGACACCTTCTTTTACGAGCATCTTGGCCGCTGATGGCCGAGCGGTCAAACCTGCTGGCTGTTCCAGCCAATCGTCGGCCGGGTCAAGGACACCCACGCCCGCTACAGGGCCCGCAAGTTCGTTAATTTCATCGGTTACTTCCTGATGGCGGTCATCATCACGGTCATCTTTTCAGACCAACTCGGCGGGTTGACTGTGGCCTTGGGTGTAGCCGGCGCCGGAATCGCCTTTGCCCTGCAAGAAGTGATCGTCAGCGTGGCAGGCTGGTTCACGATCACCTTCGCCACCTTCTACAAGGTAGGCGACCGCGTCCAGCTTGGCGGCATCAAGGGCGATGTCATGGATATCGGTGTCCTGCGCACAACCCTGATGGAAACCGGCGAATGGATCAAGGGCGACCAGTACAGCGGGCGGATCGTCCTGATCGCCAACAGCTTCGTCTTCAAGGAACCGGTCTTCAATTATTCGGGCGATTTCCCCTTCCTGTGGGATGAGCTCACCGTCCCGGTCAAGTACGGCTGCGACCGCAAGCTGGCCCGTATCATCCTGAATAAAGTGGCCACCGAGGTCCTCGGGGGATACACCGAGCAGGCAGCCAGGCAATGGAAAAAGATGGTCAAGAAATACCTGATCGAAGACGCAGCGGTCAACCCCATGGTGACGCTGGTTGCCAACGATAACTGGCTGGAATATACCGTCCGCTACGTCGTGGAGTACAAGAAACGCCGCTCCACCAAGGACATGCTCTTCTCACGCATCCTGGATGAGTTCGACAAGACCAACGGCCAGGTCTCGATCGCATCGATGACCGTCCACCTGGTCGAGACGCCAGAGTTCAACGTGCGCATGGTCAACACGGAGAAACCCCAAGCCTGAGCCGCGCGATTGCGACCCGATTCGTAGATGACATCCTGGCTTTGTCCAGGATGTCTCTTATTTATCCTGCCCCCAGGCCAGGTCCAACCCTCAGTTTGCCCGGATCTGCTTCCGTTTTAACCATCCCACCAGGAAGAGGCCTGCGATCAGCAACGGGACTCCGGCAAACATCAAGACCACTCCCCAGTGTCCCCAGGTGATCACCAAGAACCAGACACCTGCCAGCCCGAAGCCGACAGATCCAAGCCACTCCCACTTCCAGCCGAGCACCAGGGCGATGACCATCCCAATAGATGGCAGCAGGTGCATGAATAACGCCACGGCAGCCTCCCAGATCCCATAGCCTTCGGCGAACACGTCCATAGCGAACATGCTGACGAACAGGATGAAAACGACCGCCAGGATTCGCGGGGTCCAATACAGGAATTGTTTCGGTGATCGGTTCACAATACGCTCCTTTCAGGGTTAGCCCCTTCACCGGCACACATCCCCCAAGCAGGGTTGCTCGACGAACGCAACCGCCATCTCCCTTCCAGTGTACCCGACCCTGGATCGGAATTCAACCCCGGCGGCGGGTGATGTATAATCATGGGGTTTGCATTGTTGAGGAAATATGTCAACTCACAGAACTGGTAAAGTACAGCGCATCAACCGGGCAAGGATAACCCGCTTTGCCTGGTTATCCATCGCAGCCTCGGTGCTGACCATCGGCATGAAAACACTCGCCTATCTGCTCACCGGGTCGGTGGGCCTGCTCTCGGACGCGATCGAGTCGGTGGTCAACCTCCTGGCCGGTGTGATGGCCCTGTGGATGTTGACGATTGCCGCCCGCCCCCCGGACGAGAGTCATCTCTACGGACACAGCAAAGCTGAGTATTTCGCCAGCACGGTCGAAGGCGCTCTGATTTTCATCGCCGCGATCAGCATCTGCGTGACGGCAGTGGAGCGCCTGATCACCCCGCGTCCATTGGAACAATTGGGCATCGGGTTGAGCATCTCGGTGGCCGCCTCGCTGGTCAACTTCGCAGCCGCGCGCATTTTGGCCCAGGCGGGGAAAAAATACAATTCAATCACCCTGGAAGCGGACGCCAAGCACCTGATGACCGATGTCTGGACCTCGGCAGGCGTGCTGGCCGGGGTCGGATTGGTCTCGCTGACAGGCTGGACCATACTCGACCCGCTGGTGGCACTGGCGGTTGCCGTCAATATTATCTGGGTGGCGATCGGGCTGATGCGCCGCTCGGCTTCGGGGTTGATGGATGCAGTCTTACCTACCGAAGACCATCAGAAGATCGAAACCGTCCTGGACACGTACCGTAATAAGGGGCTGACATTCCACGCCCTGCGGACGCGCCAGGCAGCCTCCCGGCGGTTCGTCTCGGTGCACGTGCTCGTTCCCGGTAATTGGACAGTCCACGATACCCATCACATCGCCGAGGACATCGAACGAGATATCCGCTCAGCAATCGGCGAGGCGACCGTCATCACCCACATCGAGCCGGTGGATGACGAGATCTCGAACGACGATATCCCCCTGGACCGCCCTTAGCGCTTATGAAAAAACGGGGGTCTTTCGAACCTTATTCCCCGATGGAATTGGGCTGACGATCGCGCTTGCGCTGACTGCGTCGCTTCTTGTCCTGGATGCGCTTCTCGGTTGACGCCCGTGTCGGCCTGGTCGGTCTCCTCGGCTTGGGCGGAGTCCAGGCGCGGACAACCATCCGCTCAAGGCGCGCAACTGCATCCTGCTGGTTCCGTTCCTGTGACCGGTAGCGCTGGGCTTCGATAATTAAGACCCCCTCAGCGGTGAGCTTATCGCCAGCAATCCGCGCCAGGCGTTCCTTTACATCGTCGGGCAGCGACGCTGACCTGCGCAGGTCGAAGCGCAGACGGACTGCAGTGGAGACCTTGTTTACATTCTGGCCGCCCGGTCCGGAGGAGCGATAATACTCGAACTCCATCTCACCCGGATCCAGCCGGGCGGGCTGCAGTGTCGAGTTCATTGCCCGAGCTGCTCCCATTCCCAGATCAACCCATCCATCTCGCTTTGGATCTGGGCGTATTCCTTGCCCAGCCGGATGACTACCTCCGGATCCGCGGGCGGATTCTCCAGCGTCCGCCCAATCCCGGCCAGGTCTGCCTCCAACCCGGCAATCCTGTTTTCCAGTTCCTGCAACTTCCCCATCCGTCGGCGCTCATCCTTTGCGGCAGTGTCCTTGCGGGGGAGGTGTCGGGCCAGGGTTTTACGCGGCGCTTGCTCTTCTTCAACTTCCAGGGCGGCCAGACGCTCACGCTGTTCTTTGCGCATGCTGTAGGTGCCATCGAATACATCCAGATGAGTCTCACCCGGCTCGATTTCCCAGATCTGGGTCCCAAGGGCATCGATCAGGTAGCGGTCGTGTGTGACCAGCAAGATCGTTCCGGCGTACTCATCCAGCACCGCCTGAAGGATCTCCTGGGAGGGGATGTCCAGGTGGTTGGTCGGCTCGTCGAGCAGGAGCAGGTTGGTATCCTGCAAGGCCAGCTTGGCCAGGGCCAGCCGGCCGCGCTCCCCGCCGGAGAGCATCTCCACCAACTTGAAGACATCATCCCCGGAGAATAGGAACCTGCCCAGGTAATCCCGCACCTGGCCAGGCAGCCAGTGTGGCATGACTGAGTCGATCTCCTGCATCAGCGTGTTCTCCGCCCGCAGGCCTTCGTGCGCCTGGGCAAAGTAACCGATCTGCAGGGAAGCTCCCAACGTGACCTCGCCCTCCAACGGCGGGACCTGTCCGAGGATGATCTTTAGGAAGGTCGTCTTCCCCGCGCCGTTCGGTCCGATCAGCGCGGCGCACTCGTTGCGGCGGAAGACAATATCGGGAGCGGCAAACAACAGGCGGCCGGGGAATCCGACCTTGAGGCCGGAAGTGCGGATGACCAATTCACCAGACCGAGCCTGGGAGCGCAATTTGAGCTTCAGGTGCGGAAGCGTACGCACAGGGGAGCGCAGCGCCCGCACCCGGCGTTCAGCCTCTTCCACCCCGAATGGCGAGGTGGCGATGGTAACATCCCCGGCTGTCTCGATCCACTTCTGGCTGAGCACTGCTTCGAAGCCAACCTGCTCAATGGCCTGGACGATCCGGCTCAGGCGGCGCAGCTTGCCCTTGGCCTGCGAGACGTTCTGGCCGGAGATGTTCTTCTTGATGTATTCGACCTCCTTGAGAAGGCGTCCCTTCTCCGCTTCGAAGGTCTCCTGGCGGTGCTCCCAGCGCAACTCGCGGGTCTGCAGATAGGCGGAATAATTGCCTGGGTAGGTTTCGCTGGCGCCGAAAAACATCTCGAGAATACCGTTGGCGACCCGGTCGAGGAAATAACGGTCGTGTGAGACGATGACGACCGCCCCCTCCCACTGGCTCAGGTAGCCCTCCAGCCACTCGACCGCGGCGATATCCAGGTGGTTGGTTGGTTCGTCCAGCAGGAGCACATCCGGGTCGGAGAGCAGCAGGTGGGCCAGGAAGGCGCGCGTCCGCTGCCCCCCGGAGAGGTGGGGCAACGGCAGATGAAAGTCCTGCGGCGAAAAGCCCAAGCCGGTGAGCACCTGCTTGATGCGTGTCTGGAATGTGTATCCGCCCCGGCGTTCGAAACCCTCCTGCAAGGTCCCGTAGCGGGCCAGGGCCTGGTCACGTTTCCCCGCTTCCGACATCAGCGCTTCAAGGCGGTGGAGCTCTTCCTGGACGGTGAGCAGGTCGGCGAACACGGTGAGGCAGACATCCCAGAGGGTACCCTGTTCATCAAACTCAGCCTCTTGCGGCAGATAGCCGATGCGAACACGCTTAGCGCGGGTCACCGTCCCAGAGGAGGGTTCTTCCAGCCCAAGCAGAATGCGTAGCAGGGTGGTCTTGCCACACCCATTCGGGCCGACGAGCGCCAGACGTGAGCCCTTGGGGACCGCGAGCGATACATCCCGAAAGATGTCCACCGGGCCGAATGATTTTGAGAGGTTGGATGCAGTGATGAGCGACATGATCAGGAACCAAAGAATTTATTCAGGATAGGAGATCCGGGATTACGCTCCGCGCCGGCCCTGCGTCGGCCAGTTCATGCCAGACAGATACTGACCGTTCGAGGAACGAGCAGATAGACCAGCCGGAAAGCAGGGAGGCAAAGGTAAGAGGCAACGCCAGCTTGGATCGTTCGCGTGGGTATTTTTTTCGGCTCACTTGCCAGTGAAGAATTGCAGCGCCAGCCGCAAGCGCGCCTCCACATCGTCTGAGGCATCCTTCGGCAGAGACTGGATCGCCGTCTGCGCCTCGACGACCGAGTACCCAAGGGCAGTCAGGGCAGCCAGGACCTCGGAATCGGCATCGGACATCGCCGCCACGGCATGCAGCGTATCGGCCGGCTTGAGTTTGTCGTGGAGATGAAGGACGATCTTCTGGGCGGTCTTCTTGCCCACGCCGGGGACGCGTCCCAGCAGAGCCGGGTCATCGGAGACAACAGCGCGCTGGATGGAATCCAGGCTGGCGTTCGACATCACCGACATCGCCACGCGCGGCCCGACACCATCTACCCCCAAGAGCAGCGTGAACAGCTCACGCTCGGGCAGGCTCTCAAACCCGTACAACGAAAGATTGTCCTCGCGGACGACAAGGTGGGTATACAGGAAGACGCGCTCCCCGGTCCGGACCCTGCCACGCAACACCGTCGGGATAAAGACGCGCAGGCCGACGCCGCCAACCTCGAGGATGATGGCGTTCTCCTCCACCTGAATCACTTCTCCACGCATTGTAGCAATCATAAGGCTTATTATCCCACACTTGACCAACCGCGGATGGCATCAAGCTCTGATGGTAATCAATATCTCCGGGTGTTCAGATGGCAGATGGCAACCGCCAGGGCGTCGGCGGCATCGTCGGGCCTGGGGATCTCAGGCAAGCCCAGCAAGGTGCGAACCATCTCCTGCACCTGCCGCTTATCCGCCGACCCGTAACCGGTCACCGCCTGTTTGACCTCGTTGGGAGTGTACTCACCAATCTCCAGATCAGCCTGGGCGAGGGCCAACAGGATCACGCCGCGCGCCTGCCCGACGGCGATCGCAGTCGAGATGTTGCGCTGGAAGAACAACTTCTCCACCGCGCACAAGTCCGGGCGGTGGAGAAGCAAGATTTCCTTCAATTGGTCGTATAGGAGGGAAAGTCGCTTGTAAGCGGGTGCCTGCGCGGGGGTCTGGATGATGCCGAAATCAACTGCTTCCTGGCTGCCATCCTCCCGATCACGAACCAGACCGTATCCAGTGGTCGCGGTCCCCGGGTCGATTCCAAGCACCAGGGGCATGTCTATTCCGCCTCGAGGGCCGCCAGCGCTTCTTCCGAGAACCTGATATTGTGATAGACATCCTGGACATCGTCCAAGTCTTCGAGGGCTTCGATCAGGCGCATGACCTGGAGGGTAGTGTCTACGGCCAAGTCCATCTCTTGTTTGGCAAACATGCGCAACCCGGCTTCCTCCGGGATGACATCCTTGGCATGCAAGGCATCGGTGATCATCTTGAAGGATTCGACCGGGCCGATGATTTCGATCGTCTCACCCGCATCGATGACATCGTCCGCTCCGGCTTCAATGGCAAGTTCGAAGGCTTTGTCATAATTCAACCCACTCGCCGGGAAGGAGAAATAGGCCTTGCGGTTGAACTGCCAGGCAACCGCCCCGGCTTCCGCCATATTCCCACCTCTGCGGCTGAATGTATGGCGGACCTCAGCAATGGTGCGGTTGCGGTTGTCGGTCACACAATCCACGATCAATGCAGCCCCATGGGGACCATAGCCCTCAAAGGTCACCTCTTCCATGCCACCGCCTTCTTTATCGTCGCCAGTTCCGCGGCGGATGGCTCGTTCGATATTATCCTTGGGCATATTCTGGGCGCGGGCACGGTCGATCGCCAGTTGCAGGCGCATGTTCGTGCCGGCATCGCCTCCGCCTTCACGTACAGCAATGACAATTTCGCGCGCCAGGCGGGTGAAGATCGCTCCACGTTTGGCATCCTGGGCGCCTTTTTTGCGGCGGATGGTAGCCCAATGGCTGTGTCCAGACATACTGCTTACTCCTTAAAATCACTTCCGTGGGAATTGAAAATAGCCTGCGAATTATAACAGGCGCCCAAATGCCCGTCTAGGTGAAGAAAGCGATGCCCAGAGCACCGGGTCCGCCGTGAACGACGATCGCCGGAGGTAGCAGGTAGATCGGCACGGCCTCGAGTGCGAGACGCCCGCCCAGGTCCACGCCCGGGCCGGGTTAACCGCCATTGATGGGCGCAAATTGACATTCAAGGTCTAGGCCTGGGACGAGGTGGAACTCATCGGCGAAGCTGACCACGACCTGTTTATGATTGATGAGGCGAAGTTTGTGGCTAAGGTGGAGGGTAAGGTGAAACGTTAAGAATCTTCTATGCAATTTCTAGGTCGGGTATTATTTGAGATTAACAGATATTCTTGAGCAATTGAAAAATAATTACAAAGCGAGTAGGAGACTCCCTCAACTCTTTGTAAGTTTCAGTGCCTATTAATACGTTGTAAAAGTGTTGTTTAATTTGCTGCCGTCCCCGGGGATTTTCATTTTGATTTGGTGGGCAATTTACATTAAATTCTGCTATCTGTAAATTAATTTGTTTGACGTTTTCTACATACTTCTGAGTTTCTTGTTTCAACTTCTTTTCGAGCATATTCGATTCGTCGAAGATTTCTATCATGCTCAGTGCATCTGACGCTGGGAGTTCTCGGATTATAGAATGAGCCATGTTTATGAAAAGCAATAGGTCAAGAGTATCATCCTCATCAGCCCATGAGATTAAGGTTTGAATGGTTTTTCGAATTTCATATAGCATTGCATACAAGCGATGTCTCTTTGTAAACACCCCAAGTGTTTTATGAAGCAATTCCTCTGATATGTCAATATCGAGTGTTTGGAAGATAACGGATTGAATTATGAGCCGTAAGATAAAGACTAAATCAATTGCGGATTCCGGTGAAATCGCACACTGATTCCGGAGTTATCCGCACAGTCAGGAGAGGGGAAACGCTGGTTGAATATATTGTACATCAGGTGTGCGACATGGTGCGGAATCCTCGTAGTTTTCTTTGGGAATCACCCAGC
>JBDRPT010000076.1:0-93923 GCA_043826785.1 Chloroflexota bacterium | reverse complement strand
ACCAGTGATTCCGATTGATGTCGACCACCGATTCCGGTGCATGTCGACCAGTGAATCCGGAGGATGTCGTCCACCGATTCCGATGCATGCCGTCCACTTTTAGGGAAGGATCGGAATCGCCAATCGGCAGCCTCTGAAAGTAGATGCGGAATAAATTCATATGAGATAAGAAGACAACAACCTTCCAAATGGTAATCTTTAGGAGATTGGTTCGGATTTGAGTTCCAGACATGCTGAAGAAAACGAGTATGCAGGGGATTTAATGGGATGTCCATGGTTTTTGGTCCCGGATGCACGAAGAGGGAATATCTGCGAAAGGATGATTAGAACAAT
Organism: Chloroflexota bacterium; assembly: GCA_043826785.1. Classification (GTDB taxonomy): domain Bacteria; phylum Chloroflexota; class Anaerolineae; order Anaerolineales; family Villigracilaceae; genus JBDRPT01. Next base: position 93,590 of record JBDRPT010000076.1, on the reverse strand, counting down.
GGAAGCTGTGGCGTTTTGGGCGGATAGAAGACACCAATAATTACAAATGGATTGAGGCCGACATTGTGAAACCGTAAGGTTGTGCCAATAAAGAGATACAAATCTTTCTCAGCAAATTCTTCAAGATATTTCTGCTTTACCAATTCCAACGCGGCTTGTTCGTTTCCATCAGCGCGATTAAGGCAGTTCCAGAACAATGCACCAATTTCCCAATCCTCAATCATCATTTTGCGCGGTTCTTTATCGCCTTCTGAGAAAAAGCGGTATGAGAATTTGTAAGGTAGTTTCTTGACGAGTTTCTTATGTCCCCGCTGGGTGGGCAATTCAAACATATTGAATTGCTTGAGTTGATCCTGCCATTCCTTTTTCCATTCACGCTCATCTTCTTCGATGACAAAATCCACAATGCGGGAAGGTTTCAAGGTAGCCAATGATTTTCTTTGATTTGGGTCTTTGGCAAGTTCAATTAATTCATTCATTGAAGTAAAGATTTCTTTTAGAACATAGCTCTTGCGAACTGCCCATTCATTATCGGTGCCAATTTTCTGGAGAACTTTTATAGGCTCGTCCACACCAAGTTTTGGGCTGTAACTTTCGGGTCGGAAATCACTTGTGTTGCGGGTCAGATTGAGTTCCACCCAGGAATATTTCGGATAATTTTTCTGTTCGTCTTGCAAGAAACGAAAAGGGATTGGATACATCCGAATCCATTTTTCGCCATCGAATAATCCTGCTGTGCAGATCAATTCAGTGTAGCTGCGCGATGGCAGAGGATACGTTTTGACTGTAATTAAAATCTTGGCTTTTGGAAGTTCGTCAGGCAAATATGCCATATTGTCCCCATTTAATGTTTATATGTTTATAGATGGAGAACAGGGCTTGGTAAGGGTATCTTCTTTTGAAGATTCTCGACCAAAGTGTTTCGATGACAAGAATGATGGTCGGCTTCAAAGCAGACCAGTGCGACACGCGCATACTCTGCAATTAAGGTCAGTAATCGTTTTTGCGCTTCTTCATGGTTAGGCAATAGTTCTGTTTCGTATTTTTGGAATAAGCTCTTGTGAGAAACGCTTGTACCCAATCCCTTACGCATGGAAGATGGAATACCAAGTTCAGGAATGTGAATATACTCCATCCCTGCTTTTTCGATGTAGCCCTTAAAACTCTTTTTTGAAAAGCCATATTTCATCGATTGCGGGTTATTGCGAACATCCACGACAACGGTGATATTGTTGGCGATTAGTTTATTGAGGAAGGCGTCAATGGTCAAGCCTTCGTAGCCGATTGTGAAGATAATAGGCTTTGTGTCTGTGTTCCAGGCAAATCTGAGGTGTTTCAATTCATCCGCGTCAAATAATCTATCAGCGATCGTGCTTCGGGCCGCGAATTGGGGAAATTCGCGATATGTCTTTTTGACAAGTTTGTCTCCACGCACATCGCCAATGGTCCGCTTGAATTTCAATAAAGCGGATTTATCGGCATCTATGAGTTCATTCAAGTAGGAGTGTTTTGTGTTTAATTGGAAATCATCAGCAGATTTTAGCACCCCCAACTCGACTAACCAGCATTTGTCGTAGTATGAGATGAAACTAAATGGGCCATATTGATATGGGAAAAAGTCGTAATGATTCTTGCTCGTCTGTTGGCAAAAATTAAATAGCAGTTTTTCGCAATCCGTATTTCTCAGGTTGCCGCCAAAAACTTCGATTAAAGCAAGGAGAACTTTTCTACGATAGTACATATTGACAAACAAATTATACAGCAAGTTTGTTCTAAATTTCATAACATGTTCTACACAGAGAGGGCAGTCTAATTGGGTGGTGTGCTGCAGGCAAGTATGAGTGTGGCGGAGGCACGGTTGAGCATCGGGTTCGCCGGGGAATGCATTCCCCACCTTACCTGAGCCTGGCTTTTCCTTTTGGGGGGCGGCTCGAAGCGCCGCTGCCCGGGTTATCCTGCTCCATGTGAAAAAAAACGCAGTTGCCTCCATCGTTTTCCCGGTAAACCCCGCAAAGGTGGTTATAATCCTCATGCCCTGGAGCCGCGATGACCCAAAAGATCCACTATTCCATCTCAGCAGACATCTTCCGCCTGTACCCCGGCTACCTGCGCGGGGTGGTGGTCGCCCACGGGGTGCGCAACAGCGCAGCCCCTGCTGAATTGACCGATTTGCTGCGCGCCGAGGAGCAGGCGCTGCGCCTGCGGCTGCAGCTCGCGGCCCTGGCCGCCGAGGCGCGCATCCAGGCCTGGCGAGAGGCCTACCGCAAGTTCGGCGCAAAACCGGGCGAGTTCCGCTCCTCGGTCGAGGCGATGGCCCGCCGGGTGCTGCGCGGCGAGTCGCTGCCGGCGATCAACACCCTGGTCGACATCGGCAACCTGCTCTCGCTGCGCCACCTGATCCCGGTCGGCGGCCACGCCATCGACGTCCTCTCGGGTGACATCGCCCTGCGCCTGGCCCATGGGGCCGAGACTTTCGTCCCCTTCGGCACGGACCAGGCCGAGCAGCCGCTCCTCGGGGAGGTCATCTTTGCCGAGGGCGACCGGGTCCTGACCCGCCGCTGGACCTGGCGGCAGGCCGAGCACACCCTGACCCTGCCCGGGACACGGGCGATCGCCTTCAACGTCGACGGGCTGCCGCCGGTGACCCGTCTCCAGGTCGAGGCCGCCTGCAGCGAGGTGATCGCCCTGGTGGGCCGTTTCTGCGGCGGCGACCTGCGCAGCGAGGTGCTCTCGGTGGAGAACGCCTCGATCTGCATCAGCCCGTAACGAAAAAATCCCGTTCGCTCAGAGCGGGACCATCCAGATATAAGTTTTGGTCGCTGGCGGATCTCCAGCAGGTCGACACCCCCGGGTGCAAAACGAGCCTGCCGGCAGGGAGAGAGGTAGGGGCACGCAGGCGCGTGCCCCTACCCGGTTCAGACAGGGGGAGGCTTACCGTCGGTTGCGCAGGAAGGTGGGGATATCCAGGTCGTCGGTGTTGATCGTCTTGGGTTTGAACTCGCCGTTGGCAGTGCCGCTCGTCGGGGCGTTGACGCTGACCGACTCGAACTCGCGTTGTTCGCGGCGCTCCTCGCTGCGCAGCGAGGACGGGCGCATCTGGGCAAGCCGCCGGGGCATGCCGGTGCGCTCGAACCCGGTGGCGATGACGGTGATGCGGATGTCGTCGCCCATGTTCGGGTCGATCACCGCGCCGAAGATCATGTTGACATCCGGGTGGGCGGTCTCGCGGATGATCGCCGCGGCCTGGTTGACTTCGAAGAGGGTCATGTTCGGGCCGCCGGTGACGTTGAAGAGCACGCCGCGGGCGCCGTCGATGGTGATGTCGAGCAGCTGGCTGGCGATGGCCTGCTCAGCAGCGCTGCGGGCGCGGTCCTCACCGGTGGCCTTGCCAACGGCCATCAGCGCGGCCCCGCCTTCGGACATGATCGCCCGCACGTCGGCGAAGTCCAGGTTGATCAGCCCGGGGACGGTGATCAGCTCCGAGATGCCCTGGATGCCCTGGCGCAGGACGTCGTCGGCCATCTTGAAGGCCTCCTGCAGGCTGGCGCGCTTGTCGACGATCTGCAACAGGCGGTCGTTGGGAATGACGATCAGCGTGTCGGCGTGTTCCTTGAGGATGGACATGCCGTTCTCCGCCGACTGCATCCGCTTGGCGCCTTCGAAGGTGAACGGCCGGGTGACCACACCGATGGTCAGCGCGCCGACGTCCTTGCCGATCTGGGCGACGATCGGAGCCGCGCCCGTGCCGGTGCCGCCGCCGAGGCCGGCCGTGATGAAGATCATATCGGACCCTTTGAGTACGTTGTACAGGTCGTCAGCGGACTCCTCGGCCGACTTGCGCCCGACATCCGGGTTACCCCCGGCTCCCAGGCCGCGGTTCAGCTTGTCGCCGATCCGCACCCGGATCTGGGCCTTGGAGAGCAGCAACGCTTGTGCATCGGTGTTGATCGCGACGAACTCGACACCTTGGATGCCTTCTTCGATCATCCGGTTGACTGCGTTGCATCCGCCGCCGCCTACTCCGACAACTTTGATGCGGGCGAACGTTTCTGACTGCATTTTTTTGGCTTCCATGGTACTCCTCCTGTAACTCTTTGTTAAGGGTGATGCTTCTGTAATGTCGGGCGCCTGCCCGATGGATGTGGTTGGAACCTATTGGCCGAAGCCGGACAGTGGGCGTTAAGGGAGTAGTCGTTTGAGCCACTCTTTGATCGGTTCGATGTTCACACTACTCACTCCTTTCACGCGATAGCGGCGCGAGCGGTCTCGGGCTGGTGGATAGATGTCGTTCATCAGCGCGGCCGCCCAGTAGAGCAGGCCGACGCTGGTGGAATAGGCCGGGGATTTCAACTGGTCGACCAGGCCGAGCAGTTTCTCCGGTTGGGCGGTGCGCACGGGCATGTCGAGCACCCGGGCGGCGAGCTGGCGGATGCCGGGCAGGGCGCTCGTCCCGCCGGTCAGGATCATCCCTGCCGGGAGCAGCCCGTCGTACCCGGAGCGCTTGATCTCCTGCAGGGTCAGGGCGAAGATCTCCTCCACCCGGGCCTCGATGATGTGGGCCAGTTCCTGGCGGTTGATCTGGGAGGCCTGTTCCTCCCCGTAAGGGCGGACGGTGAAATATTCCTCCGCTCCGACACCGGATTTCTGTGCAAAACCATACTTCTTCTTGATCTCCTCTGCGTGGGAGGGCGAGAGGTGCAGCCCGTGGGCGATGTCGTTGGTGATGTGGTTGCCGCCCACCGCCAGGACCATCGTGTGCCAGACGTGCCCGCCGACGTAGAGGGCCAGGTCGGTCGTCCCGCCGCCGATGTCGCAGACGGCGACGCCCATGTCCTTCTCGCTGTCGGTCAGGACCACATCTCCGGAGGCCAGCGGGTTGAGCACGAACTGGATCACGTCCACCCCGGCGGCGCTGACGCACTGGCGCAGATTGTCCACGGTCGCCTGGGCGGCGGTGATGATATGGGCCTCCACCTCGAGGCGGTAACCGTGCATCCCGATCGGCTGGCGGATGCCATCCTGCCCGTCGACGACGAAGCCGCGCTGGATCACATGGATGATCTCCCGGTTATGGGGGATCGCCACGGCGCGGGCGGCGTCCAGGGCGCGGACCACATCGATGTCGTCGATGATGTCTCCCGACACGCCGACCACACCCCGGCTGTTGATCGAGGCGACATGCCCCCCGGCCATGCTGACCAGCGCTTCGGTGATCTCCACGCCGGAGGTCTGCTCGGCCTTGGTGACCGAGCGGATCACTGCCTCGGAGGCCGCGGCGATGTCCACGATGACCCCCTTCTTGATGCCCGCCGAGGGTTCGATCCCCACGCCCAGGATGCGGATTTCATCATCCTCCACCCGGGCGACCAGGGTGCAGACCTTGGTTGTGCCGATATCGATTCCGATGACTATTTCGTCCATAGTTTTCATTTGTAGAATGGCATTTCCAGGTGTTCCACGCTGATCAGTGTCGGCTGGATGCCCTGGCGGGATAAGGTGTCTACGATTGCCTGGTAGACCTGCAGCTTGGTATAGATATTCTCGTTGGACTTGCCGAGGTAGACCGCCCAACCCTGGGGCGTTTCCCAGCCGATGCCGTACTGGATATCGTAGGTCATCGGCAACCCCTCGGGGATATAAGGGTAGAGGGTCAAAATCGCCTGGACGATCTGCGCGGAGACGTAGGGCCGTTCGAAGAGCGGGGTGGCCTCGTCGACGATGACTTTTGGCGGCGAGGAAGCGGCGACCACCTGGATCAGCCCCGCCACGTCGCCGCGCGGTGGGAATGCCACGCCGTTCGTGTCGACGTATGTCAGCGCATCACCTTCGTACCAGGCGATGACCGGCGTCCGTTCGACCACTTCGACGATGATCCGGTTGGGGAAAGCGACGTGCACTTGGGCGGCGGCCAGGTCGGGGTAATCGGCGCGCAGGTTCATTTCCATCTGGGCGGGTACGGCGGCGAAGATGGGCTCGTCCACGATGCGCAGAGCGGCGGTGATCTCAGCCGGTCCCAGGCGCTGGTTGCCGTGGATCTCGGCAGCAGTGACGGTGAAGCTCGCTGCGTTCCACATGGTGTAGAGCAGGAAAACCAGGCCGATGGTCAGCAGGCCGGAGAGCCAGCGCAGGCCCAGGTCGGGGATGGAGATCCCGGGTGCCTGGACGCGGGCGCCCGCGACCGAGAAAGCGATATCGTAGTGCTGCTTCCGCTTCGGGCGTGAGCCAGGCCGTCCCGACTGGCGTGAAACCGGCCGGCCGGTTTGCCGGGAGGCCGGACGCGGCACGCCGGGGGCATAAGCGGTCTCCGGGCGGTAGGCCCGTCTGGTCGTCTGCTTTGCGCGGTCGTCGACCTCTTGCTTGCGACGCTGGCGGACGGCATCTGCACGATTGGGTGTGCGGGTTGGTGTCATGATGTTCTCCGGAAACGACGTTCGGTGCGATTACGCTCGTTCTTACGCTCGATGGCCAGTTGGATCAACCGCTCGACCAGGTTGGCATAAGGCAGGTCGGACGCTGCCCACAATTTCGGGTACATGCTGATACTGGTAAACCCGGGGATGGTGTTGACTTCGTTCAGGTAGATCTTTCCGCTCCCTTTTTCGAGGAAGAAATCCACCCGGGCCATGCCGGCGCAGTCGATCGCCTTGGTTGCCTGGATCGCCAGTTTGCAAAGCAGGTCGGTCTGTTCCGGGGAGAGCTGGGCCGGGATGACCAGGCCGGAACTGCCATCCTCGTACTTGGCTTCGTAGGAGTAGAACTCCCGGCTGGGGAGCACCTCTCCGGGGACCGAAGCCTGCGGCTGGTCATTGCCGAGCACACTGACCTCGATCTCGCGGGCGTCCAGGCCACGTTCGACCAGGATCCTGCGGTCATAGGCGGCGGCTTCGAGCAGTCCTTCGCCCAGGTCGGCACGCGATTTGCACTTGCTGATCCCGACCGAGGAACCCAGGTTGGCCGGTTTGGTAAACAGCGGGTACGGGGCCAGGGCTTCCGCCTGGTCGAGAACGATATCGATGTCGCGTTCGATTTGCGAGCGGAGCACAATGATGGATTCGACCACCGGGATGCCGTTTGCGCGGATGACATCCTTGAAGATGCCCTTGTCCATCCCGACTGACGAGCCGGTGACCCCGGCGCCCACGTAGGCCAGGTCGGCCATCTCGAGCAGGCCCTGAAGACTGCCGTCCTCCCCGTAGGTCCCGTGGAGGACCGGGAAGACGACGTCGAGCGAGGTGATCAGTTCCAGGTGCCCCTCTTTGAGCGCGTACAGTCCCTGCCGGGTGGGGTCGGGCAGGATGGTGCAGGCGGTCAGGTCGTCGAGTTGGCCGCCTTCGAATGCCGCATGGGCCTGCTTGCCGGTCAGCCACTGCCCGCTGTGGGTGATGCCGACCTCGAAGACAGCGTACCTGTCCCGGTTGAGCACAGACAGCACCGACCGGGCGGAGGCGAGGGAGACCTCGTGTTCGCCTGAGCGACCGCCGAAGAGGACGGCGAGCCTGCGTTTGCTGGAAGGGTCAGTGCTCATATCTTTCTCGTTCCTGCTACCATTCACCGATCAATTCGATCTCGAGTTCCAGGGTAGTGCCAAATTTTACGGCGACTTCATCCCGGGCCAGGTCGATCAACGCCTTGACATCTGCGGCGTGGGTATGGCCGTTGTTGATGAAAAAGTTTGCATGGATCGGGCTGATGACCGCATTGCCGCGGCGCTTCCCCTTGAGACCCGCCGCTTCGATCAACCGGCCGGCGAAATCCCCGGGGGGGTTCTTGAACATCGAACCCATGCTCGCGCCGGGAGGTTGCGTGCTGCGCCTGCGGGAGGTGAACTGGGCCATCTTCGCCTGGATGGCTTGCTCGTTGCCGCGTTCAAGGGCGAGCTTGGCTGCCAGGATGGTCACCGGCACGCCCTCGCGCTTCAGGATGCTGGAGCGGTATTCGTATTCGAACGCTTCCGCGCCCCAGGTCACCCGTCCTTGCTGGCGGTGGAGCAATTCCGCCGTGATCAGGTTCTCGGCCATGTCTCCATCGAAGGCGCCTGCGTTGCCGTAGACCGCGCCGCCCAGCGACCCCGGGACGGTTGCGCACCATTCCACGCCGCTGAGTCCAAGCCGGGCAGCCCGCTGGGCGATGTCGTTCAACGTCGAGCCCGATTCCGCATAGACGGTCGGCGGCTCGGCCTGGGCATCGAAGCGGACCAAGCGGGCACGGTTGATGATCACCATGCTACGCAGGCCCTTATCGCTGACCAGCACATTCGAGCCGCCCCCCAGGGTGGTGAAGGGCACATCCAGGCTCCAACATTTCTCCACGACCTCGGCCAGTTCGTCTGCACTCCGGACGATGATCAACGCGTCCGCCGGACCGCCGATGCGCGCGGAGGTATACCCGGAGAGGGGGGCATTCTCCTGCAGGCGGTCACCAAAAGCAGAACGGAGTTCAACGAGGACGTCGGTTTCCATCAGGTTGCCTGAAAGCCTACTTTTCCTTGAGGTGCAAGATGAGCCGCTGGACGACCGGGACCATCTCCCGTCCGTAGCGTTTGGTCATCAAGCCGTGTTTGCGGCGCCGGTTCGGGTCGGGGGAGGGGATCTCACCCAGGACCATCTTGATGGGGGGCAGGGCGATCATCTCGGATTCAAATACTTGCTTTGTTTCGGCCATTATTCTCCTCGCTTTCTCTCAGACAGGTTAAGACGGATGTGCTGATCGTGTCTCCATCACCGGCGGATAAGACCAGGAGGACATCCCCTGGGCGGAGATTGGAGACGAGATAATTGCAAACCTCGGAAAATCGTGGGATGAACTTGACCGCCGGGTGCGACATGGCCTCGACCACATTGCGGGCGGAGAACCCCGGGTTTGTCTCGCGGGCGGCGTAGATCTCGGTCACGATGACGAAATCAGCATCGCCGAAGGCAAGCGTAAATTCTTCGAAGAGGGTCTGGGTGCGCGAGAAGGTGTGGGGCTGCCAAACGGTCCAGATGCGCTGGTTTGGGTAGCGGGTGCGCGCCGCGGACAGGGTGGCTTTGATCTCGGTTGGATGGTGCGCATAGTCGTCTATCACGAATACACCTCCGGCTTTGCCGCGGACTTCGAACCTGCGGCCTGTTCCTGTGAATTGGTTCAACGCTGCTGAAGCCTTGCCCAGATCTAACCCGAGCAAACCGATCACTGACAGGACTGCCAGCGCGTTCTGGACATTGTGCCGACCCGGAACCTGGAGCACGGTCGTCGTCGGCTTGCCAAGCACCGTGGCGGTGAATGTGAATCCGCCGTGCTCATTGGCACTCAAGGTTGTGGTGAACGTTTCAAGGCCTGGTTGGCCTGCCTCGACTTGCGCCTGGATCCCGTAGGCGACGATATTTCGTTCGTACGCCTGCGCTTCGAGCAGCATCGACCGTGCGCCGGGGTCATCGGCGCAGGCGACCAGGGTCCCATCCGGCGGCAACAATCTGACGAAATCGACGAAGGCGTCCTGGAAATCCTGCGGGGTGGGGAAGCAGTCCGGGTGGTCGTGCTCCACGTTGGTGATGACCTCGATGGAGGGCTTAAGTCCCAGGAACATGTGATCGTATTCATCTGCTTCGATGACGAACAGGTTGCCCTTGCCTGCGTGGGCGTTGGTGTGCAACTCATTGAGCACACCTCCTGCGATGAATGTCGGCTCCTGTTCCAGAGCGGTCAGCACCCAGGCTAGCATGGCTGTGGTGGTCGTCTTGCCGTGCGTCCCGGCGACGGCGACCCCGGTCTTACCGGCCATCAGTTCGCCCAGGAAGTCGGCCCGTTTGAGCACCGGGATACCGCGTTCGCGGGCTGCGCTGACCTCAGGGTTGGTGTCCGGGATGGCGGATGACCGGATGACTGCATCGACGGCGCCAACATTTTCGGGGCTGTGCCCGATGGCAATGGTTGCGCCGGCGGTTCTCAGTTCATGGATGAACGGCGTCTCGACGCGGTCCGACCCGGTCACCGCGTATCCCATTTCGAGCAGGACGCGAGCGATGGCCGAGAGACCAGTTCCACCGATGCCAATCATGTGAACCTTTTTCATAACGATCTCAGATGAAGACCACAAACACAAAGATAAAGGCCAGGACGACTGCAAAATAAATGGCCGGGATGCCCAGGACGCGCGGCGGCATGTACTGGAGTAACTTGATGGCGGCGTCTCCGGCGGCCGTCCCGGCGACCGGTGAGGCGACCGACCCGAAGGGGTAGAGCGCCTCGTGCATGTAGAACCAGATCGCGCCGGCGATCAGGTACCCGTTCAATGCGCCGATGAAAATGCCCAGCAGAGTATCCTGCAGTTTCTCACGGGTCATCTTGGGGGCGAAGCGGGCAATGTTAGGCGATTGATACCCAAAGAACACCAGCACCACAAGGATGGATGCCCTCACCCAGAAGAGTGCCGGCGAGTCGATCGGCAGGGCGTCACGCACGAAGGGCACGTATTGCTCGATCAGGGTGATGAAGGTCAAGGCCAGGATGACACTGAAGCTGACCAACAATTCCTTCGCCCAGCCGCGCATCGCACCGATCACTCCGAAGAGGACTATGTACATCCAGAAGACAAAGCTTAGGCTAACCACGGTTTCTGCCTTTCTCAGCCAGCGCGACGAGGTGGCGGCCGATCTTTTCTGCTGCTTGTGGCTGGGCAAGACTTTGCATGGCCTTGCGCATCCCGGCCAGGCGTTTCTTATCCTTGAGCAATTCCAACACCCGGGTAACCAGGCGTTCGGCCAGTTGCGGGTCATCTGCGAGCATCTCTGCCGCGCCGTGCCGGACGAGGAAATCCGCGTTGACTTTCTGGTACTGCCAGGCGTACGGGTACGGGACCAGCAGGGCCGGCAGCCCAAAGAGCGGGTACTCACCCAGGGTCGAAGCCCCGGCGCGGGAGATGACCAGGTCGGCGGCCGCCAGGGCGGCGCCCATCTCTTCATGCAGGTAGGAGTGGGCATGGTAGCGGCCATGGTGGCGGGCGTTCATCTCCACGGCAACGTTCTTCACCTCCGGCCAATCCAGTTCGCCGGTGAGGTGGATGACCTGGGCGGCCTCCAGGAGCGACGGCAGGCCAGCCAGCAGGGCTCGATTCAGGTTCCGGGCGCCTTTGCTGCCACCGGTGACCAGGACGACGGGCAGGTCCGCGGCCAGACCCAAGGCTTTGCGCGCTTGCGGGCGTTTCCACTTGAGCAGTTCGCTGCGGATGGGGTACCCGCAAGGGACAATGGTCGCATGCTTAAAGTACTTGCTGCTCTCCTCGGTGGTGGTGGCGATGCAATCGGCGAAACGGGCCAAGGTTTTGTGGGCCAAACCCGGTTCGATGTCCGGGACATAAAGCATGGAGGGCACGCGCCAGCCGGCTAATGCCATCGGCACGGCCAGGTACCCGCCGGTGAAGAACAATGCATCCGGGCGGAAATCACGCAGGATCTGCCGCGCTGCAGCCACGCCGCGGCCAAGCTGCCAGATGTTCCCGGGCAGTTTCCGCAAACCCACGCCGTGGAGTCCGGCAGCAGGGATGGTGCGGAAGGGAATGCCGGCCCGAGTTACCAAGATGGCTTCCATTCCGCCTTCCCCGCCGACCCAGAGCATTTCGGCATTAGAGCTGATTGCCTGCAGGACGGCGAGGGCGGGATTTACGCCGCCGCCGGTCCCACCGGCGCAGATCAATAGACGCACGACTTGTTCTCCTTTGTTCGTCTTTGACCGGAACAGTCTTTCCGGGCATACGAGAGATACTGAGTAAGATACCGATCGCCGTCAGCGAGGAGAGCAGGTTCGAGCCTCCTGCGCTGATGAACGGCAGGGCATTGCCGGCGAACGGCAGGAGCCCCACCATGACGGCCATGTTGATGAAGGCTTCGATCACGATCCAGAAAGTCAATCCGCTGGCGAGAAGCCTGCCGAACATGTCCGGCGCTTTTGCGGCGATGCGCAGGCCGCGCCAGAGGATGGTCAGGTACAGTCCGATCAGCACGATCGAACCGAACAAGCCCAGCTCCTCAGCAACCACGGCGAAGATACTGTCCGTGGGGGGGACGGGCAGGCCGGTCACCTTGGTGATGGCATTCCCGATCCCGGCGCCGAAGAAGCCACCGCGCACAATCGCCTCCAACGAGCGGCGCACGTGGTAATCCGCATCCAGGGGGTCTTTCAAACCCGCCAGATAGGGGCCGAGGCGTTGCTGGCCGGTGTCGCTGAACTGGACGACGAGCCATCCGGCGATCAAGGCCACAACCAGGAACAAGACAATCTGGCGCAGTTCACCACCTGCCAGGAAGAAGAGCAGCCCGCCCAGGATGAAGATGGTTGCAGTGGCGCTCAGGTCTGGCTGGATGTAGATCAAACCGCCGACCGCCCCAAGGATGACGGCCAGGGGGGTGAGGCCGAGCTGGACATTGCCGAGGATATCCTTCTTGCTGTACATCCAGACCGAGAGATAGATGACGATCGCCAGCTTGGCCAGTTCGGACGGCTGGACCGACCCGCCAAAGAAGGAGCGCACCGCGCCCAAACGGACTTCGTTGTTGATCAGCACTGCGACCAACAGACCGATGGTGGCAGCCATCACCGGTAGGGCAAACTTGGTCCAGATGTGATAGTCGAAACGGCTGACAACGAATGCAACAACGATCCCGATGGCCATCCAGAGCAATTGCTTGTTGAAAATATAGGTCGGGTTATCGTATGCCAGCAGTGAGAAATCCGTGCTAGCCGAGTAGACCATCAGCAGGCCGAGGACAGCCAGGGCAACAACGACGAGAATCAAGGGGATATCCTCAGTCATGGTCTTCGATCCCTGGATGCTCAGGGCGGATTGGGACTTGCGTTGGCTGGCGCGGTTCATGTTAACTCCGATACCCATTTGCGAAACTCCTCGCCACGTTGCTCGAAATCTTGAAATTGGTCGAAGCTTGTCCCACCGGGGGAGAGCAGGACGATATCCCCTTCGGTGGCGACATCCGCTGCAGCCTGCACAGCCTCGCGCAGCCCGTCACAACGGACCAGCGAGTGGGGCCGCCGGTTGGGGGATGGTTTACCCAGGGCGATGAGGATCTTTTCGGCGGCTTCGCCAAAAACGACGACATGGTCGATACGTTCATGTACGATGGCAGCCAGGTGCTCCCACGGCAGGTTTTTGTCCCGCCCACCAAGCAGGAGCACGAGTGGCTCAGTAAAAGAGCGAATGGCAGCGATTGTCCGCTCAGGGGCGGTTGCGATCGAGTCGTTGTACCAGTCCGCGCCGCGCAGCTTGCGGACGTGCTCTAACCTGTGAGCTACCCCGTGGAAGGCATTCACTTCTGCCCGAATAACCTCCGCGGATATCCCGACTGCGCTGGCGATCGCGCTGGCTGCCAGGATGTTTTGCCGGTTGTGGTCCCCGCGCAGATGGACGCAGGTCTCGTCGAAGAGCAGGACGTCGCCTTGTTCGCTGCGCAGAAGGTAGCGGCCGGCGTCGCTGAATGTTCCGAAATCGCCCGCGGGGAGGGGGGTGAGCCCGAAGGTCAACAGGCGACCTTTGACTCTGCCTTTGAGTCCCGCGGCCACAGGGTCGTCGCGCCCGAGGATGGCAATATCTTCCGGGTTTTGGTATTCTAGGATACGGACCTTGGCGGCAATGTAAGCTTGCATCGTCCCATGGCGGTCAAGGTGGTTCGGGGTGATGTTCAAGATGGCTGCCATAGTTGGCGCGAGTGTCATCTGCTCAAGCTGGAAACTGGATATTTCCAGGACGGCGAGGTCATCCGATGACATCTCGTCCACGTGGTTCAAGAGTGGGTCGCCGATGTTCCCGCCGGTATAAACCTTCTTCGATCCGGCCGGGATCCCTTTCTGGGCGATCCTGCCGACCAATGTCGTCGTGGTCGTCTTTCCGGCTGAACCGGTGATCCCGACCGTCCGGCCTGGACAGGCTTCCAGGAACAATTGGGTATCGTTGGTCAGGTGGATGCCGCGGCGGATGGCTTCGACCACGATGGGCAGGGTCAGCGGGATGCCGCCTGAGAGGCAGACACAGTCGGTTGCGTCGAGCAGCGCAAGCGGGTGATCGCCCAGCACCCAGGTGACTGCAACATCGCCCAGGGCGGAGCAGGTGGTCTTCATCTCATCAGCCGGACGCCGGTCGTTAATCGTCACGACCGCTCCGTGGCGCGCCAGGTAACGCGCTGCCGCCTGTCCCTGACGGGCGCCTCCGAGAATGAGTACACGCTTGCCATTCCATTTTGTCATCATCGATTACACCATTGCCAGACCGATGCCAAGCATGGCGGCCATCAACCCGATCAACCAGAAACGCTGGACGATCTGGGTCTCCGACCAGCCGAGTAATTCGAAGTGCAGGTGGAGCGGGGCCATCTTGAAGATGCGCCTGCCCTTGGTCAGCTTGAAGTAGACGATCTGCAGGACGACGCTGAAGGCTTCGCTAACTGGTATCACCGCGATGATCGGCAGCAGGAACCACTGACCGGTCATCAGCGCGATAACAGCAATAGTTCCGCCCAGTGCGAGTGATCCGGTATCGCCCATGAACAATTGAGCCGGGTGGACGTTGAACCAGAGGAAACCGAACAGGGCTCCAACCATGGTGAAACAGAAGCGGGCGATGAAAATCTGCCCCTGCATCAGAGCAATACCGCCGTAAGTGGCAAAGATCGTTGCCGAGATCAATCCTGCCAGACCATCCAGTCCATCCGTAAAGTTGACAGCATTGGATGCGCTGACGATGATGAAAGCAGCAATGGGCACATAAAACAGACCGAGTTCGATCTCAAAGCCCAATCCCGGCAGGAACATATCGGGGACGTCGAGCAGGTATTTCAGGACAAAGGCTAACCCGAGGGCGAGGATCACCTGGAAGGTAAACTTGGTGCGGACCCGCATCCCCTCCCCGCGCCGTCTCCCACGGATGCCTTCCCAGTCATCGAGTGCGCCGAGGGCTGCATATCCGCCCATGGCCAGCAAAGGCACCATGATCGATTGTCCCAGGACCTTCATGCCAATCAGGCTGACCGCATTCAAGAGCACCGTGATCAGTGCCACCGGGAGGATGACCATCACGCCGCCCATGGTCGGTGTCCCCATCTTGGTAAAGTGCCTACTAGGCTCGTCGACGCGGATCTGCTTGCCGATCTTGAAGTGACGCAGAATCCGCAACAACGGGCCGCCCCAGATGACCGTCATCATGAAGCTCAGTGCACCCAGGCTGAGGATCATTGTCGAGTCATTCATGATCTCTCCTCGATGGCGCTGATGATGCGGTCCATGCACACGCCGCGCGACCCTTTGACCAGGACAACATCCCGTTCCCCCAGCGAGCCTTGTAACACCTCGATGGCCTCATCGGCGGTATCGCATTCGGTAATAGCACTCGGTTTCAAGCCTGCCTTGCGGGCAGCATCGGCGATCATGTGGCCGCGCGCTCCAACCGAAATCAGGCGTTCTGCGACTTGGGCAGCGCGTATGCCGACGATCTCATGGCCATGCTTTTCGTATTGGCCCAGTTCGAGCATATCGCCAAGCACCGCCACTTTAACCCCATCCAACTCAGCCAACAGGTTCAACGCAGCCAGTGTCGATTCAGGCGAGGCGTTATATGTATCGTCCAGAAGCATGGCACCGCTGGCGCTACGGACAGCCACCAACCTCAATTGGCTGGTACTTTCCTGCAGACCGGCGATGATTTCCTGCCAGGTCATCCCGTCTGCCAGGCCGACAGCCGCAGCGCGCAGAGCGGTATGCACAGAATGCTGCCCGATCATGGGCACGCGCACGTAAAAGTTGTCCTTCCCGTGATGGACCCGGAAACGGACTCCCTCGAGCCCCAGGCCTGTGACTTCGTCGACCCAGATGTCTGCTTCGGGGCTAAGGCCATAGAACAGTACCCTTGCTCTGGTCCGCTCCGCCATCTTCTTCACCAGGGGGTCATCGTAGTTAAGGATTGCCACGCCGTCTGCTGGAAGCGCCTGGACCAGTTCGGATTTGCCTTCGAAGATGGCCTCTTGTGACCCGGCCCGTTCCGCATGGACTGTACCGATATTCGTCACAACTCCGATGTCGGGCAGGGCGATGTCGCACAGCAGGGTGATCTCGCCGGGGACGTAGAAACCCATCTCGAGGACGGCGCGTTCATATCCCGAGCCGAGGCGCAGGATGGTGAGGGGCAGGCCGATCTCATTGTTCAGGTTACCCGGGCTTTTCAGCGTCCGGTAGCGTCTTTCCAGCACCTCGGCGACGATCTCTTTGGTCGTCGATTTGCCGACGCTGCCGGTGATTCCGACAACGCGCAGGTCAAGCTTCCGCCGCCAGTACCAGGCGATCTTTTGGAGGGCAGCAAGCGTATCTTCGACGTAAATGCATAGCGGGGTTTCCACTGCTGATAGAGATTCCGGGTTGAAACCCTTGCGCAGGTCGAGGACCGAGAAGGGCTCGGCGAGTTCATGCTGGACAAGTGCAAGTGTAGCCCCGCGCCGGAAGGCTTCGCCTACGAAGGCATGGCCGTCCACGCGCTCACCCGGGATGGCGACGAACAACCCGCCAGGGATCACTTGACGGGAATCCACAGCCGCCTCGGTGACAATGGTGTCTGCCAGCGGAGGGCGTATGTTCGTCAGGGCTTCAATTACATCTGCAAGAGTAAGCATGACCTTCCTATGGTCCTCGGTTTGCAGCTTGCAACCGGATGTAGTCCGGAGGAATATGCATCAAGACGACAAGCCTTTCCACGACCTGCTGGAACACGGGGGCAGCGACCTCGGATCCCCAGATCGAGGCACTGGGTTCTTCGATCCAGACATAGACCATGAACTGGGGGTCGTCCACCGGTCCCCAGCCGATGAAGGATGTATTGGTCAGATTCGGATCGTAGATCCCATATTCTGTCGGTATCTGGGCGGTCCCGGTCTTTCCGGCGAGCCGGTACCCGGGGACGAGCGCCAGGGAGGTCTCATTTTCAAGCGAATAGACCAGCATCTCTGACAATGTCTGGGCTGTGCGTGCTGAGATCGGGTTGCCAACGATCTGGGTTTCGGTGTTCCTCTGTTGCCCGTTTTGGACCACTGCGTAGACCATGTGCGGGTAGACCATCTGCCCTTCATTGGCAATCGCGGAGGCGGCCATGACCATCTGGAGCGGGGTGACCGTCACGCCCTGGCCGAAGGAATTCGTTGCCAGGTCGGAGATATGCCAGTCCTCATCTCCTGGGAGCTTCAAGCGCCCGGGCGACTCCCAGGCCAGGTCGACCCCTGTCTGGTGCCCGAAGCCGAAATCCTGCAGGTAACTGTACAGGTTATCCACCCCGAGTTGGGTCGCCACCCAGGCCAGGCAGACATTCAACGAATGTTGCAGGCATCCGTTCATATCCTGAATGCCCCAGGCTCCCCCGTTCCAGTTCCGGAAGGTTGCGCCGCCGATGGTGATAGAGCCGGTATCGTTGAAGGTCGTGCTGGGGAGGACCACGCCTGCATCCAGGGCAGCGGCCATGATATAGATTTTCATGACTGATCCGGGCTCGTAGGGATGGCTGATCGCCCAGTTATAAGGGGTTTGTTCGGGGAATAAATCTTCGTAGCTGTCAAGATTATCCGGGTCCATCCGCAGGGTGGTTGCCATGGCCAGGATTTCGCCTGTCTGCGGGTTCATCACCACGATGGTGCCCGATTCGGCACCGTATGTGTCCATGGCGTCGTCCAGGATCTCCTCGGTCATGGCCTGGATCTCCCGGTCGATGGTCAGGATCAAATCCGAACCTGCAGGGATTTCCGGCCATTCGTTGACCCGATTCGGATCGGAAGGGATCCAGACCAGGACGGGTACTCCCGAGAGGACACTGTTATATTTTTCTTCGATCCCAAAGTAGCCGCGATGATCGCCGGTGACAAACCCGAGGATGTTGGCAGCTAGATCATTTTCCGGGTAGCTGCGTTGCAGAGTGGGCTGAAAATGCAGCCCGGTCAGGCTTTCGCTGCTGGGCTGGCTGGCAGCCAGCTCCTGGAGATTCATCAGGTTTTCGGCAATATCTGAATCGACCGCGCTGGCGAGGACTAGATAGAGGAGGCCACTGTCCGGGTTCTGGATCTCATCGAGGGCGTCTGCGTAGTCCAGTCCCAGGTACATGCTCGCAGCCAGGGCGATGTTATTTGCATTGCCTGCTTCGTGGACCGTCCGAATGTCGATGCCGACCTCGTAGGCAGTCCGGTTTCCAGCCAACAAATAGCCGCTCCGGTCATAGATCCTGCCGCGGGCGGGGAAGTAGGAGCGATATTCGCCGCTGTACTGGCTGGTATTGTCAAGGATCGCTTTGGCTTCCTCGCTGCTTTGGATCCGGATGATCTGCCCGATGACTGCCGTAGCGAGCAGGACCAGGAAGATTTGGACACTTAAATACCGCCAGGCATGAGGGGTGTTCAAGGTTGTTCTCCGCTGCGGGCAGTGGATAGGATAAAGGCTTGTGCTGCCCAGTCGAAGAGGGACTGGGTGTACTCCGTTGTGATGAGCGGGGCGGCGGTTAGGGCTGCGTGAGTGGAGAGATCGATGGGGGGAGGCGGGATGTAACCCTCCACAATGACGTAGGTGATATCTTCAGGACGGATCGGCTCAAAGCCTAAATCTTCTGCCTGGGTATGCATGGACTTGATCGAGGTCAATTCGGCCAGGTGGGTTTCCAGATCATGGTTGGAGCGTTGGTTATCGATGATTTTGTCTTTGAGAATCTGGATTTCACGACCGGCCACAGAGGCTCCCGCAGTGACGTTCAGGTAGATCCCTGCGACCATAGCGACGAGGACGATGACGAGCAGAAATAAGCCAATCCACTGGCGTTGGTGCCGCCAGGGGGCCTGACGATATTTCGAGATGAGTTGAGTGACATTGTTCATAGTTGTTCCGATACTCAGTGATTGATGTTGCACCTCCGTTCTGAGCCAACACCCATTGGCTAGAGCTTTTCAGCTACTCGCAACTTAGCGCTACGGGAGCGCGGATTCTCTTGGACTTCAGCCGGGCAGGGAACGATTGGCCGGCGGGATACCTCTTTCAGCGTTGCTTTATGTCCGCATGTGCAGATGGGCTGGGCCGGTGGGCATAAGCAATCCCGGCTTTCCCGGCGGAACGTCTCCTTGACGAGGCGGTCTTCCAACGAGTGGAAGGAGATGATCGCCAGCCTGCCACCCGTTTCCAGCGCCTGCAGAGCGAGCGGGAGGACCTCTGTGATGGCCTCGAGTTCTTCATTGACAGCGATCCGCAGGGCCTGGAACGTCCGCGTGGCGGGATGGTGGCCGCCTCTTCGACCGATGGTCTGTTCGATCAGGGCTGCCAGGTCCTTCGTCCTGGTGAAGGGGCGCTTGCGGACGATTGCCCTGGCTATCCGCCGGGAGGCTGGTTCTTCGCCGTAGCGGTAGATCACATCTGCCAGATCTGCCTCAGACCACGAGTTGACAATGCTGGCAGCGGTGAACGGGTACTCCGGGTTGAAACGCATGTCCAGTGGTCCATCCCCGAGGAAGGAAAAGCCTCGTTCAGGGTTGTCGAATTGTAGCGACGATGCTCCCAGGTCGAGCAGGATTCCGTTCACCGTCTGCCAACCGAGGGTCGACATCTGCTGGCGCAGGGTTGTGTAGGATGCCTGGCGGATAAATGCCCGCTCCCCGAAGGTAGTGAGATTCTGGCGGGCCAGCGTCAGGGCATCGGGATCGACATCCAGGCCGAGCAACAATCCGTCCGGGCTGCTGGCAGTCAAGATACCTGCCGCGTGACCTCCGGCGCCGAGCGTTCCGTCGATGTAGCGACCTCCGCTTGTGGGGCCTAAAGCGTGTATAATTTCATGGTAAAGTACTGGTTGATGTGCCAGGGTCATCTTAGCGGGTCGGGAGTTCGAGCGCTTCAAAACGCTTTGCATTGGTTTCTGCGTCCTGAACTTGCGCTTCTTGCTCTTTCCAGAGGGCTGAGGACCAGATTTCGCAGTAGTCTCCCTGCCCGACCATGACCGCCTCGGTCTCCAGGCCAGCGAAATCGCGCAGGATTTGCGGAATCAGTACGCGGCCGGATTTGTCTAGCTCCAGGTGCGAGGCGTTGCCCAGGATGATCCGCCGCAGGAGACGGGTGGATGGGTCGGTCAGGTTCATTGCCATCAGGCGCTGGTAAATGACCTCGAACGCTGCAGGCGTCAGCATCATCAGGTTGCGGTCCAGTCCCTGGATCACATAGACGCCTTCCATCATCGGGTCACGGAACTTCGCCGGAACCGTCAGTCGGCACTTGTCATCAAAGGAGTGGTGATACTGACCAATGAACATCTGTTCTAAACCTTCCTTATAAGCCGGAACGCCGGGATATTACCGGCGTCCCACATCGTCCCACTTTCTCCCACGGACGTTACCATTTTAGCATATATTCGAGAATGAATGCAAGTAGTATTATTGACCAATTCAGTCATGATACCCTTGGCGGAATTATCAATTTTGTAAGCGAGAGTGACATGTTGTCATTGGCAATTCCCACGGTGGCTAGTACCCTGATGTGTTCCGATGGTCCCTAGAATTCATCTGCTTTCAGCTCCCAACTGGACGGATTATGAACTGCTGGACAGCGGCCAGGGGCGGAAACTCGAACGTTTCGGCGCTTATGTGTTGGACCGCCCTGAAGTCCAGGCGATGTGGCCGCTGGGCTTGCCAGCGCAGGCTTGGCAGGATAGCCATGCTGTCTTTCATCCATCAGCAGAGGAGAGTGGAGGTCACTGGCAATTCCAGAAAAAAATTCCTGAAAAGTGGGAGATGCGCTATCCGCGTTTGCGTTTCTGGGCGATGACCACGCCCGGCCGGCATGTCGGGGTGTTCCCGGAAGGAGCCGTCCACTGGGATTGGATGGCAGAACGGATCGAGAAGGCTGACCGTCCGTTGAAGGTGCTCAACCTGTTCGGCTATACCGGTTTGGCGTCTTTGACGGCTGCGGCCGCCGGGGCAAGCGTGACCCACGTCGATGCATCGAAGAAGTCGGTATCCTGGGGGCGCGAGAACCAGCACCTCTCGGGGCTGGCAGACCGACCAGTACGCTGGATTGTCGATGATGCGCTGAAGTTTGTCCTTCGTGAAGGCCGGCGCGAGTCACGCTACGATGGGATCATCCTGGACCCGCCCAAGTTCGGCCGCGGCCCCAAGGGCGAGGTCTGGGAGGTGTACAAATCATTACCGACCCTGCTCGCTGCCTGCCGGGCAATCCTCAGCGAGGACCCTGCCTTTGTTGTCCTGACAGTCTACGCGGTCAAGACATCCGCAGTGCAGATGTATTATTTGCTGAATGAGATGATGAAGGGCTTAGGGGGCACCCTGGAAGCGGGGGAACTGGTGACAGAGGAAAAGAGCGCCGGGAGAAGTCTCTCCCAGGCGATATACACCCGCTGGATGGCAACCAGGTGATACCAATCTTGTCTTTAATAATCAGGTTTCCAAAAACCGGCCTGAACAACAGGCTGGTTTGGTAAAATTGCAGCCATGACAATATCGGACGAGAAGTTATCCTGGTTGGATCTGCCGGTCACCCGCTGGTTCCCGGTCAATCTTGAATCATTGCTGGTACTCCTGCTCATTGCCCTGGCGTTCCTGACCCGTTTTTATGATCTGGGAGCGCGGACGATGAGCCATGACGAGGTCAACCACGTAGTCCCGGCCTACGACTACTATACCGGGCTGGGATATCGCTACGACCCACTCAGCCATGGACCTTTCCAGTTCCATATGATGACTCTATCCTATGCGCTGTTCGGGGATAATGATTTCACCTCGCGCATCCCGGCTGCAGTCTTCAGCGTCGCGATCGTTGTAGTCGCTGTATTTGCCTTCCGCCGTTACCTGGGGCGCCTCGGCGCAATGGTCGCCGGGGTGCTGTTCCTGATCTCACCGTTGATGCTATTCTACGGTAGGTATGCTCGCAATGAGGTTTTCATCGTATTCTGGGGGTTGTTGACGATCTATGCCATCCTGCGTTATCTTGACCGCGGCGAGAAGTGGGTATTGTTCCTGTTCACGCTTGTGAACGCGCTCCATTTTATCGATAAGTCGACTTCCTATATCTTTGCGGCCCAGCAATTGATCTTCCTGGGGGTCTATCTTGTCGACCGGGTAACACGCAGATCCTGGCCCCGTACCGGTCACAGGAAGGTATTCTTGATATTAATTAGTCTGGCCGTCATCCTGCTGGCCGGGACCGGCGTGGTGAACCTGCAGGCGGAAAAGTTGCTAGAGGGTGCCGCAAAGACGATCACCCTTTCCCTTGTCGGGGGTGCCGCAGCGGCGTTCATTGCCGCCCTGGCCATCCTGATCATCGGCTTTGGCTGGTCTAACTTGAAATCAGAACGTTCCTTCGACCTGGTGATGCTGCTTGGGACGTTGATCCTCCCCCTCGGAGCAGCCGTGCCGGTCGAACTGCTCGGTTTTAGTGCCCTGGATTATTCGAGTGAAGGGATCATCCGTTCGGTTATTGTAATCCTGATATTTACTGCATTGGCAATCGCGCTGGGACAGTTATGGAACCGCACGTGGTACTACCATGCTGGGATGTTCTATATTCTCATCATAGTCTTGTACAGTTCCTTTTTCACCAATCCCGAAGGGATCGCCGGCGGGTTTATGGGCGCGCTTGGCTATTGGATGGAACAACAGGGCGTCAACCGCGGCAGCCAGCCCGCATATTATTATGGACTATTCATTATCCCGATCTATGAGTACCTGCCGGCACTGGGAACGTTCCTGGCTGCCACGATCGCTGCAACCGCCAGGATGTGGCAGTCGCGACCGGGGCAACCCTTTTCCCGGCCGAGCGATGAACCGGACGAAGTCCCGGTCCCGACGGTGGCCCTGATCGTTTTCTGGTCGCTGACCAGCCTGATCGCCTTCACGATTGCGGGCGAGAAGATGCCCTGGTTGGGCATCCATATCACCTTGCCGTTGATCCTGGTGACAGGCTGGACCGTCGGCTGGCTGGCGGAGCGGTTAAAGGATGTCCACTTGCCCAACTGGCAGGTGGCCACCCGGGTTATGCTGCTGGCGTTCCTGGGCCTGCTCGGGGTGATCACGGCGCGTTCGGCTTACCGGGCGGCATTCTTGTTCCATGATTATCCCTTCGAGTACCTCGTTTATGCCCATGCAGCACCTGACCCGAAGGCCCTGCTGGCCCAGATCGAGCCGATTTCCCGGCGATTGACCGGCGGGTTGGATATGCCGGTTGGGTATGATAACCATGTCCGTTATCCATATTGGTGGTACATGCGCCACTACCCCAACCGGATTGATTTCGATGTCTCGCCGAGCAATGATGTCCGCCGCGCGCCGGTGATCGGTGTCACTGCAGAGAGCTATGCCAAACTCGCCCCAATCCTGCGGGATGATTATTACGAGTCCAGTTACATGCGCATGTGGTGGCCCAACATGGATTACTGGTCTCTGAAATGGGACAACATCCTGGTGGAACGCAACTTCGAAGCAGGACCGGAAGCTGCGGAGATGACCTTCGGAGAATACCTGCGCTACGCCTGGGGTCATATCTCTCCGGTCTTCACCGACGTGCAGACGCGCAATGCGATCTGGCAGATCTGGCTGAACCGGGACTTCGCGCCTTACGCGAACTTGCGGAATACGAATGCATTCACCCTGACAGACTGGGGTGTCTCCGACCGGATGACGTTTTTCTTCCGCAAGGACATCCCAAATGAGATCTGGAATTACAGCACCGAGGCGCTCCCTCCGGTTGTCTTGGTGGATCCCTACAAGGCGATCACCGTCCTGGTTTACGCAGACCAGGTTATTGGATCCCGGGGCAGCCTGCCCGGGGAGTTCCAGTACCCTAGAGCGATTGCCGTGGCCAACGACGGTAGTCTGTATGTAGCTGACTCGCTCAACCACCGCATCCAACACCTCGGTCAGGATGGCCAGATTTTGCAGATCTGGGGATCGTTTGCCGATGCGCAGCAAGGGGAAGCACCGGGGGGAACATTCAATGAACCCTGGGGGGTAGCGGTTGCCCCGGATGGCAGTGTGTATGTGGCGGATACCTGGAACCATCGCATCCAGCATTTCACTTCAGATGGCCACTTCCTTGCCATGTGGGGGTACTTCGGGCTGGGGGAGGTCCCGGAGGCTTTCTATGGGCCGCGATCCATCAGCGTGGATGACCACGGCAGAATCTACATTGTCGATACCGGCAATAAACGCGTCGTTATTTTCGATCAGGCAGGGAATTATCTGACCCAATTTGGATCTTCGGGCTTCAACCCCGGGCAGTTTGAAGAACCGGTTGGCCTGGCGGTTGGCTACGACGGTAGCGTGTACGTGGCGGATACTTGGAACCGGCGCATCCAAGTCTTCTCTTCAGGGTCAAGTGGCCTTTATTATGAAGTGGAGATGCAGTGGATGGTGGATGGATGGGATAGCCAGTCCCTGGATAACAAACCCTACCTGGGGCTGGATGACCAGGGCAACCTATTTGCCACGGACCCCGAGGGTTGCCGGGTGATTGTCTTCAACCCGACCGGACAGCCGATCCAGGTCTGGGATGGGTGCTTCACGGATGCTTTCCGGATGCCAACAGGAATTGCTATCGATCCAGGGGGTGGTTTTTGGGTCACCGACGCAGAAGATGGCCGTCTGGTACACCTCCCCCCTCAGCCATAAGGAATTTCGATTGAGATCATCCGCCGGTAACAAACGGCGGATTTTTGATGTCTCCAGATCAATCCCCCGGTTCTCTGAACAAGGGGACCTTATGGAAGAGGCGGAGGCGAAGTTTCTCCACCAGGGTCTTGACGATCAACCCGGCGCGCCAGAAGACCACCGCGGCCATCCCATGGGCCAGGACTGCGAAGATGGGCGGGGTCTGGTAAGTGTAATACGTCCAGCACTGGCGGGTAGTGCCCCAGAGTTCGAGGTAGTAGCCCAGACCGGATCCGGCGAGGAATGTGAGCAGGGCGATGTGGTGGTCACCAGGTGTCAGGATGATTAGAATACACAACAGCAAGGATAGGAGGGTCAGGGGTTTATCATAGGTGGGGGCGACGAAGACGACCATCATCCCAAGGAATATCGCGAAGGTGATCCAATAGAATACTCTGTAAACTCGCTGGAGAGTGGGGGTTTCTACCCTCTTCCTGGTGTTTCCTCCGGCGAGCCTGGAAGCTCCCCAGGCCAGCAGGCGGGTGATCCGGTCAATCGACAAGCTCGCGATCGGCCAGGCCGGGATGATCCACAAGGGTGGGCGTTCGGCGGTGTAGTAAAACCACAGGTTGGTCTGAGTCCCCCAGGACTCGATCGCCAGACCGCCCAGCGTGCCCACAAAAATGATCAAGGCATCTACCCGCAGGTCGGCGCGCGAAATGATGGTCAGAGACATGAAAAAGAAGATGCCCACCAACAACCAGTCAAAATACAGCCACCATGGACCGTTCCAGTCGATAAAAGCGATGACCTGCTCAGCGAGGGGCCACCAGATATAAACGATCAGGAAGATGGTCAGGAGAAACAATCCCAGCAGGACATTGCTGGATCGCGTCCACCCGACCGCTTTCCAAGCAGATTTGATGAGACTCTGGGTCTGGTGCGACTCGGTCATGTGAAAATTATACAGCCAAACCGGTTGACTCCCGGGAAGGTTTCACCTACACTGATGGCGGAAGTGAGGTGACGATGACAAAGAACCTTCGCTGGGGTCTGCTGGGTACAGCCCGGATCAACAAGGCGTTGTATGAGCCGCTGAAAATCTCCAAACGGAATCAATTGCTCGCGGTGGCAAGCCGGTCGCGTGAACGGGCAGACCAATATGCCCGCGAAGGCAAGATTCCCCGGGCATATGGATCGTATGCGGACCTGTTGGCTGACCCCGATATCGACGTGGTCTACAATCCCCTTCCGAACCATCTTCATGCCGAGTGGACGGTCAAGGCTGTGCAGGCGGGAAAGCATGTCCTTTGCGAGAAACCGCTTGCATTGAGCGTGGCTGAGGTGGATGCCATCGCTGCCGCGGCAGGGCAACATGACAGGGTGGTGGCGGAGGCGTTCATGTACCGCACCCACCCGCAGACAACCAGGGTAAAGGAAATCGTCGCCGAGGGGAAGCTTGGCAGGGTCAGGATGGTGCGCGGGTCTTTCACGTTTGTGCTCACCAACCCGGATGATTACCGTCTCTCCCCGGAGATGGGCGGTGGCAGTCTGTGGGACGTGGGTTGCTACCCGCTGAGTTATACCCGCATGCTGCTTGGTGCGGAACCGCTGGAGGTCTTTGGCTGGCAGGCCCCAGGGCCGACAAGCGTCGATGAGTCGTTCGTTGCCCAGTTACGCTTCCCTGGTGAGGTCTACGCACAGTTCGACTGTAGTTTCGTCATCCCTTATCATGTATACATCGAGGTTGTCGGCGATGTTGGCACGTTGATCATCCCCACGCCCTTCAATCCGGGGTCTCGTGAAACGCTCTACCTATCAAGTGGGGGGAAGACCGAGCGGATCCCCGTCAAGGGTCCAATCCCTTACCTGAGCGAAGTGGAAGACATGGCTGATGCGATCCTGCTCGCCAAACCAAGTCGGGTAAGCCTGGCGGACAGCCGGGGGAATACGCAGGCGATCACAGCCCTGTATGAATCGGCCCGCACGGGAAGGCCTGTCCCGGTGAAATAAAGACCTGCATGGCTGAGGCAAGGCAGGATTGTTACGCCAGCAACCTTGTGGCGGAACGGGGAGGTCTGCTGGTTGGTGGGCACTTCTGCGGGGGGGACTCTCGGCTGCCCACTTAGGCGATGGGGTAGACGATCAACTGCGAATTCTATTTACTCGTTCGGTAAGCTTCTGGATTGACACAGTAAGGCAGCCGTTCACCCTTCAACCCGGCGATCAGATTCTCTGCCGCCATCATGGACATCTTCTCACGGGAAGTCTGGCTGGCGCTGCCGATATGCGGGACAACGATCAAGTTGTCCAGGGTGAGCAGGGGGCTGTCCACCGGGATGGGTTCAGGGTCGGTCACATCCAGCGCGGCAGCAGATATCTGCTTCGTTTTCAACGCATGGTAAAGGGCATCCTGATCGACTACCTGCCCACGTGATGTGTTGACCAGGACGGCATGGGGTTTCATTAAGCCGAGGGCTTTGCCGTCAATCAGGTGCTGTGTTTTCTCGGTCAGCGGCACGTGCAGGGAGATGAAATCTGATTCACGCAGCAGAGTTTCGAAGTCTACCGGGATGGCGCCCAGGGCAGGTTCAGAGGCGGCAGCCGGGTCGTGGTATAGGATGCGCATTCCAAACCCGGTCGCTCGTTTTGCGACCGCCCGACCGATCCGGCCGAAGCCAACCAACCCGAGGGTCGCTCCGGCGACATCCCTGCCCAACAGGAGTGCTGGGTCCCAGGTCTTCCAGTTCCCATTACGGACGAAGCGTTCAGCTTCGGTCAGCCGTCTGGCGGCAGCCATCAAGAGACCGAAAGCCAGGTCTGCGGTGGCATCTGTCAGGATACCCGGAGTGTTCCCGACCAGGATGCCCCGGGCTGTGGCCTCCGCCACGGAGATGTTGTCGTACCCGACCGCATGGTTGCTGATGACTTTCAACGTTTTTCCAGCAGCATCCATGACTTCCGCATCGACCTGGTCAGTCAACAGGCAAAGTAACCCGTCGACACCCCTGACCCGTTGGCGGAGGACAGCGGGAGAGGGGGGCAGACTCTCTGGCCATACCTCTGCATGGCAAAAAGATGTGACGAGCTCCAACCCTTTCGGAAGGATCTTGCGGGTGCAGAATACCTTAGGTTTGGTCATAATGGTCCTGTCCCTTGGAATATCAGATTATCTGCCTAGCTTGAAAGTACATCAGCTTGCTGTCCGTGTGAATCATAAAAGATGCTCCAAGTACATATGTTCAAGTGTCAATTTAATCAGGGATTCTACTACACTGCTGTTCACTCCCTATTTCAATTAATCAGGAATCCATCTTGGAGCAGTCTCTTGATTGCCATCGAATTTGATGATCCAAGCATTTGTCTCCCTACTGTGGAAGTGCTATCATATTAACAATGTACCTTCCGGAATCCTTTCTGAGCTATACCCTGCTTAACTCTCCGCTCGGTGGAGCAGTCTCTCGCATTCTGGCAGCGGCGATCAACGCGGTTGACCCCGGCGAGGCAGTCCAACGCCATGTCCGCCGTGATGGAAATACCCTCTTCGTTGCTGACCGTCCCTATGAATTGCCGGCCTTTCGGCATGTTACCATCCTGGGTGTCGGCAAAGCATCCCTGGCAATGACCGGTGCCATGGGGGCTTTGCTCGATCCGTACTTGACGGATGGGCTGGTTGTCACCAAACACGCTCCACCCAGGATGGAACTCTGGCTGCCGGTGATGGAAGGCGGGCACCCAGTCCCGGACGTGCGCAGCCTGGCTGCTGGGGAAAGGGTTATTGAGTTGGTTGCATCCCTGCAGCCGGAAGACCTGCTCATCTGTCTGCTCTCTGGCGGTGGTTCTGCCCTGATGACCGTGCCTGTGGAAGGTTTGACCCTGGCCGACATGCAGGTTGTGACTTCCCAACTGCTTACCTGCGGGGCGCGGATCGATGAGATCAACACCCTGCGGCGTCACCTGGACAAAGTGAAGGGGGGCGGCCTGGCAAAGTTGGCCAACGGGGCAACAGTCGTGACCCTGATCCTCTCGGATGTCGTCGGGAATGCTCTTGAGGCGATTGCTTCCGGACCAACGGCGCCCGATCCTACCACGAAAGAAACCGCCCGTGCGGTCATCTCCCGTTATAAGATGGAGAAGAAGCTGCCAGCCGCGGTCCTGGCCGGTTTGGAACAAAACCCGGAGACGCCCAAGCCGGGCGATCCAGTCTTTGATAAAAGTTCCAACCTGATCATTGGTAGCAATCTGACCGCCGCTCAGGCTGCCCTGCGCCAGGCAGAAAATGAGGGGCTGCATCCTTATCTCCTGCGGACCGACCAGCAGGGCGAGGCCCGCCAGGCCGCCTTTGAATTGTCCACGGTCCTGCGCTGGGCCTGGAAGACCGGGGACCCGGCGCCGCGCCCGGCCTGCATCGTCGCTGGTGGTGAGACAACCGTCACCTTGCGGGGAGACGGCAAGGGCGGCCGGAACCTCGAGCTTGCCCTGGCAGCGGTGACCGAGCTGGCCGATTTTCCCGACATCATGCTGGTCACGATGGCCACTGATGGCGAGGATGGCCCGACGGATGCAGCCGGGGCGGTGGTGACCGGGGAGACTTATCGGCGGGGCATGGCTCTCGGCCTGAACCCGGTCGAGTACCTGAATCGCAACGATTCCTACTCCTATTTCAGCGCCCTGGATGATCTGCTGAGACCCGGACCAACTGGAACAAATGTAAACGATCTCACTTTCCTGTTCACAACTTGAATATTCCCGGGTTCGTTGTTGACTTTCCTTTCGTTCAGGTCTACACTTACACTATGCTGGCACGCGTATATTCCTGTGCAGTGCTCGGGTTGGACGGGGTTGTGGTTGAAGTTGAGGTGGACTACACCGCGGGTATGCCCGGTATGACCATCGTCGGTCTTCCAGACGCGGCGGTGCAGGAGAGTCGTGAGCGGGTCCAGGCTGCGGTGCGCAACGCCGGTGTAGCCTTCCCGCGCAAACGGTTGGTGGTCAACCTGGCACCGGCAGCAGTCCGAAAGGAAGGCCCGGCATATGACCTGCCGATTGCCCTGGGGGTGCTCATTTATGCCGGCGTTTTAGCGGCGGATGTCGCCAACGGTTTGATGGTCGTCGGCGAACTCTCCTTGGATGGGTCCGTCCGGCATACACGCGGAGTCCTTCCGATGGCTGCCACCGCGCGGGCAAACGGGTTCAAACGGATGATCGTTCCAGCTGTGGACGCTGCCGAGGCGGCTCTGATCCCGGATCTTGAGATCATCCCGGTCAAATCGCTTGCTGACCTGCGCGATCACCTTTCGGGACGTACGCTGATCCCTGCGCAGGAAACCCTGGAGATGCCGGATGTGCCCCTGATGGTGCCGACCGATTTCGGGGAGATCAAAGGGCAGGAGCATGTCAAACGGGCGCTGGAGGTGGCTGCCGCAGGCGGGCACAATGTGCTGATGAGCGGACCACCCGGGGCGGGAAAAACCCTCCTGGCGCGTGCCCTCCCAGGCATCCTGCCGGATATGTCGATCGATGAATCCCTGGATGTCACCCGGGTTTACTCTGTTGCCGACCAGCTTCCTGCGGAAACCCCGTTGATCCGCCACCGTCCGTTCCGCTCGCCGCATCATACCATTAGCCACGCCGGGTTGGTGGGTGGTGGCAATTGGCCCCACCCGGGGGAGATCTCCCTGGCGCACCGGGGAGTCCTGTTCCTGGATGAGTTGCCCGAGTTTGGGATGCGCGTCCTGGAGGTGCTGCGACAACCCATGGAAGACAAGGTCGTGACCATCAGCCGGGCGCAGGGTTCACTCACTTTCCCGGCGAGTTTCCAGCTAATCGGCGCGATGAACCCCTGCCCTTGCGGGTATTACGGTGACCCGGTCAAACCCTGCACCTGCTCACACATGGTCGTGACCAAGTACCAGAAACGGATCTCGGGGCCCCTGCTTGACCGGATCGATGTCCATGTGGAAGTGCCGCGGGTGGACTACGAGAAATTGAGCAGTGACCGCCTGGGCGAGTCATCGGCTTCGATCCGGGAGCGGGTTCAGGCTGTGCGAGGACGTCAACACGTCCGCTTCGAAGGCACGGAGATTGTCTGCAATTCCGACATGAGAGTGGCGGAAGTCCGTCAGTTCTGCAAATTAGACGAAACGGGGGAAAATCTGGTACGTGCTGCGATGAGCCAAATGAATTTATCTGCTCGGGGGTATCATCGCGTGCTCAAGCTGGCGCGTACCATTGCGGATCTGGCCGGGAGTGATGGTATCCAATCTGTACATTTGGCGGAGGCATTGCAGTACCGGCCTAAGCTCTTTCCTATCTAATATATATCCACCAACCTTCCGTAATCGACTAAAATGGTAAGAATGTTACAAAGCGTTCTCTTCACCAAGATCATCCCCCCGCCGCGTAATGCTCGCACCCTGTCCCGGCCGCGGGTTATGCTGGCGCTGCGCCAGTCGCTTGATTTCCGCTTGACAATTTTACAAGCCGGGGCGGGATATGGAAAAAGCACAGCCCTGGCAGAACTTGCCGGGGATATGCCGTCGCTGGTCTGGTACCAGGTAAATGAAGAAGACAGCGATCCGTTAGTCTTCCTGCTGCACCTTTGCTATGCGTTTTTGCGAACTTCGCCTGACATGCCTGGAATGCCGATCCCCTTTCTCGAAGCCTGGGATGGCACCCAAGGACCGCTGCCGTGGCGCGGCGTGATCGACCAGATCATCAACGCGTTGAGCTCTCACCTCGATGTGCCGACCTTGCTTGTGCTCGATGATGCCCACATTGTCACCGAAACCGGGGAATTAGCCCAACTCCTTGACCGGCTGGTTGGGTTAGCCCCGGCGCAGTTGCATGTACTGCTTTCCGGCCGTCCGGCCATCAGCCTGCCTTCACTCTCGCGCTGGCGCTCCCAGGGCGAGTTGCTACCCATTGACCAGTCGACCCTGACTTTCAACGCTTCCGAGATTACAAACCTTTTCGCCACTCACTACTCTTTCGAACTGAGAGCCGAGGAAGTCGACTCACTGCTTACCTACACCGAAGGCTGGGCCATTGCCCTGCAGCTCATCTGGCAGAGCATTCGTAGTCAGGCTGCCTCCTCGTTGGAGTTCCCGCTGCGCTGGCAGGCCGGTTCGCTGGAGGCTCTCTTTGATATGTTGGCTCGTGAAGTTTTTGAGTGCCAGCCTGCTGATGTGCGTGACTTCCTGTTGATCACCTCCACGCTGCGCGACCTGCGACCCGAAGCCTGCGACGCGCTTCGAAGGGTTGCTGGGTTCGCGATAGCCGGCTCAGCTTCCATGTTGGCCTATCTGCAGCGGCAAGACCTGTTTGTGGTAGAAGCTGCGGGGGATGCGCTCCGCTATCATCACATTTTCCACAATTTCTTACGCCAACAGGCACCGCCCGCCCTGCGTCAGACCTGGAACCGCCTGGCAGCCGATTATTTCAAGCGCGAAAACGACCCCGAAAGTTCCATCTTCCACCTGCTCGAAGCCGAGGCCTGGGACGAGGTTGCCGACCTGCTGGATGCCTACGCTGCCATCCTGCTGACTGCCGGCCGTCTCGACACGCTGGCTGCCTACCTCGACACCCTCCCGCCTGAGACATTGCACCAGCACCCTACGTTGGTCTTCACCCTCGGCGAACTAGCCCGCGTACACAGCCGCTTTGACGAAGCCCATGGCTGGTACGAACAGGCCAAGAACACCTGGCGTTTACGTGGTCAGCAGGATGGTGTGGCCCGTGCCCTGCGCGGCCAGGCGCGCGTCTATCTTGACACGGTCGATCCCAGCAAAGCCGAACAGTTGCTCGAAGAAGCCATCCGCCTGAGTGACGGTTTCGAAGACCGCGAGTCGCAAGTACGTCTGTACGAACTGCTGGCCGAGAACAAACTTAACTCCGGGCATGCCGAAGAGGCCGAGCGCCTCTTTCAACGTGCTGAAGCTCTGCGTACAGAGGGCCCATCCAATGATCAGTTGTGGTTTCGTGTTCTGGTGCGAACCGGGCGGCTCAATGAGGCAAAACGCGAATTGGAGGAACGCGCCGAAGCCGAAAAACGCGACCCGGTGCAGACACCGCGCGCACATCGTGAAACCCAACTGCTCCTATCGCTCATTTATTCATTTATGGGATTGGGCCAACAGGCCTATCAAGCCGCACTTGAAGGCACCCGGCGGGGTAACGAACTCAAGTCACCGTTTGTGACTGCTGTCGGTCACATGCGCCAGGGACATGCGCTCACACTCACCGACCTCGACCCATCCCGTACTGAGGATTATGCCCAGGCCCGGGCCCAGTTTGAAAAGTGTATCGAGATCAGCCGCACGTTGGCTGTCTCACGTTTGCTGGTTGAAGCCGATTGGGGCTTGTGCCGGGTCGATGGGTACCTGGGAGACTTGGATGCTGCTCAAGCGCGTGCGCAGGAAGCCATAGAGATCGCGACCCAAGCCGGGGATGAATGGGTAGCCTCGATGACACGGCTCACAATGGGAGCCAGCCTAACCTTGGCAGCGCGTTACGAAGCGGCTGAAGAATGGCTGAATAGGGCTGTTCTAGGCTTCCAGGAGTGCAGCGATCCCTTCGGGGCTACCGCGGCGCGCCTGTGGCTGAGTCTCGGATTTTTGAAACAGAAACAGGCCACACGTCTGGAAAGTACGCTGCCCAGTGTCTTGGCAGCTTGCCGCGAGCGAGGCTACGGATTCCTGTTTACGCGTCCTTCTACACTGGGGCCGCCGGATGAGCGAATTTTCATTCCACTGCTCATCGTTGCCCGTCAGCATAGCTGGGAGAGCGTCTATGTTTCTCAGTTACTCGATGAACTCGGCCTAGCCCGCATTGATTACCATCCCGGCTTCCAGTTGCGCATCCAAACCCTGGGTTCGTTCCAAGTCTGGCGCGGCAAGGAGCCCATCCCGGCCAATGGGTGGCGGCGCGATAAGGCGCGTCAGCTCTTTCAGTTGCTGCTGACCTATCGTCACGCACCGCTCGACCGTGACCAGATTTGCGAACACCTCTGGCCCGAAACCGATCCAGCCACCGCCCAGCGCAATTTCAAGATCACGCTCAACGCGCTTTACCAGGTGCTCGAACCGGATCGCACACCCGGCAGCGATTCGGCTTTCATCTTGCGGGAAGGGACGACATACAGCCTGCGTCCGAACGCTGACCTGTGGCTGGACGCGGACCAGTTCGTCCAGGCCGTCCGCCACGCATCAAACCCGGAATTCAGCCTGCTCCAGCGTGCTGTGGCGTTGTATCAAGGCGAGTATCTTCCCGAAACGCTTTACGAAACGTGGGCTGCCGAAGAACGTGAGCGTCTGGCCGCGCTCTTCCTTGAAAGCGCCGACCAGTTGACGGAGATGCTCATCGAGCAGAAACGCTACACCGAAGCCATCGACCTGTGCCAGCGCATCCTTGCCCAAGACAACTGCTGGGAGCGCGCCTACCGTACCCTGATGCTGGCCTACAATTGCCTTGGCGACCGTGGCCAGGTTGGCCGCACTTATCAGCGCTGTATCCAGACCTTGCGAGACGAACTGGACGTGAGCCACACGCCAGAAACCGAGCAACTTTATCAGCGATTGGTAAGCGGCAGGTAGAACATGAGGACAATCGTTAGATTGATCGGCCCTCGGGCCGTTTTTTCATTCCAGTACCCCGACACCACTGTTACCGTTTGTAACCTCCGTGTTACCGCTGTCTGCTATTCTGATGATGATGGACTTTCATCTTCCTCCCAATATTTCATCCTTTGTAATCCGCTTTGTAATCTCAACCGCAACTGATACCGAGCATGGCCATCTGCCCTATCGCGGTGCCATCCGTCACATCCAGAGCGATGAAGAGATGAACTTCAACATCTGGGAGGATGCCGTTGAATTCATCCAGCGCTACGTGCCACTCGACGCCGACCCCGGCCAGGGGCGCGCATAGCGTCGATCGAAGTCCAACAATTAGCGAGTAATAATCGACTCATCTGATCTGTATAAAATCATTACACAGGAGAATTACCATGTGCATGAAAGATAAAGTTGTCCTAGTCACCGGCGGCGCAGCAGGGATCGGTAAAGCAACCGCTTTGCGTTTTGCTGAAGAGGGTGCCAAAGTTGTGATTTGCGACGTGAACGAAGCAGCCGGCCAGTCAACAATCAAGGAATTGGGCAAAGAGGTTGTGTTCTATAAGGTCAACGTCGCCAGCCGCGAGGATGTCCAAAAATGGGTTGATGATGTGATTGCTAAATATGACCGCATAGACGTGATCGTCAACAACGCCGGGATCTTGCGTGACGGGCAGTTGATCAAATTCAAAGAAGGTCAATTGGTGGGACAGATGTCTGAAGCGGACTTCGACCTGGTCATCTCGGTCAATCTCAAGGGTGTCTTCAACTGCGCACAGGCAGTCGCCCCTTATATGATCAAGCAGGGCGGCGGCGTGATCCTGAACGCTACATCCGTCGTTGGACTGGACGGCAACTTCGGCCAGACCAACTACGTCGCCACCAAATCCGGTGTGATCGGCATGACTAAGGTATGGGCGCGAGAACTCGGAAAATACGGGATCCGGGTTAATGCGGTCGCGCCGGGGTTCACGGCCACCGAGATTCTTGTCACTATGCCGGAAAAAATCATCGATGGTATGAAAGCCCGCACACCGTTAGGTCGCTTAGGCGAGCCACGTGACATCGCTAATGCTTACCTGTTCCTGGCCTCCGATGAAGCCTCGTTCATCACCGGCGAAACGCTGCGTGTCGATGGCGGCATTGTGGTAGGGACCTAGAATGGTGCGCCACGCGCAAATTCTCGCCACCGGCAGTTATGTTCCGGACCGCATCGTTACCAACGCTGAAGTCGACGCGCTGATGGGCGAATCCACCAACGAGTGGCTATTGGCTAATGTAGGCATCCGCGAGCGACGCTGGATGTCGCCCGAGCAGACGACCTCCGACCTGATCGTGGCAGCCTCCAGGAAAGCCCTCGAGCGTGCTGGACTGTTAGCTACCGACCTCGACCTGATCATCGTCTCGACCGACACACCGGACTATCTCTCGCCGTCCACGTCCATCGTTGTCCAGCACAAGCTCGGTGCAAAGGCAGGTTGTTATGACGTCAACTCGGCCTGCGCGGGCTGGGTTACTGCGGTTGACCAGGGCGCACGCTACCTGATGACCGAGCCTTCGTACAAGTACATTCTCGTAGCTGGCGGCTACGGTATGAGCCGCTTCCTTGACTTCAGCGACAAAAAGACCGCCAATCTTTTCGCAGATGGAGCCGGGGCGGTTGTGCTGGGTGTCGGCGAGGAGCAGGGCTTTATCGGCAGCAACTTTTTAGCGGTCGGCGAATTCCACGATGCGCTTGGGATTTACACCGGCGGCGCGTTCCGTCCCTGCACACCCGAGAACCTGTCAAGTTTCGGCGCGCCTAAGGTCGAATTCGTCCGCAAGTTCCCCAAAACATTCAATACTGAGTACTGGCCAAAATTGATGCAAGGTGCGCTCGACAAAGGCGATATAAACTTCGACGATGTCGACCAGTATTACTTCACCCAGCTCAATCTGCGCACGATCGAATACATGATGGACCTGCTCAAACAGCCGATTGAAAAGGCCCACTGGATTATGGATAAATGGGGTTACACCGGATCTCCTTGCGTGGTCATGGCGTTGGACGATGCCATTGATTCGGGCAAAGGCCCCCAACCCGGCGAGACGATCCTGTTTTGCGCCAGTGGTGGCGGGATCACGATGGCTTCATCGGTGTGGAAATGGACAGCGAAATAGTGTGAAGTGGGTAGAGGACAGATGAGCCTGAAATGACCGAAACTGTACGGAATTTCCGTTGTCTACATCCTACTACCCACTGGCAAGGAGTGAACCATGTACATCGGTGACTACCTCGCTCGACGCGAACTTTACAGCCCAGACAAACTCGCTTTCATCGATACCGGAAAATCCCCTGAATGGAGGCTGACTTACCGGGATGCCAACCGGCGAGCCAACAAACTGGCCAATCGGCTCAAATCTCAGGGCGTGGGCAAGGGAGACCGGGTGGCAATCCTAGCTAAGGATGGTTATGAGCACCTGGAAGTGTTCTTCGCCTGCTCGAAACTTGGCGCCATCCACACCGCCCTCAACTGGCGGCTGCACTGGCAGGAACTGCTCGATATTTTCCACAACGTCACCCCGAAAATCCTGATTTTCTCCGATGATTTCAAGGGTAACGTCGAAAACATTACGAAACACTATTCACTCATCACGCTTCACCTGGATGGGGGTGGAATAACAGGAAGCCTCCACTTTGAGTCCACGCTCCAGAGCGCAGCGGATTCACCCGTCACCTGCGAGACGCTTGAGGCGGAGGCTACCGCTGCCTTGATCTTCACCGGCGGCACGACCGGCCTGCCCAAAGCAGCCGAAGTCTCGCACCGTATGATCGCCTGGAACACGCTCAACACCGTCATCCACGATATTACCCATAACGATGTCTATCTCAATGTCTTCCCGATGTTTCACACGGGAGGATTATTTGTTTACACACTGCCGCAGGTTATCTTTGGCGGGACGACCATCTTTATCCGCGAGTTCATCCCAGAACAGGTGCTGGATTTGCTCGAACGGGAAAAAGTAACCGTATTTGCCGGGGTGCCGACCATGTATCAGATGCTGACCCAGGCCCCGAACTGGGAGCAGGCCAACCTGTCCGCGCTACGCTTCTGCACGTCGGGCGGCGCGCCGCTGCCGGTCCCGCTGGTCGAGAAATACACCGCCGAGAAAGGCATCCGCTTCAAGCAAGGCTTCGGCATGACCGAGTTCGGTCCTGGCATTTTTGCGCTGGCCCCCGAAGACGCCATCCGCAAGGCCGGGTCGATTGGCCGCCCCAACTTTTTCGTCGATGCACGAATCGTCGATGACGGGAACAACTTCCTCGGCCCGGACGAAGAGGGCGAGTTGGTCCTCAAAGGGCCGTCTTACTGCTCCGGTTATTTCAACAATCCCGAAGCGACTGCGGTCGCTGTGGATGAGCGCGGCTACTTCCATACTGGCGACGTGGCGCGTTACGATGCTGAGCGATACTTCTACATCGTCGACCGAAAAAAGGATATGTTCATTAGCGGCGGCGAGAACGTCTACCCTGCCGAGATCGAGAGAGCGCTCTACCAGCACCCAGCAGTTCATATGTGCGCTGTCGTCGGTATCCCAGACGAGAAGTGGGGCGAGGTTGGTTTGGCCTGCGTGGTGCTCAAGCCCGGTCAGACCGTCGCGGCGGATGAATTGCTGGCGTACATGAACGATAACCTTGCCCGTTATAAAGTCCCCAAGCGGGTTGAGATCATGGATGCGCTCCCGCTTTCATCGATGGGCAAGATTTTGAAACGTGACCTAAGAGTTATGTTCTCAAAAGATTAGCGTGCAGGCAAACAAGGAGAAAGCTATGTCAGATATCGTCGGAAAATGGGTACTACAAGAAGGCACGTTCAAGGGATTGTGGTTTGAATTCAACGAAGATGGCACTTACGACTCTGAACTACCCCGGTTGGTCAAGATCAAGGCCAGCGGTACTTATACTGTAAGTGAAGGCGGGTTGATCGACACCAATCAGACCCAGCACACTATGAACCTGGTTGGTCAATATGCCGGGCGTTATGCTATCGAAGATGATACGC
Source organism: Chloroflexota bacterium (assembly GCA_043826785.1). Lineage (GTDB taxonomy): Bacteria > Chloroflexota > Anaerolineae > Anaerolineales > Villigracilaceae > JBDRPT01. The sequence continues at coordinate 55,301 of JBDRPT010000076.1, read as the reverse complement.
TGAAATTGATCTTTGGCCCTGTACCTGGCGGTCCCCGCCCGGAAGATTTGAGCAAAGCTGGCGTCTACAAAAAAGAGAAATAACAGGAGCATCCGATGAGCACCAAGAAACTTGGACGCAACGTGGCCGTCGTAGGCGCAGGGATGAGTAAATTCGGAGCCTTCAACGATAAAAGCAGCCGGGACCTTTTTGTAGAAGCCTTCCAGTCCATGCGTCAATCGGTGGACAAAGATTTTAATCCTGCTAACATTGAAACCATTTATATCGGCAACTTTTCCAGCGATCTTTTCGAGTCGCAGAGTCATACGGCCCCGATTATGGCAGATGTGGTCGGGTTGGCATCCCGTCCAGCCATGCGCATCGAAGATGCCTGCGCCAGCAGCGGAGTGGCCTTGCGGCAAGGGATCCTGGCCATCGCTTCCGGGCTGTATGATATTGCCCTGGTCGGCGGCATCGAAAAAATGACCAATTTGCCGACTGCCGAAGTGACCGACACCCTGGCCGCCGCCGCCGATACCCTCTTTGAAATCCCAGCTGGCTTCACTTTCCCGGGTTTCTATGCCGCAATAGCATCGGCCTATATGCACAAATACGGGATGACCCCCGAACACTTGATGAATGTCGCCATCAAGAACCATGAGAACGGAGCGCTCAATCCCAATGCCCAGTTTGGCGTGACCATCCCCGATTGGATGAATTCTCGGATTGAATCTGCCAAAAAGAAAGGGAAACCCATCCCAGACTGGAAAGATGTTTGGGATTTCCTGCACGATGACAACGCTAATCCAATGGTCGCATGGCCGCTCCGGCTCTTCGATTGCTCGCCAATTACGGACGGGGCCGCCGCTGTCTTGCTGGTTGCTGAAGACATCGCCAAACAATTTACCGATCACCCGCTCCACATCGTTGGGTCGGGGCAAGCATCGGATGTCGCTCTACACGACCGTGCCGATCTGACGAGTATCGGCGCAGCCCGGCGCGCATCCCAAGAAGCCTACGCCATGGCCGGTGTTACCCCGGCTGACATCCGCATTGCCGAGGTCCATGATTGCTTCACGATAGCAGAGGTTGTGGCGACCGAAGACCTGGGCTTCTTCACTCCTGGGACAGGCTATCGCATGGCCGAAGACCGGGTCACCGCCCGGGACGGAGCCAAGCCGATCAATACATCTGGCGGCTTGAAATCCAAGGGACATCCGGTCGGCGCTTCCGGTGTTGGCCAAGCCGTTGAAATCTTCAAGCAAATGCGCGGACAGGCAGGCGAGCGTCAGGTTGCTGGCGATATTCCATTGGGGTTGACCCACAACGTCGGCGGGACCGGGGGCACATGCGTGGTGCACATCTACGAGAGGAGAGACTGAGATGACAATCAGCGAGCGGCCTTTCACCGCCGCATCCTTCGAACAGTACCTGAACGAAAAGAAACTCATGGGGTCCCATTGCCCCCGTTGTAACGCGGATTATCTACCCCCGCGCCCGATTTGCCCGCAATGTTATGGCGATCAATTGGATTGGGTTGAATTCAAAGGCAAGGCAAAATTGGCGGCCTTCACAGCCATCTATATTGCCCCCACTGCGATGATTGCAGAAGGCTATGGGCGCGATAATCCCTATCTGGTTGGCATCGTTGAATTGGAGCAGGGCGTCAAGATCAGCGCCCAAATTTTGGGAGTGGAGGCGAGTAAACCGGAAAAGATCAAGATAGGCGCCCCACTAAAAGTCGAATTTGTGGAGCGCGGTGAGGGTGAGGCCAAAAAGGCTTTCCTCGCTTTCCGGGTGGAATAATGTACCATGCCTCACATTCAGGTAAATGGCGTAAGTCTGTATTACGAACTCCATGGTTCTGAAACTGCTCCATTGCTGGTGCTCAACAATGGCATCATCATGAATGCCGCTACCAGTTGGGTGATGCAGACAAAAGCGCTTGCCGCGCATTATCGCCTGCTGCAATACGATTGCCGTGGACAGGGACAATCCGACCATCCTGTAAGTCCCTACTCGATGGAACAGCATGCTGATGACCTGGTCGCACTGCTGGAAGCTTTGAATATTGAAAACGCTCATATCGCCGGTATTTCCTACGGCGGGGAGGTGGCCCAGGCCTTCGTGCTGAAATACCCCGAAAAAGTGCTCAGCCTGATCCTGATGGACACCGTAAGCGAGGTCGGGCCGGAGTTGCGCTTGGTCATCCAGAGTTGGGTGGATGCGCTGCGGAGAGGTGACGCGTTGGTTTTCTTCAACGCTTCCGTGCCGTGGAATTTTTCCCCGGATTTCATCGCTCGCAACGCTGCTCTGCTGGAGGATGCCAAGAAACGCTATGCCTCGCTGGACTTCCAAGCTGTCATCCGTCTGTGCGAGGCTTTCTTCGAAGTGAATTTTACCGGGCGGTTGGCCGAGATCAAATGCCCGGTTTGCATCCTGGCCGGTGAATTGGATTTAATCAAAGGTCCCCGTTACGCTGAAATCCTAAAAAAAGGAATCCCTCAGGCTGAATTTCACATCATAAAGAATTCCGGCCACGCTTCCTGCTGGGAGCGGCCGGAAGAATTTAATTCCATCGTCTTGGGCTTTCTAGGAAAGCAGGCTTGAGATTTTGTAACTGGGCAGAAACTCGTAAATGCTAGAATGAACAATCTATGAGGAGTTATGCACGCTGCTGATCTGTTGAGTAAACGCGTTGACCTGACCCCCCAGCGCATTGCGCTGGTCGAACTGGAGACCGGGAAGCGCTTTACTTACGCCGAACTGAATGAGCGCGCCAATCGCTTGGCAAACTTCATGCGAGACGAACTGGGCGTCTTGCCAGGTGACCGCGTCTCGATCCTTGCCAGGAACAGCATTGCTTACATCGACCTGTTCTACGGCTTGCCGAAGATCGGCGCCATTTTTGCGCCCTTCAACTGGCGTTTGACCTCCAGAGAATTGGCTTATATGGTCAATGACCTGGAGGCGAAGATTCTCATCGTTGAGCCTGAGTTTGTCCCGGTAGTGGAAGAGATGCGCCCCAATATTCACGTGGAACACTTTGTTAGCTTGCGCGGGGCAGATATGCCTGAGGCTGAGTCCTATGAAAATGGATTGGAGCAGGCATCCGCTCAAGAACCAGTCCGTCCGCCGCTCGATCTGGAATCGCCCTACTGCATCCTCTACACGTCCGGCACAACTGGCAATCCCAAAGGTGCTATTCTTCCGCATCGTCAAATCCTTTTCAATTGCATCAATACTGTCGTGAGTTGGGGGCTCACTGAGAAAGACATCTCGCCCGTTTATACGCCGCTCTCCCATGCGGGTGGACTGTTTGCTTTTTTAACGCCCATCCTGTACATTGGCGGGCGAATCATCCTGGCCCGCGATTTCGACCCTGTGGCCTCGCTACGCTGGATCATGGAAGAGGGTTGCACAGTCATTTTGGGAGTGCCCACGCTCTTTCAAATGTGGATGGATTCAGACTATTTCGAGCGAGCCGACTTCAGCCAGGTGCATTTCTTCATTAGTGGCGGTGCGGCCTGCCCGCCCGCGTTGATGAACGCTTGGCGTGAGAAAAAGGGTATCATTTTCCGTCAGGGCTACGGCCTGACCGAAGTGGGTGCCAACTGTTTCAGCATGACGGATGAAGATTCAGTGCCCAAGACTGGTTCGGTGGGTAAACCGATCTTCCACAGCCAGATGCGCATCGCCGATCCTGAAACAGGCGCAGACGTTCCGGTTGGTGCGGCGGGAGAACTGCTGATTCGCGGCGCGCATGTTTGCTCCGGTTACTGGCGCGACCCCGAGGCAACCGCCAAAGCCATTGTTGATGATTGGTTCCACACAGGGGACATGAGCCACATGGACGAAGACGGTTTCTTCTACATCGATGGACGTTACAAAGATATGATCAAGAGTGGCGGTGAGAATATCTATGCCGCGGAAGTCGAAACTGTCGTTCGAGAGCACCCTGGAGTCAAGGATGTGGCTTTGATCGGTAAGCCAGATAAGACCTGGGGCGAGGTTGGGGTGATGATTATCGTTCTAGAAGATGGGCAGCAAATTTCTAAAAATGAATTAAAAGAACATTGCCTGGGTAAAATTGCTGGTTTCAAAATCCCCAAGGAGTTTATCATTGCAGCAGAGTTGCCTTATTCAGCCTACGGCAAGGTTGAGAAGCAAAAACTGAGAGAGAAATATCTTGGTTAGGAGGTTTGGATGAGTATCCCAACCATGGAAGGTATCACCGCAAAAACCATCAGCACCAATCGTATTTCCACCCGCGTGCTGTTTAGTGGACCGGATGGAGGCATCCCGGTGCTTTTCCTGCACGGTAACGTTTCGACTGCTACCTGGTGGGAAGCGACCATGGTCGCCCTGCCTGCCGGTTATCGCGGCTTCGCGCCTGACCAACGTGGTTTTGGTGAAGCGGAATCTGAGAAAAAAATAGATGCCACCAACGGAATGGGCAACCTGGCCGATGATGCGCTAGCCCTGCTGGATTATCTCGGCATTGAAAAAGCCCACATCGTTGGCAACTCGCTGGGCGGCATGGTGGTCTGGCGCATGATGGCCGATTACCCCGAACGCTTCCTGACCGTCACGCTGGTGGATACTGGCTCGCCCTACGGTTTCGGCGGCACCAAAGATGTGGATGGGACGCCCTGTTACCTGGACTTCGCCGGCTCGGGCGGTGGTCTGACCAACCCTGAGCTGGCCCGCCGAATTAAAGAAGGGGACCGCACCCTGGAAAGCCAGTTTTCGCCGCGCGCTGCCATTCGGATGCTGCTGGTCAAGCCGCCCTTTGTCCCCGCTCGCGAGGAAGAATTGCTTTCATCATTACTGGCTTCCCACATCGGTGACCAGGATGTGCCAGGTGATTCTGAAAAATCCCCAAACTGGCCATTCGTTGCGCCGGGTAAATGGGGCGCGACCAATGCCACCTCGCCGAAATACGCCGTAGACGTGGAGACGATCCTCGCAGCTGAGCCAAAATTGAGCGTGTTATGGATCCGGGGCAAGGACGATATGGTCGTCTCGGACAGCGCGGCGTCCGACCCGGGTTTTCTTGGCAAAGCTGGCCTTATCCCTGGCTGGCCTGGCGAGCAGGTATACCCGCCGCAGCCTATGCTCGGCCAAACCCGCGCCGTGCTTGAAAAATACATCGTTGCAGGCGGCAATTATCAGGAAGTTGTTATCAATGATTCCGGGCATTTGCCCTTCATCGAAAAACCGGAAGAATTCAACCGGGCGTTCCACGCCCACATCAAGTAAAAGGAGGTGATGTTTTTATTAAGAAATATAGCGATTCGCCAAATATTCAATGTTCATTAAACAAAACCCATTCTTCCTAGGAGGAGCTTGAGATGAAAACGATTCGAATGCTTATTGTTGCCCTGGTGGCAGTTAGCCTGCTGCTTTCCGCATGTGCACCTGCTGCTACCCCAGTGCCGACTGAGGTCCCTGCGACCACTGAAGCACCCGTGGTCACAGAGGAACCTGCCCCCGTCGGGCTGACTTGTGCCGAGCCGATCAAGGTTGGCCTAATTACCGATCTGTCTGGTGCACTGGCTATCTACGGCGCGCATATCCTGCCCTCGTTCATGCTGGGCATGGAATATGCTACTGGTGCCCCTGGCTCGGCTGGTGAAGTGTTCGATTTCACCGCTACCCAGGTAAACACCTTCATGCTGGATGACTGCGAAATTCAGGTCTTCGTGCGTGATGATGCCAGCACTCCCGATAACACCGCTACAATCGCTCGTGAGCTGATCGACGTTCAGGGCGTGGACATCCTGGTTGGCACCGTTTCGTCGGGTGCTACTGCTACCCTGCAGGGTATTGCGGCCGAAAGCATGATCCCGCTGATCGTTGCCCCCGCTGCTGCAAATGACATCACTGGCGTTAACTTTAACGAGTACACCTTCCGCACCAGCCGAAACAACTACCAAGACGCAGTGAACGAGTGCCTGTACCTGACGCAGCAGTACACCACCTTCGTCCAGATCGCCCCGGACTATGCCTTCGGACGGGGCTCGGCAGCTGCTTTCCGAGATGCCTGCACGCTTAATGGCGGCACATTTGTTGCGGAGGATATTTTTGCTCCGCTGGACACCACTGACTTTACGCCTTACATGGAGCAGGTACTCAACTCCGGCGCAGAGGCCTACATCGTGACCTGGGCTGGTGGCGGCTTCGTGCCGTTGATGCAGGCCGCGACAGATTTAGGTGTCAATGAAGAGATGGATCTTGGCGCGACCTTCATCGACAATGTGCTGATGCCGCTCTGGTACGGTAACGCGGTTGGCAGCACCAACGGCATCCTGTACCATTACTCTGCTCCGAATAATACTGCCAATGATTTCTTGACAACCGAGACAAAGGCTCGCTATGCTTTGATGCCCGACTTGTTTGCCGCTGATGGCATGAACGCGGCCATCATGCTGGTCGAAGGTCTGAAAGCGACTGGCGGTGACGCCAGCGCCAATGCGCTGATCGCGGCGTTCGAGGGAATGAACTTCGACGGTCCGAAGGGCATCGTTTACATCCGCCCCGAAGATCATGTTGCCATTCAGGATATGTACATCCTGAGACTGGTTGACCTGACAGCTGCGGATGCGAACTTCTACGAATACGTCGAGACCACCCGCCCCGAGCCGCCCTGCTTGCTGCCCGAAGCACTCAGATCCCGCTGTGGCGATCTGCCCTATGGCTCTCTAAGCGGCGAGTAACCGGTAAGTTGTTGTAGAATCAAGTCCCTAAGGGTTGAAAAACCCTTAGGGACTGCACCCACCTATTTGTAGTTGCGACTTTCCCGACCCAGGCCAGCAGGATCGGGTAGTCGCCCTTTGTCAAGACGACGATTTAAGTCGTACCTACAAAACGGACAAGCCTATGGAACCAGAGATCATTTTCGAAACCATCGACCTGCGTAAGGAATTTAACGCCCTGGTGGCTGTGGACGATGTCAGCATGAAAGTTCGGAAGAACAGCCTGCACGCTATCATTGGCCCCAATGGCGCGGGGAAAACGACTTTTTTTAACCTATTGAGCGGCAACATCGAGCCGACCAGCGGGCAGGTCATCTTCAAGGGACGCAATATCACCCACCAGCCCGTTCACCGGACCATCCATTTTGGGATCGGGCGCTCGTTCCAGATCACCAATATCTTCCCCAACCTGACCGTCTTTGAAAACATCCGTCTTGCCTGCCAGGCATTGGGGAAGGACAATTTCAAGATCTATCGGGATGCAGCTTCTTTCAAACAATACGAATCCCGAGCCTGGGAAGTGATCCAGCGCGTCGGGCTCAGCGATCGGGCTGCTACGCTTGCGCGGACCCTGCCCCACGGCGATCAGCGTAAGCTCGAGTTGGGGATGATCCTGGCTCCGGATCCCGAAGTGCTTCTGCTTGATGAGCCGACCGCTGGTATGGCTGCTGAACAGGTCCCGGAATTGATCGCCCTGATTCAAGAGGTCCAGCAGGCGGGCAACAAGACCGTAATGCTGGTGGAACACAATATGAACGTGGTTATGAGCGTGTCCGATATGATCACTGTCATGCACCAGGGCAAGGTTCTGGCTGAAGGCACACCCGCTGAAATCTCTGCCAATGAAGCCGTGCAAACCGCATACCTCGGCGGCCTATTCGAGTTCAAGGTGTGAGGCCCACATGGAATATTTACTCGATGTGCAAGACATTCACACATATATCGGGCAGTATCACATTTTACAAGGCGTGAACCTGCACGTGCCAAAAGGCAGTATCACCGCCTTGCTGGGTCGCAATGGCGCGGGTAAGACCACCTCGCTCAAATCCATTTTGGGGCTGACCCCACCGCGCCAGGGTAAGGTCATTTTTGAAGGACTGGAAATTCAAGGCATGCGCTCATTCGACATCGCATCGCGGGGTATCGGTTATGTGCCTGAACACCGTGCCATCTTCCGCGACCTGAGTGTGGAAGAAAACTTGAAGATTGCCGAACGTCAGAAAGGCGACTATGCCCTTAAGGCAGAGATGATTTTCACGCTCTTCCCCGACCTGAAACGATTGATCACGCTTTCGGGTGCCAACCTCTCCGGCGGGCAGCAGCAGATGCTGGCTATCGCCCGGGCGTTAATTGCTGATAACCGCCTATTGCTGATCGACGAACCCAGTGAGGGACTGGCTCCCGTGTTGATCGAGCAACTTATGGAAGCCATTCGAAAACTCTCGGCTGAGAGCACAGTGGTGCTGGTGGAGCAGAATTTTGTCGTTGCCACTCAGTTGGCGGAATATTACGTCATTATCGAAGAAGGACGATCGGTCAAGGATGGCAAGATGAAAGACCTTGTCAATGACCGTGAGACCATTCATCGCTATCTCGGAGCAGCATAAGGAGCAGCCATGAAAGCATATTTCCGTAAAAATCTTGTGCTCTGGCTTACCCTGCTGACGCTGACATTCGTTTTCGTGACCGCCGCGCGCGGCATGGAAACCGAAGACTGGGTAATCACATTGCTGCGCGGCCTGTCGGTCGGCTCGCTGACCTTCCTGGTTGCATCAGGTTTCTCGCTTATCTTTGGGCTGCTCGACGTGCTCAACCTGGCTCATGGCACACTATTCATGATCGGCGCCTACATCGGCTGGACTGTCTATGTGCGGCCGGATACTTTTGTAGATTTGCTCACTCCGGTCACCCTGGTTTTGAGCGGTTTCCTGCTCAAAGACTTGTGGACGGCTCTCTCGACCCGCGGCCTGCTAAAGGGGCGAATGAAGCACATTCTGCCTTGGGCTGGGATACTTGTCTCAGTCTTGATCCTGTTCAGCGTTCTGCGAAGTTATCCCATCGCCATTTGGAAAGTGGGAGACTACGCCAAAAGCCCGGTTTCGATTTCGTATCTCGCCAGCCAGGGGCTGAACATCCTGCCGCCACCTGCCGAGTTTGATAGCTTCTTGCCATACCTGGCCTTCGCCGGGTTGATAGTTGGAAGCCTGCTGTTAGCATTCAGCCTGTCTTTACTTGGATCCGGGAAACAGGCTGCGGCCCCATGCGTCAGATGGCGCAGTTTTGCCGGGTTTGCCGCTCTGTTACTGGCGGGCATTCTCTTTTTTGTCTTCAATAACGCACTCACGGATTTCCTGGCGGGCTTGAATACAAACTGGCTTTTCATGATTGCTATAGTTGTGGCTGTAACGAGCGGCATTGGGTTGGGGGCGTTGATGGAAACCACGCTCATCCGCCCGCTCTACATCCGCCCGATTTACCAACTCATGCTGACCCTTGGCCTGAGTGCCATCGGCATCGAGATGGTGCGTGCCGTGTGGGGACGCCCCGAGTTCAGCATGCCGCGTCCCGAACTTTTCGCCGGGACGGGCGATGGTTGCCCGGCCGCATCCCTGAGCGGCTGGTGGCAGAATCACTGCTCGACCATGTTCCTGTTTGACGGCCGCATCCGAGTCTACAACGAGATTCTCATCCCGATCATCGGCGTAGTGGTGCTGGTAGCTGTATGGATGTTGCTCCAACGCTCGCGGTTGGGCATGGTCATCCGTGCTGGGGTGCAGGATCGCGAAATGGTCGAAGCGCTTGGCATCAATGTGCGGCGTGTCTTCACCCAGGTCTTCGCCCTCGGCGTCGGGTTGGCGGCTCTGGGAGGTGTGCTGGCTGCGCCCTCGATTGGCCTGTCGAATTTAATGGGTGAGAGTTTCCTGCTCAACGCCCTGATCGCGCTCGCAATCGGCGGCCTGACCAGTTATCCGGGCGCGGCGCTCGGTTCGCTGCTGGTTGGGCTGTTACAACAGTTCATCATCAAGTACGGCCAGATCGGCATCCCGATCCCATTCACGGATGTCATTTTCAAACCCACGCCCCCGATCGTACCTGCCTCGACCATCCTGCTGATGGTGATCATCCTGCTCATCCTGCCCAACGGCCTGCTGGGGAAGAAGGAGTAGCACATGGCGAACAACAAAATTCTCTCCTTTTTGAAGCCAAACCAGGGGTTGCTGATCACGCTGTTGGTTTTCATCCTGCTGCCGTTCGTGGTCGGGTTGTTTAACGGCGTATCCCCGGCGCAAGTCTGGATGAACGAGAGCGGCCAGTCCAAGTTTATCCAGGGGCTGGCGATCGAGATCTTTATTCTGGCGTTGTACGCCCTCAGCTATGACCTGATCTTCGGGTTCACCGGCCTGCTTTCGTTCGGACACTCGATGTTCTTCGCCGTTGGCGCGTACCTGACGGGCATTTTACTGAAGAACTTTGGACTATCCCTGGGTGCTTCTTTCGGCCTGATTTTTGTGGCTGGCATCCTCCAGGCGCTGCTCTTTGGCATGGTGCTGCCGCGTGTCAAAGGGATTACTTTTGCGCTGGTCACGCTGGGTATGGCTTCAGTCTTCCATGTGCTGGTCATGTCCACCGAATTGGGCAAATACACCGGCTCAGACGTGGGTCTGCAGGGCGTTATCATCCCCGAATTCATCAGCCCGGCGACCGAGCGTTTGCGGCTCTATTTCGTTACGCTTACCATCCTGATCCTGGCCTTCATGTTCTACAAGCGCTTTGTCAACTCGCCAACCGGGCGGGTCTGCACCGCCATCCGGGAGAACGAGGGCCGTGCCAAGATGCTCGGTTACAATACTTTTTACTTCAAGCTTGCCGCGCTGATGCTGTCATCCGTGACTGCAGCTCTGGCTGGCGGGTTGCACACCATTTACCAGCCAATCGTCAGCCCCAATGTAGCCGGGCTGGGATACACGGTCACAGCCTTGCTGATCATCCTGATCGGCGGTGTCGGCACCTTGAACGGGGCTTTGGTTGGCGCGGTCGTATTCCGCTTGCTCGATTTCGGCTTGCGCCGTTACATTGGCGAGAGCGCCAGTTTTATTAATGGCGCCATCTACATCTTGATTGTGCTCTTTCTGCCTTACGGCATTGTTGGGACATGGAAGTTAAAATCCATCAATATGCGTCAGGGCTGGCAGCGGTTGCTGGGGATGTTCGCAAAAGTCCCAGATAAGGATTGATGCTTCTTTTTTTGAAGGTGATTAAAGCGGAGATTACCATCCATGGCAATCTCCGCTTTATTATCGACAACTTTATTATTGGATTACACAAATGTTCAGTGATGTATAATCAGGTTAGAAATAAGGCTTCATACTGCATTTTATGCTAATACCCAATTGAATCATGTTTGATTGTTTCTAATCCTGCCCGTCCGGGATTGGGGGTACCATTGCGTTCTGAACCTTGCCCGGACGGACGCCGACATGGCAGGTTCGGAGCAGATACACACACTCGCCGGTAGAGGCGCTTCAAGACCGTTCCTGCTTGACCTTGATGTGAGATGGCAATGAAAGACTGGCTCTATCAACTGCTTACCGGGGTGCTCGATATGTTCGTCTGGGGGGGCGAACTGATCGGCGAGGAAAACCTGCCTCTAGATGGCCCGGCCGTGTTCATTGCCAATCATGTTGATGCCCTTGGGCCAATCGCAGTCGCCTGCTCCATCCCGATGCGGATGAACACCTGGGCGATCGGCGATATGCTGGACAGGGAAAAATCCGCTGCTTATCTGAACACAGATTTTGTCGAACGGCAGTTGCATCTTAAGCCCCCGGTCAGCATCTGGGTATCGAGAGGTCTTTCCAAGATAACCGTCCCGTTGTTGGCTTCACTCGGTTGTATCCCGGTTTATAAAGGCTATGAAGCCATGCAGGCGACATGGGCGCTTAGCATGGAACTCTTGCTGGATGAAAAGCTCCTATTGATATTCCCGGAGGAGCCAAGCTTGCCTGCCGACCCGGTCACCGGGATGAAGCCTTTCCAGCGGAGTTTTGCCCGCCTGGGAGAGATGTATTCCGAGGCCGTGGCAAAAAAGCTGCGCTATTATCCGATTGCTATCCACCCGAACGGCTATGTCATGGTTGGTGGGGTTATCGTCCATAACCCGTTGAATGCAGTCGGCCTGGAACGTCGCCGGTTGAAGGATCTGTTAGAGGCAGCAGTAAAGGAAATGTATTTAAGCCTGGACGGAAAAGAACTCGTGGGTGTGTTGAGCCCCCAGAGGAAGTAAAAATCCATTATCAATGAACACGATAACTCGAATCTAATGAGGCTGATCCGGAATGACCTTGCACGTTCATCTGCTCGATGAACCAAGCTCGTCTGCGCTGACAATCTTCGAAGGTCAACTATCAGATTCTGTTACCTTGACGATGGGACCGCCACAACCCGGTTCAGCCGAATACGAGATCCTGGTTGCGGGACGGCCGAAGCGCGAGTATCTCACCGCCAGCCCGAACCTGCGGGCGGTGGTGATCCCATTTGCGGGAGTGCCACACCCCACGCGAGAATTGCTGGCAGATTTTCCCCGCATCGCAGTTCATAACCTCCATTACAATGCTGCAATGACGGCAGAGATGGCGATTGCGCTCATGCTTGCTGTTAGCAAACATCTTCTTCCTTGTGATAAAGCCCTTCGCCAGGGTGATTGGAGACCTCGCTATGGACCCAACCCATCAATAACGTTGGATGGCAAGACAGTCGTGGTGCTGGGATTGGGTGAAATCGGTCGCAGGGTGGGTCGCGTCTGTGCTGGGTTTGGTATGGAAGTGTTGGCTATCCGCCGCCAACCTCAGCGCGGGCATGCGGAAGACTACCCGGTAAAGGTTTTCGGGCTTGATGCACTGGCAACTTTGCTGCCGCGCGCCCATGCCTTGGTGATCGCGTTACCGGCGACACCGGCTACTGAAGGATTGATCGGCGCGCAGGAACTCGGGTCCATGCCTGCAGGGAGTCTCCTGGTCAACGTCGGTCGGGGATCGATCGTCGATCAGGCGGCTTTGTACCATGCCTTGAAAGCAGGGCACCTTGGCGGGGCGGGTTTGGATGTCTGGTACAACTATCCTGCTGACGAGATCTCCCGGGCGGCAACACAACCCTCAGATTATCCGTTCCACGAGCTTGACAATGTCGTCATGAGTCCACACCGAGCTGGAGGGGCAAATGACTCAGAGGCACGGCGGATGAAATGCCTTGCTGAAATGTTGAATATCGCTGCCGATGGCAATGAGCTTCCGAACCGGGTGGATTTGGGTGAGGGGTATTGAGTCTGATTTTTTCATCATCCATAATTCATCAGGGCAATGGGGCTGGGACGTGCTCTTGGCAGAGTTTTTATTGCGGGGTGCCCGCAAGTTTAGAAAACTTGACAGCCATCGGCAGTCGTGATAACCTTGCGCCCGGCCCAACGCCTGGCTGGCTGGTTGTCACCAGCGAGTTGGGCGATCATATATCCAGAGTAGGAGTAAGAAGTAAGATGTCAGAACGTATTGTCGGTACCGTCAAGTGGTTTAATTCCACCAAGGGGTTTGGTTTCATCGGCCGTGAGGAGGGTGAGGACGTATTCGTCCACTTCTCAGCTCTCCAGATGGAAGGTTTCAGGAAGTTGGAAGAGGACCAGCGGGTCGAGTTCACCGTAGAGCATGGCCCAAAGGGCTTGCAGGCGGCAGATGTAATCCTTTTGAGTTGATTTTCCCCCATCGACAACGAGGCCAGGCCCATCATTGGGCCTGGTTTTTTTTTTGGGAATACTCACACTATCACCGTAAGAGTTATTGAAGAAAGCGCCCCTCAAGAGAAAGGCGCTTTCAATTACGCTTCATTTACTCTAAGGCAGAATACCCTGTCCATTGCCTCTACCAGGGCCACCCGGGGTCGCAGATGGCCTTCTCAGGCCATTGCCATCACCGGGGGTTTGCTCCGGGTTGTTACCATCCCCGGGGTTTTCAGATCCATTACCGCCGTTTTCGCCGTTACCGGAGCCAGGTCCGCTACCGTCCTGGGGGTCTTGTCCATAACCCGGTCCGGGAGTGCCTTCGAAGGTATCCTGCGCCTCGGTGCGTACGGTGTTCCGGAATCCCTGAGGGTCGACCAATCCGGTATCCACAATCCGGATGCGGGTCTCGAGCATGGTCCGGGTTTGAGCCAGGAGTTGGCTTTCTTCTCCCTGGGACTGGGCTTGTAAATTGGTCATCACCTGGGCATGGATCTGTAGTTCCAGCTGCAACTGCGCAAGCGTCCCACGCATCTGGGCATCTTCCATCCCGGATGCAACCTGCAGGGCCTGTTGGATGTGTTGTTCGAGGCGGGTCATCACTTCACCTGGGACAACCTCCCCGGCATTGTACAGGGCAATGATTTCCTCCACGCGAGTCTGCATCATCTGGATGAGCAGGTCGGTTTCGGCCTCCGGGTCGTTGGTGAGTTGCAGGCGGATATCCTCCAAGGTCAGTTTTAGTGGATAGAGTGCCTGGTCGGGTAGATCGTCCTGGGCGGCATAGGCCGTCCCGGCGGCGCCTCCAAAGAGGGCGCCCAAAATAAGCAGGGTGGCTAAAATCGCATTCATGGCAAATCGCTCCTTTCGAAATATGTTGTTCCACCCTATAGGACGCAAGATTTGCTGTGCAGGTACGGGTTGCAGGGTACTGACTTCGGTAAGAAACCGTGCTCTTCCACGGACCGCCTTTTTGGGGTCGCGGGCCGGCACCTGATTTAAGTCGTCCAGGAGCGCTTGTAACTTGGGGTCTATCTGGTCAATCTTTCGTTTCATGGCTTGCCTCATCGAGTAACACTTTTTTTAACCTTGCCAGGCCGCGATGTTGTAACGATTTGATCGCACCGATTGGTTTGCGCAAGGATTGGGCAATCGCTTCATTATCACAACCCTCCAGGAACTTCATTGCAATCACATATCGCTGGTCAGGTGTCAGGGTATGCAGGGCTGCGCGGATCCTTCGCTGACGAATGTCCTGGGCAACCAGTTCCTCCGGGGTTCCCTCTGCACTCGGGTAGTCATCCTTGAGTTCTTCGGGAGGCGGAGGGGATCGCCGGTATCCATCGGTTATCCAATTGTGGGCCACGCGGTAGAGATAGGCTTGCAGGTGGTGGCGTGGGCCCTTGTGCTGGTGCAGTGCGTGGAGGAAGCGGCTGAATGTTTCGGCAACACATTCCTCAGCCAAGTCTGGATCTCCCAGCAACCGGTATGCATACCGATACAATCCCGGGCTGTAGAGGTCGTAGATCTGAGCAAGGGCCGGGCGCTCAAGATTGCGGGCGCGGTTAAGGAGATCTTCTTCCAATCGGTTATTGTTTTCCACTTAGTATGACGCCTGATTCACGGAAAAGATACGGTTTATCACCGACCATGGAGCGAACTTATCAATCATTGACTTTCATCCGATGGACCGTGAGACTGCTCCACCTGCGAAATAGGTGAGCGATTCTGCTCGATATTCATAATTGCCGGGATGAAAAAAGCGAATGCAGTGAACAGAATGCAAGTGACCCCACCGAACAGGTACCAGGCGCGGATGCCCAGCCAATCTGCAATCGGCCCGGCGACCATCAGGCTGAGCGGCATCATGGCTGTCGCGCCGGCGCTGATCAGGGAAAATACCCGCCCCTGGACATCAGGATTGATGGAGGACTGGAAGATGGCGATCAACGGGCCATTGGCGAATACCTGGGCTAATCCCATCAGGAAATACGCCACCAGCAAGAGCACAAACCACTCAGCGGGCAGGATGCCTATCAGCAGCACCCCCAGACCAATGCCAATGACCCCGGTCAGGGAAGTGACAATCCGTTTCTTAAAACCACCCCAGGCACTAAGCGCCAGCCCGCCGAGGATCACACCGATCCCAAAGGCCGTCTCCACCCAGGCGAGTTCAAGGACACCTTTCTCGAATATCTGTGTGATGACCAGAGGGGTCAGCGAGCTGGACGGGACGAGAAGGAAGTTAAGCATCATCGCCAGCAGGATGATGCCGAAGAGTCCTGGCCACTTGACCACATAAACAAATCCTTCTTTCAGGTCTTGCCAGTAGGAAGTCTGGCGGGCTCCTTCGGATGACATTGCCTCCTGCCGGGGGGGATTAGGGATGGAGATGAATGCAAGCGGCAGGACAGCGAGCAGCGCCGTTCCGATGTCGATTGCCAGAACTCCTTGCATAGGGAGTAATTCCAAAAGCAGGGCACCCAATGGAGGCGCGAATACGCTCAACAGGCCTTGAAGGGTCTGGTTCAGCCCGGCAATGCGGGCCAAGTGTTCCTTGGGAACCATCAAGGATGTGGACGCGCTCATTGCCGGACCGTGGAAAGCCCCTCCCAGCGAGCGGATGAGCAGGATGATAAATACATGCCAGACTTCGATCCAGCCGAAGGCAAATAAAAGCACAAGGATACCTGTAGCCAGGGCAATGCCTGTATCTGCTATCATCATGATCAAACGCCGGTTCCACCGGTCGACCAATGCACCGACGAATGGCCCCAGTAGAATTTGAGGCAGCAGTGCTACCAGGGTGGCTGTTGCCAGGACAGTTGCCCGGCCGGTCTCGCGGGTCAGCCACCAGACCAGGGCAAATTGGACCAACCCGGAGCCAAGCAAAGACAGCGCCTGTCCGGACCAGATCGTGAAGAATTTTGGCTTCCAATTCTATTGGAAAGCAGCGGGAGCAATGGCTTGAATTTTCATCGAGGTTCCTTGAAGTTGGGATGGGTCCGGTCGTAATCCAGCCGTCTGGAGCGGTCTTATTGCATCCGGTCTGCCAGTATGTCTTTGACCGCCCGTGTAGCCTGGAAAATGCCACGAACCTGGACCGATTCGACTACTTCGTCGGCGAGTTCTGCTGGAATGTCATTGGCGAGGTCAAGTATGCCAATGATCGTGATGCGGATCCTTTCCTTTTTTGATTTGTAGCGCTCGAAATCAGCCCGGTTATAGCTGAAGACACCGATGCCATAAGAATGCCTTGCCACCGATTGTTGCACCTCCAGGCTGTGTTTCTCCAGCTGGGCGCGGATTGCGGTCCGGATGAAATCGGTCCGGTTTCCGTACACTCCCTCATGGACAAGCAGGTCGATTTTGCCTAGATCGACTGCATTCATATTGATGGTGACCTTTTCGCTCTCGGGCATTTAGTTCCTCTACCATCCACATGGATGGTCTATGGATGGTAAATGGATTATAGTGATGTTTCTTCTCTTGTCAAGAGAAAACTCAACCCGCCCAGGCTAGGTTTCCCGTGGAATTTAAAAAGACTGCGACACACCAGACCGGCGCGTCGCAGCTGAGTGGACCGTGGAACCCTAGGAATTGGTCTTATTTTCCCAGTCTCTTCTTGAAGGACTCGGTCAGGGCCGGGACGACCTGGAAGAGGTCAGCGACTACACCATACCGGGCGATCTTGAAGATGGGGGCATCCGGGTCTTTGTTGATCGCAACGATGACCTTGCTCGACCGCATCCCGGCCAGGTGTTGAATGGCTCCCGAGATGCCACAAGCGATGTAGAGGTCGGGGGAGACGACTTTCCCGGTCTGCCCGACCTGGTGCACGTAGGGGATATACCCGGCATCAACGGCAGCCCTGGAAGCGCCCAAGGCCGCACCCAGAACTGTGGCCAGGTCTCCAACCAGGGTGAACCCCTGCTGGGCGCGCCAGACTTCGGCGGCCTTTTCATCCAGCCCGGCCGGGGGTGATAATGTCGGGTTGTTGGATACCCCACGTCCGCCTGAGACGATCACGCCTGCGTCTGTGAGACTGACTCCGCCTGCAGCTTCCGAATAGCCGTCGACCGTTGTCGATGCTTCGGCTTTGGCAGCGGCCTTGGTCAGCGTGCCTGTCTTCCCGGCCTGTTGGGCAGGGCGAGGAAATGCACGCCCACGTAAAGTGACGATCTGGGGCTTGGCGGAACAGGTTGTCTTTTCGAGAAGTTTACCCCCATAAATCGGACGGGTGGCAACGACCCGATCGCCTTCAAGTTCCAAGGCAATCACGTCAACGAGCACACCTGTCTTCAGGTCTACTGCTACCATGGCGGCGATCTCACGGCCACGGGTTGTCGTCGGCAGCAGGATCAGGTCCGGGGTTCCATCCGTGGCAAGAGCGGACAGGGTCGAGGCAAAAGCCTCGGCGCGGTAATCGCTCAGGCCCGGGTCGTCGGCAAGCAAGACTTCATCCGCGCCGTATTCGAAGGCGGCTTTGGCCAAGACGTCCACGCCTGTCCCAAAAACCAGCGCAGTCACGCTGCCGAATGTCTTTCCGACACCGATCGCCTCCCAGGAGGCCGGCAGGGCTTCGCCCTTGAAATGGTCAATATATACCCAGGTTTTCATAGTACTTTCTCCGCCAGGATTTTATCGGCCAGTTTGTCAGCAATCTCTGCCGGGTTGTCACCCTGAATGAACTCACAGGTAACTTCGCGGCTTGGCGGGTTCATCACCGCAGGCCAGCTCACAACGGATGCCGGTGCGCTGATCCCGAGGTCCGCCAGTGACCAGGCGGGGATCTCTGCCCGCGAGGCCTTGCGGATGCCCATGAAGGATGGATAGCGGGGTTCTCCATAATCCTTGACGATACTGAATACCGCCGGAAGTTTGGCGCTTACGATTTGGCGCCCCTCTTCCACTGAGCGTTCGACTTTGACACTGCCACCATCTACTGTGATGACGACGCTCAGGCTCAGTATGGGCCACCCCAGTAGACGGGCTGTCTGGGCGGGCGTCAGGCCTGCGTCTCCGTCAATTGCCTGGCGGCCGAAGAAGACCATGTCGACTTCGCCAACCTTCTTGATTGCAGCGGAAAGAACTTCCGCTGTGGCGCGCGTGTCCACATTTGCGAGGACAGCGTCGCTGACCAGGATGGCTTCATCGGCGCCCATCGCCAGGGCATGTTTGAGGGCTTCCTTGGCAGACTCGCTACCCATGCTGATGGCAACCACTGTCCCTCCGTAGGCTTCTTTCTGACGAAGGGCGGCTTCCACCGCGAATTCATCCCAGGGGTTGATAACCAACGGAGCATCTCCCCATGAAACCTGTCCGTTCTCGGCGACGACCTTAGCAGCCGAATCCGGGACTTGTTTGATGCAGGCTATTATTTTCAAGGCTCCTCCTTTTGGTGATTATAGGATCGGACGAAACAGATCAGGTGAGTGTGGACCAGACGCCCCTAGGAACGAGGGACGATCCGGGGTTATGCAATCGACAGTTTATCCAACAGGGTGCCTTTTTTCAGGTCCAACTCGCAAGCATGCCCGTGGATGGTGTATGCTGAAAGGGTGAAGTTTTCATTCAACTTTACCCGGTTGAACAATGTATTTGGGTCCGGTTTTTCCGCCTTCCAAAGGATCGTACCGTCATCCTTGACACAGTACAGGTTGGACTCGCGCGACGGGAAGTTGAAATGGTGTTCCAGGATGACAATCCCGATAACCGAGGAGATGATTTTTTCAATACTGGTGTGCAGGGGTTGCAGGTTGCTGGCCATGTTGGGTCACCTATCCTTGCCAAAACTCGGCATCGTAAGCGGGCATCTCACAGCGCAACGGCTTGTCTGTCCTCTCGCCGGTAGCATAACCGGCCTGGATCAGGACCTGGATCTCGGAGCTGCCTTCATAGATGATCGCTCCGCGGGCGTTGCGCAAATAACGCTCGACATCATATTCATCACTGTATCCGTAGGCACCATGGATTTGGATGGCGTCATCCGCGGCGCGGAAGGACGCCTCTGTCGCAAACTTCTTGATATAGGATGTTTCGCGTGTATTGCGGATGCCCTGGTTTTTCAACCAACCGACTTTAAGATAGAGCAACCGGGCGATCTCATAATCCTGAGCCATGCGGGCAATTTTTTCCTGGATCAGCTGGTGCTCGCTGATCGGTTTCCCGAAAGTGCTGCGCTCGCGGGCGTATCTGGTGCTGGCCTCCAGGCAGGAGCGGATGATCCCGGCCGCGCCTGACCCAACGGTGTAGCGGCCATGGTCAAAAGCGGACATCGTGATTTTGAAGCCCTCGCCCTCTTCGCCGATTCGGTTCTCGACAGGGACGCGCACATCTGCGAAATTGATCCAACCCGTGGACCCGGCCCGGACCCCGAGTTTGCCATGCAGGTCCCCTGTCGTGACCCCGGGGGAGTGCAGGTCGACCAGGAATGTGGAGAGGCCCGCCGATGGTTTGGTTGACTTCGGGTTTGTCCGCGCCGTGACCATGGCATAATCTGCCTTGGATGCCAGGGAGATCCACATCTTCTCACCGTTCAGGATGTAATCGCCGCCGTCTTTCTTCGCAGTCGTGTGGGCTGCGGCGAGGTCTGAGCCAATCCCCGGTTCGGTGAAGGCACCGCAGCCAAGCTTTTGCCCGTTGGCGAGTGGTGTCAGGTATTTTTGTTTTTGTTCCTCGGTGCCCCATTGGAAGAGGGTCAACCCGCATAACCCGACGTGCACGGACATCGCCACGCGCAGACTGGTGTCAGCGGCCTCCAGTTCTTCACAGACGAGGCCAAGGGAGATGAAGTCCATGCCCTGACCGCCATAGCGGACCGGGAAACAGATCCCGAGGATGCCCAGTTCGCCCATCCGTTTAAGAGCCCAGGGGATGGGTTCCTGTTTGCGGTCGAACTCTTTGATGACGGGGGCGATCTCCTTCTGGGAGAAATCGCGCACCATTTTCTGGGTCATGAGTTGTTCTTGGGAGAGGGTGAAGTCCATAAGTGATTCCGTCCGTGTAGGGAAGTGGGCTGAGATGTACTATGGATCGAGCGCGGTGAAAGCTGTATCGGATCAGCCTTGGCTTACACACCGATCATAGGAATATTATATCTCAAAACACGGAAAACAACCGAACGGTCGGTAGGGCGGAATGTCTGGTCGGAAGGGCTGCTCTGGAGTATTGAGGGGGCTGGTAAAAAAACGCCCGCTGGACGGAAGTCCAACGGGCTCAAGAGGAGAAGATGACCACCTTCATGGTTGGTGAACACCCATGTTGCTCAACTCTTCAGGGTCGTGCCCGGCACAGAGCAAGTCGATCACCGTCAGAGCCACGAGCAGGATACCGGTTATCACAGCTACTATATACATAGGCAACTCCTTTCATAGTGTATAACGTAATTCCACGAAAAGAGTTCCACCTCCTTTCAAAACCGTTAGTACTATCCTTTTCCAGGCCAAGGTTGACAATTACACTATTTAGGATAAAATACAACCCGCTGGCCGAAGTGGCGGAATTGGCAGACGCGCTACGTTCAGGGCGTAGTGGGGGTTCCCCCGTGAGGGTTCAAATCCCTCCTTCGGCACACATCATGCTGCGCATCGAGCAGCCAACCCGCTGAAAAGCGGGTTCTTTTTTTATCTCTTGTCTGCTCTCCTCTCCCTACCCAATCGTGGCTAGTCGGGGTATGATTGTCCCATGCAGCGTTTTCCTATAAAAGTGAGGCATGTAGTCATTCTCATTGGGATTATCATCCTGATGGCCTTGCTTGTGGACTTCAACCGGCGGACGACCATCCTCCGCAGGCAGGAAGTACAACTGGCCACGGTCCGGTATGAAGGCACCGCAGTCATGCGCACTCAGGAGGCACTGCACACCCGGGTTGCGGAGGCTAACTCAGGTGACCTCGCCGTGGAGTATGGGTATGAAGCTGGGATGACCAGACCGGAAGAAACACCGGTGGGCATTGTCCCGGCCGGAGTTGTCACACCGACGAGATCACCGGAGTTCCAAACCCAGGATGAAGAGGTGCCCATCTGGCAGATCTGGTGGGAGCTCTTTTTTGGAGACCGCTGATTCCTGCAGTTTTCTTCCCGTGTCCGCTGAGACACGGTTTTTTTAATCCCAGAAATGATGGTTGACTTGTTGTCTCAGGAAAGATTGCACTTCCCTGATCAGACTTAGCTTGAATAAAATGATCCATCCTTACCAAGGTGACAAACCAGCCGAGGAGCATTCATGTTTCAAACCTTTGAACAAGCCCACAAGTATGTCAAAGACTACAATATCGAAATGGTCGACTTGAAGTTCTGCGACCTGTGGGGCAGGTGGCATCATTTAACCATCCCAACCAGCCAGTTCGTCCCGGCTTTAATGGAGGAAGGGATCGGGTTTGACGGGTCGGCAGTTGGGCTGAAATCGGTTAAAGCCGGGGATATGGTCCTCGTCCCGGACCTCGGGACCGGGTTCATGGACCCGTTCTGGGATGGGCCGACCCTGTCCTTTATCTGCACGACACTGGAAGCGGATACCCATGTGATCTTCGAGAACGATCCCCGCAACATTTCCATCCGAGCGGAGGAGTACTTGAAAACCACCGGGATCGCTGATGAGAGCCGCTGGGGTCCGGAGTTCGAGTTCTATATATTCGACAGCGTCTCCTACGAGTGTGGTGTCAACCGGGCCAGTTATACGATTTCGAGCAACGAAGCCGACTGGAACAGTGCTGCTGGTGGGCATGGCCACTACATCCCACTCCATGGGGGCTACCACGCCATCCCGCCAAAGGATCAATTGTATAAACTGCGTACCGAGATCGTCCGCCATCTCGAGGCGATGGGAGTGCCGGTGAAATATCACCACCACGAGGTCGGTGGCCCCGGGCAATCCGAGATCGAGACGCCGATGATGAAGTTGGTCCCTGCGGGCGATGCCACCATGATCATCAAATATGTCACCAAGATGACCGCCCGTGCCCATGGCCAGACGGCAACTTTCATGCCCAAACCGCTCTACGGTGAAGCAGGTTCGGGCATGCATTTTCACCAACATCTATTCTTGGGCGGGAAGAATGTGTTCTATGACCCTGATGGCTATGGCTGCATCTCAAAGGCAGGGTTGTATTACATCGGCGGTCTGCTGGCGCATGGACCCGCGTTGCTGGCCATCACCAACCCCAGTACGAATTCGTATCGCCGCCTTGTCCCTGGTTTTGAAGCGCCCGTCAACGCGTTCTTCTCGCTTGGCAACCGCAGCGCGGCTGTCCGCATCCCCAAGTACGCCAACCAGCCTGAGACAGCGCGGATGGAGTTCCGCCCGCCGGATGCCAGCTGCAACGTCTATATGGCATTGGCTGCCATGCTGTTGGCCGGGCTGGATGGGATCAAGAACGAAATCGACCCGACTGCCCACGGTTTCGGCCCGATCGACCAGAACATCTTTGCCTGGAGCGAGGAACAACGGGCGACGATCAAAGGTTTGCCGTACTCATTGAATGAAGCCCTGATCGCCCTCGAAGCTGATCACGAATTTCTGACCGCTGGAGATGTCTTCACACCGGAGATGCTCGCCCAGTGGGTTTCTCACAAACGCAATCAGGAATATTATGAGGTCCGCAACCGGCCGCACCCTTATGAGATGAGCCTGTATTTCGACGTATGAAACCAGTTTATAGTATCGGATTTGTTCTCCTGCTCGCCCTGTTCGCGGCTTGTGATCGCGGTCCAGCTCTCCTGCCTGGGACGGAATTACCCCTGGCCTCCTTTAGCGAGAATGGCGTTACGGTCGAGATTGTCCTGCAATTGACCACCGGCGGAGAAACCATCCTCGCCGCTACGTTCATCCCGGAGCAGGGCTGGCACCTGTATAGCATGGACTTGATCTCCGATTCGGTCGGTCGGCCTACGTTATTGGAAATCCCTGCCAGCGCCCAGATGCAAGCTGCCGGGGAATTAACCGAAAGTGTAGCGGCAGCGCCATTCTCATCCGATGATGGCGAACTGCTAGTCTACCCTCAGGGGCCTGTCACGCTAAGCATCGTGGTTATCCTGCCTTCAGGCAGCGTGTGGATTGATGACCAGGTCTTAGTGACCTATATGGCTTGCAGTGACTCTGCCTGCCGGGCGCCGGTGGTCGGTAGACTTGTGCCGCTGCGCGTGCCAGGGATGGGCCTGCTCCCCTGAACAAAGGTTTTGTATGAAGCGTCTCTTCGCATTCCCGATGGCAACAATGATGATACTGCTGGCTTGCACGTTGAGCTCCTCGCCAGCTACCATGGTGACCAAGACAGCGATTGATCTGCCCTTTCGAGCAGGTACCTATACAGTAATCTACTTGCATCCCCAGGACGGTGAGTTGACCGTCCAGATTTCATCCCGCCTTCAGGAAGCAACCGCATCCGGACAACGACCCTTAGTCGAATTCACCGCCGAGTGGTGACCATCCTGTCGCGTTGTGGCAGCCGGTCTGGCTGCTGGAGATCCGTTGATGGCGGATGCGTTCGCAGGCGTATATCTTATCCAGTTGGATGTAGACGAGTGGGGCTGGGGAGTCCCCGGGACTGGCTTTAGCCTGGATGTAATCCCAATTTTCTTCCGCCTTGACGAGGATGGCCGCCCGACCGGGGAGACCATCGACGGCAGCGCCTGGGGACCGGACACTTACGAGAACATTGCCCGAGTGATGGGTCCGTGGTTGGCCCAGCCTTAGAAGATTCCATTCCCCATTCCGAAATAAGATACAGGCCCTCCTTACCGATGGAGGGCCTGTATCTTGTAATTCTACTATCCAGACTCATCTGCAGTGCGGACTTATCCATTCACGTCAAAGGGCGCGGCTTTGGTGTCCTTGACTAGCATCCGGTAGAGGTGTTTGGCGATCTCGATGAGCTCAACGATGATGATGATCGCCAGGATGGAAGCGCCTCCCTGCCTGGCCACGACTTCGAGAAGTCCGGCTGTAGGAAGATCCAGTGGACCGGCGGTGATGAGCGCATCAGCGGTGATCGCCAGCAGGCCGGGTGTCGAGAGCATGACGGCACCGATTGAAATCATGGCACCACGTAGCCCGATATCGAACCAGCGGGTAAAGGACTTCCAGTTCCCCTGGCGCAGGACGGCGATGTTCAGGCCGATATCCAGGACCAAGATCAATGTCAGCCATGGGATGAAGGCGAAGAATGCCTCGCTGAAGACCGGGAAATCTTTCCAGACTCCTTCTTGGAGGTAATTGAAACCGATGATGTGCGGATAGAAATTGAACAGGACGATGGCGGCGGAGTCGAAGACGATGTCAGCGATGCGCTCACCGATCTTGACCCGGTCGGGCGGCGAGATCTTGAGCAGGCTGCGGGGATCCCATTGCTTTTCTGCAGGCAGTTCCTGGCTCGGGAAAGTGCTCCCTTTACTGCGCAGCACCCATTCGATGATCGCGAAGATCAAGACGACATTCCCCAGGGCGGTGATGAACGCTGAGATGATGCCAGCGATCCCTTGGAAGATACCGTCAACAGACACACCGTAGCGCGCAAGCTGGATGCCGAGGCCGAGGATGGCCAGCGTCCCAAAGACCGAGAGCACGATCTTGAGCACCATCTGGAAGGTCGGGAATAGCTGCGGTCCGATCAGATAGCGCTGGGATTGATAGCTGGCAGCCACCTTATCGGGCGCGCCGTATTCTTTGAGCACCTCGAAGGTCAACTCATCGTCAACCGGTTTGCCGGCCGCCTGTGAACGCTCTTCGAGCATGTCCTGCAGGACCGAGCGGATCTCGGCCTCGATATCGGCAGCGGATTTTTTGGGCAGGTGCTTGCCGACTTCTGAAACATAGGTATCAATCAGATTCATTCCATTCTCCTATTTATATAGCTATATTTGTTTGCATAACGGGAATTAGGCGAGCATCGTTTTCAGCATTGCGACAATGCTGCTCCACTCTTCTTTCAGCCTGGGCAGGAGTTCTCTGCCTTCATCGCTGAGCAAATAATAACGCCGCGGCCGGTCGGTCTCGATCCGCCAGTCGGATTGCAGCAAGCCCTGGGATTCCAACCGGCGGAGCAGGGGGTAAAGCGTCCCCTGGTCGACCACCAGGCCTTGATCGGAGAGCAGTTTCATCAGCGAGTAGCCGTATTGCTCTTCTCCCAGTTGGCTCAATACCGCCAGCACGATCACACCGCGGCGTAGTTCAAGGATCAGGTTATCGAAGGATTCGCTTGTCATATCATCACCATTGATAGCAGTATACTGTATATAGCACAGTATGTCAAGAGTTTTAGTATACAGTTATGCAATCTATTGTGATCAATCTTGCTTGTTGAGCGGTTTTACAGGTTGGGTTGGCGCCGAGTGTAAAACTGCCAGCGACCAATTGCTTCCGAGTACAACACCGACAGGGCGACCATGGCAGAGAGATGGGGGTCGGAAAGGCTCGGAATGAAGGTGTCTGCCCCAGCCAAGACTATGCCAACCAGGATAAAACTTGCCCGCGAGAGTCTATCGATCCTGGACAACTGCGATGTCAGCACAAGTGCCAACTCACCGGTTAACGCGGCGATGACAGCGATTTTGATCCAGACCGGGAGTGGACCAGGCACCCCTGCGACCAGGAACCCAACTGCGCCGAGGGTGATCGTGCTGAGCAGGAATTCCAGATCGGCGCGTCTTCCATTCCAGGCCGGCACGCTGGGCAGGCGGTAGACACGCCGCATGCAATAGACAAGCCCTGCGCTAACCACCGCCGCCAGCCAGACAAACCGGGAGGATATTTCCAGCCAGTGCAGGCCGGCAGCAAGCGCACAGGACGCCCCGAACAACCCGAAGAACAGGATTTCGCGGCTCAGCCAGGATTTCTTCAGGTGGTTGAGCGACCTCCAGGCATTGCCCGGCGTACCGAGATGGAAAAGGGATGCGAACCCGGCAAGACCAAGGAGAACACCAATCGACAGGAACAGGGGAAAAGTCAGGCCGGTAAGCCCCAGCAGGGCTGTGTAGATGGCAGTCCCGGCAGCAGCCTGGACCAGCAGGGTGAAGGTGACCAGGGATATCTCTTTCCGGGCAGATTCCCGTTCCCTAGGCAGGTATTCTTCACGGTTGGCAATCCGAGCCTGTGCGCCCATCTTTTCCACGGCAGGATGCGGGGTGATATAGAAGCGGGGTTCGGTCCGCGAGTAAGCTGGCAAAGGATATACAACCTGTGGAGTGATCTTCCCGGGCTGTTCAGCACTGCCTGCCAGTTCTAAAACGCGCAGCGGGCAGGCGGCCACACAGGCGGGCGGCAGTCCGGTGTCGATTGCGTCGGCGCACAGATCGCACTTGGTCATCTTGCCTGCTTCCTGGTTGTATTGTGGCGCGCCGTAGGGGCAGGCCCAGTTGCAGTAATGGCAGCCCATGTATTTGGCGGGATCCAGGATGACGATCCCATCCGGGCGGACCGAGTAAGCGTTTGCAGGGCAGACCCCGGCACACTTGGGATGGATGTAATGGTTGCAGGCGATCGAGAGGTAGTAGGCGAAAACGGATTGGGTCCAGGCCTGCCCCTGCCAGGACCAGTCTCCGCTGTTGACTTCCATGACCCGGCGCCATAGCACGCCGACCGGCAGGTCGTTCTTGTCTTTGCAGGCCACCTGACAGGCCTTGCAGCCGGAGCAGTAACGCGAGTCGAAGGCGAAGGCGTATTGGGTGGACATCATTCCACAGCCTCTTCGACTTGCACCATGATAGTGTGTTGGGTGGTGCCAAAGGCCAGCGGAGTCCAACGCGGGGAGGTCAACACATTGATACAACCGCCCCGGTCCAGCCCATCCTCATCTGGCGACCACCAGGCGCCCTGGGGGATGTCGACCACTCCCGGCATCAGCCGCGGCGTGACCCGGCAGGGCAGGACCAGTGCTCCGCGCGCATTGAAAACCCGCACCATGTCGCCATCCAGGATGCCGCGCGCCGCTGCGTCCAGCGGGTTGAGGTAGACCCGCTGGGGGAAGGCTTCCTCCAGCCAGTCATTGTTGTCATGGGTGGAGTGCACCCGGTGGAGGGTGTGATGGCCGATCGCCTGGAGCGGGTAGTCCTGCGCCTCCGGGCCGAAAGGGCTTTCCCATTCCTGGATGTACTTGGGGACCGCCGGAATCTCATCCGGCTTGCCCAGGTCATGCAGGGTTTTGGAAAAGATCTCGATCTTGCCGGAGGGCGTCGGCAGGGGGTGGGCCTGCGGGTCGCGGCGGAATTCAGCAAAGGCCACTTTTGGATGGGTTACAGGCTGGGAATAGGCCCCGAGGTTCAGACGCTCGAATTCCTCCAGGGTCGGCAATTCAGGGAAACGGGTGGCCCGGAAATGGTCCAGGCACCACTCCACCCAGCCGCGTTCATCCCGCCCCTGGGTGAACTCCTGGCAGAAACCAAGCCGGTCGGCGATTTCGGCGCAGATGCGGAAATCGGATTTGCATTCCCCGGGCGGTTCGACCAGCTTGGGTTGCAGGATGACCTCATCCCCATATTTCCAGCCATCTTCCAGCCCCCAGGTCTCGAACTGGGTGCAGGCTGGCAGGACCAGGTCGGCGAAACGGGCGGTTGAGGTCAGGAAGTTGTCCTGGACGGTGAGGAACTCAACCTTGGACTCGTCTTGCAGGATGCGTGCGCTGCGGTTGAGATCGGCGTGCTGGTTGACCAGGCAGTTGCTGGCGACCGCATAGATGAGCTTGATGTCGTTGTCGAGCCTGTCGGCATCCAGGATGCCATCAGCGGCGGTCATGTCCCGGCCGCGCAGGACGGCTTCGGTCCACAGGAAGACCGGCAGGCGCGCCCTGATCGGGTTCTCCCCGGTCGGGAAGACGGTCCAGAGCGGGCCGCCATCGTCCGCCTGCAGGCCCAACCCGCTGGCCCAGCCACCTGGGATGCCGACGTTCCCGGTGATCGCCGCAAGGACACAACCGGCGCGGACGACCTGTTCTCCGTAGGCGCGCCGCTGCATGCCATAACCCTGGTAGAGCACGCCGGGCTTGATGGTGGCGTACTCGCGGGCGATCCGGGCGATGGTCTCCGCCGGGACTGTGGTGATCGCCTCAGCCCACTGCGGAGTCTTGGGGATGCCATCCTGCCGGCCCAGCAGGTAATCGGCATAACATTCCGCTTGCTCGACTCCGGGGGGCATCTGGCTGGAGTCGAACCCGAGGCAATGCGTGCGGACGAACCCGGCATCATAGAGGCCCTCGGTCAGCATGACATAAGCCATCGCTGACATCATGGCCACGTCGGTCCCCGGGCGGATGGGGATCCATTCGTCGGCCAGGGCGGCGGCGCTCATCGAGTGGCGCGGGTCGATGCAAACCACCCGGGCGCCGTTCTCGCGGGCCAGCTTGAGGAAGTAATCGCTGTTGGTGCCGTCGCGCATCTCGGCCGGGTTCCAACCCCACATAAGGATATAACGGGAGTTCAGCCAGTCCTGTCTCTGGTTGCCGGTGACGAGGGTGCCGTAGACTGTCGGAGTGGCGATATTGATCGCCGCCCAGGAGTAGGAGTTGTAGATCCCCAGGCAGCCGCCGAACAGGTTCATCAGCCGGCGGGCGACGTGCGAGCCGTTGAGCTGGTTGTAGCTGCCGGTCCCGTAGGGGACGAACAAGGCGGAGTTGCCATAGCGGGATTTGACCCGTTCGAGCTGCCCGGCGAGGGTATCCAGGGCCTCATCCCAGGTGACCCGGGAAAATTCCCCCGATCCGCGCCGGCCGGTTCGTTTAAGGGGATGGAGTAACCGGTCGGGGTGGTACTGCCGGCGCAGGTAGGCCCGGCCGCGCACGCAGGCGCGCAGTTGCGGCGCGGCGACGGTATCCGGGCGGTCGTCGGTTTCCAGGCGGACAATGCACCCGTCCTGGATGTGGGCGATCAGCAGGCAGCGCCCGCCGCAGTTGTGGGCAGGGCAGCCGACGCGCACCTTGCGGGTGGTGGAAGTTCCCATGGCTTAAGTGTAGAGGATTACCCCCGGTTGTCGGTAGTGATGAATGTAACCACCTAGAGGAATTGCGTTCCTCCGCTACCGGTTTCAACTCCGCGGATGCCAGCTGGCGATGTATCCATAGAGTTTGTTCGGTCTCTCGATCCCTGGTTCCCGGATAACCCACGCCCCCTTCAACCCCAGCTCACGGGCTGCCAATTCAAAATGGCACATGGCGATGCCGATGTCGATGCGTTGCAGGTCAGACATCTTCAGAGCCTGGGAGAAGGTACCTTCCCGGTATCCTTCGGTCCGGCGCAGGTAGAAATGCCACAGGTCCCCGGCTTTGACCACCTGCCAGGGTTGCCGGTTGGAGGCCGATGGCCCCAGGCGGACCATCTCGAGCGGTATGGCGTAGTCCCCGGCCTGCTCGCTGGTGAGCGGGACGCCGAACTGACCGTCAGAGAACATGCGCTCCCAGGGTCGGCGCTGGTGCGACCCGGCCACATTGCGGATGAACCCGTTCCGGGCTTTCCCGGGGTCGGCGATGAGACCCACCGCGGCCACCGCCGGGACCTCCTCCCGCTCACGGAGGGCGATCTTCCTGGCGAAGCTGCTCTTGGTGAAGGTGCCTCCCAGCCAGCAGGTCCCCAGCCCGAGGCCGGTGGCATACAGGATGATCTCTTCGAGCAGGTAGCCGTAGTCTTCGAGGTACAGCCCCTGCGGGATAGCCGCGCCGACAATGAACCCGGTCGCGCCTCGTATGAAGCCATAGGTGCCGAGGCCGCGCAGCGAACTGCGGTCCTGCTCGCTGGCCGCGACCAGGTCGAAACGTGACCGGGTCCCAAAGGGTCCGTCTTGGCGTGAAGAGAGGAAACCTACGAGGTCCGCGCGGATATCCGCCGGGATCGGCTCCTGGGAATACGAGCGGCAGGAGAAGCGCTCCCTGATGATCTCGGTGACCGGCCGGCTAAACCTGGGTTGGGTCGATGCTGTGTTCAATACTTTAACCGACAAGGGTTTCCAGCCGCTCGACCAGCCCGGCCAGGACGGCAAAGGCGCTCTCGACCGGCTCGGTGCTGGTCAGGTCGACACCGGCCAGTTTGAGCGCCTCCAACGGGAAGCGCGAGCCGCCGGACTTGAGGAAGTCCAGGTAACGGTCAGCAGCCCCCGGGTCCCCGGCCAGGATGTTGTGGGCCAGGGCATGCGCACCGGAGATGCCGGTGGCGTACTGGTAGACGTAGAAGTTCATGTACATGTGCAGGAACTGTGCCCAGGTGATGCCGATGCGCTCACGGTCCATATCCACTTCATCGCCGTAGCCCTCTCCGAGCAGGTCGG
Source organism: Chloroflexota bacterium (assembly GCA_043826785.1). Lineage (GTDB taxonomy): Bacteria > Chloroflexota > Anaerolineae > Anaerolineales > Villigracilaceae > JBDRPT01. The sequence goes on along the minus strand of JBDRPT010000076.1, from coordinate 24,554 downwards.
CGGTCAGGCTGGTCAACACGTCGGCGGAGAGCGGCGCACCCTTCTCAGCCCGGCTGTGGGCTTCCAACTCGAAGCGCGCCAGGGTCGGCATGATGAAGAAGTAACGGTGGTAGTTGGACATGGCTTCTTCGATCAGGGCGATCTGGAAATCGGGACCGCTCTGGGTGCGGAAGAGGTGCTCGCGCACCATAGCCTGGTTGAAGTTGGAGGCGACCTCGGCGACAAAGAGACCGTAGCGTGAGTAGATGAAAGGCTGCGAGGTTCGGGTATGGTAGGAATGCAGCGAGTGACCAAGCTCGTGGGCCAGGGTGCTCAGGCTGAAGATGTCATCAGCGTAGGACATCATGATGAAGGGATGCGTCCCGACCGAGCCGGAGGAGAAGGCGCCGTCGCGCTTGCCCTTGTTGCGCGCCCGGTCCACCCAGCGCTGCTCGAGGCAGCCTTTGCGCAGGATGCGGACGTATTCCTCGCCAAGCGGGGCCATCCCGGCGCAGATCCAGTCCACGGCCTGCTCGAAGGGGACGACCGGCCTGGCGCTGGATAGCGGTGCCTTGATATCGTAAACATGCAGGCTCTCGTAACCGAGGACCTTCCTGCGCAGCCGCCAATAGCGGTGCCAAGTGGGCAGGTTCTTCTTGAAGGCTTCGATCAAATTGTGGAAGACCTCCACCGGGATGTGGTTCGGTTCGAGCGAGGCGTGCAGGCTGGTCTCGTAGCGGCGCGTGCGCATGCAGAAGACGTCCTGCTTGATGGCGGCGATCAGGCTGGCTGCGTAGGTGTTCTTGAACGCCAGGTAGGAATCCTGGTAGCTCTCCCAGGCCGTCCGGCGGACCTGGCGGTCCGGGTGGGTGATCAGCGATCCCATGCTGGCCTGGCCGACTTCCATCTCGCTGCCGTCCGCTGCCACGGCGGGTTTGAAGATCATGTCGGCGCTGTTGAGCGCCGAGTAGACGCTGAACGGACCTGAGAACGGGTCCCCGGTCAGGGCGAGGACTTCCTCCACCTCGGCCGAGCGGACATGCAGGCGGGTCTTCTCGAGGTCGTCAAGATAATGTGCAAAGAAGGCCAGTTCGGGTGTGTCCTTGACCCACTGACGCAAGGTGGGGAATCCAATTGCAACCAGCTCGGGGTCGAAGAAGGATGTTGCCGCGGCGAAGCGCGCCCCGAGACCGCGTGCCTGGCCGGCGCGGGCAGCTGCAGCCTGGTCGCCGGTGTCCACGGCGTAGGCGTTGCTGGCGTAGACCATGATCTTGCCCATCAGGATGCCGGCGGCCGAGGCTTTCTCGATATACTCGAGCAGCGTCTTGGAGCCTTCTTGGATGCGGCCCTGGTAGGCAGACAGGCTGGGGAGCAATCCAGTCAGTTCCGTGCAGGCGGCATCCCAGTCTGCCGGGGTCGGGAAGATGGATTCGAGGTCCCAGGTCTCTGCGAGCGGGACCTGGTTGCGGGGGAGCAGGGTGGTAGATTCGGTCATCGAGTCCTCCGGGGTTGGGATGGGGTCATTGTACCAGAAGGGAGGGCGCTGGCTATCTGCATCTCAGCGAGATAATCCAAAAGCCTGGCAGGCCTTGGACACCGGGGATCGGGTGAGGGCCTGCCAGGCCTGGATTTCTTGGCGGGAGGAACGTTACGGCGCGGAATATTCGAGCCAATAGTTGTCGCCAGCAATTACAGCCGAGACCTGGGCACGCCCGCCGGCCTGATGCCGGGACCACCCCAAGATAAAATCCGGATGGCTGGTGACAGTCAGGGATGGGGCAGGAGACCATGCCGGGTTACTACCCCGGACATCCAGCCGGCGCAGTTCGCCGGTATCGACTTCGAAAATACAGATACTGCCATCCCAACTTGCACAATTCATCGCAAGGAACCGGCTGTCGGGCGACCAGGTTGGGGCGGAGCCGCTGGTGTTGATCTCGCGCACATTGGACCCGTCCGGTTCCATGATCGAGATACCCAACCAGCCATTGAGAGTTGAACTTGTAAAAGCGATAGATCGGCCATCCGGGGACCAGGCGGGATGATGGTGATACCCGTCGATGTTGGCGCTTGGGATCTCCTGCCCGGCGCCGGTAGCAGAGACGATGTAGATCTCTGAGCTTTCCGCCAACAGGCAGTCATATGCAATGAATTCCCCGGACGGGGACCAGGCCGGGTTGGAGCAATACCGGTCGCTGGAGGTCAGCCTGGTTGGATCCGATCCGTCGATCCGGATCGTATAGATGTCGACAAACAATGCCTGGCCGGATGGATGGAGGACGCCGGCTTGAGTGGACGCGTAGGCGAGGTACTGGCCGTCCGGCGACCAGGCAGGCGAATCATCGTAGGATTGGGAATCGGTGAAGTTGCGCAGCTCTGACCCGTCAGCGGACATGATGTAGATATCGCCATGAAAATTAAAAGCGATTTCGCCGCCATCCGGGGACCACGCCAAATGGATTTCTTCATAGATGTCTTCATCCAGCGTACGCAAGGGACGCTGGTTGCTGCCATCGGCGTCCATGATCAGGATCTCAGTCCTGGAGTTCCCAAATTCGTAGGGTGTCTGGTAAACGATCTGGCCAAGAGCCTCCAGGTTCCAAGGGACTGCGGTCGTCGAATCCGTTGCGCTCGGCGAAGGCGAATGGGTTGCCAAGGGAGTTGGGTAGGTCGACGCGGCGGTGTTTTCCGCCAATGGGCCGGAACTGCATGCCCCCAGGATGACTGTCAGCGCAAGAATGACGTTATAGGGGTTATGGAATTTCATCTGGTCACCTCCTGTGTGAGTATTTATATTCTATTCTACAGAATAACGAGATGAACTTTCAAGGGGTATTAAGTAGGATCACCGGGTCTTCTGGATTGAAATCAAACACCGGCTTACGTCCGGATGCGCCCATCTTCCACGGTCCACACCGCGGTGGCAAAACGCTCGATGAAGTAACGGTCGTGGACGACGGCCAGCACAGTGCCCTCAAAGTTGCTCAAGGTTTGCTCGAAGCGCGTCCGGGAGGGGATATCCAGGTGGTTGACCGGCTCGTCGAGCAACAGGAAGGTACAGCCCTGGGCAACCAGCAATGCCAGTTCCAGGCGCGAGCGTTCGCCGAAACTCAGCTTGCCTGCCGGGCGCAGCGGGTCGTCGCCGCTGAACAGGAAATGGTGCAGGAAGGCGCGCGCCTCGGTCTGGTTGAACACGCCCGCGGCCTGGATGATCTCCAGGGGGGTTCGCTCCAGGTCCAGGTTTTCCTGTTCCTGGGTCATGTAGCCGAGTTTGGCCGATGCCCCGAGGCGCATGGACCCGGAGGCGGGTTCCAGCACCCCGGCGATGGTGCGCAGCAGGGTGGTCTTGCCGCATCCGTTCGGCCCGGTCAGCGCGACCCGCATCCCGCTGCGAAGATGCAAGCGCAACCCGGTCAGCAACGGTGGATGGCCGGGATAGCCGATGGCCAGGTCTCTGCTGACGAGCACGTCCCGGCTCTTGTGGGCGGGTTCCTGGAAGTCCAGCTTCAGTTGCCAGGAAGCGCGCGGCCGTGCGACGATCTCGTCCGACTCGAGAAAACGGTCCAGCTTCTTCTCGCGCGACAATGCCTTCTTGGCGACCTTTTTGGCGTAACGGCGCACGCCTGGCTCGCGGGAGGTGGTGGTCTGCTCGACACGATAAGCCTGTTGTTTGGTGCGGGCGATATCCGCTTTCAGGCGGCGGATCTCTGCCTGCTGGTCCTGGAAGGCCGCCCGCTGTCCTTCGATCTCGGCCTGGCGCTGTTCGAAGTAGGCCGAGTAATTGCCGCTGTAGTCGTGCAGTCCTGGGCGCGGCGGGTCCATTTCCAGGATGCGGGTGACGGTGTTATCCAAGAAAGCCCGATCGTGGGAGACGATCAACGCCGCACCCTGGAAGCGTCGCAACCAGGCCTCGAGCCACTCGAGCATCTGGATATCGAGGTGGTTGGTGGGTTCATCGAGCAGGAGCAGGTGGGGGTTGTCGAGCAGCAGCCGGGCCAGCATGAGGCGGGTCTTCTGGCCACCGGAAAGGCTGCCAACCGGCGTATCGGAGCCTATCTGGATCAGACCGAGTGAGTTGAGTACCTGGGCCCGTTCCGCCTCGCCCGGTAGATCTGCCAGCCGGGAGACTAGAATATCGTAGCGGTCTTGCAGGCTGGCATCCTGCGGGTCGCCAGCCAGCGCAGCGGCAAGGCGGGCCATTTCCGCATCCAGTTCTGCCGGTGGATCGGGCGCCAGGGCGTCGGAGAGAGTCAGCCCGGGGTCAAGGTCGAAACCCTGGGCGAGGTAGCCGATGCGCAGGCCCGGGCGGGTGAGGGCCACGGTCCCGGAATCGGGCTGGTCCACCCCGGCCAGGATGCGCATCAAGGTGGTCTTGCCGCAGCCGTTCGGGCCGACCAACCCGACCCGGTCGCCGGTAGTGATATTAAAACTAATGTCTTCTAGAACGGGTTGGATGCCGTAGATCTTGGTGATTTGGTGTGCAGAGAGCATAGAGACAGTCCTGTGTCCCCTGGAGGGACGCTTCGTGGGAATGGAAAACCGGGGGCATACGCCCCCGGCGGAATCGAAACTCCGTGGGTAAGTTGCCCGGAAAACGGTTGGTTCCTACAGGGTGTCAGTCATTCCTTGCTCCTGAACGGTTACGGTAGCGGGATTATAGCATAGAACGATTGGACTGGAGCTAAGGTGAGCGCCAATGCGCCCAAGGGGAAGCTTCCCCTGCCGGATTTATCGTGGATGGCACATTCGAATTGGTGTAGAATGGCACAGGTTGAGCGCAAGGTTTTGCCTGCAACTGATAATAAAAGTCAACAAGGAGCCGATCATGAAAACAACGAGCGGGTTGGAATATATCGAGCAGGAGGCAGGCACCGGGGCGCAGGCCGCGGCGGGAAAAGTGGTCCGGGTGCATTACACCGGCAAGTTCCCGGACGGAAAAGTGTTCGATTCGTCCATTGGCCGCGGCGAACCGATCGAGTTCGAACTCGGCGCCGGGCGGGTGATCAAGGGCTGGGACGAGGGCATCGCCCTGATGAAAGTGGGTGGCAAGGCACAGCTCATCATCCCCCCTGAACTGGCATACGGCGAACGCGGTGCTGGCGGTGTCATCCCCGCGAATGCGACCCTGGTGTTCGATGTCGAGCTGGTCTCGGTAAAATAGATCGGACAACCCTCCCGGAAGTTGGGAGGGTTTTGGCTTTAAAAGGGGACGCCTGTCTCCGGGACATAAACACGGATGGCGGATTCACCGTTGACCGGGCACTTGTACTCGCAGATGCCGCAGCCGATGCAGGTCTCGCGCAGGACGTGGGGCAGTTTGACGACGATGTGGCTGTTATCCCGCCCCCAGACTTCCTGTTCTTCGAGTTGGATCGCTTTCTCCGGCAGAGGGCACATCTCTTCACAGACGATACAGTCGACATGGTCAGACCAGGCGATGCAGCGGTTTTCATCTATATAGGCTCTGCCGATGACCTGGAGCTGTTTCTCCTCCAGGCTGAGCGCGGGGATGGCCTGGGAAGGGCAGACCTGTCCGCAGGCATTGCAGGAGAAATCACAGTAGCCCAGGCGGGGGATGACCAGCGGGGCGCCGAACCCCTGCACTCCGGCCTCGAAGACGCCCGGCTGGATGGCATTGGTCGGGCAGGCGCGCATGCATTCGGAACAGCGGATGCATTTTGTCAGCCCGAGCACGTCCGGGTTGGCTTCGCGGGCGCCCGGCGGGCGGATCAGGTGGGAGGGTTCACGCCTGGCGAGCATGCCGGAGGCGACCAGCATGGCGGCTGTACTGGTTGCGGCGATGGTCAGCAGGGTTTCGCGTCGTCCGGGATCATAGTCGTTCCAAAGGATCCCCGGCTGGCCGGGGACGAAGGCGATCCGGCCGCGCGGGCAGCTCTCCAGGCAGTCCAGGCACATGGTGCATTCGCCAGGATCGCTGGCATAGCCTTTTTCCGGATCGATCGTGCCGGTCGGGCAGTCGCTCGAGCAAACCGGGCAGCCCGGGCAGTCCTGGCCGACCTTGCGCTTGAAGAGGGCGATCTTGCTGACCAACCCAAGCAAGCCTCCCAGCGGGCAGAGGTAGCGGCACCAGAAGCGTTCGGCAACCGCGTTCAGGGCGACGATGCCAAGGAATATCGCGCCGAAGAGCAGGGCATGCTGGAAAGTTGCCGGGCTGACCGGGAGGACTGCCGGCCGGATGAATGCATCGAAGGATGCCACCTGGTCGGAAAGGAACGGGATGGAGAAGAGAGCTCGTTCCACGAAGATCACCCCCCGATCCAGTGCCGGCCAGATGGCGGTTGTCAGCGTGCGGAAGAAAATGGTCAGCGGATCGAGGCTGAGCAGGCTCAGGTTGCCGAGCAGGGCTGCTGTCAGGGTCGCGACCAGCAGGAGGTACTTGAGGCCCCGCCAGGATTCTGGCGGCGCTGGCTTCTTAGCGCGTATTCTATGGAAGGGGAAGAAATCTAGCGTTGTCCCCAGCGGGCAGATCCAGCCGCACAAGGCGCGCCCGAAGACGAGCGTCAGCAGGACCGTGATCAGCGCCAGGGCTGAGCCGGCCAGGAAGGTCCGGCTTGCCATGAGTTGGGCCAGGCCGATGAGCGGGTCGAGGCGCATCGGGATGTTGACCCACTCTCCCGGCCAGCCACCGTCGCGGCGGGACATGATGAACAGGAGCAGGAAGCTCCCAAGAAAAAGGTACTGGGTGATCCTGCGGGCCAGGACCCAGGCGTGGCCGCTGGTCTTCTTGGGCTTGTTTTGCTGTTTACCTTTTGTCATCTTGGTTGGACTGCGGGACAGATAGGCTCCCCGGACCCGGATGTTACAGGTTGACTTCCTGGATGTTCAGGTTGTGCAGATCGCTCCGCCCGAGACCCAGCGCGGTCGCTGCCGGGATGTAGGCGATGTCTTCCGGCTGCAGGCCGAACAGGGTGGTCGCATAGCTGTCCGCGGCGACGATATCCGGGCTGACGATGATCGTGTCCAGCTTGCGGACGTCGCTCAGATTCCCACCGGATGGGCCGTTGTCCGTCAGGATGCGCACCGCGTCGACCACAGTCAGGCGGGGGCGGAACAGGCTGGCCAGGTCGGCGATGGACAGACCCAGGTTGCGGTGCAACGCGCCGCGGTCCTGGATCAGGCCCATCAAGTTCTTCATTCCCAGGGTCAGGCGCGTCGATCCGTGGTGTTTGGCGATCGGCACGTTGATCAGCACGTCCGCTTCCAGGGCATCCTGGTAGGCGTCCGTGCGGCGCAGGTACTGCCCCATCGGGATCTCGGTGCGGACGTACTTCAGGTTGGACATGATCTCCATCTGCCCGCCGGCTGCTTCGACCTGTTCACGAATGCCGCTCCGGGTGTAGGCGCTCTGGGCTGTGCCGCCGAAGGGGAAGTCCATCACCTTGACGCTGGCGGCACCCGCCTCCAGGCACAGTCGAACCAACGCCGCGACCACCCAGGGATTGGTGGTGGCCGCATATTCGTAGCTGTGGTAGGCAACGCAGATGTTCGGCTTGACAATCACTCTCGCCCCGCCGGGGACGAAAGCCGCCATACCACCGAAGGCCTGCAGCGCCCGGCGGACCATCTCCTCGGGTTCCCCGCCGCGGACGACGACAACATCCGGGATGGGCGTCGGGGTGGCCGTGGGCGGCACCGGGGTCTCGGCCTCCGGACCGAAGGGGGTGCTGGTGGGGATGCCCGGGTCGCCGGTGACCGGCGGGGGCTGGGATGTATCGGAAAGAAGGGGAGTGGCGGCTTCAGGACGGATCCCGCAAGCCGTCAACAATTGTTCCGCTGCCAGGCTGATCGAGCCAATGGTCAGGATTTTTAAGAAGTCGCGGCGGGTCAGTCTCTTCATGTTGCACCTCTAGGAATATCTTATCACGAAATAAAAACCACCCCGAGAATATGTGGCGGGATGGTTCCATCCGGGCGATGGCAGCAGGACAGGAGTTGCGCGGAATTTATGCGACCGGCTCAACCGCCCGGTTCATCCGCAGGAACGGTTCTTCGGCTTCCAGCGATCCATAACAGACCTGGGCGGAGGCCTTGCAGCCACCCTGGCAGTCCTTACGGTGGGCGCAGTCCGTGCAGATGGCGGGGATGGCGCTGGTGAACTCGGCCATCCGTCCGGGGGCGATCAGTTCGGCGAAGGATTCCTCGAACAGGTTGCCCAGGATCGTGGTGGAGTGGTTGCACGGACGCAGGTTTCCGAGCGGGTCGAGGGTGTAATAGGCCCGGTTGGTGCCGGCGGCGCAGGTGCCGAAGCCCAGGTGCGGGAAGGCGGCGGTGTCGATCAGGCAGGGCTGGATGGGGATCGAACAAGCCACCGGCAGGCCAAACTCGGTCGATGCCGATTCGGCGATCGCCAGCGCCTGGCGGACCTGGCCGACAGAGGGGAGCAGTTCTTCGAGATGGTCGCGACCGCGTCCGCCGGGGTTGAAGCGGTTGAACATGAGCGCCCTGGCTCCAAAGCCAAAGGCCAGTTTCATGGTTTCATACAGGTGCTCGATATTGTGCCGGGTGGCGACGAAAGCAGCGACGAACTGGCCACGGTGGAGACGGATGTTCGCCATCGCCGCCAAGACGGCATCCCATGCCCCGGGTGCGCCCGAGAGGTGGTCGTGGACCTCGGCCTGGTGGCTGAGCAGGGGCAACTCGAACAGGCCGGCGCCACGATCGAGCAGGCTGGCGACGGACGACTCGTCAAGCAGCCGGCCGTTGCTGATGATCGTGGTGTGGATGTTCCTTCCTTTGAGAAAATCGAGCAGCGCAGGCAGGTCTGGGCGCAACAGCGGTTCGCCGCCGGTGAGGGTCACATGGTTGCAGGTTGTCTCGTCCAGCGCTTTGACCAGCAATTCGATGGTCCGGGCGCTATCGAGTTCACCACGCGGGTAAGGGGTCTGATCGGCGGGCGCGTCTCCCTGCCAGACGTTGTAGCAATGGCGGCAGGTGTGGTTGCAGCGTTGGGTGACTTCGAAGATGAGCGATTGCAGTTGAGGGCGAGAGGTCATGGGTTGGTCAACAGGCCGATGATGAACTGGGCCGCGGCGCGGGCATCGGGTGTCAATTCCAGCTCGAGCTGTTCGAAGGTTGGCATCATCCCCCCGGATTGCTGGTATTCCACCAGGAGCTTATCGTAGAGAGCGTTGACGTCGGAGTCGCTGAGCGCGTAGTAGGCCAGGTCGTGCTCGAGAGCCGTGCGGACCGTGGCCAGGGTCGCGGGGTCGATCGTCCCCTGGTCTGCCAGCTCACCCAGCACCTGGGTCTGCTGGATCAGCACTGCTGCGCTGGCGGGGGTGTAATCGACGATGACGGCTTCGTAGCAGGTGATGGGGATATTCGACCGCCAGGTGTGGTCGATGGCGGCGGAGTAAGCCTCGTGGACCAGGTCCGCCACCGGGGAGCTGAGCTGCCCCTCGGCGACCAAATCGTCCAGGGCAAGACGGTGATCGGCGATCATCTCCTGGCCGAGCAGGTTATCCCAGGTGTCCTCCTGGTCCCCACCTTTGCTGATTGCCTGGGCCAGTTCGGGGAAGCGCAACCAGAGCAGGCGCAATCGTTCCCGGGCGGAAGACGGTGGAGATGGGGGCAGGTCTGGCGGGATGGCCGGATCGTAACAGGTCACGGTGGGGGTGGCCGGGGGTTGCCAGTTGCAGCGGGCCACAACCAGCGAGGCGACGGAGGCGCCGAACAGCTTGATGAAATCACGTCGGGAGAGGCTCATGGTTCACGCTCCACTGTTCTGGTCAACAGGCCGATGATGAACTCAGCTGCAGCCTGGGCTTCGGGGGTCAGTTCCAAATTAAGATCCTCAAACTCCGGGAAAGGCTGGCTCTCACGGTAGAGCTGGTTATACAAGGCCTGGACATCCTCTTCACTGAGGGCGTAGAAGGCCAGGTCGTGCTCCAGGGCGGCCTGGGCAGTGGCCAGGGTATTGGAGTCGATCGTCCCCTGGCTTGCCAGTTCGCTGAGCACCAGGGCTTGTTGGATCAGAATGTCTGCGCTGACCGGGGTGTAGTCCATGATCATCGTGACATAGCAGGTCACCGGGACGTTCGAGCGCCAGGTGTGGTAGACGGCGGCGGCGTAAGCCTCGTGGACCAGGTCCGCCACCGGGGCGGAAATTTCCCCGGAGGAGACCAACACATCCAGGGCGAGGCGGTGGTCGGTGAGCATCTGCTCGCCGCGGGTGTTGTCCCAGATATCGTCACTACCGCTATACGCGCTGCGCGCTTTCTCGGCCAGCTCGGGGAAGCCCATCCATAGCAGGCGCAGGCGCGCCCGGGCGGAATCGAGTCGGGAAGGGATGAGACCGGGAGGAATTGCGGGTGCGTAGCAGCTAACGAATGGATTGGCAATGCCATCCCAATTGCAGCGCGCCAGCAGCAGGGATGCAATCGACGCACCGAATATTTTCATGAAATCTCGCCGAGACACACTCATGCTGAACCTCCAGGTTATCCAAAAGACGTTGGAGACCCGGGATTGGTTCCAGAGGTTGGTGGCAGGCCGGCCGGGTTATGCCCGGATGGTGTCCATCGCCGCCCCGAGGCGTTGGATGATCTCGTCGACTTCCTCTTCACTGATCGTCAACGGGGGGGAAAAGGCCAGGGTGGCCCCAAGCGGACGCGAGCGCAGCCCGCGATCCAGGGCTGCTTTGTAGATCCGGTTTGCCAGTGCCGGGTCGGGTTGGCGGGTCTGCTTGTCCAGCACGATCTCGACACCGCAGATCAGGCCCAGGCCGCGCACGTCCCCGACAAAAGGAAACTCTTCCAGTTTCTTCAAGCCGGCCAACAGTCGTTCCCCGACCTGCCTGGCGCGCCCGACCAGGTCTTCGCGTTCGATGATCTCCAGGTTCTTCAGTCCGACCGCGCAGGCGGTGGCGTGACCAGAGTAGGTGTAGCCGTGCATCCAGGCATCGCTCTCCGGCGCAGACTCGATCGTCTCCCGGATCTGGTCGGATATCTGCATCCCTCCCAAGGGCTGGTAGCCGCTGGTGATGGCTTTGGCGAAAGTGAGCATATCCGGGCTTACACCCCAGTGATGCAGGCCGAACATCTCACCAGTACGCCCGAAGCCGGTGATGACTTCGTCGGCGATGAAGAGCACTTCATATTTATCACAGATGGCCCGCACCAGTGGGAAGTACTCCGCCGGGGGGACGATGACGCCACCGACGCCCATGACCGGTTCGGCGATGAAAGCGCCGACGGTCTCCGCGCCAGCCTGCAGGATGGCATCTTCCAGGGCGCGGGCTGCCGCCTGGCCGACTGTCTCGCCGGGTTGGAGATCACCGTCGTAGCGGTACGGGTTGGGGGCCGGGATATGGATGAACCCCGGCACAGGCGGGCCAAACATGCTGTGATAACGTTCGATGCCGGTGGCAAAGGTGGCTGCCAGGGTGACACCGTGGTAGGCGCCTTTCCGGGCGATGATCTGGACCTTGTCCACTTTGCCCTTGCGCCTCCAGTAGTAGCGCACAGTCTTGAAGGCTGAGTCGATGGATTCCGACCCACCCGAGGTGAAGAAGGTCGTGTTCAGGCCAGGATAGGCATAACCGGCCAGTTTCTCGGCCAACAGGGTGGCAGGCAGGTTGGTCATCCCGGAGAAATTGGACGTGTAGGCCAGGGTCTTCATCTGCTCGTAGGCAACCCGGGCCAGTTCTTCGCGCCCGTAACCGACGTCCACGTTCCACAGGCCGGCCATGGCATCCAGGATCTTCTGCCCGTCGGTGGTGTAGATCCAGACGCCTTCGCCACGCTCGATGACCAGCGGGTCGGCGTGCGACTTGGGATGGTAGACAGGGTGCAGTTGTTTGCGGTCTTTCTCGATCAAGGCAGGGGTGGTATGTTTTTCCATCGCTTCTCCTAGGTTATTTTATCTGGCTCTAAGCGGACATTGTGCCTATATTTACGGAACCCTTCCCGCATAAAGATAACGGTTCAATGAACAAGCTCGCGGGGACGTTTGTTCTACCCGATGCTCATCTCGTACACCCTGTACCTGCGCAGCGGCCTGGCACCCATTTTTTTAATCGCGTTGATCATCGGCCAGTTGTCCTCCAGGACATAGTTGATCTCCAGCCAAACGTCCGGGGCGTAGAGCGATTCGTTCAGGGCGCGGTAGAGCAGGCTGTCCACCGCCTTGCCGTGATACTCGGGGATCACACCCATGGCGAACATGCGATAGCGGTGCAGGCGCGGGATACCCCACAACAGCTTGATGAACCCGAACGGGAAGAGCCGCCCGTTCAACCCCTTGAGCAGGTGATTGATATCCGGGAGGGCAATGGCGAAACCGATCGGCCTGCCCGAGGCATCCTCGGCGAAGAGCACGCCTTCCGGTTGAACGACCGGGCGCAGGTCGCGGGCCATGGCCTGTACTTCCGCTTCGGTGACCGGGGAATAACCCCAGTTGTCGATGATGCTGCTGTTGGACAGTTCGACAATGGTTTGCACTTCCTGATCGTATTGTTTCATGTCCACCATGCGGGTGCGGACCTGGTAGCGTTTTGCCACCGCGTCGGTCAGGCGCGTGATCCGCTCCGGGAGGCGGTCGCCTTCGGCTGCTGAGACGTACCAGCAGAGCAGGTCCTTGACCTTCTCCAGGCCGAACTCGGACAACTGGTCATTGTAGTAAGGGGGATTGTAGGGTGCCATGATCACCGGGGACGGTTCGAAACCCTCGACGACCATACCCCACTCCTGCGAGACGAAGCTCCAAGGGCCGCGCATGACGGTCATCCCGCGGGATTTCAACCAGCCGCGCGCTGCCTCGAGCAACAGCCTGGCAGCCTGCGCATCCGGGATGCATTCATAGTAGCCAAAGTGGCCGATGGGCGCCCCCCAGAAGTCCACGGCCAGGGTGTCGATGAAGGCGGCAATGCGGCCGATTGTGCTCTTCCCCTTCATTAATAGGAACAACTGCCACTCGCAATGGTCGAGCAGGGGATTGTGACCGGGGTCGAACTGGCCGCGCTGCTCGCTTCGCAAGGGCGGTACCCAGACCGGGTCATCCCGGTAAAACCAGTAGGGAAAAGCGATAAATTCGGCGAGCTCTCTCTTTGTGGTTACAGGTTGGATATGCAATGGACCTCCTTGGGCGACACTCTCCCGTGGCAGAATGAACTTCAGGTCACAGATTCAGGCTGGCTCCGTTCTTGCGCAGCCAGACCCGCCACTGTTTAAATGCCGGCATCATCCAGCCTACCTGCTCCCAGTAGGATTTGGAATGGTTCCTGACTTTGAGGTGAGCCAGCTCGTGGGTGATGACGTAATCGATCACTTCGGGTGGAGCCATCACCAGCCGCCAGGTGAAGCTCAAGACTCCCTTCGGGCTACAGGAACCCCAGCGCGTCCGGGCCGAGGAGATGCGCACTTTCTGGTACTCCAACCCGTGGACGCTTGCCAGTTGAGCTGCTCTTTGGCTGAGCACCTCTTTTGCCTTGCGCCGGTACCAGCGGGTGAAGGCCTGTTCCGCCTCGGGCAGGGCGGAGCTTGCCAACTGGAAACGCCCATCGACGAGCGCCAATGCCTGGCGCTGGCCGGGGATGATGGCGAGCGGGTAGGCCACGCCCAGGTACGGGAAGGTTTCGCCCGGTTGATACCCCCTCGGCGCTGGAACGGCCGACGCCTTTGCCTGGATTTTTTTCTCCTTGATCCACTTGGCGTGGCCTTCCACGAAAGCATGGATGCGCCGCTCAGCCATGCGCAACGGGGCGCGCACAGTCAGTGTACCGTCTCGTTGGACGATCAGGGCGATGGTCTTGCGGCGGGAACGGACCAGGCGGTCGATTGGGATGGGCATCTAAGGGTGAGTATATCAAATTTGATCGGGCGGTTGCGGTTTTGTCATGATGTTTTTTTTGGCATATAATACAACTATGAATGAAGCACCTGGTCCGATGAGGACAATCCTGCTCTTGAGCGGTGACCCCTCCCTGGAGGAAACGATCCGTTCTGTGCTGCCGGAGACCGGGGTTGAGCCTGTAACCGACCGGAACTCGCTGCTGGCAGCCCTGGAGGCGCGTTCACAGGGCGGGGGAGTTGGGATGGTCGTGGTCGACGCCCGCACCGATGCAGATGTGTTCGCCTGGTTGGAGGAAATCTGCCGGAAAGGCGTGCCTGTGGTTGTGGTCATCCCTGCTGTTGAGTTGCGCGCCCAGGTCTTCGCCGCTGGGGCGAGCGATTACCTTATCGATCCGCTGCTCCCGGAGGAGGTCAAATTCAGGCTGGGGGGCGTGGGTCAGACACAAGCCTCGCTTGACCAGCTTGGTCTGAACGAACGTCTGATCACCCTCGGCCGGCTTACGTCCAGTTTCTGCCACGAGATCAACAATATCATGCAGGGGGCCCACGGGTCAATCTCCCTGGCCCTCGAGGAGCAGGGCCTCTCGGAAGATATGCAGGTGCTGCTGTCGATCGGCACGGATGAAATGCGCCGGGTGACCCGTCTCGTGGAGAGGCTGCGCCAGTTCTACCGGCCGGATATCGATCAAGTCGGCAGCCTCAGCCTGGAGGAGTTGCTGCGCGAGGCGCTGACCTTCGCGGCGGATGAATTGAGCAGGTTCGAGGTCCAGGTGGAGACGGAGATTCCCCCGCAGCAGATCACTGTGAATGGGCAGGTAGGCCAGCTACATTACGCCTTCCTGAGCCTGCTGCTTAACCTGACTGCACTGGTTGGTTCGCACGGCGGTGGAGAGATCCACATCCGCGCCATCCCGGTCGGCGCAGACGTGCGCGTCATCTTCACGACCAGAACCCGGTTGCCACTGGGGACAGGTCCCATGGCAGGAGCGCAGCTGGAAGCGAGCCTGGGCATTTCAACGGTCCGGCAGATCATCTCCGCCCATGGCGGGAGTGTCCATCTGCGCATGGAAGAGCAGGGGTTGGTTGGCGAACTCTTCCTACCAACGGAAACACAATCTGGTTGAGGCAAGCATGGATCAAGCCAAAATCCTGATCGTCGACGATGAACCGAACGTGCGTTTTATCCTCGAGCGCACCCTCAGCGGGGCCGGCTATCTGCTCGACAAGGCTGAGAACGGGGCCGAAGCAATCGAGAAGATCAAGGCGAACGTTTATGACCTGATCCTGCTCGATCTGCAAATGAAGCCGATCGATGGCATGCAGGTCTTGACTGCAGTACGCAGACGCGACCCGGATACCGCAGTGATCATCCTGACAGCCCATAGCACGATCGAAAGCGCGGTCGAGGCGTTGCGGATGGGGGCTTTCGATTATCTCTTCAAGCCTGCTTCCCCGGAGACCATCCGCGAACGTGTCCAGGAGGGGTTGAAGCAGCGCCAACAGACTCAACAACGTGAACGGGTGTTGAAACAGATCGAGGGACTGCGCCAGACGCTGGTGGGTTTGGAGTCCGAGGCAGAGACGCTGGATACCACCCGGGACCCGGGAAGGTTCCATACCAGCGGTAAGTTGGTCATCGATATGCACCATCGCTCGGCGACGCTCGCAGGCCGCCTGCTCGATCTGACTACCACCGAATTCAACCTGCTTGCCTGCCTGGTCCAGCTTGCCCCGGATCCGGTCTCTGCCCGCCAGTTGGTCAACGAGGCGCTCGAATACGACACCGAGGATGCCGAGGCCTCCGAGATCGTCAAATGGCATATCCATCACCTGCGCCAGAAGGTCGAACCGGACCCGGAGCATCCCCGGTTCATCAAGACTGTCAGGTACAAGGGCTATATGTGGAGCGGCGAATAAGCCGCGCGACGTGAGATTAAACAGCATGGGCAGCATGAACCGAACCCATGCTGTTTTTGGTTAAACCTTCGCCAACCTTTGCCAACCTGAAATCAGGCCGAAGGTTGGTATATTAAGTGTGAACAAAAAAATCATTCTTCATCATTATTCGATCGGAGGCAGTCATGAAAGGCAAATCCACCCAAACCAAATCAAAGACCAAGGCCCAAGGCATGGTTGAATTCGCGATTGCACTTCCCATCCTGATGATCATGCTCTACGGGATGCTGGAAGCAGGCCGGGCGGTATTCATTTACAGCACCGTCGTGACCGCTGCCCGCGAGGCCGTCCGCTACGGTTCGGCGATGGGCATCCACGAAGTCGGTGGCGTCCCCGGGTATCAGGATTGCGCCGGTATCATGAATGCTGCTGAGCGGACCGATTTCCTGAATGTGATCGAGAACAGCAATATCACCATCCAGTTCGACAAGGGCCCCGGCACGGCGACATTTGCCGCCTGCCCGGCCAGCATAGTTGTCAACGGT
Source organism: Chloroflexota bacterium (assembly GCA_043826785.1). Classification (GTDB taxonomy): domain Bacteria; phylum Chloroflexota; class Anaerolineae; order Anaerolineales; family Villigracilaceae; genus JBDRPT01. Next base: position 8,323 of record JBDRPT010000076.1, on the reverse strand, counting down.
GACCGGATTTCCGTCCAGGTTTCTGCGCCATTTGCGCTGATCGTCCCAATCGTCCCCCTGCAATCATTTACCTTCACTTCAAGCAGCTCACGGACAATCTTGGCAAGCGTCAATATCTACTAATTTTGAGAACCACTTTTCTAGGAGGTGTGTCATGACTAAAAGGATGAAAGGTCGTCAGGAAAGAGGCCAGAGCCTCGTGGAGATCGCAATCTCATTTACCGTGGTCATGATGCTGCTGGCCGGGGCTGTCGATACCGGGTTGGCATTCTTTTCCTACGTCGCCCTGCACGATGCTGCCCAGGAAGGCGCCGTTTACGGCTCGATGAACCCGGCCGATACCAACGGCATCCGCCTGAGAATCCGCTCCACTTCCTCCAGTCCGGTGAACCTCTCGGATACCTCCCGGGTCACGATCGCAAACCCGGTCATCACCGGGTCGGCCTGCACCGGCGGAGCAATCACCGTAACGGTCCAGTATGACTACCAGATTGTCATGCCGCTGCTGGGATCGGTGCTCGGTTCACAGCTCATCCCGCTCACAGCCAGCGTCACCAATACGATCCTCTCGCCCCAATGCCCATAACCGGTGACAGGAAATCAAGCCCACTTGTGAATGGTGATGGGTAAGGAGACAGATGATGAAAGCGAAACAAAATTCCGAACGTGGACAGGCGATGATCATGATCGTGTTTGGCTTCATCGGCATAGTGGCGATGGTGGCTCTGACGGTGGACGGAGGCAATGTCTTCCTCGACCGGCGCCAGGCGCAGAACGCAGCTGACACGGCAGCCTACGCCGCTGCACTGGCAAATTTGAATTCACAGAGTATCAGCCAGGCCGGGCTCGGACGCGCGGCCGACAACGGTTTTAACAATGACGGCGTCAGCAGCACAGTGACGGTCAACAACCCTCCAATCGCTGGCTGCGGCGGGGTCAGCAGCCCCTATGCCGGTGACAACCAGTACATCCAAGTAATTATTAATTCATTCGTCGACCCCTATTTCGCCCAGATCATTGGCATCAACCAGATGGAAAACTGCGTCGAATCGATCGTCCGGGCGCGGCCGGCATACGTTGCCCCGCTGTTCGACGGCCATGCTGTCGTCGGGCTGGCGCCCACCGGGTGTTCGGTCTCCTTGCAGGGCAACACAGATACGATCATCAACCTCTCGGGTCTCTTCACCAACTCGAACTTCTGCAATAATTCCGGATCGGTCGAGTTGACCACCCCTTATCTGAACGTGGTCGGGACAGCGTACTACAACCAGAATGCGACGATCAACACGACGATCAACTACAACCAGACCCGTTACCCCTATCCTCCGGTGATCGATGTCCCCACCCCGACCTGCTCGGGCAGCTACGGCAATGTCGATTGGACCGGCGATGCGGATACAAAGACCCGCATGCTCACCCCAGGGATTGTCAATGGCAATTTCCCGCCCAACCTGGGCGGCGGGCAGAAGGTCGTCGCCCTGCAGTCCGGGATCTATTGCATCACCGGGAATGTCAGCCTGAACGATGATTTACAGGGCGCTGGCATCCTGCTCTACGTCCCCAACGGTTCGGTTTCCGCCAATGGGAATGGCACCCTGAATTTGAGCGCAATGACCACCGGTCCCTATGCCGACATGCTCATCTATGCGCCGATCACGAACAACAGCAGTTTTACGATCAACGGTAGTTCCTCGAACAGCTACACCGGCACCATCCTGGCGCCCGGCGCCAACGTGACCATCAACGGGTCTTCGGGCACCTTTGCGTTGAATTCCCAGATCGTCGCCTATACGGTGACTTTCTCGGGCTCGAGCGAGATCCGGATCACATACAACGATGGCGACAACTATGATGAATCCCATCCTGCGGCGATCGAGTTAACCCGCTAGCGTACAACCTGCCAGGCAACTGCAAAAGCAGCCTGCGTGGCCTGAACATACAACCCTCAAGGTTCTCTCCTTTCCTCCTTGCCCCCCGTCTTCCCCTGGACGGGGGGCGTCATTTAATCGACCTGGATCGGCGCTGATTCCTGGCGAGCTGGGTCTCCTGCCGCGGTGGAAAATACATCATGAAATTTCAATGCTTCGGCGGGTTGGGATGGATATAATCGGTATAGCAAGTGCTTCCAAAGGAGAGCTGAAAGGATATCGCCCGCCTGCAGGGCTCCACCCTGGACCATAGGACCCGAGCTAATGTCGACAACAAAGCGCCAACCCTTCTCGCCGCCGGTCTTTCCGGGAGATGATGAGAAGACCCGCATCGCCCGCACGCTGAACGTGCTCGTGCTCGGTTGCCTGTGCTTGCTGGCGCTTACTGCTGTGAGCGTGCCATTCCTGGCAGTCGATCTGCTGGCCGGTCTGCTCGTCATCCTCCTGGTCCTGATGGCCTTCCTGGTCATCCGCCAGATCATGCTCCGCGGGCTGGTCAGCCTGGCCAGCGCTTTGTTCGTTCTCCTGATCTGGGCCGGTTCGACCGTGTTCACCTCCCTCGCCGGCGGGATGACATCGATCATCGTTATGTTCTACCTGGCCTGTACCGTGATCATGGGCTTGTTGCTGGGCGTTCGGGCGGCGCTGTTCCTGGCGGTGGTCAGCGGCCTGGCCGGTGCGGGCATGGTGGTCGCAGAAGCGAGCGGCACCTCTTTCCCGGTCTTGATCCAGGTGCCCCCTTACGGAGAGTTGCTGCTCCTGGCGCTGGCATTGTTCCTGACCACGATCACCTTCACCCTCGCACTGCGCAGCCTGAACGATGCCCTCGCCCAGGCCAGGGACCAGTTGAATGAGCGCAGGAAAGCAGACGAGGCGCTCCAACGCAGCGAGATCCGCTACCGGACGATTGTCAGCAACCTGCCGCTGGTCATCTTCACGGTCGACTCCCGGGGAGTCTTCACCTTGCTGGAGGGCAAGGGGCTGGAACTACTCGGGCTGGAACCCGGAGAGATCATCGGCCGGTCCGCCCGGGAGATGGAAGCCGACATCCCGGAGGTCGTTGCCGGCCTGGACCGGGCCCTATCTGGGGAAGCGCATATCAGCCTGGCGACAATCCGGGGAGTGGCCTTCGAGACCCGCTACGCGCCTTTAACGGCAGAGGATGGGACGGTCAGCGGGGTGATCGGCCTGGCCACCGATATCAGCGATCGGACCAAGGCGGAGGAGGAGATCCAGCGGCATGCTGAAGAACTGGAGGCGATCTTCGTGGTCTCGACTGCGATGCGCACGGCGCGCACCTGGCGGCAGATCATCCAGACAGCGGTGACCCAGGTCGTGGACCTGTTGAACGGTGAAGGCGCCGCGATCGGCGTCTACAACCCTGAGGACGAAGAAATCGTCATCGAGCAAGGGCACCGTGCCTGGGCGGATTGGACGGGGAAGCGCATCTCCGCGAAGGATGGGATCGTCGGTGAAGTGGTCGCGACCGGCAAGCCGTTCGTCTCCAACGACCTGGATGCAGCCGCTCTGGCCGGTGGTCCGGGAGAGACCGAGGAGGTCGAGTGGGTGGCCTGCGTCCCCTTGATGACGAATGAAAAAGTGACCGGCCTGCTCTGGTTTGGGTGCAGCACCCGGATCACCGAAAAGGAATTGGGCGTCCTGACTGCCATCGCCGACATGACTGCCAACGCCATCCAGCGCCAGTCGCTCCATGAGGACTCGCAAACCCGCTTGCAGGTCTTGCAGGAGACCCAGTCAGTGCTCATCCAGAATGAGAAGCTGGCCGCGATCGGGCGGCTGATCTCCGGGGTCGCCCATGAGTTGAACAACCCGTTGACCTCGATCGTGCTCTACTCGCAGATGCTGCAGCGGCAGCCTCTGAAAGAGTCGGTCAAAGCGGACCTGGATAAGATCGTGGCTGAATCCGGGCGCGCCTCCAAGATCGTGCGCGGCCTGCTCGATTTCGCCCGCCAACGCCCTCCCGAGCGGACTGCTGTCAATGTCAATGAAGTCTTGAGCAGCGTGATCGACCTTGTTGCCTACGAATTGCGCGTCCGCAACATCAGCACAGAATTGGACCTTGCGCCCGAGCTGCCCTACACGATGGCCGACCCGCACCAGTTGCAGCAGGTGTTCTTCAACCTGGTCACAAACGCCTGGCAGGCGATAAGCACTGTCAGCAATCGGGGCAAGCTGACCTTCAAGACCGAGGTCGGCAGGTCCATCTTCCCACTCGAAGGGCAGGAAGACCAGCCGGTGATCCGCATCGCGATCGGCGATGATGGGCCGGGGATCCCCGAGGATATCCAGCTGAAGATCTTCGACCCCTTCTATACGACCAAGCCGGAAGGCAGCGGAACCGGACTAGGCCTGTCCATCTGTCACGGGGTGGTCTCCGAACATGGCGGGACTATCCGGGTGGAAAGCGAAGCCGGCAAGGGTGCAACATTCACCGTCGAGTTGCCTGTTGTCGCCGTGGGTGTAGATCAAGCCATGCCGGCGGAGAAACCGACCACCAAGCCCCTGCGGCCGGCCAGGATCCTGGTCATCGACGATGAACGCTATGTGCTCGAGATCCTCACCCGGGCTCTGCGGACCCGCGGTTATTATGTCGAGGCGTTCAACAGTGCCTTGGATGGGTTCAAGCGCCTGGAAGAAGAGGAGTTCGACCTGATCCTGTGCGACATGCGCATGCCCGAGATGAGCGGCCCTAATTTCTACCGCCAGATCCAGACCAGCAAACCCGAGCTTGCCAGACGAATCGTGTTCATCACCGGGGATGTTGTCAACCCGGCCACCCAGTCTTTCATTAAACAAGAGAATGTTGTTTACCTGTCAAAGCCGTTCGAGTTGAGCGAGTTGTATCGTGTCGTCCACCGGATGGCCCAGCAGTCTTGATCCGGAATGGCACCAACGGGGGATTTATCCATCGGGTGTATCGTCCATAATATTATCGGGATTGTGACGCAAGCACAAGGCGCGTTCCCCGACAGCGTGGCTGAGGACATCCAGCCCGGCGAACTGTCGGGCCGGCTGCAGGAACTTCCCCGCGACCGGCAGATCGTCGTCTGCCGCACCGGGAACCACAGCCAGGAGGGACGCGACATTCTGCTCGCCGCCGGGTTCACCAACGTCAACAGCATGACCGGCGGGGTGACCGAATGGAGCAACCTGGGGTATCCGATTGAAGGGACGAGGCCGTAAGCGAACAGTTCCTTGACTTTTCAGGCTAATCCCATATAATTGAAAAACGTTTTCAATTACTAGAGACCCATGCCCATTGACTCCTGGCTCACTCAACTCCAATCCACCGGCTGCCGGTTGACCAGCGCGCGGCGCGCGGTCGTCGAGGTGCTGGAGTCCAGCCCGCGGGCGATGACCCCGGTCAAGGTCTACGACGCGGCTCGCAAACAGGACCCGCGTCTCGGGCTGGTGACGGTCTATCGCACGCTGGAGAAGCTCGAGGAACTCGGTCTCATCCAGCGCGTCCACCAGGAGCAGGGCTGTCAGGCTTTCCTGCGCGCCGGGCAGGGACACCAGCACATCCTGCTCTGCGAGCGCTGCGGACGGGCGGTCCTGTTCGAAGGCGACGATCTGGCTGCGCTGTTCAGTAAAGTTGCCGACCAGACCGGTTTTGAGATCAAAGAGCACTGGCTGCAACTGTATGGCTTGTGCGCCGAGTGCAAATAAATATAGGAGGTATCCCATGTGTATGTTCTGTGCCGCCATCCCCGTCACTGCGGCAACCGGCCTCGCGATGGATAGCAAACAGCGCCGCGCCATCCAGGGGCAAGGACGCCCGGCGCCGCGCATCCGCCCGTTCCCGCTGTTGACCGCCTTTGCCATTCTGCTCTTGATGATCGGCTCGGTGATCTTCCACATCAAATTCCCCAGATTGTGGTAAGTTGCTATCCCAAAACTGTAAGTGAGAAATCGGGGCAGGGACCTGCCCCGATAAAAAATGCCCCGTAATTTGAAAATGATTATCAATTTCATAAAGGAGAACCCATGAAACAAAAAATCTTTACCCTTATTGCGCTGGCCGTGCTTGCCACCCTGCTCCTGACCGCCTGCGGCGGCGGGAATGCCGGAGATGCCGGTGACAGGCTCCAGGTCCTGGCGACGACTTCGATCGTCGCGGATGTGGTCGAACAGGTGGGCGGGGATTACGTCAAAGTCACCACCCTGCTCCCGCTCGGTACGGACCCGCATACCTTCGAGCCGTGCCCGCAGGATGCCGCTGCCATCGTCGACGCAGCCATCGTCTTTGCCAACGGCGCCGGGCTGGAAGAGTTCCTCCAGCCGCTGCTGGGAAGCGCCGGGGCAACGGACAAACTCGTCGAGGTTTCGGCCGGGATTGAACTCCTGGCCTTTGAAGAAGAGCATCACGAAGGCGACGAAGAACACGAGCATGAAGGTGGCGACCCGCATACCTGGATGGACCCGAACAACGTCATCCTCTGGACGGAGAACATCGCTGCCGCGTTGAGCGCCGCGGACCCGGAACATGCCGCCGATTACCAGGCCAATGCCGAAGCCTACATCGCTGCTCTCGCGGACCTGGATGCTTGGATCCGCTCTGAGGTGGCGCAGGTCCCGGCTGAAAGCCGCCTGCTGGTGACCGACCACGGGGTCTTCAGTTATTTCGCCGACGAGTACGGCTTTACCCAGGTCGGGACGATCACCGGCTCGTTCAGCACCAACGCCTCGCCTTCCGCTCAAGAGTTGGCCGCCCTCGAGGATGACATCCGCAGTTTCGGGATCCGGGCTGTGTTCGTGGGTGAGACGGCCAACCAGTCGCTGGCCGAGCAGGTCGCCGCGGATACCGGTATCCAGATTGTCATCATTTATCATGCTTCTCTGACCGATGACTCCGGGCCGGTGCCGAGTTATCTGGAGTTCATGCGATATAATGTCAGCGCGATTGTGGAAGCTTTAAAATAGCGTACCCTCACACCCATCACCAACCCGACCAGCCCATTCTCGACATCCAGCGCTTAAGCGTCCGCTACGAGGGACGCGGGGCGCTGGAAAATATTTCGTTCCACCTGCACGCCGGGGAGCGCGTGGCTGTTGTCGGGCCAAACGGAGCGGGGAAGAGCACCCTGTTCAAAGTAGTGGCCGGAGTGCTGACGCCTACCGACGGGGAAGTGCGCGTCTACGGCTCCGGGCCGGGCGGGCATGTTTGTATCGCCTACCTGCCCCAGCGTTCACAAGTGGACTGGCGTTTCCCGGCCTCGGTGGCAGATGTGGTGATGATGGGGCACATCGCCAAACTGGGCTGGCTCGGCTGGCCAAAGAAGCGCGACTGGGATTTCGTCCACGCTGCGCTGGAGACGGTGGGGATGGCCGACATGGCAAAGTGCCAGATCGGACAACTCTCCGGTGGCCAGCAGCAGCGCATGTTCATCGCCCGTGCCCTGGCGCAGGTTGCATCCAACTCGGCGCGGACTTGGGCGCGATTACTTACTAAAAATTGGACTGCTGAATTTTCAAGAACTTTGATTGGATAATTCTTCAATCCGTTCAAACACCTTCTTTGCCATACTGATGGCAAAGTAAACCATATTCTCTGGTTCTTGTTTCAAGGTGTTTTCATAATCTGCCTGGCGTCGCAAATCATGCAGGCGATTTAATTGAGTTGAAATATCCAGGTTCTTATCATGATTGGTCTTCAAGTTGCGAAAGTGTTCTCGGATTTTATTATGATCTTCCCCACTACGCGTGGCTGTAAAGCCGTTTTGTTTCCCAAACTCCATTGCCCCACGGAATGCTGCATAATAAGATCGGCTTACAGCAGAGCGTAAAGCCGCTTCCTCAGGTCCAGGCACATTCGGCGCGGCTTGGAGATTTTTAGCAAAGGTCAGATAATCTTCCCAGTTGAAGGCCATATTATTCGAGATTGAAATTAAATAGCCCGCCTGTCAAATCGAATTGTTTCAGGAACCATGCTTCATCAAACGCGCTGAAACGTTCAAAAGCCTCGCCAGGGGGGAATGACGCTACATTGATGTAACCAAATAATTGTTTGACATTTGCCGCTTCCGGATCGTTGACTACTTCAAGCGAAATAGACACGTTGTTGCCAAAGAATTCTTCAACTACTGGACGCGCATCCCATAAAACAGAAAAAATCCGTTTGTGGTCAATTAAGAATTTTTTGACCTCTCCAGAATTGCGAAAAGTGTAGATGGATTCCAATTTAGCAATACGCGCTTCATAAACAACAGCCCATAAATTTACTTCCTGTTTGGCTGCGGATTCCGGTGAAATCGCACACTGATTCCGGAGTTATCCGCACAGTCAGGAGAGGGGAAACGCTGGTTGAATATATTGTACATCAGGTGTGCGACATGGTGCGGAATCCTCGTAGTTTTCTTTGGGAATCACCCAGC